>DASPST010000015.1:0-153262 GCA_035623795.1 Terriglobales bacterium
CCCCGCCAGCACCACCAACTCCGCCCACCCCGCCAGCACCACCAACTCCGCCTACCCCGCCGACGCCGCCAAGGTTGCCGCGATTCCCGCCGCCCGCTATTGGATTTGAGGGCCGGTTGCCGCGATTGATGTTCGAGTTGCGATTGAAATTGTTGTTGACGTTGATGTCGATGTCGTTATGGCCCCATCCGCAGCCCCAGCCCCAACCGCCGCTCCAGAACGCACCCATCATGACGCCAACGCCGAACGAGATCGCCACTCCGGCGGCGTAGTATCCCCAGGACGGATAGTAGAGCGGAGGGTACGGATAGACCGGCGGTCCGTACACCACGACGGGGTTATACGAGGGCACATACACAACTTGCGGATTGGCTTGCTCGATCACGATCACGCTCTTGTTCTCGATGACTTTGGTTTCAACTTTCTGTTGTTCGTTCGTCTTTAGATTGCCCTTATCCTGGGCTTTCTTGCGCATGCGCTGGACAGCATCCATAACATCGCTTTGCTGCGCGAGGAAGGCGTTGCCCAGATCGGTGGTCCATTTGATGTCGTTCGCCAATCTGCTGACGACATCGGGCAGAGCGGCCAAAGCCTGAACGCTCGGATCCCAGGACTCTTTCGCCACAGCATCGGCGAGCGCTTTGTCCTTGAGGTCTTTGTGCGCCTTCAACCACTGCTCGAGCTGGACGATCTCGAGCGGGTAAGTTGCTGCCGCAAAAATTTGCGCCAACAATGGGTCGGGATAAAGAGCAATGGGCGCGACGAGAGAATCCAGTTGGTCAGAGGGTATTTTCGTCGCTTGTTGTTGAGCAGAGCCCGTTGGTTGCTGCGACTGCGCGGGCAAAGCCTCTCCAGGCATAAGCAACGCAGAGCACAGAACGGCAGTGCAGTTTCGTGTGACTTTCGCCAGAAGTCTCCATCTCCAGTAACTCTTCTTCATGGCAGTTCTCCCTCAATTGCTCGCTGTCCCTGGATCGGAGCGAGGTACCGACAAGCACCACCCGCTTTCGCGCGTCTCGCTTGTACTCGGGTGGAGTCACTTCTTTCACAACGCTACACAAAACGGTTGGTTTTGTCAGTGCCGGTCCGCGCTCGTTGCCTCTGCACTCGCCACGTGACGGGCGCATGAATCACTAACGCCCATGATACTAATCTTGTCTCGCGCCCGGTGCCACCTGGCGCCGGCGTTGGTACACCCCAACGTCTGGCACACTCTGTAAGCGGCGATCTTCGACGCGCAAGGGATTTTTACCCACGGCTCAGCCCCGCGCACGCCGAGAACGTGCGGAAGGCGACCCCAGCGGCAGCATTTTATAGAACCGTTCTAGTTGCGCCGTGATCGCGTACGCTAATGTCCACTTCGCATGGCAGGCCCCAGCTGGAAGACCGTGGCCGAATATATACGCATTGGCCTTCCCCACACGTTTTGCCATACAGATCGTATTAGCTGTGCCCATCCTTCTTTCAACATAAGAACAACTGGAAGGATGCTAACTGCCAGCCTTGACGCAGCCGCGCGAGGTGCGTACGGCCTGCGCATACCCCGAAGGCTGACAATTCCAGTATGCGATCAAAAAGTTGATGATTTCCCACCACACAGTTCTGTGGCGTGCGGCAGGACTTTCAGAAAGGACTGCGCGTGCTCGCCATCAGAAGTGAGGCAGGACGACCGCTAGCAAGGTGTTCCAATGTGGGAAGTATCCTTGGTTTGGCCTCCATTATCCTTCTGCACCCAACAAGCCAACGGCAGGATAATGAAAATTGTTCTGCCTCATGCAGGGGAGCATCAAGTTCGGTTGCATAAGAAACAAAAAGGAGGTGAACATGGCAAGTCGAGGCACCAAAGCAATGGCGGCAAAGCGCACCCGCCCGAGGCAATTGCGTACCCACGTTCAAGTTAGTCCCGGCCCAAGAATATCTCGCGCGAGGCTCCGAATGGTGCGAGAGAATCTGGATGCTACGCGAAATAGCGTAACCGACACCTTTGCCAAGTTCTGGACCACTTCGGAACAAGACATTCGCGAGACGCTCGCGAGAACCCAACAGAAGATCGGTCGAGCGGTGGACATGCTGAAAAGAGCAGCTTGATCGCGCATCCGGCATACGTGGCCTCCGTCTGCAATGACAAGGCGGAGGCGCCCCGTCCACAGCGACTCAGCAATTGGCGTGCATTGTACGCAGCAACGCCATTAGAGAAGGATAAGCAAAAACCTGAGCGCATCGCCCAAGGAGAAGGAACTTGTTCGCCGAGCGCCAAAACTGTTTACGACTCGTAGCAACACCGAAGAAGAACAAGCTGTTGATAAGGCACCTTTACGCATTCTGGAAGACCAACTGAGACGATTTGGCTTTGCGGATGGAATCGAGAGGAATTTAGCAGCGTTAAGATGTGTCCGCATTCCGTAATTCTGAAGACGGTGAACGAATAAACAACTATTGAAATATCGTCGGAGGTAACTTGTGACGAACGTTAAGGATGCCACAGCAAAGGCCGCCGAAGCCGCCAAGGAGGCTTTGGAAAAGGTGGTTGACGCAACCAAGGGTGTCGCCGAGAAAGCGGTAGACACGACGAAAGAAAAGACAGTGGAAGCGGTCGATATCACCAAGAAGTTGGCGCACAAGGCGGCTAAGGCTACCAAGAAGACAGCGGCAAAAGCTGCGAAAACGACTTCGAACGCTGCTTCTCGGGTGAAAGGACGCCACGCGAAGAAAGCTGCGTAGTGGTGGGCGTAATAGCTGGACGTTTGGCCAAAATTAATGCACCTCTGGTAGGCGCGGTAGCTCTTCCGGTCCGCGCCACCGAGGGTCCTCCGCTTTTCGCGCCGCATTTGGGGAAAGCGACGCAGAACGGTTACCGCTGCACCCCTGCGATTATCGACAAGGCGATTCCAGCCCCATACAACATACAGGATTAGGCGGCGGGCGCACCGAGCACATGGACCGCGAAAATAACGTGCCCGACACTAGGAGTGCGACTCAAAGGGCGTTGCTTGAACGATGAGGGATTGTTCCTCAGTTGAATCGCACCCAGTATAGAACTCTAGCTTCTTGAGGCCTCAGGGTCGTTGCTCCGAAGCAATTACGCCTGGCTGGCGACATTGCTGGAGCAGCCGTGAGCAAGTTGCGACTGGCCGCTTCAGTCTGGCATCTCCATCGCCCCTACGCCCGGCGCTATTGGAAGCTTGAGCATTCCCGTCGGCCCGGAGAAGTTCTTCCCTTACGCTCTGGCAAAGCACTCTGCAGCCCCGCGTCGAGGGAACATGAGGAGATGACGTTCAAGCGTGACATTCAGTCTCGTCGGGGCTCAGCGACCCCAGGCGAGAGTCGTTTACCTCACTGTATCGAACTCGCTGCCTGGGAAAACGCGTTGTTGGCGTTCGACCCAACAAGCCGAATTGTGCCTACCACGAGAACGAGAATGACGGCCAGCATCACCGCGTATTCTGCAATGTCCTGGCCATCATCGTTGGACCAAAGATATGACAACATTGTGTACTCCCCGAGCAGAGTCTACCCAGAGCGGCGATGAAATGCTGTGACGAGTCAGGAGGAGCCTGATTTCAAGAAAGAACAATCTTGTTACGAGGAGACATTAGCTCGGCATCGCCTCTTCCGCTGCCCTCTTCCGACCAATGGGCAGCCCCTCATGCACCCACCGCAGTCAGTCATGGGGCCGCCGCTGCAACGGCATCGGTCGCGCTTGCGACATTCTCACGGGATAAGCGCGGCCATGGACATTTCTTTCCTCCGCGCCTTGAATAGGCCCTGCTCCTGACCGACCTGAGTGTCGTCCGTCAGCACCACGACAAGCTCCCGCGAATCCGAAGTCTGCAGAATCATGGTGTCGCCGTTGCGAGCTTTGCTAAGACCCTCAAATTTTCTTATGTTCTGGGCGGCAACCATCGTGCTGAGCAATGCGAGCCCGATAAGGCACACAGCGTACCCGATTCTGGGTAAATTGACTTGGGCCATAACCTTCTCTCCTCTTGAAGAAAATTGGGCGATGGAACCACGGTGAGCGGTCGTTGGCAAGCCGCCTGGGCCAGCAGTGGCCAGCCTGTGCGCGGAAAAACCTCCTACGAAAGGGAAAGCGAAAGACAAAACAAGCGGCCAAAGCAGGAACCATCTAGCTGCCTGGCACCACGCAAGACGTCCGGAGTGGGCCCACACAATACAAATCGTCGTGGCCGGACCACAGTGCTGTACGTCACAGAGAATTCTACGCGGCTGGAACTACACTTGCGTAGGGGTAGGAAAATGCGAGACCAACACCGCACGCATCCGGTGAATCCTGACCTGCTGAGTGGGATCGTGCTCTTAGCGAGCGGCCTAGTGATTGTCGTCAGCTTGGTCTTTGCCCTCTGGCAAGCGCTAACAGGCCGCTGAAGTACATTCGTACGGAGACCTGCGACGCAAAGAATAGCCGCTTCGCTCCACCCTTGAACACTCAGACGCAGCCGTGCAGATTGTCTTCTCTTGGCTAAGCCGTCCTCTGCTGGTCCACCTTTTCTTTCTCTGCCATCTGTCGAATCAATTCCATTCCCGCGAGATCAACGTCAAGCGATAGCCCGTCGAGGTCTGCACTATCCGCGACGCGGCGAAGTGCTCCCGAGATACGTTCCACCGCCTCGCACCTGATGCGTTGCTGCTTGTCTGGATCGGTGAAAGACGAAGCCAGGTTCATTTGGGTAATTGCATTCCAAATGTGATGGTTCAAGAAGGCCAGTTCTTGTCCGTGACGGACCAATCGTTTGCGACGTTGTTCGAGGACGATCGCCAAGAGGAGGCTGACTATGACTACCTGCCCGACGCCGCCAACCGCGGCCGCTACGGGCCACGGAGTTTGGAGATATCGGGACAAAGCAAACAGCGCTATGCCTACAGAGGCAACCAGGACACCAACCACGGTTGCGATGACCAGAGAACGGAACAGGGAGACCGAACAAGACCTAGTCCGCCACTGGTCGTAGGCGTGAGCCAGTTCATGCCGGTAGGCTTTCATGACGAGTTCTCCCGTCACACCAGATGCTTGTTAACCTTATGCTAGCAGCTCTGCCATCCGGTTCGCCTGATCTTGCTAGGGAGTCCCATGGTGATAACCTCCCGGCTGTGCTGTAGGGAGACCCCACGGACCCGGGCGACGGGAAACCCCCTGAAATCCAATGCATGGCCAGCGCAAGGGAAGCAGGGGCAATTAAGACGCAAGCGGTACTTTGCGAGTGTAGGCAAGAACTCCGAACATGAGGGCAAAGGGGTTGCTTGGCAGGCGTTTTGACGAGCGGAGCGAACCGCTCCTCGCACGTTTTGCTGTGTGCCGATGCCCGGACCACAGCCACGAGTATCCATGCGAATCGCGCCAGAACTGAGTGCACACGACCGCCGAAATTCCCGTCAAACAATCAGACCTATCCGGGAACACGCCTGCTAGACTCTCGAGGTGCGCAGGCTCATCATCAACGCTGATGACTTCGGCCTTACTTCGGGGGTGAACCGGGCCATCGTTGACGCCCATGACCATGGAGTGGTCACATCTGCGACGCTCATGGCCAATGCCCGAGCTTCCGATGAGGCAGTGCGGCTCGCGCATTGTCATCTTTGCCTGGACGTTGGGTGCCACCTGGTGCTGGTCGACGGCAGGCCGATCAGCGACCCTGCACGTTTGACCAGCCTGGTTCGGGCCGGGACTGGGCGCTTCCACCGGGGTCTCCCCAGACTGGGAATTTCCGCGCTCACTGCCAGGCTGGATGCAGAGCAGGTGGAAGCGGAGGCGAGCGCACAAATTCGTTGGCTGCAATCACAACAGCTTGATATCTCGCACCTCGACGCTCACAAGCACGCCCACATCTTGCCCGCGGTGCTCACGGGAGTCGTATGGGCGGCCAGGGCGTGCGGCGTCGGCGCGATTCGCAATCCCTTCGAACCGGACTGGTCGCTCGCAACCGTACGCGCCAACGCCCGCCCGGCCTTATGGAAGCGCTACGTCGCAGTCCGTTCCCTCCGCATTCTGCGAGCATCCTTTCGCGAACAGGTAGCCAGAGCCGGACTCCTCAGCACCGACGGCACCGTGGGGATTGTCGTCACCGGTTCTCTGGATGCTCCATCGTTTCGTAGGATCGTCGAACACATGCCGGCGGGAACCTGGGAGTTAGTATGCCATCCCGGGTATGATGATGAGGAACTACGTGCATCCGGGACAAGGTTGCTCCAGTCGCGCGCCCGCGAATTGGCACTGCTGAACTCGCCACAGGCCCGAGAATTGCTGGTCAGGCATAATGTAGATCTGATTTCTTACCGCGACCTATGACGGCCGCGTCAGGGACCTAACCAGGGGAATGCAACCGAGCTTTGCCTGTATCATAGCCTGGGGCGGCTCGAAGACTGAGGCAGTCTATGGCGCAACAACGTCCCGATCCCCGCGTCTCTACTGACTTAACGGTACGGATCTGGGGAATGGCGGCCAGCGGGCAGCCCTTTTCACAGTCCGTACGGGCGAGAAACATCAGCATTTCCGGCGCGCTCCTATCGGGACTCGAGCACGGGCTCAGCGTCGGCGATGTGATTGGCGTGCAATACGGAGAGAAGAAGTCCCGCGCCAAGGTCATCTGGGTCATGGATGCCGATCCGATTCACAAAATACAGGCTGGGATCGAGATTGTTGCGGACCAGGATTGCCCGTGGAAAGCGGAATTGCCGCCCGGACTTCTGGCCCCCGCCGCAGAACCGCACAACCGTCGCCGCTTCGTTCGCCATCGCATCTCGTTTCCACTGGAAGTGCGAGACGAACGCGTGAAGACACCGATGCGCGTCAATGCGACGGACATCAGCGGCAGCGGTTGCTATGTAGAGACGATCCTCCCCCTGGCCGTGGGGACAACTCTCAAAGTGGACTTCTGGATGGATACGGAGAAAACCACGACCTCGGCGGTGGTGCGCACCAGCGATCCCGGAGTCGGTATGGGGGTCGAGTTCACCGGGTTGACGCCTGACCTGCAGCGGCGGCTCCAGGCCCATCTGGACAGGACTAATCCGACCATCGCCACGGTATTTGAACGACCCAAGCCCAAGTAGGCTTCCCCTTAACCAAGATTGGCGCACCGCAGGTGCCGTGGGTAAAATCTGAATCCCGTCGGCGGGCTGGCCATCAATAATGCTGCGCGAATAGGGGAAGACATGAAGATCGGGATCACCTGTTACCCGACGTACGGGGGCAGCGGCGTCGTCGCGACCGAACTAGGGCTGGAGCTGTCCCAGCGCGGACACGACGTCCACTTCATTTCCTATGCCCAGCCGATCCGCCTGACCGGACCTCAGCCGCATATCCACTATCACGAAGTGGAGGTTTCACGGTACCCGCTGTTTGACTACCCGCCGTACGATCTGGCCCTTGCCACCAGAATGGCGGAAGTCGCAGAGCTGTATGACCTTGACCTGCTGCACGTCCACTATGCCATTCCCCACTCCGTCAGCGCCATGCTCGCGCGCCAGATGCTGGCTGCTCTGCCCCGCGGTCGCAAGCTGCCCTTCGTCACCACGCTGCACGGGACGGATATCACGCTGGTCGGGCTTGACCGTTCCTATTTGCCCATCACCCGCTATTCCATCGAGCAGAGCGATGGCGTCACCGCGATTTCGCAATACCTCCGAGAGAGGACTCTGAAGGTCTTTGACGTCAGAAACCACATCGAGGTGATCTACAATTTCGTGAACTGCAATGTGTACGCCCGGGATGCTGAGTCTGCGCAGCGGCGGGGAGAATATGCATCGCCCGACGAGCACATCCTGGTGCACCTGTCCAATTTTCGTCCTGTGAAGCGGGTTACGGATGTGGTGGAGATCTTCGACCGGATACGCAAGAAGATTCCCTCCAAGCTGCTGCTGATCGGGGATGGCCCGGATCGCTCGCAGGCGGAATGGCTGGCCGTGCAGAAGGGCATTCACGATCATGTGCTCTTTCTGGGTAAGCAGGATCGCGTGCAGGAAAAGCTGGCTATCTCAGATGTGATGCTGCTCCCGAGCGAACTAGAATCGTTCGGTCTGGCCGCTCTGGAAGCGATGGCCTGCGAAGTGGTACCAATCGCGACTCGGGCAGGCGGGATTCCGGAAGTCGTCGAGCACGGCCAAACCGGCTACATGGCGGGAGTGGGCGAACTGGATACCATGGCCCAGTACGCTATCGATCTGCTCGAGGATGAGGGCCGCTTGCGGCACATGGGCAAGCAGGCGCGGGCGGCGGCGCAATCGCGCTTCTGCTCCAGCAAGATCATTCCCCAATACGAGGAGTTTTACCGCCGGACACTGGCTGGCTCACGGTGACGACCGGGCTCGTCGTCTCCTCCTGCAGCATCGGCAGGCGCAAGCGCACGAGAGTGCCCTTCCCCCCGTGGCTGTCAATGGTCATGCGCGCGGCCTCCCCATACAGCACTTTCAAGCGTTCCGCGACGTTGGCTATCCCGATGCCGGTGCCTCCCAGCCCATCCGGCTTTTCCATCAACTGAGCGGCTCCCATCCCTACCCCGTCGTCCTCTACCTCGACGATCACATGGCGGCGGCTGAGGCGGCTGCGCAGCGTGATACTGCCGCCCTCTACCTTGGACGCAAGGCCATGTTTGATGGAATTCTCCACCAGGGGTTGAAGCAGCATGCTGGGCACCATGACATCGAGAGAAGCTGGATCGAGTTCCTTGATCACCCGCAACTTGTCCCGGCCGAAGCGCACCACTTCGATGTCCAGGTAGTTGTCGATGAAATCCATTTCCTCGCGCAGCGCAACAAATGAATCGGTGCTGTGGAGCAGGCGACGCAGGATGGTCGCCAGCTTGATGATGAGTTCTCGCGCCGTGTCCGGATCGAAGCGCACCAGGGAGGAAACGGAATTCAGAGTATTGAAGAGGAAGTGGGGATTAATCTGGTTTTGCAGGGCTTCCATGCGGGCGTGCAGCAGGAGGCGCTCCTGCTCTTCCAGCTTGATCTGGATACGGACACCGTTAAAGATTTTGAGTTCCGTCCCGACCACCATCACCGAAGTCGCATAGATGGCAACCCTCGCCCATGGACCCAAGTTCGCCCAGTTCAAACTCTCCAGCGTAAAGGTGGATCCTGGGAAGGCCCGCGCCAATTCTACTTGCATGTAACGCAAGGCCACGATCGTAACGAAGAACATAATTTGCCAATCGAACAGCCGCGGTCGTGGCAGGTTGCGCCGGATCCAGCGATAGATGCTCAGGTCGATGAATGGCGAAAATGACCAGATATCGTCCTTATCCGGCGCGAGACTGCGCAATTGCCCCGCAGCCAGGCCGCACAGCACACCGAAAGGCAGCGTCGCCCACTCGCCGTGTACTAGCGCGGGCAAGGCCATCAGCACACCGCCGGCCACGCCGCACAGACGCCCGCCGATCACGCCCAGCAGAATGGTAGTCTCGAATGACAGGTCTCCGGCAAAGAAGCTCTTGACGCCGAAGCGGATCCAGACTCCGAGGGCGATGGGAATCCCGAACCACAGCGCCAGATAGATCTTCTGTCTCTTGCTCCGTTCCTCACGGAATAGTAGTTTCTTGAATTCCAACGAACGTACCAACGCGCTCGCGGCAGCCGCGGCCACGCCCAGCTTGATCAGGAGGCTGACGAGGATGAGTCTTTGTTCGACCATGCTGCTGAGGGCAATTTAGCATGAAGTAGCGAACGGAATTCGGCGTTCGCAGTCTGCTGGGTGCTGGTTACTGCGACCATTGACCCTGGTCGCAGCAGTGCCGGCATCCCCGCCCGACGAGACGGGCGAGGCTCTTACCGAACGAATCTTCATCCGCTTAGGAAACGAGAGGGCGGCCGCTTGGCCAGCTCGTAACCAACCTAGTGAGGAATGGCGGATGCCACCTGGAAGAGCGCCTCCTCCAAGCCGGCCCCATGGGGCACTCCCCCTTGCGCAAGGTCCTTGTTCCCCCCTCCCCGCCCCCCCAGAGAGGCAACGGTCGTTTGCAGGAGCGTACCCATGTCGAAGGGCTGCCCCGGAGATTGCGTAAACACCAGGGAGGGCTGCCCGAGGGTCGATGCCAGAAGGGCGACGACGCTGCTCTCGCGCCGGGTCAGCTTTTGCGCCAGCAGCTTCACGAACCCCAGATCCCGCTCCTTCCAAACACGCACGATTACTTTGCGGCCGCTGGCGACCGGCGTTTCCGACAACAGTCTGGCTGCTTCGAACTCCGCCACTTCCTCGAGTAACTGCTCCCCCGTTTTGCGGGCAGCCTTGATCTCATCGAGCGACTTGCGGACCTGCTGCGGAAGTTCCCAAATGTTGGTGGACAGGAGTCCGGCCGCCGCCGTCAGGGTTGAATAGTCGCGGCGGGCCGTCAGCACTGCGCGTTGTCCGGACACAAACTCTACGCGCCAGCCCTGACGAACCTTTTCTATCTTGCGCAGTAGAATGGCGCCAATCTGGCCGGTCCCGCGGACATGGGTTCCGCCGCACGGGGTCAGATCAAAATCCTCGATGTCGACCAGGCGCAGTTCGTCTTTTGTCACCGTCGGTGCCTTGCGCAAGCCCTGGGTGGAAGCGTCCTCCGGCGAAACGAACCGGATCGCGACCGGACGGTTCTCCTGCACGACCTGGTTGGCCAACGCCTCCGCCTGCTCCACTTGCTGGGCGGAGAGCGTCGCTGTCGCCAGGTCAATGGAGCAGTATTCGTTGCCCATATGGAAGGACAGAGTCGGCATATTGAACAATCGGACGAAAGCCGCCGACAGCACATGTTGGCCGGAATGCTGCTGCATGTGATCGCGACGGCGTTCGGGATCGATCTCACCGTAGACCTTGGTTCCCTTCTGAGGCGCCCGATCGGCTTCGATGTAGTGCACCACGCGGCCGTCTTCCAATTCGGCCACTTCCGTTACCCGGAGCTTGCGGGTTGCGTCGCCAGAGGTCGTTATCAGGAATCCTGTGTCATGAACCTGCCCGCCGCTGGTGGGATAAAACGCGGTGCGATCCAGAACCACTCCGTGGCGGCGGTTGATTTCAGTCGCCGGAACGACGTCCACAACCTCGCCCTCGAACTCACAGCAGGAGGAATCGTAGTAATAGAGACGATCCGTCATAGAAAGAAGCGCCCTGCAGATTCAGATGCAGTTGGAAAAAACCTGGTCCCCGAGTGCCGACGCCTGAGGCTGAAAGCTGGCATCAAAACGGCCCTATGATGCCGGCAATCTGGCGCGACTGTGGCAATTCCCGGCGCGTCGTGCTCCTGTTCTCAATTGCGTCCAGATATTTCAATCCCGTGCCGGTGTTAAACAAGACCACCACATCATCGGAACTGAAGAAGCAGCTTTCCAGCAATTTGCGGTACGCGGCCAGCGAGGCAGCGCCTTCGGGCGCAGCGAAAATGCCCTCGCTTCGCGCCCACTGCTTCAGTGCATCCATGATCTCTTCGTCCGGGACGGCCAAGGCGAGCCCTCCGCTCTTGCGTAAAATATCAAGAATGATGTAGTCCCCATAAGCCTTGGGAACGCGCAGACCAGCCGCGACGGTGACCGCATTGGGCCAGCTGTCCGAGGCTTGCTTACCTTCATCCCATGCTTTAACAATTGGCGCACAACCCATTGATTGTACGCTGATCATCTGCGGTCGTTCTGGCCCGATCCAGCCCATCTGCTCCATCTCATCGAAAGCCTTCCACATCCCAATCAGTCCCACCCCGCCGCCGGTCGGATAGATGATGCCCTGGGGAATTTTCCAACCCAGCTGTTCCGCTACCTCGTAGCCCATGGTCTTCTTGCCTTCCAGGCGGAAGGGTTCTTTCAGCGTGGAGACGTCGAACCAACCCTCCTTCTGCTGGAGCTGCGCCACCATGCGAGCGCAGTCACCGATCAACCCATCGACCAGGGTGACATGGGCGCCGTAGTACTCACCCTCGATACGGTTGGCTGCCGCGACATCCTTGGGCATGAAGATGTGAGCCTCAAGTCCGGCTGCTGCGGCATAGGCCGCCAGCGCCCCTCCAGCGTTACCCGCCGAGGGGACGGCCAGTTTTCGGAGCCCATGATAGCGGGCCATGGTTACCGCCACCGCCATGCCCCGGGCTTTGAACGACCCCGTGGGATTCAGCCCTTCATCCTTAATGTAGACGTTGGGGAACTCACGGCTGGCCAGCATGGGAGTGAAGCCCTCGCCCAGCGTGACCGGTTCGGCCTCAGGCAAGACCTCTGCGTATCGCCACATGGTGGGTGCCCGTCCCGCCAACCGCGCTGGCGGGAACGACTTCTTGATTTCAGCCAGATCGTACCGAGCGAACAACGCCCCAGCATCTTTGGGACAGACTGTTTGGGGACTCTCCGCTGACAATCGCTCACCACACCGGCTGCATTCGAGGTGGGTGATGCGGGTCATGACGATCAAGAAAAGTCTATCACCCGATGTCAGGAAGGCGTGGCGCCGAGGCGCGCCAACAGCAAGGCAGCCCTGCGAAACCAGGCACGTTCCCGGCGCCGGAGGTAACCGGGCATGGTCGCCTTCTTGGCCATAATCTTCTGGGCCCACTCCCGGGCCTCCACCGTTCGGCCCTGTGAGGCAAGGAACTGCGCGTAGTTGTAATAGGTTTCAGAAAGAGTGGAGATGACGGTCGCTTGTTGAAATAACTCCTCGGCCTTCTCAGGCTGCCCGGTATGAGCATAGGCATGTCCCAGCAGGCCCGCCGCCCGATGAAAATCGTAACCGGGGTCGCCGCCCACGACGCGCTCCAGGTCAGGCAGGGCGGCCTCGAAGTCTCCCAGTTCGATTTCGCAGACCCCACGCCGATAGAAGGGGTCGGGAGAGTCAGTTCGGGAAGAAATGGCCTTGTCGTAGCACTGTCGGGCCTTGGCAAAGCTCCCGTCCTCCATGTAGAGGTCAGCCAACTCTTCATAGTTTCCGGCAGAGGGATTGTCGACAATCGCAGCCTCCAGCTCGTGAATCCGCTTCCTCCGGGGAAACACCTTGAAAGACTGCCGCAGCCACCCGAGGTCCGGCAATGCCTCGGCCAGCAGGTAAATCGTCGCCCCCAGAGGTCCCAGAAAAAGAATGACAAAGATCCAGTAGGTATCCGGACGCCGCCGGATGAAGTGCACGACGGCCAAAACCATAAGGAGAAGCCCCCAGGGACGAAAGAACAAGCCAAAGAATCCCATGCGTTTGCCGTGCACTATAGCACGCGTCGGAGTTCACCCTGCGCAAGACTGGTCAAGCACTTCTGGGGATGAGGGCAGGGAGGGTCAGGCTCCCGAATGGTAGAATTTCGTGTGGTGACGCCCTCCATCCGCTTGCTCGCCCTTGACATAGATGGCACCCTGCTTAACCCGCAATTTCAGATTTCGCACGCCGACATGGGCGCCTTGCGCCAGACCCGTCAGGCGGGAATTGAAATCGTTTTGGTCACCGGCCGCCGCCACGACTTTGCTCTGCCTATCGCGCAACAGCTCGGTTTTGACCTCTGGTTGATAAGCTCAAACGGCGCCGTGACCCGTTCGTTGCAGGGCGAAACCTTCTATCGCGATCTGCTACCTTCCACGACCTGCCGCCAGCTCTGTCAGGCTATGCTGGGCTTCCGCGGCAATACCGTGCTCACCTTCGATAAGCGGGGTAAGGGGGCCCTTGTCCTTGAGCACATGGAGGAACTCGAACTCAGCATCCGGCGCTGGCTGGAAAAGAACCTGCAGTACATAGAGTTTGTCCTACCACTCGAAAAATCGCTGGTCGAGGACCCCGTCCAAGCCATGTTCTGCGGCTCGATCCCGCGGATGCAGGAAGCCTTGTCGGCCCTGCGCAATTCCCCGATTTCCCATAGGGTTACGGTGCTGCGCACCGAGTATCCTCAGCGGGACTTGGCCATCGTGGACGTGCTGAATCAAGGATGTTCCAAGGGCCATGCTCTGGAACGCTGGTGCCGCCATCGGGGCGTTCCCCGGGAGCAGGTCATGGCCATTGGGGACAATTACAATGACATAGAAATGCTTGCGTTTGCCGGCCATCCGGTTATTATGGGGAATGCGTCCGAGGAGCTACGCGGACGGGGCTGGCGAGTGACCCTGCCGAACGACCGGAATGGTGTGGCAGCGGCTCTGGAACCCCTGCTGACAGCTCCCCGAACTGAGGCGTAAGGGCCTTCGCTCCCCCTCAACTGTGCCGTCGGCGTCGCGCGGCGCGGCAGTCTTTTCTGGAAGTCGCGAGATCCCAAAGCTGGATGAGTGTCGGGAGAAAACTCGGTTTATTTCTGGGGCTTGGGCTCCTTGTGTCGACCGCCGCGGCAACCGACGTCGCGATCCTGCGCAACGGTTTCTCCATACGTCATGAGCGCCGCAGCATGCTTGGCTCCGACACCCGCCTGTACCTCAGCGACGATGCCAGCAGCTACGTAGACGTGCCCACGGCCGAGATCGACCATATCGAACATAACGTTGCCTCCGATCCTGAACCGGCGCCGCCTGCGCCCATACCAGCCGTCGCCCGCACCCCGGCGAGACTGGTTGGACCTGTTTCCGCCCCAGCCCCGGCAAGGCGGGTGACCGATCCAGTCTCGGTGGAAAATGCGGTCCACAACGCCAGTGACCGTTACCGGCTCGATCCTGACTTGGTCAACAGCGTGATTCGTGTGGAAAGCAACTTCAATCCGAGGGCAGTTTCGCCGAAGGGAGCTCAGGGGCTAATGCAGTTAATGCCGCAGACGGCCTCGAAGCTAGGCGTGCCCAACAGCTTCGATCCCCAGGCCAACATCGATGGTGGCACTCGCTACTTGCGCGCACTCCTCGAGCGTTACAATTTCGATCTGAGAAAGGCGCTGGCCGCCTACAACGCCGGTCCACAGAGGGTGGAGCAGTACGGAGGCGTTCCGCCGTATCCTGAGACCCGGGAGTACATAACGCGCATCGTCAAGGATTTTAACAAGAAGAAACTGGCGCAGCAGAAGGTCTTGGCCCAGGGGCCAAGAACCCAGGTGCCGTCGAAGGCGCAGACCACGCCTCAGGCTCGCACCAGCCCGTCGACCACTGCCAGCGCGACCGCCAATATTGCCGCCACTGCTTCGCGTTGACCCGCTGGCTTGCCCTCATTTACCTTGGGGAGTGACCTTCCGCTGGCTGCCCCTCGGACCACTGCCCTTGCGAACGATCCCAGAGGTGTGTGTCTTCCATGGATAGAAAACGGACGATCGCCACCGGAGTGGTGTTGGTTGTCCTAGCCGTGCTGGTGTATATCCAGTTCCGGACCTGGAGGAATTTCCACTGGGAGCTGTTTCTCAGTCAAACCCACCATGTCAATAAGGTTCACATCCTGCACGCCGTGGCACTGATCTACATCGGCTACGTGTTGCGGGCCATCCGTTGGAAAATCTTCCTTCGCCCGGTGCGACCGCAGGCCACGTCCACGGCGCTGGTTGCGCCTACCGTCATTGGCTTTACCGGCCTGGCCCTGCTCGGCCGGCCGGGGGAACTGATCCGCCCCTACCTGATCGCCCGCCATGAGAACCTTCCCTTCTCTTCACAACTGGGTGTGTGGGCAGTGGAACGCATCTTCGACATCGGTGCCTTTACGGTCTTGCTGGTTCTGGCGGCGTTTTTCGCGACTGCACCGAAGAGACTGGCGCTGCACTCCCTCTTCCAGGAAGTCGCCTTGGCCTTCACCGCCCTGGTCGTCGGGTTGACGTTGGGGGCGATCGCCGTCCATCGCAGCGGTGAACTGCTGGCTGGCTGGGTGGAGCGGCGGTTTTCTCGCGTGGCCTCGAACCTAGGACACCGCGTGGCGCTTCGCATCCGTGAATTCCGTGACGGGTTGAATACCATTCACGGCACCTCATCCCTGCTGCAGGTGATCGCGGTATCGCTGGTCATGTGGGCCATGATCGCGGTCTCCTACAAGGAAGTCACTCACGCCTACGGCACCGCCTGTGATGCGGCCAACCCGGATGTATGCACACTGGAGATTCCCCAGACACAGGTGCTGCTTTTGATGGGATCCAGCATGGTGGGATCCTTGATTCAGTTGCCCGGGGTGGGTGGGGGATCACAGCTTGCCACGATCAGCATGCTGGATCACGTGTTCGAAGTGAAACCGGAGTTGGCGGCGAGCTGCGGAATTATGTTGTGGCTGGTGACCTTCGTGGGCATCGTTCCCGTCGGCCTTCTCCTGACCCACCGGGAACGCCTTTCCCTGCGCACGCTGTCCGCGGAGAGCCACCAGGCCGAGGAGGCCGCCGTGACCGCTTCCCCTCCATCCGCCTAGAAACCGGCGCTCTGAGCCCCCTGATACAATGCCAAGTTGCCCGAACACCTAGTCTCTTAAATTCCCTGTGCCATGAAGTGTCCCTTTTGCGGGTTCCTGGAAGACAGAGTGGTTGACTCGCGCGAAAGCAAAGAAGCCGAGTCGATTCGCCGTCGCCGGGAATGCCTGAAATGCAGCAAGCGCTTCACCACCTACGAGCGGATTGACGAGATCCCTTACATGGTGGTGAAGAAAGACGGGCGCCGCGAGAAGTTCGACCGCCAGAAGGTGCTCAACGGTCTGTTGCGTGCCTGCGAGAAGCGCCCGGTCCCGATTAGCAAGCTGGAGCAGATCGTGAACGAAGCGGAACTCTTTGTCATCGAGTCTCCGGAACGCGAACGCAAGACCAGTGAGGTCGGCGAGCTGATCATGAATCGCCTGCGGCGTCACGACAAGGTCGCCTACGTGCGCTTTGCGTCAGTTTACCTCGATTTCAAGGACGTACAGGAGTTCATGTCGGAGTTAAAGGATCTGTTGAAAACCAAAGAGGCGGAGCCCAAAGGCAGAAGCTCAGTGAAGAATTGAGCTAGCGGCGATGACTCAATGAGGCAATCGCTCCATCGCATGCCCCATGACTGAAGCGCACAAGATCACACTCATCCCGGGCGACGGCATCGGCCCCGAGGTCACCCGGGCTACGGTTCGGATCCTCGAAGCCACCGGCGTCAAGTTCGATTGGGAAATATTTGAGGCGGGCGCGGAGGCCTTTGAAAGGTACAAGGAGTACATCCCTCGGGAACTGAACGACTCCATCCAGCGGACCCGGGTCGGCCTGAAGGGTCCCGTCACAACTCCGATTGCAGGCGGTTTTTCCAGTATCAACGTGGAACTGCGTAAGCGCTTCGAACTGTTCGCAAATTTCCGGCCAATCCGCAACCTGCCCCACATCCCGACCCGCTATCCTGATGTTGACCTGATCATCGTGCGCGAAAACACGGAGGGACTGTACTCAGGCATCGAGCATGAGGTAGTGCCCGGAGTGGTGGAGAGCCTGAAGATCATTACCGAGAAGGCGTGCATCCGCATCTCGCATTTCGCCTTCGAATACGCACGCAAGAACGGCAGGAAGAAGATTCATACCATCCACAAGGCGAACATCATGAAGATGTCCGACGGGCTCTTCCTGCGCTGCTCCCGGGCGGTGGCCAAAGAATATCCCGAAATCAGCTACGCCGAGCACATCGTTGACAACACCTGCATGCAGCTGGTGATGAACCCTTACCAGTACGACATTTTGCTGCTGGAAAACCTGTACGGCGACATCGTTTCCGACTTGTGTGCCGGCCTGGTCGGAGGCCTGGGGCTGGTGCCGGGCGCGAACTTCGGGCATGAATGCGCGATCTTTGAGGCAGTGCATGGCTCTGCGCCGGACATCGCTGGCAAGAACCTTGCGAATCCCACCGCGCTCCTCCGCTCAGCCTTACTCATGCTGCGTCACATAGGCGAGCCCGCGGCTGCGCTTAGAATCCGCAACGGACTGGAGCGGGTGTATCGCCACCGCGAGAAGTTGACGCACGACGTTGGCGGCCATGCAGGCACCTCTGAATTTGCCGATGCGGTCATCCAGGAGATGGAACTGGCAAGCCCAGAAACCGTATCCCCGCAGCCTTCTCGCGCGTGACCCCAGGTCGGATCAGGTCTCCGCATCCCTCCTCGACGTTGACGGCCTACCTTCATTCGGAGTAACATCCCCCTCAACTTCTGGGGAATGAGGTGGATGGTCAATAAGAAAACTAGGGCTCTGGCAGTAGTTCTCTTCCAGCTGGGCGGACCCGACACGCTGGAAGCGATCCAACCGTTTTTGTATAACCTCTTCTGTGATCCTGACATCATCGATTTTCCCTTTGCCCGTCTCGGCCGGAAACCGCTGGCCAAGCTCATTTCCACCGCTCGCGCCAGGAAAGTGCAGCACCACTACTCGATCATCGGCGGAGGCTCGCCGATTCGCAAGTTCACCGAAGCGCAAGCGCGGGCTCTCGAGACCAGGCTTCAGACGCTCGGCGTGAACGCCCGGTGCTTTGTAGCCATGCGTTATTGGCATCCGTTCGTTGCTCAAGCTGTCGAACAAGTGCGCGCCGCGCGCTGCGACGAAGTGGTCCTTTTACCCCTCTACCCGCAATACTCCTGCACCACCACCGGCAGCAGCCTGAACGAGTGGCGCCGCTGCTTTCGCGACGACATCCCTGTGCACCACGTCGAGACCTTTTACCAGGACGAACGCTACCTCGACTCCGTGGTCGAAAAGGTCAACCAGGCGCGAGCGCGCTTTTCCGACGCGGCTGGGGCCGAACTCATCTTCAGCGCCCATAGCGTTCCCCTGTCGGTGATCGAGAAGGGTGATCCGTATCAGCGTCAGATCCAGGCCACCGTGAGCCTGCTCATGCAACGCGCTGCTTGGCCCAATCATCATCGCCTCTGCTACCAGAGTAAAGTGGGGGCCAGCCGTTGGCTGCAACCCTCCTTGCGCACGACGCTGTGCGATCTGGCTGAGGAGCGCGTACAGGACGTTTGTGTCGTTCCGATTTCCTTCGTCTCCGATCACGTGGAGACGCTGGGCGAAATCGACCATGAGGCGCGGCAGCACGCCCGCCAACTCGGGTTTCGGCAATTCGAGATGACAGCGGGTCTGAATGACTCGCCGAACTTCATTGAAGCCCTGGCCCACTTGGTATTGCGCGCCCGAGACGAACAGAGCATTAACCCCCTTCCCCGCGAGGCGAGGACTGATGCAAGGGTACCGCTGATGGCGGCGGTGTAGCGTCGTAAGAAGTCAGTCAGGAGGTGTGCATGCCGGGTCCGGAGACCGAAGTCCAGCAGAATCCGGAGGCCAAAACCCCCGGACCCCGTTCGGCAGAGGCGGCCAAGTATGTAGGCAGGCCTGCCGTGGGGACGTCCAAGGCGGCCGCTGCAGGCGGTGTCGCCGCGGTCGGTCCCGAAAATGGCCCGGTTGACTCTCGGCGCCGCCGGCTGGCCTGGGTGTGCGTAACCGCTTTTCTGGGCGCGTGGTTTATCGCGTTTTTCCGGTTCTTTCTGCCTCGCACTCTGTTTGAGCCCCGTACCTCGTTCAAGATCGGCTATCCCTCGGACTACGCTCTCGGGGTTGACACCAAGTGGCAACAGAAATTCCGGATCTGGGTAGACCGCACGCCGGATCGCTTGTTCGTCATCTACGCCCGCTGCACCCATCTGGGCTGCACGCCCGACTGGAAACCCAGTGAAAACAAGTTTAAGTGCCCCTGTCACGGCAGCGGTTACGACAGCGAGGGCATTAACTTCGAGGGCCCGGCTCCTCGTCCCATGGACCGCGCCCGAGTGGAGCTGGCGCCCGACGGAGAGATCCTGGTCGACGTCGCCAAGTTGTACTCCTGGCCAAAGGGTCAGCCGACGCAGTTCAACGATCCGGGTGCGTATTTGAGCGTGTAGGGAGAATCCGACAGCTTGGGTGGCGCGAGCCATCGAGGATCATACGAGGCAAGGCATGCCCGAAGAGAACGGCAACAGCAAGCCCGGTAAGAATGGACGCGTGGGTCTGGCCGAGCGGGTCAAGGAAGACCTGCAGGCACTCAAGACCGAAATTCCTTCCAAAGCTAAGGAACAGATCGAAGGTCTGAAGGATCCGACCAAGACCCAGGTCTACACCTCGATCTTTCGCCACAAGCATGACGACACGCCGCGCAATCGCGCCTTGGGAGTTCTGTCCAACGTCTTCCTGCACCTTCATCCGGCCAAGATTAATCGCGACGCGGTGCGCTACAGCTACACCTGGGGCATGGGCGGAATCACTTTCTATCTGTTCATCGTCCTCACCTTCACCGGTGTGCTGCTGATGTTCTACTATCACCCCACCAAGGTGCAGGCCTTCCGCGACATCCTCTATCTTGAACACGACGTCCCGTTTGGCAAGTTGCTCCGCAATATGCACCGCTGGGCCGCCCACCTGATGGTCATCGCGGTCTGGCTCCACATGTTTCGCGTATTCCTCACCGGGTCCTATAAAAAGCCGCGCGAATTCAACTGGAATATCGGCGTGCTGCTGCTGGTATTTACCCTGCTGCTTTCCTTCACGGGGTACCTCTTGCCCGATGATCAATTGGGATTCTGGGCGGTCACGGTGGGTACGAACATGGCGCGGGCTACGCCCCTGCTTGGACACGAAGGTCCTTTCGGCCCGCAATTGGGAATGACGCCGTATAACGACGTCCGCTTCGGCTTGCTGGGCGGATCCATCGTGGACGCCAACGCCCTGCTCCGCGCTTACATCTGGCACTGTATTGGCATTCCGATCGTCGCCTCGGTGTTGATGATCGTGCACTTCTGGCGCGTGCGAAAGGATGGCGGCATTTCCGGACCGGCGCCCGTCATGCTCGAGGCGGAGGCCGATAAGCCACGCCGTGGCCCGAAGGCCGCGGGGGAGTGAAGGTTCTGCCGGTGAACGGAGCGCGACAATGAGGGCGAGGCACCCTCATTGCGGGAAGGTTTCATAACAGGAGCTTTATGGACTGGCATCAACTCTGGGAGATCATCTCCGCCCCGGACAACGTCCCCATCGTCGCTCTTATTCCCCTGCTTGCCTTCTATGTCTACCTTGCCTGGAGACAGGCCCATGCCAACGACCAGCTGATCGACCAGCTGGAAGCCGACCCGGCACTGGCCAAGACGCACCACCGCAAGGCCTGGCCCTTCAAGCCCGGCTGGCAAAAGGAAATCCACGTTTGGCCTTTCCTTCTGCGCATCGAATTCCTGGCCGCCATCATCGTCACCATCGTGCTCATGGTGTGGTCGATCACCCTGAATGCTCCCCTGGAGGAGCCGGCCAATCCCAACCTTACGATGAACCCGGCCAAGGCGCCGTGGTATTTCCTGGGCCTGCAGGAGATGCTGGTTTACTTCGACCCGTGGATCGCCGGCGTGGTCATGCCGACTCTCATCATCGTTGGCCTCATGGTGATTCCGTACATCGACACCAATCCCAAGGGCGGCGGCTACTACACCTGGAAGCAGCGCCGTTTCGCGATCTCGACCTTCCTGTTCGGTTTCATCGTCCTGTGGGTCTCGATGATCATGATCGGCACTTTCATTCGCGGCCCTGGCTGGCAGTGGTTCTGGCCAGGACAGACCTGGGACCATAATCGCCTGATCTACGAGGTGAACCGTGACTTGCCCGACATCTTCGGTATCACATCGAACCTCGGCAAGGGGATTTTCGGCGCGCTGGTGGTAGGTGCCTACTTTGTCCTCGGTGGACTCGTCGTGTACTCGCTCTTCCGACGGCGCATGGCCAAGGATTTCCAACGCATGAGCCTGCTGCAGTTCTCGGTCATGCAGGTTTTCCTGCTGATCATGGTCGCGCTGCCGTTGAAGATGCTGCTGCGCCTGCTGTGGCACATCAAGTACGTATGGATTACGCCTTGGTTCAATATCTAGTCGTCACTCCCCAACCGTCGATCGTCCGCCAGGCGACTGCGATTCGAAGGGCTGAGTGGCAGACCAGTGCCGAAGACTGACGACTGATTTCGGAGGAAGCAGTGCCCGAGAAACCGATCTCCGAGAGCGATCCGGTCGTAAGCAAGTCTTACGCCGCGCATTACATGATTGCGACGGTCCTGCTCATTGCCACGCTGTTCTGGGCACTGTGGGATGAGGACTTCGGCCAGCGTCCATGGAAGTCCTACCAGCACCAGTTTCAGGAGCGCTACCTGAGGTTTCTCAAGACCGCCGGTTCCCAGTCCGCTGCCTCGGAAAAGCAAGTGAAGGAGAGTCCTGACTACGCGAAGTTGAAAGACGCAGTCGCCCAGGCTACCGAGAAGGCTTCGCCGCAGGTAAAAGAACTGCAAAAACAGATCGCCGACCTGAACGCCCAGATCCTTGCCGTGCAATCGGTGTTCACCGACCGGCGCGCTTACGTGAACGCGATCACCTACCGGATCGAAACCGCCACCAGCGCTTCGGCAAGGCGAAGCCTCCAGAAGGACCTCGACTCTTACAAGCAGGAAACCGCGACCGTCGAATATCCCGATGGCAGCCGGCAGAAATACAACTTCAGCCAGATCGAAGAAACATACAACGGTCTAAAAGATCAGCGCGCGAAATTGAACGCCGAACTGGGAGAATCACTGAAGCCGGTTAACGCGGCCAAGGCGGCGTTGGATGAATACGTCGGTGACCACATGGTCGATCTCACGCCCGAGCAAGTTGCCGGCCTGGAGAAAAAAGCTGAAGAACTGGAACCGGCCATCCAGCAGATCAATGTTCCGGAAGCGAATATTGTGGACCGCTGTGAATCCTGCCATGTGGGTATTCGGGAGCCTCTGAAGCTCACGCCGGCTGCGATGAGGGCTCCCGGGGCCAAAGCTCCCGATGAGTATGCCGAGGCATTTGTCAGTCATCCCGACAAACCGTTGCTCGAGACCCACGATCCCGACCGTTTCGGCTGCTCACCCTGCCATCAGGGCAACGGCCGCGCCACCACCAGTGTGGCCAAAGCGCATGGTAACTACGAACACTGGCTTTGGCCGCTGTTCCCCAAGCAGAACACGGAAGCCGGGTGCCAGATCTGCCATGCGGCGGACATGGTGCTCATCAGCGGGGACGTTGGGTGGACGATCAGCGCCGGCAAGGACCTTTTCCGGCAACGCGGCTGCATGGGCTGCCACCGCTATGAAGGGTACGATCGGGAGCCGGAAGAACTGCAGTCGCTGAACCAGCAGATCAAGCAACTAGAGCAGGAGAAGAAAGACAATTTGAAACTAGCCGCCGACCTGATGAAGCAGGCTGACCGGGCGGAAAGCAACGAGCAGGCCAACCGGCTCAACGACCAGGCGGTCGGTCTCAAGGTCGCCAACAGCAAGATCGACGGCCGCCTTCAGCAGATCGACTTCCGCACCCACAGCCTGATGCAGGACATCAAGAAGGTCGGACCGAACCTCAAAGACGTCCGCCTCAAGCTGAACCGGGACTGGATCCCGGTCTGGCTGAAACGACCCAGCGATTTTCGGGCCACGACCAAGATGCCGAACTTCCGCCTCACCGACGAGCAGATCCGGGCGATCTCGGCTTATCTCTGGCAGTCTGCGCTTGCCGATCCCCTGCCCCATCGCCAACCGGGCAATGCCGACCACGGCCGGGAACTCTTCGAGACTCGCGGTTGTCTGGCCTGCCACTCCATCGGCGAAGGCGACCAGGGGCAAGGGGGCACGTTTGCGGCCAACCTGAGTCGGGTGGGCGAAAAGGCCAACTACGATTATCTGGTCCGCTGGATTCACAACGCCCGCGAGCGCACCCGCCCCTATTGTCCGTACGAGAAAAAAGACATTGGTCCCGAAGATTACGCGAAGAAGGGCCTGCCCTACGTGTTTGATCTGGCGCACAGCCGCTGTCCGAACGACGGCCACGAGCTGCAGGTCCAGAACATGACCGCGATGCCCAGCCTCCGCCTGAGCGTCCAGGACGCGGAAGATATCGCGACCTACCTCATGACACAAAAGAAGCGGGAGCCTTCGTCCTACCCAGACGCCGCCTTCATGGAAGATGCCAAACTGATGGAAGAAGGCAAGAAGTGGATCCGGCACTTCGGCTGCGCGGGGTGTCACGAAATCGCTGGTCTGGAGGACGAGGGCCGCATCGGCACCGAACTCACCTTCGAGGGCAGCAAACCGATCGAGCGTCTCGACTTCGCCCTGTTTACGGAAGTAGCGCAGCGCGGGGGCAAAGAACCGATTACCAACCCCGAAGATCTGGCGCGCCTGCCCGATGGCCCTTCGGCGAAGCCTTGGTACAACCACAAAGGCTTTTTCGAACACAAACTGGCCGAACCCGAGATCTTCGACAAGGGCATGATCAAGTCGGAGACCGAAGCGGCCCGCATGCCCAACCTGCATCTGACCAAGGACCAGGTCCTCGACCTAACCACGTTCCTCATGGGCAGCCAGGAGACTTCGCTTCCCGCCAGCTACCAGTACCGGCCCGAAGACATTCGCCGTGACATCCAGGAAGGCTGGTGGATCGTCAAGAAATACAACTGCGTCGGTTGTCATCAGTTCTTCCCGGGGCAGGACAGCGTGCTGATGAACATGAAGCGCTACCAGGACCCGGACTGGAAAGAGCAACTGCCTCCCAAGCTCTACACCGAAGGTGCTCGGGTGAATCCGGAATGGTTAGGACGCTTTCTCGCCAATCCGGCGCTCTCCGACACCGACACCAACCGCAACGGTGTGCGTCCCTACTTGAAGGTCCGCATGCCGACCTTTTCGTTCTCGGATGACGAACTGCGTAAGCTCGTGCGTTTCTTCCAGGCGCTGTCGCAACAACCCATGCCGTATATTCCCGAGGCGGTGCCGGTGTTGACCGCGAAGGAAACCGACATGGCCCGCAGCCTGTTCTCGAGTACCGCGGCTCCTTGCCTCAAGTGCCATGCGACCGGCGACCCTCAGCATGACCAGCACGCCACGGCTCCCAACTTCCTGCTGGCCAAGGACCGGCTGAAGCCTGATTGGGTCGAGCGTTGGATTACTGACCCGCAGGCCATCAGCCCGGGTACCTCCATGCCTTCCGGCCTGTTCGTACGCGACCATGGGCACTGGGTTTTCTCCGGCCCAACGCCAGCTTCGTTTCTGGGCTACGACCAGGATCAAAGCCAGCTGCTGGTCCATTACATCTTCCAACTCACTCCGGAAGAGCAGCATCGCGTTGCTGCTTCTTTGGCGCGCGGCCGCGCTTCGATAACCGGTAAGGGCAAGCCGCTGGCAGGGATGCCTGTGCCAGTCGCAAAATCCGCCCCGACCTGGGGAGGTTCGCGCTAGAATTTTGGTGTTTACTCACTGAGTCCGCAACTCGAGGAAAGGTGCTGAAATCATGAACAGGATGTTATTGGTGGTTGTCAGTCTCTGCGCACTTCTTGGACTCCTCCTCCTCGTCGCTTGTAGCAAGAAGGAAACCTCGGAGTCCCAACCCACCCCTGCCAGTGAGTCTGCCGCCCCTGCCCCGGCTCCCACTCCGATCGACCCGGCGACGGCGGCTACCGTCAGCGGTACCGTAAAACTGGATGGGGCCGCGCCCAAACCTTCCAAAATCGACATGAGCCAGGACCCGGCATGCAAGGGAAGCAACGAGTCCGAGACCATCGTTTCGGGTAATGGCAACCTGGCCAACGTGTTTGTGTACGTGAAGGACGGACTTGGAAATCGCAGCTTTGCGGTTCCCTCCGAAGCGGTTGTTCTGAACCAGCAGGGCTGCCGCTATCATCCGCACGTGCTGGGGGTCATGGCGGGTCAGAACATCGAGATCAAGAACGGCGATCCCACCACGCATAACATTCACCCCACCCCAAAAGACAATCGCGAGTGGAACGAGTCGCAGGCTCCACAGACGCCCCCCATCGAGAAGAGCTTCGCCCGCGAAGAAATCATGCTGCCCGTCAAGTGCAATCAGCACCCGTGGATGAAGATGTACATCAGTGTGGTCAAGAGCCCCTTCTATGCCGTCACCGGCCCCGACGGCAAGTACGAGATCAAAGGCCTGCCGCCGGGCGACTACACGATCGCTTTCGTGCAGGAGAAACTGGGAGAGCAGGATCAGAAAGTCACGGTCGGACCCAAGGAGAGCAAGACCGTGGACGCAACCTTCAAGGCAGGGGCGATGTAGGCGCCGGTCTGCTAGAATGCATAGTCCGGTGGGAGGCCGCTCTCGCTCCGCGGCCGTCCCACTTGAGTTTGAAACGCAGGACAAACCACTTCCGGCATTCGAACTGGTCGCCAAGGAGCCGCCCTGAAGGCAATTGCCACAGCGTATAACCGTGCCTATCACGCTTTCGCCGTGGTGGTGGCATGCCTGACCTTTGTAGTCGTCTTGGCTGGAGCTTCGGTCACCAGCAATGACGCGGGGCTCTCGGTACCTGACTGGCCGACCTCCTTCGGATACCTGGTCAAGGTTCCTCACTTTGTCGGCGGCGTAAGATTCGAGTGGAGCCATCGCATGCTGGCCGGGCTCCTGCTTTCCCTTACTTTGACGATCGCCATCTGGACCCTGATGGTCGAACGCCGTTCGTGGATGCGAAAGCTCGGGTTGGCAGCCTTGGGCACGGTTCTGGCGCAAGCCGTCCTCGGCGGACTGACGGTTCTCCTTTTTCAGCCTCCCGCCGTCTCAACGGCCCACGCGCTCGTGGCCCAGACGTTCTTCTGCATCGCGGTCTGCATAGCCATCTTCACCGGCAGGAAGTGGGTGGAAGAAGTTCCCCGGGTGGAAATCGAGACCCGGCGGCCCAGTCTTTTCACGCTGACTTTGCTGTCTGTTTTTGTGCTTTACGTGCAACTCATCCTCGGCGGGATGTTCCGCCATCACGGCATGAGCTGGTGGCCGCACCTGGTGCACGCGGTCGTGGTCACGGTGGTGTTGACGTGGACGGCCGTCCGCGCTCTCTCGCGGTACTCCAGGATTGAAGCCGTCCGCAGGCCGGCGATCATCGTGCTTTGTCTTCTCCTTGCTCAATTGTTCCTGGGTTTTGCCGCCTTCTTGACGCGAGTGGCCTGGGGCACGAACGCAGCTCAGCCGGAACTCCCCATGGTGATCTCCACCGTAGCCCATGTCGCCGTGGGTGCCTTGCTGCTGGCGACGACCGTGGTATTGGCCATCCAGGTGTGGCGGCACGTGCCTGTGGCTTTTGAAGAACGCGTTCCCGGGGCGGAGCGGAGACCCCTGACCGCGTGAGCCCTGTGTCGATGACTGACAAGGCCACTTACGTTGAGGCGGTGCCCAAAACGGAAGTGACGACCGGCGCGGTTATCTCCGTCCAAAATATCGTTCACCGTTATAACGGCCGCACGGCCCTGGACAATGTCTCCTTCGATGTCCGGCCGGCCGAACTCTTTGGGCTGCTCGGACCAAACGGGAGCGGAAAGACGACCCTGTTTCGAATCCTGTCGACGCTCATGGTCCCCAGTGCCGGCGTTGCGCTCATCATGGGCTTCGACGCGGCCCGTGACCCGGCCAGCCTCCGCCGTCAGATCGGAGTTGTTTTCCAGTCGCCGAGTGTCGATGGGAAACTAACGGCCTACGAGAATCTCTGGCATCAGGGACATCTCTACGGTGCGCACGGCGCTGAGCTCAAGTCCCGCATTGGGGAGATTCTCTCGCGTGTTGGCTTGGCGGATCGTGCGTCCGACCTGGTTGAAACTTTCTCCGGCGGCATGGCGCGGCGCGTCGAGCTGGCCAAGGGGTTGCTTCACCATCCCTCGGTGCTGCTCCTCGACGAACCCAGCACTGGCCTCGATCCTGGCGCGCGCCGCGACCTGTGGCATTATCTCCAGATCCTTCGCGATCAGGAGCACATTTCCGTTCTGGTCACGACCCATCTCATGGAAGAGGCGGAGCACTGTGACCGCCTGGCCATTCTGAGCGAAGGCAAGCTGGTCGCACTGGGGACCCCGGGTGACCTCAAGCGCGAGATTGGATGCGATGTCATCCTGCTCGACGCCACCCGCGACCCGGAGGCTCTGGCGCGCGGAATCAGCGCCCGCTTTAACGTCGAGGCCAGTGTGCTTGCCAACCAGGTGCGCATCGAACTGGAGAACGGACACCGCTTCATCACCGGCGTAGTAGAAGCGTTTCCCGGGGAGATCCAGGCCGTTTCCGTCAGCAAGCCAACCCTGGAAGATGTTTTCATTCACCGTACCGGACATCGCTTCTGGACGGATCAGGATGGAGCGGACGCTTAGGAGCTTCGGTTCGGCTCCGAGAGCGGGGGTGGCCAGGGGGCAATTGCCTGGCTCAAACTGCCTGGAGGTAGCGTGCTGACCATGATGCTGCTGGTTTCCGTGGTGCTGGGTATTCTTCCACTGCTGGGGATCGTCTGGACGATCCTCACTGGGACCATCAAGAGCGTTGACGGGCTGTTCGTAAGCCTGATCCTGCTCGCGCTGTCGGGGGTTTTTCTCCTTAACGCCTGGTGGGAATGCCGTGACTGCGGCTATTTGCAGCCGGCAAAGAAAGCTGACGCAGACGGCGCGAAAAAGGGATGAACCGGTGGACACGCCAGCAGCGGTACGGCCAACCCGAGCCGGGGCGACTACCACGGGCATAGTCCTGCCCGCCTTCACGCTGTGGTGGAGGGAATTGGTTCGCTTCTACCGTCAGCGCAGCCGCGTGCTAGGGGTGATCGCTTCTCCATTCGTATTCTGGGTCGTCATCGGGTCCGGGTTCGGCACTTCCTTTCGCTCTGGCAACGCCCCCGGACAACAGCATTACCTGGATTACTTCTACCCAGGCGCCCTCATCATGATTGTGCTCTTCACCAGCATCTTCACCATGATGTCCGTCATCGAAGACCGCAAGGAAGGCTTTCTGCTCTCTGTGCTGGTGGCGCCGGTACCTCGTTCTGCGATTGTGCTGGGGAAGGTCCTTGGCGGGACCACCCTGGCCGCCGTCCAAGGGCTGATCTTTCTCGTGTTCGCTCCGCTCATCGGCATTCATTTCGGCGGCAGCGAGTTCCTGCTGATCGTTCTGGTGATCTTCCTGATCTCCTTCGGGCTGACCGCGCTGGGCTTTGCCATCGCCTGGCCTATGGACTCCACCTCTGCCTTCCACGCCATCATCAACCTGTTCCTGATTCCTTTGTGGTTGCTGTCCGGCGCGCTGTTTCCCTTGACCGGAGCTTCCGGCTGGCTGCGCGCGGTGATGCGTCTCAATCCTTTGACCTATGGCGTGGAGGGTCTCCGTAGTCTGCTTTATCCCGCAAGCCCCCAGGAATTTTCGCTGTCGGCCTCGCTGGCCACGCTGATTCTGTTTTCTCTCTTCATGTTTGGCCTGGGTTTTTTCATGGCGAACCGGAGGACCACAAAACCCGCGGCCTGATTATCTCCCGCCACCCAACATGCCCGTTCCCGAGCAGTTCGCCATCTTTCCCCGGCTCAACGCCGCGCTCAACGGCAGCAGCGCGATCCTCTTGTTGACCGGTCGCTGGTTGATCGGCCAGCGTCGCATCGCGGCCCACCGGGCAGTGATGCTCAGCGCGGTCGGAACCTCCACCGTGTTCTTGATTTCCTATCTCTACTACCACGCCCACGTTGGATCGGTGCACTTCCCGGGCAGGGGATGGTCGCGCCCCGTCTACTTCAGCATCCTGCTCTCACACACCTTGCTGGCCGCCACCATCGTCCCGCTGGTGATCATCACGCTCAGTCGTGCCCTGCGCCGGCGCTTCCCGCAGCACCGCGCCCTCGCCCGCTGGACCTTCCCGCTCTGGCTCTACGTGTCGGTCACCGGCGTCATCATTTACTTCATGCTGTATCGTTGGTTTGCGGCCTGAGAGATTTCTGTGATCGCAGTGCGGCTCAAAATCGACGTTGCTGGAACCGTAGGTGATGAAGCCTGGCGCAATCTGCGACCCTATGACCAGATGCAGAGCGCCGCCTTCGGTCCTCAGTTCGGATGCAGCGGCCCCTGCCGTCATTTGCCGGATGCACCCCACGGACAGGGCGAATGGATCGGCGCCGAAGTCCGCGTGCTCACGCCGTTGCTGGCCCAATATGCCGTTTCCCACTATCTGGAACAGGACCGCGTACTGGATGCGGATGTGGTGGAATGACTGGCCCGGGCGGAACGGAAGTTTCGGGTGTTCACTCGGTTTGCTCTTTGTGAAGGAAACAACGATGTCCACCCACGCCACAGATATCGGCCCTTCTAGCCCCGGGCGGCCTCGCATGTCCAGGCGCAACCGGATCCTCTTCTTCGTCACAGCCTGGCTCATTGTGCTGATGCCGTTCCTGTTCTGGTGGAACACGTGGTTCGGACGCACGCTTTCTGACAAGGAAATGACCGAGTATCTGAACGACCAACGCCACCCTCGCCATATTCAGCACGCCCTGGTGCAACTTGGCGATCGCATGTCCCGTCATGACACCACGGCTTCACGCTGGTACCCCGACCTCATCCGCCTTGCCTCACATCCGGTCGAGGAAGTGCGCAACACCGATGCATGGACTCTAGGCCAGGATACTGGGGCAGCCGGATTTCACGATACTCTGTCCCGCATGCTTTCGGATCCGTCTCCGCTTGTTCGCGGCAACGCCGCCTTGTCGCTGGTGCGCTTTGGAGACGCCAGCGGCAGGCCGCAGATCGTTGCCTTGCTCCAGCCCATCCGGATTACTTCGCCTGTGACAGGAAAGCTCGTCGATCTCGACGGGATCGGCACCGCAGTTCACCAGGGCGGTCTGGTTGCCAAGCTCGAAAGCGCCGATACAACGACAGAAGTACGTTCCCCGATGGCCGGCCGTCTTTCTTCTCTCGCCGCGCGGGTCGGAGAACAGCTTGACGCCGGCGCCGACGTGGCCACGCTTGAACCCAACCCCGACCAGGTGTGGGAAGCCCTCCGAGCCCTCTATCTGGTGGGTCAGCCTGACGACCTCCCGGCGATTGCGCGTTACCAGCGCAACTTGGCGGAGATTCCCGACTACATTCGCCAGCAAGCCACCCTTGCAGTGCAGGCCATCCGCGCACGGGCGAGCGCTACCCGGGTGACACCGTGAGTGCATGCGTATCAGCATTGCGTCAGGAGTAAACAAAAACGCGCGCCCCAGCGCGCGTTCCCTTCCGACTCCTGCCTGCCGGCTCCTCACGCCGGCTCTAGTACGGCATCGCACCAATCTCTTTTTCCACCTCCGCCGTATCCACCATGGAGATCGCATCCCAGGGACACCCGTCCAGAAAGGCGCCGTCCGGTCCCTTGCTGGTGCACTTCTTGCACCCGATGCACAGAATGGGATCGACCTGGATCCGGCCGAAGGGCGGGTGGTCTTCGTCCGGAACCCAGAACATGCAGTCTTCGACTGGGCAATATTCCACGCACGCGGGTGACCCCGCGCACCCTGTGCAGCATTCGGTGATGACCGCCAGTTCCTTCGGCTTCTTCTTGCGCGGCGTGGCGATGCCCTTCGATTTCGGTTCGAACTTCAGTTCATCCGGAACCATTCCCACAGGTCGATTGGCAACCGTTTGCGAGCCCATGGCCAGAGATTATACAACTGATCACAAACATCGGTGACGCTCGCAGGTCCTTGTCCGGCAGGTCCTTGTCCAGCAGGTCCTTGTCCGGCAGGCTCTTTCGGCCCCGTCATGCGACCACGGGTCCGACCCGCGCGGCGGACATGTGCCTCAAACTCGCGCGCTGACCGGAAGACAGAGCCCTGCACAGGCAAGACTGTTTCCGCCAGTCGGCAGCGTGATCCTGCCGCCATTCTTCGCGTGCACCTGCGGGCCGCAGGCACTCCTCAGCCAGTTCTGTTATAGTGAGCCTCCGAAGGAGTCCGCACGAATGGCAAAGAGCGTTAACAAGGTCATCCTGGTTGGAAACCTCGGCAAGGATCCCGAGGTGAAGTACACGCCGCAAGGCACCGCGGTTGCGAAATTTACCCTTGCCACCAACGAACGGTACAAGGACAAGGCCGGGCAGTGGCAAGACCGTACGGAGTGGCACAATCTCGTAGCCTGGGCACGAACAGCCGAGATTGTCGGCGAGTACCTGAAGAAAGGTCGAACTGTCTATGTGGAAGGAAGCCTGCGGACCAGTTCGTGGGATGATAAGGAGACCGGCCAGAAAAGGTACAAAACTGAGATCGTGGTGAACGACCTGGTTCTGCTCGGCGGTGGGCGAGGCGAAGGTGGCGCCGCTGAAGGCGGCGGCTACTCCCGCAGTGCAGGCAACCATTTAGACCAGCGCACGCCCGAGCCCGAACCAGCCGGTGCTTCTCCCATCACGGACGAAGACATTCCGTTCTAGCCGGCGGCTGGAGCGTCCACTCCTGACCAGGAGCTAGCATGACCGATCTTGCCAGCAAAACCTGTGTTCCCTGCCGCGGCGGTGTCGACCCGTTCGAACCGGGTGCGGTCGCGGCTCTGCTTCCCCAGGTGCCGCAGTGGAGGGTGATCGACAACCATCACCTCACGCGCACCTTCGCCTTCCCCGACTTTCTGAAAGCTTTAGACTTCGTGAACCGTGTCGGAGCCGTCGCCGAAGAGCAGGGCCACCACCCAGACATTCTGCTGGCCTGGGGCAAAGCGGAAGTAACTCTCTGGACGCACAAGGTGAACGGCCTGACCGAGAGTGACTTCATCATGGCTGCCAAGATCGACCGACTCCCGCGATGAGGTCGAGGACCCTTTCCGTCCGGTGCCTTGGGTAGTGCTGGTGTCCCGCCGGTCATGGCGAGGGCATCTTACCCTCCCTTTACTCCACAAAGGCTGCCTCGCTCGTCCCCGCAGACCGCCCCAACCTTATCGCCCAAGCCCACAATCCAGCTGGAATCAGCATGCAAAGTCCGGTCATCGTCGCCAGCAGCCGTGCCGAGATCCCCGCATCAAGCAAAGCGCCGCAGATGTAGGCTCCAACCGCGATGGTGAACATGCACAGGCCCAGGTCAGCGGCAAAGACGCGCCCGCGGAAGCGATCGTCCGTGTTGAGGTGCAGCAGGGTCGTTGAGAACACCCAGAGGGTCGAGCCCCCGCTGTGCGCAAGCACAATCCAAAGGCACGCCATCCATACGCTGCTCGCCGCCCCGATCAGCGAGTATCCCAGCGCCGTGGCCAGGTAGCCCACCAGGATGCCGATCTGCAGGCGCCGGTTCTGGTGCCCGGCCCAGGGTGCGACGAGGAGTGGTCCGAGGAGCGCACCCAGCCCGCGTGCGCCCAGCAGCATGCTCATGCCCAGGATCGCCCCGCGCTCGGCATTGATGCCGTGCCAGCGCACCGGGAAATAGCGCTGCCCCATGAAGGTAAACAACACCCAGCTCGGGCCGATGACGAGGTTCCCCGCTTTGACAAAGAGGGTTGCCAGCAGGCCGCGCTTGCCGTGCACGTATCTTATTCCGTCTGCCAGGGGCGAAAAGTCTACCAGGTCCCTGGCTTGGAATCGCGTCGCCGCTGCCGCGTGTGGCTCGGCGAACCTCATGTCGCCAATCAGCAACGCCGACAGCAGGAACGAAAGCCCATTCACGACGAACACCGCATCTCGCCCGAGCAGCGCCGCCACCACCCCACCAAGCGTCGCGCCCAAAACCAGGTTGAGCGACCAGGTAGACGAAGAAAGAGTGTTGGCCAGGATGACGTCTTCGCGGCCTGCGATGTTGGGGATAATCGAGCTGCGTGCCGGCTCGAAAAACGCGGCCATGATCGTTTCCAGCAACAGCAGTGGATAAATCAGCCAGACCATACCGCGTGAGCGCACCAGCAGCATCGAGAGAACGATCACCACACGAACCAGGTCCGCGGTAATCATGACTTTCTTGCGGCTGATGCGGTCGTTGACGACACCGGTGACCGGCCCAATCAACGTCTGGGGCAACACCTGCAGGACCAACGCCACCGCAACCGAGCTGGCATGGCCGGTTAGTTGCAACAGCAGGCTGTAGATAGCAAGCGTGTAGAACCAATCCCCGAGTTCCGAGACGATCTGGGCTGCCCACAGCCGACGGAAGTTGCGATTCTCGCGCAGCAGGCGTACGTAGGACGCGAGCGAGATGGAACTGACTTCGTGCTCCGGTTCCGGTTCCATGAGGGCGGGAATACGAGCGATTCAAGATAAACGATCTGGCCTGCAGCTCGTACTGATCGGTGTCGGTCTCCGGTGTTTTAGCTCCAACATCTGCCTGCTCAGTAAGCTGGGGGCCTGTTTGTACCTTCTGCTTTCACTTCAGCGCAAGCCAGATCCCGCTCCCCGCCTGCCTGCGAGCAGCCATACGATGCGTGGTTTGTTTGGCGCCAAATTCTTGGCGCCAATGCCGTGGCGCGGGCCCGGATCAAACCGCCTGCGGTCAGAGCCACGTTCAGGCGGGCACGTCTATAATCTCGTCCATGCTCGACGAACAGGGGTTTCGCAAGCACGCCGATGAGGCATTCAGCTCCCTGAAACAGAGTCTGATCGCGGTGGAGGAGTCCGCTGATATCGAAGTGGAAGACCAGGCGGGAGCGCTGAACATCAGTTTCGAGAACGGAGAGCGCTTCGTGATCTCTCCCAACGCCCCGGTGCGCCAGATCTGGATTTCCGCGTTGACTAGCAGCTTCAAACTTGACTGGTGCGAGGCAGATCAGGACTTTATCCTGGCCAAGACCGGCGAGCGTCTGAAGCCGCTCATCGCGCGGCTGATCAACCAGCAGCTCGGCGAAGAGGCTGTGGAATTGGAGTAGCCGCTCTCGGGGCCACCCTTTCCCCGACTGATTTTCCACGGAGCCGCTGCCGTTGGAATGCCGGCATCGGGGCTACAACGCGGCGGTGTCCGCGCTGGGACCGAGTTTCTGGCCCAGATGCGCAGCAATCTGCTTCCCGTGGAAGCGGCCGTTCTCGATGAAAATCTCGTTCGTGCGCGACCCGGCAAGGATGACCCCCGCCACATACATGCCTGGCACATTGCTTTCCAGTGTTTCCGGGTCGCAGACCGGGCGTTGCTGCTCGGTCGCCAGTTCAAGGCCCAGGCTGCGTAGAAAATCGAAGTCGGGATGATAGCCGGTCAGGGCAAACACGAACTGGTTTGCCAGGCGCACCGGGCCCTCGGGAGTCTTGAGCAACACGTAGTCGGGCCCAATTTCCGTAACCGTACTCCAGAAATAGGCCATGATCTCCCCGTTCTTGAGCCGGTTCTCCAAGTCCGGGCGTACCCAGTACTTCACGTTGGGGTGGAGCCCTCCCTGGCGATGAACCAGGGTTACCCGCGCTCCATGACGCCAGAGATCAAGCGCGGTTTCGGCCGCCGAGTTCTTGCCGCCGATCACCACAACCTCACTGTCGTAAAACGGGTACGGCTCCTTGTAATAGTGGAACACCTTGGCCAGGTCCTCGCCGGGAATCTGCATCAGATTAGGGAGATCGTAATAGCCCGTGGCGACGATCACCTTGCGGGCGCGATAGTCGTGAATGTGGCCGGCACGATCGGTAGCCGTGATGCGGAATTCGCCGTCGCTCCCGGTAACCGTCTTCACCCACGTGTACTGGCAAAGGTGCAACTGGTAGCGCTGCGCTACACCGCGGTAGTACTCCAGTGCTTCCTGTCGAGTCGGTTTCTGGTTAGCCGTGGGGAACGGAATGTCGCCGATTTCCAGCAGTTCTGGCGTGGTAAAGAACACCATGTTCGTAGGATAGTTGTAGACCGAGTTCACAATGCAGCCCTTGTCCACGACTACCACCTTGAGGCCCACCTTCTGCGCTTCGATCGCGCAGGCCAGACCGGTCGGGCCCGCCCCGATGACCAGCACGTCGGACCACTGGTCCGGCCGGGAATGCGCCTGTTTCCGGGGTAGCGTAACGGGGATGGCTTCCATGGTGGCCAAAGGTGGGTTCCTGGCTCCGGCGGGTAAGACGATCCCAACTCCTCTCTGACGGCATGATTCTAGCATGCGGCCCGCGCCCGCTTTCACAGCGTCACACCGGAGTGTGCTCCAAGGCACAATCCGAGTGGCCGTCGGCAGTATAATTTTCCCTGGTTTCAACCTGGCAGCTGGTTAGGATGTTATGGCAACCACCGTAGAACAGCCCGCCCGCACGCGCACCGAATCCGACAGCATGGGACAGATCGAGGTTCCAGCGCAGGTCTACTGGGGAGCCCAAACCCAGCGCTCACTTCTCCACTTCGACATCGGCACGGACACCATGCCACCCGAGCTGATCTGGGCCTTCGGCGTGCTGAAGAAGGCCTGTGCCCTGGTCAATCAGGACCTGGGTAAGCTATCCGCCGACAAAGCCGGCCTCATCGTGCGCGCCGCCGACGAAGTGATTGCCGGCAAACTCAACGACCAGTTTCCCCTACGCATCTGGCAAACCGGGAGCGGCACGCAGACCAACATGAACGTGAACGAGGTCATCTCGAACCGCGCCATCGAGCTGGCCGGAGGAGTGCTGGGCTCGAAGAAGCCAATCCATCCCAATGACGATGTCAACATGTCGCAGTCTTCGAACGACACGTTTCCCGCCGCGATGCACATCGCCGCGGCGGAACGAGTCCGCAATGCGCTGATCCCCGCCATCAGAAGCATACGTGACGCGATTGTGGCCAAGGCAGAAGAGTTCAAGGACATCGTGAAGATCGGCCGGACCCATCTCCAGGATGCCGTGCCGGTGACCGTGGGACAGGAGTTTGGCGGCTGGGCCAGCTTGCTCGAACGTGACATCCACCGCCTCGAATTAGTCCTGGATGGGCTTTACGAGCTTGCCATCGGCGGCACCGCGGTGGGCACTGGTTTGCATACACATCCGGAATTTGCCGAGCGGGCGGCAGCCAAAATCGCCGAACTCAGCGCACTTCCCTTCCGCTCCCACCCCAACAAGTTCGCCGCGCTATCGGCTCACGACGAGATTGTCTTTGCCCAAGGCGCACTCGAGACCCTGGCCGCCTCCCTGATGAAGATTTCCAACGACATCCGCTGGCTGGCTTCCGGACCCCGCTCCGGCCTGGGCGAGCTCTCCCTGCCCGAGAACGAGCCGGGCTCATCCATCATGCCGGGCAAGGTGAACCCCACTCAGTGTGAGGCGATGACTATGGTGTGCGTCCAGGTACACGGAGCAAGCGCCGCTGTTGGCTTTGCCGGCTCCCAGGGCAACTTTGAACTCAACGTGTTCAAGCCGGTCATGATTTACAACTTCCTGCACTCGGTCCGGCTGCTCGCCGATGCCAGCCACGGTTACGTGGAGTACATGATCAAAGGCATTGAGGTGAATCGCGACCGCGTTGACTCTCATGTCAAGAACTCGCTCATGTTGGTAACCGCGCTGGCGCCCAAGGTTGGATACGACAAGGCCGCCAAGATCGCGCACACCGCGCATGTCGAACATACCAGCCTGCGCCAGGCGGCACTGAAGCTGGGGTATCTGACGGGCGAGGAGTTCGATCAGCTCGTCCGGCCGGAGAAGATGACCAGGCCGTAGGTGGGCATATCTCGTGACGCCCGATCGTGTCTGCCTCGCGGGTGCGGGTGACGATTGCTTCTCAGTACGCCCATCGTAGCAGCGTCGCCCCGACCGTGAATCCGGCCCCGACCGAAGCCAGCAGCACCAAGCTTCCCTTGTTCAACTTGCCTTCTTGGCGAGCCGTGTCCATCGCCAGGGGGATGGTGCCAGCCGTGGTGTTTCCGTAGCGGTCGATGTTGACGATGACGCTCTCTGGCCTCATCCCCAGACGCTCGGCAGTGGCCACGATGATGCGGCGGTTGGCCTGGTGGGGAACAAAAGCATCGATGTCGCTGCCCTTCAGTCCATTGCGCTTCAGCAGCTTCTCGCAAAGCTCGGTTTGCTTACGGACCGCGAACTTGAAGACCGCCTGCCCATCCTGGTGGACGTAGTGCATCTTCTTCTCCACTGTGTCGTGGGTGGAGGGATGTAAGCTGCCTCCGCCCGGCATGTACAGCGAACAGGCCCCAGATCCGTCAATCTCGTGGACGGAGTCGATGAGCCCCAAGGTATCGTCTTCTGCAGGCTCGAGAATTACGGCGCCCGCGCCGTCGCCGAAAATCACACACGTCGCGCGATCCGTGTAATCAATAATCGACGACATCACGTCGGCGCCGATCACCATCACCTTCTTGTGCACGCCCGTGGCCACATACTGGGCGCCGGTTTGCACAGCGTACAGAAAGGCGGAGCAAGCGGCAGAAAGATCGAATCCCCAGATCCCGGGCGCGCCCAATTTGTGCTGCACCAGGCACGATGTAGCCGGGAAAAACATGTCCGGCGTGACCGTAGCCACGATGATGGCCTCCAGGTCGGTTGCCTGGAGTCCGCGCTCGGCGAGAGCCCTCCTGGCTGCCTGGGTCGCCAGGTCGCTGGTGGCAACGCCCGGCTCAACCAGATGGCGTTCGCGGATGCCGGTGCGCTCCAGAATCCACTGGTCGGACGTCTCGACCATCTTTTCCAGGTCGCTGTTGGTCAGAACACGGGGCGGAACGTAGGTTCCGAGAGCGCTGATCTTCACGCGCAGAGGTTGGCTCACTCAGTGATTCTCCACTGCCGGAATGAATGAATGCTGTATTGTGCGACACTGCAGCCGGTAATGTCCAACCCCATGCCGAGCCTTGGCAAGCCTGCACGCGAGCGAGTGTTGCGCGTCTTGTCGGCAACGCCTTAGCCACTCTGAGTTGCAGATCAGTTCGAAGGGGAATGCAAAAAAAAGGTCGGGCAAGCCATCGCCCTCCCCAGGCACATCACTTCCGGCCTTGTCTAGGTCGTTGGCCGAGCTCGGAAGGGCGGAGTCCTTGCCAGTCATCCGCACTCGGTCCGGGACGCACCTGCTTTTCGCGTACCCCGGGGCGAAAGGTGGTGCGCAAGAAAGCCAGGCACCGGGCCCCCACTGCACACATAAGAGCCCGTTACCGTTGCTTCCTTCCGGACCTGGCGGGGTTGGCGGGAATACGTCGCGTGGGACCGATGCCTGACCTCTTGTAGTTTACCATCGGTTTTCTTGCACGACCGTACTCTTCCCTTCAGCGCAGAGATAGCCAACAATAGGAGCTTCCGTGCCTTTGGCGAACTCCCAATCCGGTTCCGGCACCGTAGCCGCCGCTATCGAACGCTATTTCCAGGTTTCTCTTTACCTGATGGTGCTGACCGGGTTTGGGACTCTGGCCAGCACTGCGGCCCTCGATTTGCCGACAGCCTTGCTGGTTGGCATGGCGCTCCTAGTCCGTGGAGTCCTCCTGGCCAAGCGCACTGAAGTGCAAATCCCGGAGCGCTGGACCACCTACCTCACTCTCGGCTACGGCGTTTTTTATGTGGTCGATCTCATCTCGCTCTCCGGCAGCTTCCTGACTGCGACCGTTCGCCTTGTTCTGTTCGTCATGTTGGCTCGCATGTTCTCGGTGCAGAAGGAGCGCGACCACTACATGCTGGCCATCCTTTCCTTCCTGATGGTGGTGGCGGCCGCGGTGCTGACTGTGGATAGCGTGTTTTTTCTCACCTTCGCCGCCTTTATGCTTACGGCTGTTGCCGCGTTCGTGCTCATGGAGATGCGGCGCTCTGCGCACCGCAGCACCGTGCCGGCCCGCGAATCCAGCGACCAGCCCCTGCATCGCCGCATGGGTTTCTTCCTGGCGGGAGCTTCTCCGGCTCTGCTCCTCCTCATCCTGGGCGGTGCGTCCCTGATCTTTTTCCTGCTGCCCCGCGTCTCCGCCGGATATCTCGGTTCCTACGCCACCGGCAACGACCTGGCAACAGGTTTCAGCGAGCACGTTCAGTTGGGACGGATCGGGCAGATCCAGCAATCCGATGCGGTCGTAATGCACGTGCAGATTGACGGCGACACCCACGGCTCGCATGACCTGAAGTGGCGAGGCATCGCTCTGAGCGCGTTCGACGGCAAGTCGTGGTCCAACCCATCGGAACAGTTCCGCCTCTCGCCTCAGGCCGACGGCCGCTTTCCACTGGGGACGGCAGGCGTCGCTGCACAGCGCGAACAGTTCGTGCACTACCGGGTCCTGATGGAGCCCATCGGAGCCAACGTTTTCTTTCTGGCGCCGCAGCCACGCTACCTGAGCGGGAACTACCGATTCTTGGCGATCGACCGTAATGGTTCCGTGTTCGACCTCGATCCCTTACGCCCGATCAGCTTCTACGAAGCCGCTTCCAACCCGGGCCGGCCGTCGCCGGCCGATCTTCGCGGTGCGACCGGACCCTATCCTGCTGGCTTTGCGCTCACCTATCTCATGCTGCACGCGGTGGACCCGCGCATTCCGCAACTGGCGCGGCAGGTGACTTCCTCAGCGGAAAACAACTACGACCGGGCGGCCGTTCTCGAACGTTACCTGATGACGAATTACGGTTATACCTTGCAGCTCCCCCGTTCCGTGCCCAGGGATCCGCTGGCCAACTTTCTGTTTGAGCGCAAGCAGGGACATTGCGAATATTTTGCCTCGTCGATGGCGGTCATGTTGCGCGCGCTCGGCATCCCATCCCGGGTGGTAAACGGATTCCGCACGACCGAATTTAACGACCTCACCTCCAACTATGTGATTCGCGCCAGCAGTGCGCACTCCTGGGTCGAGGCGTATTTTCCCGGATACGGCTGGATTGATTTTGATCCCACCCCGGCGGCTCCGCCCCACGCACCAACGGGGTGGTCCCGCACCAGGCTCTACCTGGACGCGATGGCCTCGTTCTGGCGGGAGTGGGTTATCAACTACGACGCGAGCCACCAGAAGGCGCTGGGCGAAGACGCCGTCCGGGGCAGCCGTTCTGTGGCTGAGCGCGTGGGTTATTGGGCGCAGGGCGGTTATGAAGGTCTACTGGGGAAGTTGCGCCGGCTGCATACGGAGGTTGAGCGCGCGCCCCGGAGCGCGGCCTTCTCCGGGGCCGCGCTCATGGTGGTTCTGCTGGCGTTGGCCAATGGGCGGAGCCTGATGGCTTGGTTCCGCAGACGTAGGTTGCGCGCTCGTCCGGAAACGGCTCCCGCTCTGGCTGCCAGCTTATGGTATGAGCAGCTCACCCGTCGGCTCGCGCGACACGGCTGGCGGAAGTCCTCGGCTCAGACGCCCAGGGAGTACCTCAAGCAGATTGAGGATCCGGCGCTGCAGCGGCGGGTCGAAGCGTTCACCGAGGCCTACGAAGGTGCGCGTTTTGGGGACGATCCGGACCAGGCTCGGCGACTTCCGGAATTGTACGAAGAGATTGCTCTCGCCACGCGGCGCTGAACCTTACTTCCCGAAGTGCCACACAACGCCGGCGCCCACGGAGAGGTTATGCTGGTGGCTCTTGCCGGTATCCACGTTCAGCTGAGGCGTTCCCGACCAGAAATCCCGGAACTCACCGCGTATGCTGAACTTGGGCCACACCCGCACATCCAAACCGCCGCCGAACTGAATAACTCCCGCGTTGGTTCCTCTCGGGCCAGTGTTCGGGCCGTAGTACAAAGCATTCGAGCTTTCCGCAAAACGTCCGTAGCCGCCACCTCCACTTAGCCAGGGCGAGACACGCGTGTTGGCAAAAAAGTTTACGCGTGCCGAAGGCGTGATAAAGATAGACAGGTAACCTTCCGGAATAGCGTTGGTACCCGAGCCCAGATCCTCATCCACGTTAAATTGCACCGGCACCTCCAAGGTGAGCTGGATGAGGCCCGCGGGCGTGAGCTGCCGGCCATAGCTCCCCTCCATGATGAAGCCGTTGCCAAAGTGTACTGTGGGGTTCGGAAAGGTGGCGCCTATGATGCCCTGGTCGGCGATGAAGGTGCGACCAGCGACACCAGCCAGTTCGTTGTTCTGTGCCCATGCACTTGCTGCCAGGGTCGTCAGCAGCGCGGCCGTCAACAACCGTCTCGTGGACATCGCTCCTCCGGGAACGTTGCCTGTCTAGGACACGTTGGTTCGCCGCAATAGGGTAGCACGCCGAACCCGTTTTCTGGACGAAAGTCTCGTGCTTTCTGTGGATACCTTCCTGCCGCGGGCTGGGCCGGGGGCCTGTCGTGAGAATGCTAATATATTTGTATTGCATGTCAAACCGAGACAGCACGTTGGAGCTGGCGTGGAACAGCGCTCCCTCCGAAGCCAGGTCTTCGAAGAAGGTTGCCTTCGTCAGCTTGGGCTGTCCCAAGAACTTGGTCGACAGCGAAGTGATGATGGGGATGTTGGCGCAGGCGGGCGCCGATCTGACTTCCCACGCTCAGGATGCTGACATTATCGTCGTCAATACCTGTTCCTTCATTGACGCGGCCCAGCAAGAGTCGGTGAACGCCATCCTGGACATGGCCCGCCTGAAGGCGCAGGGACGCGCCAAGAAGCTGGTTGTGGCCGGGTGCCTGGTGGAGCGGTTTCGCCACGAAATCCAGAAAAATATTCCGGAAGTGGACGCGGTGGTCGGGACCGGAGAACTGGACCGTATCCTGGCTGCGACGGGAGTGGCCACGCCCGCCGCCCCGCTCCCCTTCGTGATCCTCGCATCCCGAGCCGAGGGCAACGCGCGTGAAACCCAAGGGCGCTTTTCCCGCGAAGCCTGGGAAGGGGCCATTGCCGACCTGCCCAACTATCTCTACGACGACACAACGCCGCGACTGCTGTCTACGCCACCTCACACCGCCTACCTCAAAATTGCCGAGGGTTGCGATCATCCCTGCACGTTTTGCATCATTCCGCAATTGCGCGGCAAATTCCGCTCGCGGCGGTTCGAGTCCGTCGTGGCCGAAGCGGAGCGCCTCGCCCGAGGCGGAGTCCGCGAGGTCACCCTCATCGGCCAGGACACCACCTGCTATGGCGAGGACTTCGACCTCAAAGACGGCCTCGCGCTGCTGCTGGACAAGCTGGCTCGGATTGAGGACCTGCGCTGGATCCGCTTCCTCTATGCCTATCCCAACAAGATTACCCGCCGCCTGCTCGAGACCATTGCCCAGTACGAACGGATCTGCTCCTACGTCGACGTGCCCTTGCAGCACGCCTCGCCGGCTGTCCTGAAGCGCATGAAACGGGGCGGCGGAGCCGAAGTTTTCCTGCGCTTGCTCGAAAAAATCCGCCATGCGGTTCCCGCCGTGGCCCTCCGGACCTCCTTTATCGTGGGTTTCCCGGGTGAGACCGAGCGGGAATTCGAAGAGTTGTGCGATTTTGTCCGTGCGGCACAGTTCGACTGGATGGGAGTATTCAGCTATTCCGATCAGGAAGGGGCCGGCGCCTATCCACTGGGGAGCAAGCTTCCGCCGGGAGAAATCGAGCGCCGCCGTAAACACCTGATGCAGATCCAGCGGCAGATCAGCCGAAAGCTCAAGCAGGCGATGGTGGGCAAGCAATTCGATCTCCTTCTGGAAGGTGCTTCCGAGGACACCGACCTGCTGCTCGAAGGGCGCACACCCATGCATGCCCCCGAAATCGATGGCAAGGTTCTTATAAACGAGTTTCCCCAAAGCCAGATTCCACAGAGCGGCGCCTTCTATCGCTGTGAAATCACCGAGGCTCACGATTACGACTTGGTTGCCCGGATCCTGTAAGGCCGTGTCGTCATGGCGAAGCGCGTCCGCAAGCTGCGTTGCCCGATCTGCAGGAACCAGGTAAAGGATTCCGACCCCGAGTTCCCCTTTTGCAGCGCGCGTTGCCGAACGATCGATCTGGGACGCTGGGCAAGCGACCATTATGTCGTTTCAACCCCGATGCGGGATACGGATGAGGGTGCTCCCCGGACCGATCCCGGCAGTACAGGTTCCGATGACGACTGACGCCGTCGGTCGGGAAAATTCGCGCCCGCTGCTGGATCAGTCTGGTCGGGCCCCCGCCCCCTTGTGGGCAACCCTGGTCGCGACCTTTTTCGGGGCAGGCAGTCTGCGCCCCGGTCCAGGAACCTGGGGTTCGCTGGCCACGGTGATCGTCTGGGCGGTCATCGCCCACTGGCTGCCACCCGCTTGGATCCTGCCCATGAATCTGGCCCTAGCGATCTTGAGCATCTGCGTAGGTATCCCGGCTGCTACCCGGGTATCGCGCGCCTCCGGGCTCAAGGACCCGCCATTCGTGGTCATCGACGAAACCGCCGGACAGTTGATCACCCTGCTCGGCGCACCCCTTCATTGGCAATCTCTGTTGGCGGGCTTTATACTTTTTCGTGCCTTTGACATCGTGAAACCACCTCCCATCCGACGACTGGAGCAGCTGCCCCAGGGCACGGGAATCGTGGTGGACGATGTCGCGGCCGGGCTCTACGCCCTGGCTGTGATGCAAGTCCTTCTGCATTTTGGCACGCTTGGCCGCTGATCGCATCTCATCCCCAGGGAAACTGAGTTCATGGGCATTTCCGACCGTCTGCGGGGCAAGAAAAACATAAACGGCAAACCGCACATCGTCAGCGTGCAGCCCTCCTCGGCGCTGCCCGGGGGCGAAATCCGCATCAATGGCAGCGCTCTGTGTCCCGCAGAATGGCGGCGGCCCCGTGTGCAGTTCGGAGAACACGAAGGAGCCGTGGTCATCAGCTCCGACGACTTCGTTATCGCCCGGGTGCCTGATGGGGCCACTTCCGGCCCCGTCGTCGTGGCGACCAACGGCCATGTCAGTAATGCACAGTCCATCCGGGTGGCTGTGCCGATCGCCGACAGCCTTCATCCCGTCACTAATCCTGCGCTGGACGCCGAAGGCAACATCTTCGTCACCTTTTCCGGCTCGCGCGGACAGAAGGTTCCCGTCTCCATCTTCAGGATCGATACCAACTATACGGCCAACCCGTTTCTGTCTGACATGATGAACGCCACCGCCATCGCCTTCGACCGCGAGGGCCAGATGTATGTGTCGTCGCGTTACGACGGAACCGTTTACCGCGTGGCCCCCAACGGAACCATGGCGCCTTATGCCGAAGGCATGGGTATCGCCACGGGCATCGCGTTTGACCGGGCGGAGAACCTCTACGTGGGCGATCGCAGCGGAACCATTTTCAAGATCGCCCGCGACCGCCAGATTTTCGTCTTCGCTACCCTGGAACCCAGCGTCTCCGCCTACCACCTGGCATTCGGTCCCGGCGGCGATCTGTTCGTTACCGGACCGACCACGTCAAGTTATGACGCCGTGTACCGCATCGATCTTCACGGAACGGTTTCGACCTTCTACCGCGGGCTGGGACGGCCCCAGGGGCTTGCCTTCGATGCTGCCGGCAACCTTTACGTGGCCGCTTCCCTGGGCGGCAGACGCGGCATCGTGAAAGTCGGCCCTGATGGCCACGCCGCTCTGGAGGTGGCGGGCCAGAACCTGGTTGGCCTCGCCTTTGCTCCCGGCCGCTCCGTCATTCTCGCCACGACGGATGCGGTTCACCACCTCTCCTGGGATATCCAGGGTCTCGCCCTGCTGCCAGAGTAGACCTTTCCCAACTTTGAGCGCAGCTCTGCACGGGAACAGACCGTGCGCTTTGAGTGCATCGACTGGCGGATTCTGCTGGGGAAGGGTACGTTCAGCCTTCGTAGCAAACTGCCTGTATGAAGGGCGCGGCCGGTGCGCTGACAGCCAGCGGGCTACCGCCGGCTGCCTTCCCCACAGGAGACGGTGGAGTGGGCCAAATCGTATTGGCAGATCAAGCGGAAGCCCTCCGGGTTGCGCGCACCGTAGCCCCACACGCGCAAGACCAACGCATCCCCGTTCAAGCTCGACGCCTCCACGAAGACATGATCGTTTCCGTTGAGGTAATCACGCTGCGGGGCCGCCAGCATGGCCTCAAGATTCCGCTTGTCGACGACGACCGGTTCGAAGCTGTCATCGGCGGAAAACACCAGGGCACGGGAGTTCTTTTGGTTGGTGTAGTCGGTTACGATGATCCGGTTCCCGGCGGACCATGCCACCGCTACCCGTCGCACGTAGTCAAAGAGCTTTCGCGACCGCCCCGTGGCCCGCTCTTCGAGAAATAAAGAGTGGAACACCCCGCTGAACTGCTGCGGCGCCGGATTCGTGTCCAGGTTGCGAATCACGTATCGGCCGTCCGGCGAATGCAACTCTCGGCGCTCCGGAAAGGTGGCAAACTCCTCCCCCAAAACCGCGACCTCGCTTACCGCCGTGATCACCACCCAGAACAAAAAGCGGCGGGCATTCATTCCCATAATCCTAAGTCTCATTCAAGCGTCTCGTGTCGGCTCCTGTCAGTGAGCCAGTTCACAGAGCGACGTTACCATGGTTTCCCCGAGTAACCAGCACGCCCCAGCCTGGCCCGGCGGCGATGTCCGTGAGCTTCGCTCCCCGTGCAGTACACTGCTATCCGTGGAAGCTGAAATCATCGCCGTTGGCTCGGAACTGCTCACGCCCTTCCGCCTCGACACCAACTCACTTTACCTCACGGAAAAGCTGAATCAACTGGGCGTGGAGGTCATCCAGAAAACCGTCGTCGGGGACCGTCATCGACACCTGCTCACTGTGGCCCAGCACGCTTTGTTTCGCTCCGGACTGCTGATCTTCATCGGCGGCCTTGGGCCAACCGAGGACGATGTCACCCGCGAGGCCGTCGCTGAAGCGCTTGGCCTGGAACTCCACCGAGATCCGGAGATCCTCGAACAGATCGCCGAGCGCTTTGCCACCCGCGGCTACCAGATGACCCCAAACAACCAGAAGCAGGCCGACGTGATCGCTGGGGCCACGGTACTGCCCAATCCCAACGGAACCGCTCCCGGCCAGTGGATCAGCGGCAAGTACGAAGGGCAGGAGCGAATCGTCATTTTGTTGCCCGGCCCCCCTTTCGAACTCAAAGCTCTGTTCGAAGCTCAGTGCGTCGAACGTCTCCGCGCCAAGCTGCCTCCTGCCTACATCGCAACCCGCATTCTCAAAGTTGCCATGCTCGGCGAGTCCATGGTCGACTCCCGCGTCGCGCCCATCTACAAGACCTACGCGGACGTCCAGACAACGATCCTCGCCGGGGCTGGCGATGTGCAACTTGAGCTGCTCGCCCGCTCCGCATCCGCTAAGGCCGCCGCGCAGCGCGTCGACGAACTAGCCGGAAAAATCGAAGACGAACTGGGGGAGGCTGTCTACTCCAGCCGCGGCGAATCCTTGGAGCAGATCGTCGGATACTACCTGCAAATGAGAAACTGTACCCTGGCGGTGGCCGAGTCCTGCACCGGAGGTCTGTTGGCCGAGCGCATCACTAGCATCGGCGGCAGCTCACGCTATTTCCTGGGAGGCGCCGTCGTCTACTCCAACCAGCTTAAGACCGAACTCGCCGGAGTGCCTACGGACCTCATGGCGAAATATGGCGCCGTGAGCGGCGAGGTGGCCACGGCCCTGGCCGAAGGCATCCGGCTGCGTTCGCACGCCAGCCTCGGCGTAGGCATCACCGGCGTGGCCGGGCCCACGGGCGGCACTGACCAGAAACCCGTCGGCCTCGTCTACCACGCCCTGGCCAGCGATACCGGAACTCAACTGATCGAGCGCAAGTATCCCGGCGACCGCAAACGCATCCGCTGGTTCGCCTCCCAGATGGCCCTCGACATGGTAAGAAGAAAACTGAAAATGATGTGAGCCCTAGCTTCTGGCTGTTCGCCGTCAGTGCTTTTTGGCAAAGCCTGTTCGAGTTGTGAAAATCGATAGGAAACCGACGAAACTCTCGGCGGAGCGACGGGCGTCCCCGCCCGAGAGCTGAACGCTACTTTTATGCGCCTGTTCATCGCTCTCGATATCGACAACGCCATCCGCGATCGCATCCGCACCTTCCTCGAGGGTGTGCGCGAGTTTGCTCCTGATGCCCGCTGGGTTCGCGCCGAATCGCTGCACATCACGTTGAAGTTCATCGGAGAGAAACCACCCGAGACCACGGAAGCGATCAAGCAATCTCTGGCCGCCATTCGCGCTGACGCCATACCCCTCGTCTTCCGTGGCTACGGCTTCTTTCCCACGCCCAAATCTCCCCGCGTCTTCTGGATCGGCCTTGAGGCAGAGTCTCAACTGACGCGGCTTGTGGAGGCGGTCGAGGAAGCCACTGCCGCTCTAGGAATTCCGAAAGAGGCTCACCCCTTCAGCCCGCACCTCACGCTGGCGCGTGGCGGCGGGGGGTCCGGCGCTCCCCGGTGGCGCAAAGGCGACGGCCCCAATCGTACCTTTCAGCGTCTGCAGGAGAAATTAGCCGCCCTGCCGGCCCCAGAGTTTGGTACCATGACGGCCCTCGAGTTCTTTCTGTACCAGAGCCGGCTCTCGCGCGATGGCTCGCACTACACCAAGCTCGAGCGCATCGCGCTGAACGAAGGGACTACCGGATCCCGGCACAACCCGTGACCGCGTACCTGCTCATCGCTGTCTTCAGCTATCTTTCGGGATCGATCCCGTTTGGCTACCTGCTTGTCCAAGCCTTCCGCGGCGAGGACATCCGCCGCAGCGGCAGCGGGAACATCGGCGCCACCAACGTCGCCCGCAAGTCGCCCGTGCTGGGCCTCCTTACGCTTCTGCTGGATGGGCTGAAAGGATTTGTGCCGGTAATGCTGGCGTTTCTGTGGGCGCACCGTACTGCCCAGGCAGCCGGCCTATGGCTGGCCGTGCCGCAACCACCCGACGGCCCCCGCATGTATACGTTGGCGTCCTTTGCCGCCTTGTTCGCCATCCTCGGACACATGTTTCCGGTCTGGCTAGGCTTCCGTGGAGGCAAGGGCGTCGCCACCGGGCTTGGCTCCTGGGCCGCAATCGCCCCCACAAGCATCCTGGTTACGGTGCTGGTTTTCTTGCTGGTGGTTGCGGTGTTCCGTTTCGTCTCGCTGGGTTCCATCGTCGCCGCAGCCGCACTCCCCCTGGTGGCATGGATCCTGGGGGATTATCATCAGGCGCCTCTGGAACTTTTCGCCATGGCAGCCTCTTCCCTGCTGATCATTGCCAAGCACCACGAGAACATCGGGCGCCTGCTTGCAGGCACCGAAAGGCGCCTCAGCATCCGGCAGGGACATTCATGAGCCGGATCGCGATTATTGGCGCGGGCGCATGGGGCACGGGACTCTCCGTCGTTGCCGGACGCAAAGGTACCCACGAGGTCCGGCTGTGGGCTCACGAGAAAGCAGTCTGTGACTGCATCACTGCCCGGCGCACGAACGATCTGTTTCTCCCCGGCCAGCCCATTCCCGGGACCGTCCGTGCTACCAACAACCTGGAAGAGGCCCTCGCAGGCGCCGCCATCGTCGTCAGCGTCATGCCCTCAGACCACTGTCGGGACCTCTTCCGGCGCATGCGGCCTGACCTCCGGCCGGACATGCTCTTTGTCAGCGCCACTAAGGGCCTCGAAGAAGGGTCTTTCTTGCGGATGACCGAGGTGATCGGACAAACCCTCTCTGCCGACGGCGGCTTCCCGCCCCGCATCGGCGCGCTTAGCGGCCCTTCATTCGCGATGGAGGTTGCCCGCGGTGACCCTACCGCGATCACCATCGCCTCGCAAGATACCAACCTGGGTCGCGCTATTCAGGAAGCCTTCGGTGACCCGCGTTTCCGTCTCTACACCAACGAAGACGTCATTGGTGTGGAACTGGGCGGCTCCTTAAAAAACGTGATCGCGATCGCTGCCGGCGTCTGCACCGGCCTGAACTTGGGCCACAATTCGGTGGCCGCCCTCATCACCCGCGGCCTCGCCGAAATGACGCGCCTGGTGGTAGCCTGCGGCGGTCAGCGCGTCACGATGGCGGGCCTCGCCGGACTCGGCGACCTGGTGCTGACCTGCACCGGAGGTCTCTCCCGCAACCGCAGCGTCGGCGAACAACTCGGCCAGGGCCGGCGCCTGGCGGACATCATTGCCGGTATGCACGGCATGGTGGCTGAAGGCGTGCACACCACGAATGCTGCCCTCGGCCTGGCCCGAGTTCACGCCGTGGAAATGCCCATCACCGAACAGATGCACGCCATCCTGCACGAAGACAAGTCCCCCCGCGACGCCATCCATGAACTGATGACGCGCAGCGCCAAGAGCGAGGCGCGGTTGTGAGCAGAGTGTCCCCGGTAACGCCAGACAGGGCAGGCTGCAGGCGATTGACAGCAAGGCAGCAGAGGGCCCTGACTAGTATCGGTCGCATCCTTACCCCCTCAGCCTGGCAAACCTTCCAATCTCCCTCTCCATTTCTGTTAGCGCCTCGCACTCCCGATCAAGCGCCTGGTACTCCGTCGCGTACGCCTCGCGAAATCGCTGGTAATGTTCCTCCGAAACCCAGAAGTCCAGCGTCACGTAGCGCGACCCCTCCTTCAAGTCCAGATTTAACGCTGTGCCGATATGTCCTTGCCCCCGTTCTAACAACTGCGCCCATCGACCCCGCGGCCCATACATCTGTTCAAAGCGCTTTTCGGCCCCCGGCTTAGGCCGGAATTCCCACACAACCACATATCCCCAGGCTGCCCTGCGCTCCTCGTCCATGCTGCCTCCCTGCCTTTTCCTGCCAAACCCCGGGCGGAATTCTACCGCCCACCCACACTTTGGTAACGGCTGCAAACCGGAGTTTGCCCATTCCGGGGCTGGTTTGAACGTAAAATTTCAAACGATCTCTGAAGTTGGGCCGCTTGGTTGCGCTCACGGCGGGGCCACTTTGTCGCTAAAATTGACCATTCCCGCGCGGATTCCGATCCTCTACGTGATCCTTGGCGTCCTGATTCTCATCAGCGTCATCCCCATGTATTTCTATTCGGCGCAGGTGGAGGCCATCAACCGCGACCGCCTCAAGACCAATGAGATGCTGCTGCAGAACACCGTCACCCGCTCACTCGCGGACGACATCTCGCAGCATGAAGCCTCGTTGCGAATGATGTTGGCCAACCTCTCCTCGGCCATTCAGGTTGCCAGCGGCGGCGACATCGGCGCCGGGCATGTCGAGACTCCAGAACTCCGCGCTCTGCTGGAGAATTTCGTTTCTTCTTCCGACGACATTGCCTACGCCACCCTGCTGAATTCCACGGGCAAGGGAATCTCGGCCGGCCGCATCGCGCCCGACGCCTTTCTCCAGCGTGAACTGGAGCGGGGCTTCGCCGCCGCCCGCGAAGGCCGGGCTTATAGCGGCCAGGCCCTGATGGTGGGCAGCGGCCAGTCTGCCCGCACGGTGGTGCTGGTCAGCACGCCCGTGATGTACAGCGGCCGGTTTCTGGGGATGCTGGGTTCGGTGGTCGACCTGCAATTCCTGATCCGCCGCCTGCAGGAAGTGAGCCGCGCCGGCTTGACTCCGTACGTGGTCGACGCCCAGGGCCGGCTCGTCGCTGCCTCCCGTCCTGACTACGCCACCGGCCAGGACATGAAAGATCTGGACATCGTGCGCAACTTCGTGGATGAAGGCAGCCGGGCCCAACTGGCGGCCACCAAGGAATTCACCATCCAGGAAGGAAAAGATCGTATCGAGATGCTCGGCACCTACAGCCCGGTGAGCTCTTTCGCCTGGGCGGTGGTGGTGCACAAGCCGCGCCTGGAAGCCTATCGCGGCGTCTACGAAATGCAGCGCACGGCGCGCCTGCTTGCCCTGCTGGCGGTGCTGGCCAGCATCATGGTGAGCATCTACGCCGCACGTCGCATCACCAACCCGCTGGAAGTCCTTACCGAATCCAGCCGCGCCATCGCCCGCGGAGACTTTTCCAAGCGCGTCGACCTCAAGAGCCGCACCGAAATCGGCGAACTGGCCACCACCTTCAACGTGATGTCGGAGGAACTGGAGCACTTTGTCGAAGACCTCAAGCGCGCGGCGGAGGAGAACCGCGCCTTGTTCATGGGCTCCATCCAGATGCTGGCGGGAGCCGTCGACGAAAAAGATCCTTACACTCGCGGCCACTCTGATCGCGTGACCCGCTACTCGCTGATGATTGCGCGCGAGATGGCCCTCGACGATGAGTTCCTCGAAACCTTGCGCATTTCGGCCCAGCTGCACGACGTGGGCAAGATCGGCATCGAGGACCATATCCTCAAAAAGCCCGGCGCGCTCACCCCGGAAGAATTCGAGATCATGAAGACCCACACCACCAAGGGCGCGAACCTGCTGCGGCCGGTGAAGCAGCTCAAGGACATGCTGCCAGGCATCGAACTCCACCACGAAGCCCTTGACGGCCGCGGCTACCCCTACGGGCTGAAAGGCGACCAGATTCCTCTGTTGCCGCGGGTCATCGCCGTGGCTGATACCTTCGACGCCCTGACCACCAACCGTCCCTACCAGCAGGCCTACGATCCGAAGGAAGCGTTGCGCATCATCCACTCGCTGGCTGGCAAGCGTCTGGACCCAAACGCGGTCGCGGCTCTCACCGCTGTCTTTGAGCGTGGTGAGATCCGGGTACATCGGGTCGGCCTGCGTGCGACTGCCCTAGCCACGACGGTTTCCACTGGGCGCACATCGCCCGCGCCGACACCATCCGCGCCTGAGCCCCCGGTCGCTCCTACTCCTGCATCCATTGACCCGGTCGTCGAGACCACACGCTTCTAGGCTGTAGCGCTGGCCTCTCGCCGGCTAGCCTGCCCCGCGCACTCGAAAGGGGAATTCCCCGCCATCGCCTGCGAACTCCGGGCGCTCCGACCGCAACTGCGATACCCCGTTATAATTGAACTCTACGGTCATTCGTGCCTCCTATGATTCAGACCCTTTTTGGCAGCCTCGAGGAAGAAAAGAAAGCGCCAGGCCTCTTCGAACGCATGCGGGAGGCCGTCTCCCGCACTCGGGAGAACCTCGCTGAGCGTATCGAAGAAGTCGTCTCCTTGCACAAGGAGATCGACCGCAACACCCTCGACGACCTCGAAGCCACTTTGATCGGCGCCGACCTCGGCAGCGCTACCAGCGAAGACGTGCTGGAAAAGCTGCGCGCCAAGGCGGACCGCAAGCAGATCAGGGACGTCGACGAGCTCAAACGCCTGCTCAAGCAAGAGCTGCTGGCCATCCTGACCGCGGCGAATTCGCGTCCCGTGCGGAAAGTGGAGGGCACGCCCGAGGTCATTCTCGTCGTCGGCGTGAACGGGACGGGCAAAACCACGACCATCGGAAAGCTCGCCCAAGTCCTCCGCACACAAGGGAAAACCGTCCTGCTCTGCGCTGCGGATACCTTCCGCGCAGCCGCCATTGAGCAGCTTGAGGTCTGGGGTCAGCGCACCGGCACCGAGGTGATCAAGACCAAGCCAGGCGGTGATCCCACGGCCGTGCTGTTTGACGCCCTGCAGGCGGCCACTGCCCGCGGCACCAACTACGTGGTCGTCGATACCGCCGGGCGCTTGCACACCAAGAGCAACCTGATGGCCGAGCTCGACAAGATGCGTCGCACCGCACAACGCATCATTCCCGGAGCCCCTCACGAGACGCTGCTCGTCATGGACGCTACCACCGGCCAGAACGGACTGCAGCAGGCTAAGCTGTTCACGGAAGCCGCCGGCGTGACCGGCATCGTCCTCACCAAGCTCGATGGCACCGCCAAAGGCGGCGTGGTGGTGGCGATCTGCCGTGATCTCGGACTTCCCGTACGCTACGTCGGCGTGGGCGAGAAAGCCGCGGACCTTTTGCCGTTCGACCCCGAGCAGTTCGTGAACTCTTTGTTTTCGTAAGGCAACCATTGCCGGTTAGCTCCTAGCCGTTAGCTTGCATATAAGGGGCAAGTCGACCAGAAGTGGGCGTCGGCCGAGTGCGGTGGCAAGCGTGCCAACTCCCAACCCCAGACGTCAAGGAGCTGGAGGCTAGGAGCGAATAGCTCTCCCATGCCCGACCATCACAGCGACGAAGCATACCTCCACCAGGCGCTCGATCTGGCTCGTCGCGGGGTTGGTCTAACCTCTCCCAATCCGAATGTTGGAGCCGTAATCGTCGACACGACCGGCCAGGTAGTCGGCGCCGGAACCTACACCTACGATGGCGTCAAGCACGCCGAGATCCTCGCCTTCGAACAGGCAGGCGCGAAGGCGCAGGGTGCGACTCTCTACATTAATCTCGAGCCTTGCTCGCATCACGGCCGCACCGGGCCCTGTGCCCAGGCTGTGATCGAGGCCGGCATTCGCCGCGTGGTTGGTGGCATTCCCGACCCCAATCCCCTGGTCAGCGGAAGCGGCTTCGCTCGTCTGCGGGAAGCCGGCGTTTCCGTGGCTTCCGGCCTGCTCGCCGAGGAGTGCCAACACATCAATGAAGCTTTCGCCAAGCACGTTCGGCATCGCACCCCCCTGGTGACCTTGAAGACGGCCATGACTCTCGACGGCAAGATCGCTCCCCCCCCGGGGGAGTCCACCAATCCAACCGCACTAGGCGCAGGCAGCATCAGCGGCGGCTGGATCACCAGCGAAGTCGCGCGCGCACACGTGCAGGAACTCCGCCACCAGAATGACGCCATCCTGGTGGGCGTCGGCACCGTTATCGCGGACGATCCCCTGCTGACCGACCGCAGCGGCCGTCGGCGGCGCCGCTCCCTGCTTCGCGTGATTGTCGATTCGCGTCTTCGCCTGCCGCTGGAGTCCCGCCTGGCCAAATCCGCCCAAGATGATGTCCTGGTGATCTGCTCGCTGGCAGAGCAGCGGAAAAAGCAGGCTCTCGAAGAGCGCGGCATTCGGGTGGAACAGGTCCCGGCCGGTCCCTCCGACGGACGCCCCGACATGGGTCGCGTGGTGCGCCTCTTGGCGGAGTCGGACATCATCAGCCTGCTCATCGAGGGCGGAGCCGTCGTGAACTGGGCCGCTCTCGCGGCCGCTATTGTCGACAAGGTCTTTCTGTATTACGCGCCCAAAATTCTTGCCGGAAGCGGTTCAGTCCCTTTCGCCGCCGGTCCGGGCTTCCGCCGCATGGGCGAGGCTGCCTACGTCAGATCCGTCCGCCTGCATCGCTTCGGAGAGGATTTTGCCGTGGAAGGATACTTGCGCGATCCCTATCAGCAATAAGCGCTTCATCCCGGCGGCACAAAGGCCGGGAGAACGCTGGCAGGAGTTAGAGGTGAATGATCTGCAAAAGTCGTGATTTGAACCGCATCTCTTCGCCGCTTCTCAGGGTGCGCAAAGAAGTGCGGCTTGGACTGACGTCATTCAGAAAGGCCTTCCTATGTTCACAGGCATCGTCGAAGAAGTTGGCAAAGTAACCCGTATGGAACAGCGCGGCGAGAACCGCCGCATCACTATCGCCGCCACCAACACGCCGCGGGCGCTGGGTACGGGCCATAGCGTCTCCGTCAGTGGCGTCTGCCTGACTGCGCTCGGCATCAAGCCGGGATCGTTCTGCGCCGACCTGGCCCCGGAAACCTGGGTGCGCACCTCGTTCTCCCGCATGCACGAGGGCGCGCTGGTCAACCTCGAACTTCCCATGAAGGCCGACGGCCGTTTCGGCGGCCACATCGTCCAGGGTCACGTCGATGGGGTTGGCAAATTGATCTCTTTTGAACGGATCGCCGACTCGGATAACTGGTGGCTGCAGATCGAGATCCCGCCCGAAGTGGAAAAGTACACCGTCTTCAAGGGCTCGATTTCGATCGAAGGCATCAGCCTTACGGTCGCCCGCCTCGAGCGCCGCCGCTGCACCATTGCCATCATCCCGCATACGGTCGAGATGACGAATCTGAGATCTCTGAAGGCCGGCGACCCCGTCAACCTGGAAGCTGACCTGATCGCCAAGTATGTCGAGAAGATGATGCGTGGCGAGTCATCGGACAACTCCCTGAGCGTCGAGGAACTCGTGCGCAAGGGATTCTAGCGACGAGTGTCCTGAGTTGCACCTGCATCAGAATGTAGCTGGATGGTTCGCGGTCCACGGGCAAGGACTCGAACCCCCGTGCTTCACGCCTCAATCTTCAACTCGTCCAGCTCGAGGAATTCCTGGATGATCTGTTCGCGAGACTTCTCCATCTCGGCATACGGTCCGAAGAAAATCGCCCTGCCCTCGTGCAGGAAGACCACGCGATCGGCGAGTTTCTTGGCCAGGCGCATGTCGTGCGTAACCACCACGCTGGTGAGGTGCAGCTGGAGATTGAGCCGCTTGATGAGGTCACCCAGCAATTGCGCCATCAGCGGATCCACCATGGTGGTTGGTTCGTCGTACAACACGCATTCCGGTTGTGCCGCCAGGGCACGCGCGATCGCCACCGAGCGCTTCATGCCGGTTGACAGGTCAGAGGGCAGCAACTCGCGCATGTGGGCTACACCCACCATGGCCAACAGGCCGTCGATGATCTGGTAGATCTGGTCCTCGGTGAGGTCCCGGTGCTCGCGCAGGGGGAACGCCACATTCTCCCCGACCGTCAGCGAGTCGAAGAGCGCCCCGTTTTGGAACACCATGGTAACTTTCTTGCGGATCCCCTCCATCTGTTCTTCCGTATAGTCGGTGATGTCCTGTTGCGCCACAATGACTCGCCCGGAGTCCGGTTTGAGAAATCCCATGATGTGGTGCAGCGAGACCGACTTGCCCACGCCGCTTCGCCCCAGGATGCACATCGTCTCCCCGGGGCGCACGTTGAAGCTTACCTGATCCAGTACGGGGTGGCTCCCGAAGGCCTTGCTGACCTCCTTGAACTCAATGTAGGGCGTCTGGTCGGCATCCGGCATGCGATTCGCGGTTACGGCCTATCTCTGCGCAGCGTCCACTTCCTCGGGCGTATTCAGGTTACGAAGCATGGCTGGCGACCACCCCTCCTTGGCCAGTTCCCTCTCCCCCACCGTAAAAACCTCGATGTGGGCAAACAGCGTATCGATTTTGTTCTTCCCATGGGCAAGGGCCGCTTCTGCCAGGTCAGCAAAACTCCTGCGATACACGGCGCACAGCGGCTGCCAGCCGTCACGCGTGCGTGGTGCTGTCACCACGGCGGCCGGATGGGCCACTGCGGATTCCAGCAGGTGGCGGAGGAACTGCACCTCGACAAACGGCATGTCCACCGCGAGGATCAGGTTCATTTCGGTGCGAGAAGACCGCAGCGCCGCGTGGATTCCCCCCAACGGCCCATGTCCAACGAAGACGTCTTCTACCACCGAGCCCAACCTGGCAAACTTTTGCCTACTCCCCACGATGTAGACCGACGGGCTCACCGCCTCCGCCAGCGCCAGCACCCGTTCCAGCAGGCTGCGGCCTCCCAGCTTCACGAATGCCTTATCGGTGCCCATGCGGAGACTCTGGCCGCCTGTCAGCACGAATGCGCTGGTTTCTGTCACCTGGCGATGATAGCAGTTTTAGTAGGGGTAGCAGCGCGCAGGCTAGCGGCCTCTTTTTATCGCATCGATCGCGTATTTGATGGCCACCAGGAATACCCCGACCAGCAGGACAGCTCCTGCAGCCTTGAATGGAATCATAGGCTCTCCGGGGATGCTTCCGACTCTAACCCGCAAGCTGCTTGAGGGAAAGATTACAGGGTACTGATTACAGTGGCGTTACGTCCATCGGGATGGAAGTTCTCTCTAGCCAACGATTGCCGGCAGTACGCCCGATGTCCGATACGAAAGTAACCGTTTTTGGAGCAGCCCGTAACCCATTGATTTTATGTTTTCCCGCAGCTGGACCCGCAAATGCCATGCGTACAACGAAGAGCTCACCGGCCAGACGGTTTGGACCGTTCGCCTGAACCATCCGCAACTGAACTTGAACCCAGTAACTGTGAATCGATTGGGAGACCTAAGGTGGAGTTTGGCGGAGCGGGGCCAAAGGACTGGCGCCGAGCAGGCTCGGCCGAAATTGCGGCCGCTAAGAATCTGCGGACTTGACTTCCTTGTATTTCAAGCGCAAGATTCGGCACGTTTGGAACTCGATTCAATAGGCCGATGAACCAGGGTTTCTGCCCGCAATGTGCTGCTGCTGCTGACGATGGATTCATCTTGGGTAAGAACTGCGGGGCAACGCTCCGACCAACCATCTTACCGAGTCAACCGCGAACTCAACAGGCGCGAGCGTCAACCCTTGGGAGTGGTACCGACATAACTCGGCAATGTGACAAGGCCGAGTATTCAGAAGAATCCGGGGTGGAGCGCGGCGCCGAGTGCAGTCAGCCGATCGCCGCTTCCTACTACCGCGACGGGCGCAGCCGCCAGCCCGGCTCGACCGCTTGCCGGCTTCGATCGCCTGCTTGTTCGTCTGGTCGACCCCAGGTAACCGGGCAGCGCTGGCAAGGGCGAGCGCTTGGCTGAACATCCTGAACCTGATTCCGGTGTGGCGGCTCGACGGTGGACAGGCCGTTGGCCTCATGAACCAAGGCGAGCGGCTGATTCTCCTCGCCGGCACCCTGGGCGTGTGGCTCATTCTTCGACAGAATTTGCGCTTCTTGGTCGCGGCGGGGCAACCCATCGGCTCTCTGCCAGGGGATTTTTCCTCCCGACCCAGCCGAGCAACCACGGTCTATTGCTTGGTTGCCTTGCTGGGATCGGTCCTAGGCTCGGGGCTCCAGTAGAGGTCTGGCAAAACTTGCGTTCGATTTGATCTAGCGGGATGGAGAGAATCTACGCGGCCGACCCTTGACGGGTCACGAGAAAACGCTGAGTTTCAAAACGTTCGTGTCCGGTGGAAGCGGATTTGTTTCGCCTGGTGTTAACCGGATTTCAAGGGCATTGTCACGCGGTGGAAGAGAGGCGTGCCGGGCGCGGTAAGGTAGCTCGGCAAATTAGAAGCGAGGTCAAACACATATGAGCTGGAAAAGCAAACTGGTCTTAGGAATACTCACTGCTGTGGCCATGATGTTGCTCACGTATGCGCTTCCAAGAGGAGGTTCGTTACGCGATGCAGCCTTGGTACAGTTTCCGGTTACGGTTGGGGTGTGGGCGATCTTCGTCTTGCTCTTCGTGAAACTGAAGTGAAGTTGCGATACGGGCAGGGCGCGAGAGGGCAGTGTTGGGTAACTGATTCCCAAATGGTGGAACCGACCCATCGAACCGCTGACACTCGGTTCAGGAAATGCCCACCAGCCTCTGAAACAAAGCGGATCCCAAAAAGGACCGGCGAAAGGACATTCGGCTGCGGGAAAGCGTTGGATCGTTGTTGCCACTTGCGGTTCTGTCTTGCCCTTCCGCATCTCTCTGTCGAGAAGCTCGCTGCCTGTTCGTAAGAGATTGCCCAAACCTGCCGCGTATCGGGCCTTCGTGTCCTGCCTCGTCCGCTCGAGTGGCGTAGCGCTTCTTCGGCCGCGAATGGGAGCCGGTGGCGATGGGAGGCAAGTCGCCGGCTCTGAGCGTTTGCCACGCTTACGCGATTCTTGACCGCCTGGCGATTGCGAGCGCTGGATTGCACCTTTCGGGCACGGCAACGCAACCATCACAGACGGACTCCGCCCTCCACCAAAGCGCCGCCCCGCAAAGTTGGCATGAGGTTGGCCCAGGTGCTCAATTTTGCACTCCAGGGCCTCAACTGGTTGAAATGGAAGGATCACTCGGACTGCGCACGAAAGTAACCTTTCCAACGGCACCGAGGCGTTGGATCATGAGTCGTTAGGCTCCATCCGAAAGTCAATTATGCCGCAGAAACTGATGGATGTTCTCATGCTGGGCCGCTGTTCCCACGAGTTCTCCTGGCCCAGGCGGGCGACCGACGGGCACTACTACCAGGTCTGCCTTCTGTGCGCTGCTGAATACAAATACGATTGGGCAAGAATGCGCCGGATCGAACGGGTCAAGGAGACCCTCCCCGAAACACAGACCGGGCGGCGAGTACGTGGGAAGAGGCCTACCTGGGTGCCCCGCGCCCGGCGCCTCAAGCTACACCTTCCGCTGCGCTACCGGATCAAAAATCTAAGCACCTGGTCGGAGGGCATTATCGAGAATATCAGCCAGTCCGGCGTGCTCTTCCACGGTTCCGCCGCCCTGCCAGTTAACGCTCTGGTCGAGATGGTCTTCGAGATGCCCGAGGAAATCTCCGGTCAGAAGAACAGCAACGTGCTCTGCCAGGCGCGCGTGATCCGCTCCAAACAGGCGCGCGTTACCGAGGAAGGGATTGGCCTGGCGGCATCGATTCTGGATTACAAGTTTCTCCATATCTAGAACAGGGGATGGCAGCCTTTTTTGCCTGGAGCAGACAACCCTCCTGCATCTAAACTATTGACAGATCACGTTCCCTTTTCAGGAGTTTCGTTCATGAAGGCACGGGTTTCCTTTTCCCTGTTGGTGGTCATGGTCCTCGTCATTCTGGGAGCCGCCGTAGGATGCAGTAAAGCTCCCACTGACGCTCAGATCACCAGCCAGCTCCAGGACAAGATTAACGCCGACTCTGGCCTGCAGGGCAAGCAACTAGGGGTTCAGGCCGCCAATGGCGTGGTAACGCTTTCTGGCGCCGTCGACAACGACGTCCAGCGCGAGGCTGCTGCCAGGTATGCCTCGGCGATCCCCGGTGTGAAGGAAGTAGTGAACAACCTGCAGGTCGCCCCGGCTCCGCCCGTGGCCGAGGAAGCGTCGCCCGCGCCGCCGCCGGTTGAGGAGAAATCAGCGCCCGCCAAGCACAAACCCGTGGCCTCAAAGAAGCCCAAGGTCGAACGGGTGCCGGAGTCTCTTGCGACGGAAGACCAGGCTCGGCTTCACAATCAGGATTCCGCTTCGCCCATGATGCAACCCGTTACCGCTGCCCCTCCGCCGCCCCCGCCTCCGCCGCAGAAAGTAACGATCCCGGCGGGCTCCACGCTGGCCATCCGTCTGATCGACGCCATCGACTCCGAGAAGAACCAGCCGGGCGAGACCTTCCACGCTACGCTGAACTCTCCCCTGGCCGTCGATGGCGAAGTCGCAATCCCGGCCGGCTATGACGTCGAGGGTCATATCGTGGACGTCAAGAGTGCGGGCAAGTTTGCCGGCCAGTCGCTACTCGTCCTGCAACTAGACCGTATCTCCGTCAACGGCAAGTCCTATAGCATCCAGACTGACCAATACAAGCGGCAAGGCAGCTCCCGCGGGAAGAACACCGCCGAGAAGGTCGGCGCTGGAGCGGCGATTGGCGCCATCATCGGCGGAATCGCCGCAGGTGGCAAAGGGGCGGGCATCGGCGCGGCCGCCGGTGGGGGCTTGGGCGGCGGCGTTCAGGCCGCGACCAAGGGACAGCAGATCAAGCTGCCCTCGGAAACGGTTTTGAACTTCAGCCTGGAGAATCCGCTCAGCGTGGTGCCAGTCCAGGGCCCGGACGCAACCCGCCATAAGATGGACGCGCCTTCCCAGCAATAGGAAACGTTTAAGAGCACCGGGGCACGGGTTTCCGTGCCCGTTATGTTCTCGGTAGCGGTGCACCCTGGGGCGGGCCAAAACCGAGCCTGTTGCCCCTCCGCCGGAACTGTGTTCCCATGACTGGCGTATCTCATGCCTTCCATCACCGCCCTCCTGCATACCTGCAATGACGTCCTTCGCCTCGGGCGCGCCCTCGAAACCCTTCGCCCCTGCGATGAGATTCTCGTGGTCGATCACGGCTCCACGGATGGAACCAGTGCGCTGGCCCGGGACTACGGAGCAACGGTCGTGGACGCAAGAAACGTGGATTCGCCTGCTGCCTACCCCCGCATGGCTCACTCCCCCTGGCTGTTGTGCCTTCTTCCCTGCGAAACACTGAGCGAAGCGCTCGAAGCGTCGTTGTTTGAATGGAAGCTCCTTCCTTTAGACGACCAGCTCAGCCCGACGGCTTGGTCCGTCGCCGTTCGCGAAGAGACGGCTGAGGGCTGGGTTGAGGCCGAAGCTGTCACCCGGTTCGTACCAAGAAATTGGACCGGCTGGGAAGGTGCCCTGCCCACTTCCCCCGGCCCAGCCCGGGAGCTCGATGGCTATTTGCTGCGCTTCCGCATGCCTTAACCACCGCTTTCTTGTCACCTCTTCTTGTGACACGACTCACAGTGGGGCGTGGAATTCGCTCCTAGACTAGCGTGTAGTGCTACATGGCATTGGTTCGCGGTTCCAGGAGGAAGATCATGACCGTACGCAAGACCTATGTGCTCGCCGCGCTTCTGGCGGCCCTTACCCTGTTTGCGGTCGCGCAGCAGGCGCAGTCTCCGGCTCAGGGCTCTGAGACCGTCATCAAGCATGTCCCTGTAAAACCAACCAACGCCGCTTCGGGCGAGGAGATGTATATCACCTATTGCGCCGTGTGCCACGGCAAGGACGGCAGGGGAGACGGACCCGCCGCCTCGGCGCTGAAAGTTCCGCCCACAGATCTGACAACCTTGGCCCAGAAAAATGGCGGGAAATATCCCACCATGCAAGTTGTGACCGTGCTCCGCGGTGAGACCGATCTGCCTGCGCACGGCAGCAAGGAGATGCCGGTGTGGGGTGGCTTGTTCTGGAAGATGAGCCAGGGCCATCAGAGCGAAGTGCAACAGCGCATCGCGAACCTGAATGAGTTCGTCGAATCCCTCCAGGCAAAGTAGTGGGTAGGGCGCTGGTTCTGCCCCGCTGCCGGCGCCCTGGCCCGGTTCGTTGCTGCACACCCCCATCCCTGTTAAATTGCTCTTAGGGGGCCAAGATCTCCTTCCTCAGCGGCGTCTTAGGGTTCCGACCCCGGAGCCCGGGTACTCCAACACTATTCCTCATGCCCAGGCAGACCGACATCACGACACCTCTGGCGGCGCCTAGCCTCTCCTGGCCGGCCCGCTACGGAGGTGCGCTGCTGGCGGTCGCGGCCGCCGTCACCCTATGGCTCATCATGCCTTGGATGCACAAGGACCCTTTTGCCATTCATGTCCTCGCCGTGGTGGTTTGTGCCCGCTTCTTGGGTTTCGGCTCCGCCGTCTTTTGCACGGCCTTATCGGTTCTGATCATCGACTATGTTTCCCTTCGACCTCACCTCTCTCTGGCGCATTCCGCGGAGGACCTGGCTCGCCTGACCATCTTCGTAGGCATATCGTTGCTGGCCGCCAGCTTAGCCCGCCAGAAATCTCGCGCTCAGGTCCTGGTGGACCAGACCCATCAGAAAATGGCTTCCATCGTCGAGTCTTCCGACGATGCGATTTACAGTACGCAATTGGACGGCACCATTACCAGCTGGAACCGCGGCGCCGAGGAACTCTACGGTTATTCGGCAGACGACGTGCTCGGCAAGCCGATCTCGATGCTCGTGCCGGCCGATCGCGCGCACGAGATGCGTTCCAGTTCCGACTGTCTTGAGCGTGGCGAGCGCGTGGCCAGCCACCTGACCGAGCGCGTGCGCAAGGACGGATCCCGCGTCACCATACAGTTGTCCTTGTCTCCGCTCCGCGATCGCCGCGGGCTGGTCGTCGGCGTCTCCGCAATCGCCCGGGATGTCACGGCGCAGCAGCGGGCCGAGGAAGTTCTTCGGCGCAACGAGAAGCTCGCATCCGCAGGTCGGCTTGCGGCTGCGATTGCCCACGAGATCAACAATCCTCTCGAGGCCGTGACCAATCTCCTGTACTTGGCGCGTCACGATCCCGCTCGCGCCGACCAACACCTGCAGATGGCCGAACGTGAGATTCTGCGCATCGCCGATATTGCACAGCTCACCCTGGGTTTCGTTCGCGACGCCTCCGGCGCGGTGCTTCTGCACATCGCCCCTATCCTGGAAGACGTTCTCCGACTTCACAGTACTCGACTCTCCGCCAAGGGCATTGCGGTCAAGACGCAATTCTCCCCTCAGGACGAAATCCGCGGCTTCCCCACGGAACTGCGGCAACTGTTCTCCAACCTGATCGTCAATGCCATTGAGGCTATGCCACAAGGCGGCCGCCTTCGCATTCATGTGGCCAACATTACAGAGAGGATTCCATCCCGGCGGCCCGGAGTTCGCATCAGCGTTGCCGACACGGGCGCGGGAATTCGGCGCGAGCATCGCAACCGCATCTTCGAGCCCTTCTTTACCACTCGCAAGGACTCCGGTACCGGCCTGGGTTTGTGGCTTTCCGAAAGTGTGGTCCAGAAGCACCGGGGTTGGATTCGCTTTCGCAGTCGTACCGGGCCCCAACGCAGCGGAACTGTCTTCATGGTTTTCCTACCCGAAGGTGCGCTTTCCCCTTCCGCCCAGCCCGCGGTTCAGCCGGGTCTTTCGGAATCACCCTCGCCACTGGCCTGAACAGGAACTAGTCTATTTATCAATCAGTTGTAGCTCAGACGGCCGGAAGGTCAGTGACTTCGGTACCCGCCCCTCTCCCATCCGGGAAACGTATAATCAACCCATCGCGGCAAAAGCGAGCAAGCGACCACGGTGGATCCCTATCTTGCAGCGGCGATCTTCGCAGCCGGGCTGGCCTTTGGCAGCTTTTTGAACGTGTGTATCTACCGTCTGCCCAGGGGCTTATCGGTGAACAATCCGCGCCGCTCAACCTGTCCCGCTTGCCGCCATCGCATCGCCTTTCGTGACAACATTCCAGTCGTCAGTTGGGTCCTTCTGGGCGGCCGCTGCCGCTACTGCCGGGCCGCCATTTCCGCGCGTTACCTGATTGTGGAACTGCTCACCGCTGCGCTGTTTCTCGCCTGCTATGCGCACTTCGGGTGGACCCTGGCCGCGCTGAAATATTGTCTGCTGGCATTCCTGCTGCTCGGCCTCATGTTCACCGACGCCGAGACCAAACTCCTTCCCGACAAGATGACCCTGCCTGGCCTTGTTCTGGGCATTGGCTTCAGCCTCTTTGTTCCCGTCAACGATCTCGCCTCGCAGTTGCTTCCTGGTGTGGTTTCGTTCCCGGTTAGTTCAGAGATCTCCGGGCGCCTGCTGTCGATGCTCGATTCGCTGCTGGGAGCCGCGGTCGGCTCCTCGTTCATCTACAGCGCCGGGGCAGTCTACTTCCGCGCCCGCGGCATGGAAGGCATGGGATTCGGAGATGTGAAGCTGATGGCCATGATTGGCGCCTTTCTCGGCGTCAAGCTGACGGTTTTCACCATCTTCAGCGCGTCCATCGCCGGTTCCTTGTTCGGCGTGGGAACAATTCTGGTGGTTTGGATCAAGCGCACCCAGCGCTTTGCCCGGCGGCAGCATGCCAGCCTGCGCGAAGCCCGACGCCGTGCCTGGCAATCGGCCCGGACGGTGTACCGCCATTACGAGATGCCCTTCGGCGTGTTCCTCGGCGCCATGGCCATGCTCGCCCTCTTCTTCGGCAACCAGTTCCTCGCTTGGTACTGGAGGTTGCTGTGAAGTTGCTGGCCAACCCTGTCTTTCTCAAGCTGGTACTCGTCCTGGTCGCAGCAGGCTTCGCATTCCTGCTATCCCTGGTGATGATTCGTCGCTTGCGCCGAGGCCTGGCCGAGGATGCTTCTTTTTCGGCTTCTCTCAACTCCTTCGAACGGTTGCCGCTCGACACCTACCATTCCGTCATTCAGCAGTTGAAGCAGCAGAAGCACGAATTGCAGAGCCAACGGCAGGCCGAACACCGCCGCGCCCGGACTTCAGAAAACCTTAGCGCGGCCGTGCTGTCGAACCTCTCGAGCGGTGTGCTTTTCTTCGGGTCCAATGGGCTCGTGCGCCGGGCCAACCAGGCGGCCAAGGACATTCTCGGAATCGCTTCGCCGGGGGGCATGGACCCCGCAGCCATTTTTCGCGGTGCCACCTTGACGCGCAGTTCCGTGGACGGCTCTGCGAGCAAACTGGCCGAGGCCATTCAGGCTGCCATTTACCACGGGGTTGCCCTCAAGAAGTCCGAAGCCGAGTATCTGACCCCGGCGGCGGAGCCTCGCGTCCTGGAGATCACGGCCTCGCAGGTACCCGCGGCGGACGGGAGCATCCTGGGGGTCGCGTGCCTGATTAACGACCGCAGCGAAATTGCTGCCATGCAACGCCAGATCGCCCTGCGCGGAGAATTATCGGCCGAGATGGCCCTGGCCCTGCGCAATTCCCTGGTCACAATCTCGGGCTACGCGCAGCAACTGGCGCAGAATCGTGATCCGGAGTTGGCCCGGCAAATCGCCTCTGACATCGCAGCGGAGGCCCGGCACTTGGATCACACCATTGGCGGCTTCCTCATCGGTCTCCAGCCGCAGGCCGCCGCCACAGGAGTTTGGTAAGCAGAGATCATGCTGGCATAGGATGGTGAACATGAAGCGCTTCACGTTATTTTGGTTGTGTGGATGGTTGCTCGCGGTCTGGACCTTGCCGCGAGCGACCGCGCAGGACAGCGAGAACTTGGGCGACTATGCCCGTCAGGTGCGCAAGCAGAAAGCACACGCTGCCCCCGCGGCCAAGACATTCGACAACGACAATCTTCCCAAGGACGACAAGCTTTCTGTTGTAGGCCAGGCGCCGACGGAGGAAACTCCGTCCCAGGCCAGCAACGGTGAACCCGGCCCTGCCGGCGAAGACCAGCATTCGGGCACGCCGGCTGCCGACGGCCAGAATCCGCCAAAAGCCGGTCCCCAGGAAAACCAGAACGACGAGCAAGCCCAGAAGCAGAGGATGTATCAGGAGTGGCAAAAGAAAATTCACACCCAGCAGGACCAGGTGGACCTCCTGTCGCGCGAGCTCGATGTGCTGAACCGCGAGTATCGCTTACGCGAGGCCGCTTTCTATGCCGACGCCGGCAACCGCCTGCGCAATTCAGGGGCATGGGACAAGGAAGACGCCCAGTACAAGGATCAGATCGCGTCCAAACAGAAGGCCATTGATGACGCCAAGAAGCAGCTGGACGACCTTCAGGAACAGGCGCGCAAGGCCGGCGTGCCTTCATCCATGCGCGAGTAGATACGCCGCAGAGGAAGCTAAGCCCCCGGCTCTGCCGTGGGGCTTTATTTTTGCGCCGCGTATGCAAATGGGACTGCCGCCCGCCCGCGTCCGCGTTTGACTTGCTGCTTCTACCCGCCTACCATAGCCGCGGGTCTGCCGCCGGGACTATGATCGGGTCTACGATTTCCCATTACCGCATTCTGGAAAAGATCGGCAGTGGCGGCATGGGAATGGTGTATAAGGCACAAGACCTGGAGTTGGGCCGCTTTGTCGCTCTGAAGTTCCTGCCCGACCTTTTTGCGCGAAAGCCTGCCCTGCTCGAACGTTTTCGGCGGGAGGCCCGCGCGGCCTCCACCTTGAACCATCCCAACATCTGCACCATCTACGAGATCGGCGAAGATCGCGGACGACGCTTTATCGCCATGGAGTACCTAGATGGCAGCACCCTCAAGGATCGTATCGCACAAGGTCCGCTCCCCCTGGAAGAACTGTTGCGAATCGCAACCGCGTTGACCGACGCGCTCGATGCCGCTCACTCCCACGGCATCATTCACCGCGACGTGAAGTCAGCCAACATATTTCTCACCCGGCGTGGGCTCACCAAGATCCTCGACTTCGGCCTCGCCAAGCTCAACTCAGGAGATGATTGGGACAAAGAAGCCGACCAGGACGCCGACATGGCCGTTACCCGGCCTCTCGAGCACCTTACCGATCCCGGTTCCTCCATGGGAACCATCGCCTATATGTCACCGGAACAGGCGTTGGGAAAACCACTTGATTGCCGGACTGACTTGTTTTCCCTGGGTGTGGTGTTCTACGAAATGACGACCGGGCAACTCCCCTTTCGCGGGGCCACCTCGGCAGCACTTTACGATTCCATCCTGCATAGCGCGCCGGATTGGCTCGGACACGCCCGCGCCGCGGCCGCCGAAGAGTTAAAGAACATCATTTGCAAAGCTCTGGAAAAGGAACCCGACAAACGCTATCAGACCGCAGCTGAAATGCGGGCCGATCTCCAATATCTCAAGCAGGGCACGGATTTGCAAGCAGCCGCTGAAACCCGTGAGCTGTCCCTCCGCACGCGACCAAGCCCGCCCGCAGCTGTCGTGAGGGATAGCCGGGGTCAAAGGTCGCGAAACCCAAGCTTATGGCTTGCCGTGGCGGCAGTCGCAACCACCGGCCTCCTGGCGTTTCTTTGGTTGGCTCGTCGTGCTGCCCTGCCGCCTGCGGTTGTCGCCTCCATCCAGATCACCAACGACGGCCTTCCCAAGCGCTCCCTCGCGACCGATGGCGTGCGCCTCTACTTTTCCGAGTACACCGCCGGCCATTTCATGCTCCGCCAAGTTTCGGCCACGGGGGGCGACACCGCCGCCGTGTCCAGTCCCCTGGCCAGCGCCGACATTTATGATTTCTCTCCACGCAACTCCCAACTGCTCGTGATCCAGGGTGCCGAGGGCTCGCAAACCGAATTCCCCCTCTGGGCCATTCCCGTACCTGCTGGCCAGGCCCGGCCCGTGGGCAATGTCATCGCCCACGCTGCCGCCTGGACGCCTGACGGGCAGCATATCGTTTACGCCAAGGGACCGGCCTTGTATCTCTGCAGCGCCGATGGAACTGAATCCCGCGATTTCGTCACCCTGCAGGGTGTGCCCTTCGGCTTGCGATTCTCACCCGACGGGCAACACTTGCGTTTCTCCGTTCGCGACCTCACCCAGCGCAGCTCCAGTCTCTGGGAAGTGGGTGCGGACGGACGCGGCCTCCATCCCGCGTTGCCCACCTGGAACAAGCCCCCGCAAGAGTCTGGTGCGAACTGGACGCCCGACGGACGATACTTCCTGTTTGAGTCCATCCGCGACGGCAGCCAGAACATCTGGGTTCGAGACGAATCCCCCTCCTTTTTCCACACCACCAACCCCCTCCCCACGCAGCTGACGGTGGGACCTCTCCTGTTCAGCAATCCCACTCCCAGCGCCGACGGCCAAAAGCTGTTTGTGATCGGCCAGCAGCGTCGCTCACAGCTCATCCATTTTCCGCACAATTCCGGACAGTTCTCTGACTACTTGCCCGGATTTTCCGCGGGCGAAGTCGATTTCTCACCCGATGGCCAGTGGATGGTCTACATCAGCAATCCCGAGCACATCCTGTGGCGCAGCAAGCTCGATGGCTCCTCCCGCTCCCAGCTGACATTCCCCCCGCTGCAGGCGCACGCGCCCCGCTGGTCTCCCGACGGCAAACAGATCGTCTTCATGGCCTCTCGTCCTGGCAGGCCGTGGAGGATCTTCCTCACCTCCGCCGAAGGAGCAAAGACACAGGAGTTGCAGGACGGACAGGGCAACCAGGGTGATCCCACCTGGACGCGAGATGGAGCCGGAATTATCTTTGCCGGAATGCCCTGGCTACAGTACGGTGCGCTCTCCGGCCCGAACATTCACATCCTCGATCTGAGAACGGCACAAGTTACCGACGTTCCCGGCTCAGAAGGATTGTTCAGCCCGCGCGGGTCGCCTGACGGCCACCACGTTGCCGCCCTCTCCGCCGACTCCACCAAGCTTATGCTCTACGACATCGCGAGCCGGCATTGGTCGCAATTGGCCCAAGCCGTCTACGGCTACGAGACCTGGTCCCGCGACGGCAGATATCTGTACGCGGAGGATTACGCAGGCCAGACCGACGATTTCGTACGCATCGACGTGCAGAACGGGAAGGTGGACCGGTTGTTCAGCATCAAGCAGATCGCTCGGGGCTTCGATCCCTGGGAATTCTGGATCGGTCTCGCTCCCGACGACTCCCTGCTCCTGCTCGAAGACCGCAGCACGCAGGAAATCTACAGCCTCGATGTGCGCTGGCCCTAGCGCTGGGCCATGTCAGTCCGGCTCTCCCCTCTCTTCCGCAGCGTGTCGATCTGCCTCAGGTGATGCATCCCATGCACCCAATGAAACTTTCGCCAATCCCGGCCGCGCAACGGCCCGAGAATCGGGTGATCCAACAGCCGCGTCTGGGCACCGTACCTCGCCTCAGCCCGCGTGATCATCGCATCCATGGCCGCAATCTTGCCCACGATCTCTGCACGCACCTGCTCCGGCGGCAACCCTCGTGGCGTCGAATTCTTGGGGGCCTTCCGCCCTTTCGGCATGTGCCCCAGCCTCACCACCACGTAACTTCTGATGCGATCTCTCCATGTTGGAACCCGCGCCGCCGGTTTGCCGCCCTCCAGACAGCGTTCAAAACCCTTAATGGTCCCGGTGTAGGTGAGGTAGAGATGTTCCAGGATCTGGGCCGCGCTCCATTTGCCTTCCGCCTCGATCGAGTGTGCGGGTTCATCCAACCCGTTAAGGGAAGATGCGATAGCATCCTGGAGTCGCGCAAGATAGAAATCCATGGCGCCAGCCCCTCCTTCGTTTAAAATGTGGCGCGGTTCACAGCCATCCAGAACTTACTACAGGAAGGTAGCTATGAAGAAGCTACTCATGGCGTTGCTGGCGCTGGCCTTGATGGCAGGTTGTTCATCGCAACCCTCAAAACCCGCCGAGACCGTCAAACCTCAGCCCAAGCCCGCCGAACTCCTCACTGGCCGTGGTGCCTTCCAGAAGCTCTACATTGCGGCTCGCAGCTGGGCCCCCGATGCCAAGCCCTACCGGCTGGAATCTTCCCCCAGCGCTGATTCCAACGGCCACGACGGCAAGTCCGCCATCTGGCGTGCGGGTTTTGCTTCCGCCGTCCAGCGCGGCACCAAGCCCTACACCTGGTCGGGCTCAGAACACGGCGTCAATCCCGGAATCGAAGATACGTACAATCCCAACAACGCTTCTACCACGGTGTTCGATGCTGCCTTCCTCAAGACCGATTCCACCGACGCCTTCGACGTCGCCAAGAAACACGGTGGCGACAAACTGCTTGAAAAAGCCCCCGACACCCCGGTCCTATACAGTTTGGACTGGAACCGTGTAACCAATGAACTGACTTGGCACGTCAGTTACGGTACCAGCCGCGACGAAGCCAAACTCAAGGTCGACGTGAATGCAGCGACGGGAGAGTTTATCCGCGTGGAGAAATAGCAGCGGTCCTGGCATGCGCCGCCGCACCAGAACAGTAAGCATCGGTTCTACTGAGACCGGGCTTTGGTTCCGTCAGGTCCGCTCGCCGGCGCACTAGCTTTCAGCCGTTCCAGCGCGTGGTGGGCTTGGGCTGCCAAAGGCCCTTCCGGCAGGATCTTGAGATAAGCCTCGTAACCGTCTCGCGCCTCTTCCGTATCTCCCAGCTTTTCATGGCACACCGCCAAGCGAAAGGTGGCCACGGCATCATTGTTCTTGTAGTAGAGCGCTTCCTCGTAACGGTCGCGAGCCGCCCTGTAGTTCTTCAGCTTGAAGTAGAAGTCCCCCACTTCTACGTCTTTGTCCGCCTTGTGCGGGTCCCAGGGATGGAATTCCTGGATCCCGCCGATTTCATCTCCCTCGTATAGGCCTGCAGCGTCTTCGGCTTCGCGCACCGCAATCGCGCTGTTGGGGTGGTCTTTGGCATCGCCTTCGGGGGGGCTGAGATCGATCGGCGCCTCCTTGCTCGAACTGAATCCTGCGGGCCGATCCTGGCTGGGGGTTGCTTTCGCGGGTTGCCCGGATTGGGATGGTTCGGACTGTTCGGAGCGCGGCGGTGCCTGATTGGGAGGCGGGACCCTCGAAGGCTTGGAGTCCTGCGCTGCCCCGAAGCCGACGAACAAAGTACACGATAGCAAAATGCGTAGCATCACCCAAATTCTAACGCTTCCCGGCCTACCTCGGAAAATCCGATTGCTCGAGTCAAACGCGCGGCACGCCCAAGAAAAAAGCAGGCCACTCTTGGGGGAGAGTGGCCTGTGTTGGCGAAGTCCTCCGGGGAGGAGGGAAAACTGTTTACAAGCTCGGTGGATTCTGCGTATTGGCCGTCGGGTTCTGCGCCGGCGGCGCGGGATTGGTGCCCGGAGCTGCCGGGGTTGCGTTGTCCCCCTGCACATTGGTCATCAGCCGTACATCGACGCGCCGGTTCTTGGCGCGGCCTTCCGCCGTCTGGTTCGAGTCTACCGGCCTGTCCTTACCCAGCCCGATCATATAAATCTTGCGAGCCGGAATGTTGTGCGTCGACGCCAGATACTGGATCACCGAATTGGCGCGGCGCTGGCTCAAGTCGTAGTTGTAATCGGCCGGACCCGTCGAATCACATCCGCCCTCTATCGTTACGATGTAGCCCTTGGTGTTCGGCACATCCGAGGCGAGCTGGTCCAAGGCGGCTTTAGCGTCCTTGGTCAGGTTGTCCTTATCGAATCCGAAGTGCACCGACGTCTCCGCCACTGGGCGATAGTTGTCGAGGTTGACCACGGTGTTGGTCAGCACATCGACGCGATGGGTAGCGGCATTGGCCATCGTCTGGGCCTGGTCGGCCTGCTGTCCGGCTGCCAGCGCCTTCTGGTCGGCTTCCGAGGCTTTGGCTTGCACAGCCTGGATACCGGCTTGCGCTCTGGCATCCACGTCCTTAATGTCTCTGGTGTTCTTGGCGGTCAGGTCGTCGAGCTCATTCGTCTTGTTGATGAGCGGCGTGGTCTGCTGCTTGACATAGTTCTTGCTGGCGCAGCCGACGGAAGCGACCATGCTTGTCGCCAATAAAACTACTAACGAAGTGCGATTCATACTCTGGAGGGCTCCTTCCTCTCTCTTGCCATCGGAATGTGCAGTTTTCGAATCCCGGGGGTCATGAACTTCCGCGTCCCGCCCCGGTTAGTGCACGGGAAATGCCAAGCTTCGCGCTCCCGGTGTTTCCGTGCAACATCTTCACCTGCAATATCTTACCGCATTGCGCAAAGATTTGTTCTGTCCCGGAATACGAGCAAACGGCACACAGCCCATAAAAATTTTATACGGTTGTAGCACGTCGCCTGGCTCTTGCCTGCCCTCATGGGGCAAACCCAACGATGGGAAGAAACTCATTCGTGCTGGAGGCGGTTCGATTGCTGACGATGGCATACATCCACCAGCTTCCTGACTCACCCCGGACAATCGGCTGCTCTAAAATACTTCTATCCCGCTTCATGGAACTCCACCAGAAAATCCGCACCCTCCCCACCGAGCCCGGGGTTTACCTCTACAGGAATGCGGAAGGCGAGGTCATCTACGTGGGCAAGGCCAAGAACCTGCGCAGCCGCGTTTCCTCTTACTTTCATGAGGACCGCTGGCACGACAGCAAGACCGGTACGCTGGTACGCGAGGCCGCCGACGTCGACTACATCGTGGTCGCCAACGAGAAAGAGGCTCTCGCCCTCGAGAACAACCTCATCAAGCAGAAGAAGCCTCGCTTCAACATCCTGCTGCGCGACGACAAGACCTACCCTTACGTGAAGCTCACGCTCGGCGAGGGCTTCCCGCGCGTCTATGTCACGCGCCGCCTGCGCAAAGATGGGAGCTCCTACTACGGCCCTTATTTCCCCACCCGTCTCGCCTATCGCATCGTGGATCTCATCCACCGTCATTTCCTGGTTCCGTCCTGCAAAGTGGATCTCACCCGCTACCATCCCCGGCCTTGTCTGCAGTTCTATATCAAGCGCTGCCTGGGCCCTTGCGTCCAGGGCCTGACCACAGCCGAGATCTACCAGGAAGCCGTGCGTGATGTGAAGCTGTTCCTGGAAGGCCGACAGACCGACCTGGTCCGTTCCCTGCGCGAGCGCATGCAGGAAGCTGCCGCGGCCGAGGAGTACGAACGTGCCGCCAAGTTTCGCGATCTGATCACCACCGTCGAGCAACTGCAGGAGAAACAGCGCATGGCCGGTGTCGAGAGCGATGACGCCGATGTCTTTGGCTACCACTTCGAAAACGGCACGCTCGCCGTCAACCTCTTCCACATGCGTGGCGGCCGCATCGTCGATCGTCGCGAATTCTTTTGGGAAGACCTGCCCGCAGTTTCCCCGCAGGCCATAACTCACACGGGAACGGGCGCCCGGGCCCGTCCGGGCGAGCGCGGCTCGGCTGCCTTTTTAGCCGTGGATGCCCCGAAAGCTGCCTTCGAACCCGGAGCTTTCTTTTCCGCCTTCTTCAGCCAGCTCTACCTTGGCCAGCCCTACGTTCCGCGCCACATCTACGTCCCGGTCGACTTCGAAGACCGGCAGATGCTGGAAGAACTCCTCTCTGACCAGCTGGCCGCGGCCAACGTGCGCGCCAAGGTCCACATCGAAGTCCCGCAGCGCGGCGACAAGCGCTCTCTCATCGACCTCGCCGGCAATAACGCCAAGCAGTCTTACGACCAGCGCTTCCGCGTCATGAAACCCAACGCCCGCGTGATCCAGGATGCGCTCCAGGACGTCCTCAGCCTACCCGAACGCCCCGAGCGCATCGAGTGCTTTGACATCTCCCACATCCAGGGCGCCGAGACCGTCGCCTCCATGGTGGTCTGGGAAGATGGCCAGATGAAGAAATCCGACTATCGCAAGTTCATCATCCGCACGGTCGAAGGCGTGGATGACTTCGCCGCCATGCGGGAAGTGGTCACACGCCGCTACAGGCGTCTTCAGGAGGAAAGAAAGAGACTGCCCGGCCTCATCCTGGTCGATGGCGGGCTGGGCCAGCTGCACGCCGCCGCCGAGGCGCTGGAGTCCGTGGAGATCATCAACCAGCCCCTGGCCGCCATCGCCAAGCGCGAGGAGATCATCTATGTCTGTGGCCAGGAGGAGGACCCTGTGGCTCTAGACCATCATTCTCCGGTGCTGCACCTAGTGCAACAGATCCGTGACGAAGCTCACCGCTTCGCCGTCACTTTCCACCGCAAGCGCCGCCAGATGCGCGACCGCTCCACCGAACTGCTCGAGATCCCCGGCGTCGGCGCCAGCACTACCCGCCGCCTGCTCGAACACTTCGGCAGCGTACAGGCGGTGAAACAGGCCGACGCCGCGGCCCTCTCTGCTGTGGTTCCGCGCCATCAGGCCGAAGCCATCCTCAACCACTTCCGCAAATAAGTTGGCTTCGATTCCTTGGCAAGTACTCTCGCGATCCCGGATTCCGTTAGCGCCCGCCGCTACTCTGCACGCCCTCCGCCCTTTACACGGCCACCTTCACCCGGTACATCGCCTCGATTTCCGCCGCCAGCGTCTGCACGATCAGATCCCGCTTGAGCTTCCCATTCGCCGTCAATAAACCGTTTTCGATGGTGAACGCCTCCGTCCGCACATGGAACGCCCGGATCTGCTTGTAGTGCGGCAATTCGGGATTGACCACCGCCAGCGCCTCTGCCATCTGCTCGCCTGTGACCTCCCCGGTTACAATCGCCGACAGATATCCCTTCCCATTTCCGACCAGGACTACCTGGGCAGCGCTCGGCAACCGCGCCCGCACCTTCTCTTCGATCGGTTCCGGGGCGATGTTGTGTCCCGACCCCAGGATGATAAGGTGCTTAATGCGGCCCGTGATCCGCCAATTCCCCTCCGCATCTACATCCCCTTGATCCCCGGTGTGAAACCACCCATCGCGCAGCACCTTCGCTGTCTCTGCGGGACGGTTCCAGTAGCCGGGAAAAATGTTCGGTCCCTTGACCAGGATCTCGTCGTTCTCGCCCAGCTTCATCTGAATGCCGGAAATGGCTGGTCCGACTCGTCCCGGTATATAGTGCCGCGGATCGTCCAGCGTGCAGATTGCCGTCGTTTCCGTCAGTCCGTAACTCTGCAGCACCGGGATCCCCAGCATCATGAAGAAAAGCTGGGTGTCGATGCTGAGCGGCGCTGATCCGCACACCAGCGCTCGCAGATTCCTTCCGATCATCTTCTTCCGGATCGTGGGAAAGATGGCTGAATTCGCCAACGACAGCCAAAGTCCATCCAGGGGCTTAGCCTTGCCCTCGTGCTTCCGTGCCCAGGCCGCCTTGGCACGACTGTAAATGGACTGCACCAGTCCGCCCGCCTCCCAGAGTTGCTGATCGACTGCCCGCCGCACTCGCTCCAGCAGAGCCGGGACGTTGAGGAAATAATCCGGCGCCACCAGTCGCATATCCTGCGCCAGCCTCCCCAGGTCTGTGTTGATGGAAAGCAGGCTCCCCCGCAGCAGTGACGTCAGCAGCAACATCCACGATCCCGCAAACACGAAAGGCAGGTAATGAAACACCCGGTCCTGCCTGGCGCCAGAATCGGGGACTCTTCCGCCTGCGGCGTCACCGCTTTGGGAGGACCTCTTAGCCGAACCCCGTGACCCGCCGGCTGCGTTATCCTCCGCCCTCGCGGACTGTGTCGGAAAGGGTACGCCTGCAGCCCTGCGCTTCACCGGTGGAGGAAGTGGGGGGTCAGCCCCTGCCGCAACACCCATCAGCAAATCTAGCCTCTCCGCAACGCACCCTAGCATGTGCCGGATGTTCCCCGCGTTCAGCACCACTCCTTTGGCCTCGCCCGAAGTCCCGGAGGTGTAGATGATTGCAACCGGATCCTCGTTCTCCACCAGGACTGCGCTCGCCGCGCCCGCCTCGGCGCTAAAGATGTCTTTGAACAGATACCGCGGCGGAGCCTCGGCCCACGCCTGGGCGATTCCCTCGCGCAGTTCCTCGTTCCCGCAACACACGACCGCCGGCGAGCAATCCTTCAGCATGGCCGCGAGTTCCAACGGCGCCTGGCGGGCGTACAGCGGAACCACAATCAGTCCTTCTGCCATGATGGCCAGGTCCATCGCGAGCCAGTCGATGCCGTTCCCAGCCAGCAACGCACACCGTTCGCCTTTCTTCAGCCCCAGCCGTGCCAGAAAGGCCCGCGCCCGCCCGACTCGCCGCAATAGTTCACGTCCCGTGACTCCGACCATGCGGCCCGAGTCAATCTCCGCGAGGACAGTCCCGTCCCCCATCCGCTCCAGCTTGCCCAAAACCTCCTCAAGAAAATTCATGGGCTGATGCTTCAAGGCCGGGGTTGTAGTCGATGAAGTTGGCACCATGCTGCTCGGTCTTGCGGCTCCGGGCTTCGACTCCTAGGACCCGATCCCCTCCTCTGCGATCCCTGCGTCCTCGGTGGCTCAGTCTTATTCTTTGCTTGCGATCGCGTCCGCTGCGGTTGAAGGCGTTCTCTCTTTTGGGCCCTGCGTGTCACAACCACGAACCGGGGTTCTACCCCACCATCGCCGCCGGGGCGCGCTCCTCCACCTGGTATCGCCCCACCAGCTTCCTCAAGCCCGCGCTCAACGGCGGAAGATAATCCTCCCACCCGAACTCCCCGCGACGCGTGGGAAACTCCGGATAGCGCTTCCGTACTTCCTCCTCGAAGTACACTCCCATGCGTGCCATGAGCTTGAGGTTCTTCACCACATTCCGGCCAATCCCTTCCGCGATCGCATCGCCCCCGGAGTACAGTTTGTCCATCGCCGCTAGCAGCCGCTCCTCGAGGTCAGGGTCATCCACATTCATCAGCAAATCCTCGTGCCCACGCTCCCGCATCAGGTTGCGGATCCGTTCATCCATGGTCACTCCCGCCGAAGGCACCAGCGCCGGCATGGAGGTCACAATCCCGTGATACCGCGACGAAACCATCAGGTGGCACGCCCGCAGGATGCTCACCATCTCATACATGTCATGGTCGTCGGAGGTTAGCACCGGCAGGCCTCCGAGTTTTCCTGAGATGCGCTGGCAAGCGCGCGCATCCAGCCGTTCCGTGGCCGCCAGTACCACGAACACTTGCCGCCGCTTGCGGAAACCGTCCACGGCTTTCGCAATCGCGGTCAGGTATTGTTCAAACTCCCGCTCCACCTCCGTCCCGGACTTGTGGAAGTACACGGTGCGGTAGTAGCTCTCCTCCCACGCGCCTGTGGTCGCATGCAACACGTATTTCACCAGGGATGCGGTCACGGGCCACCAGAAGGGATTGATGGGACATACCACCAGCACCGGCCGTTGCCCGTCCCAGCCCGCCGCGCGCAGAACTTTCTGCCCGTACTCGGCAGGCTTGGGCTCAAAGGTCCAGGCCGTATCGGTGCCCAGTTCGGTGGGAACCCCCAGTTCGCGCAACAACTCCCGCGACTCCACGTTGCGCGTGATGATCAGCGAGTCCTTGCAGAACCGCCCGCACATCCGCGCCACCAGGGGATCCATGTGCCCCGCTTCCGACCCGTACCCCACCGACAGCTTGTTCTGGGCCGCCGCGATCCCCAGCGACCCGATCATCATCGTGGTAAGCGCGTTCGCGAACTTGCTCTTGAATGCCGACCCCTCGCACGCCACCACGCCATGGTGCCGCGGTACCTCCCGCGCCAGGAACGGAGGGAAAATATCCGGGAGGTGTACCTGTTGCGTGCTTTCGAAGTATCCGCGCGAAAACTCAAAGACGTGCGACATTACCGAGAAGCCGACCTTGTCTGCTCCCAGAATGTGTCGGATCTGCCGCAGCATTTCCTCCACACGCACATCCGACCCCGTGTTGCGGGTGCCGTTATAGCCGGCAAAAAGCAAGCGGAGTTTCTCTCCCGGCTGCCACGCCTTCCCTCCGCCCAGCATCCAGCTCAACTTCTTTGCCTCAATAATGCTGCTCACCCAGGCTTCCAGCACAAAGTCCATCATGCGGCAGAACCTCCTGCGGCAGCGCTCGGCCAATCCCGGTACTTGTAGGTGAAATTGTTTTCTTGGCTGAATTTCAACAACCCGTGACTGTAGGTGGAAAACGGAACCGGCGACCGCCCCAGCTCCCGCGCCACCCGGGTGTTATCGAACACCGTGTTCCACACCAGGTAAGGCATGAACACCTTCATGAGAGAAGCGCCGTAACCGATTGCTCCTTTGTAGCCGGCGAGAAAATTCACCGTCCCGGTGAACGGCCTCTCTAGAAACGGCAGATAGACTGGCCGGCGCTTGTGCTGTGCCGCCGCCAGTGCATCGGTCAATTCGCGAAACGTCTGCGAAGCCCGCCCCGACGAAAGGTGATACACCGGATGCTCCGGATTCGCCTTCATGTGTAGGGTGGCAATGGCATCCGCCACGAAGTCCACATTCACGATGTCGATCCGGTCCCTTGGCCGCAAGGGCAACGCCGGCAGCCCCGCCAGGAAGACGAAACTCCTCACCATGTCGAACTGGGTCGTGTCCGCATAGCGGCTGTCTCCCAGCACAATGCTGGGGCGGAAAATGGTCAGCGGCACCTCCGGCAACAGCTCCCGCACCATGTGCTCGCAAAATTTCTTGGTCCGCGCGTACGGATCGTAATCCGCACGGTCCCACTCGATGGCCCGGTCCTCGTGCACGATTTCGTTCTGCCGTTTCCCTGCCACCGCTACGGTGCTGACATTGCTGAACCGCCGCAGCCCATGGTAGTAGTGCGACCGCCGGGCCAACTGGATCACCTCCAGGGTGCCGCGCAGGTTCACGTTCAGGCAACTCTTCTCCGACCTCCGGTTCAGTGAAGCCGCGCAATGAATCACAGAATCGGTAGTGTGAATCAGCCGGTCGTAGCTGTCCCGGTCCAGGCCGAACTGTGGCCAGGTAATATCCCCGCGGAAAATGCGGATGCGCGTCTGCAGGTGCTCGTAGAACCGCGGAAACTCCATGTGCAGCTGCAGCGCTCGCCATAACCGCACCGCCGCTTCCTGGTCATCCTTGGCCCGCACCAGCAGGTTCAGGGAAGCCTCGTGTGTGTCCAGCAGGTTGGCCGCCACATGCGCGCCGATGTACCCGGTCGCCCCGGTCAGGAATATCGCCACGATGCACCGTTCGTCCCGGTCTTGACCGTTTCTCCGTTGGCGGCCGGTTCGCTGGCCCATTGGAACTGCCGTTTCGGACGCAACTCCAGTGCCCGCCCTTCAATCAGCGGATACGTCCACCGCCGCAGCGCAGGAATGTGAATGTCAATCCAGTATTCCCACCAGTCCAGCGACCGCGTGTCGTAACCGAACTGCTCCCGCTCCTCCGGCAGCAGGGTGTACGACAACTTCTCTACGTTGTCCGCCACGAAATCGTGCTCGTTGTGCAGGATGAACGGCTCGAACAGCTGGATGAGCTTCTCCACCCGTTCCAGGTTCCGTTCCGCCTTTGCCAAGGGTACTTTCTTCAGCGGCAACGGAGCCATGATCCGCTGGATGGATTTCACAATCGCCTTCTGCGCTGGCGCCGACATACGCTTGTAGCGCGTCTTGGACACCGGAATCGCGTCCATCCTCAGCCGCAGCCACGATTCCAGTCCCTCCTGCGCCCGGTAGTGTTTGCGGTGCGCCAGAGAAGTCAGTTCGATCGAACGTCCCATGTCACACGGGTTTGTTACCGATGTCGCCAACTGGTACAGCGGCTCGTGCCTGCGCTCGATCACCGCCGCCGCAATCAGCGTCATGCCTGCGCACACCGCATCCACCGGGATGATGTCCAGCCGCTTGCGCTCATTGGACGGCAATTGCCGGAACGATGTCCCCAGCAGGTACGACAGCGATGCCGACGTATTGATGCCCTCGTTCCACCCCTGGAACGGCTTCGCCACCGAGGTCTCGACGATCGCCGGCCGCACGATCGCCACCGGCGCCCCGCTGCCATACTTCTCGATCAGCGATTCCGCCAGGGATTTGGTGAGGGTATAGGTGTTCGGCCAGCCCAGTTCAACAGCACGCCGCGCTCCCGCTTCGGTCAGGTAGTTCTTTAGCCAGCGAATACGGTTCTTGCGGATCTGGTTTTCGAGCGCCACACCCTGCAGGTCCCGGGCCGCCTCTTCCTTCTCGATCGCCTGCCGCCTCAGCTCTTCGGTTACCGCTGCGCTTTCCGCCAGCGCTTCCGCTTTCCCGGCTAGCTCGTGCAGCGACCGCCACTCCCGTTCCGCGTCGAAGTCCGGCAAGCCCGACGGAGTGTAGTTCGGCCGCAACTTTTCGCTCACCCGTCCGTCCCGCGTTCCCGCCACATAACAGGTGGAAAGGTGCAGCAGGCCACAGTGATCTGACTGGCGCACAAATTCCAGGATGTGCATCGCTGCATCCACGTTCGTGGCCAGCGCGTCCCGCAGGTCCGGATTGAAATCGGTCAGCCCAGAACTGTTGATGATGAGGTCGAGTTCCTTCCGCAGCCGCAGCCCCACTTCCGGCTGAATCCCCAGTCCCGGCTGGGTGACGTCACCCTCCACCACCTCGACCCGCGCCGCCAGAAAGCTGGCAATCTCTCCGCCATAGCGGTCAAACAGGGGATCAAACACCGGCGACTCCGCCACCATCTTTTCGAAACGCTGCTCCGCCGGATTCGTCTTCTGCTTCCGGATCAGCAGGTAGATCCTGCCCACCTGGGGAAGGTCCATCAGAGTGTTCACCAACCACACCTTGCCGATAAACCCGGTCACACCCACCAGCATCACATGCTTGCCGGCGAAGGCTCGCTTAACTGAAAGTGGTTCCCTCCGCTGGTGATTGTCAAAGTACACAAGCGGCCGTTCCGGAGCCGACGGCCGTCGCTCCGCCGGAATCACAGCTGCTGCCAGCTGCGCCGTGCTTGACAAGCCCAGGTCCCGTACCAGCTTCTCCGGCTGCCGCTGTCCGTCCGCCCCGCCACCCGTGATCCGCGCAAACAGTCCGCGTGGCCGGATCACCGGCGGGAGCAGTCTCCCGGTCGCCGTGCGATCGCGAAACTCCAGCCGGTTCGCCACCAGCCACTTCACCCCCAGGTACTTCGCCAGCGGCCGCATCACGTGCTCCAGCCCCTGGCTCACCAGCACGACCTCTACCCCCAAGGCCTGCAGTTGCTTTAGCTTTGCCACCCCGTCCGGCTTCAGATAAGGTTTCAGTTTGTATTGGAAATACTCCTCCCCCAGCAGGTCCAGCCGGTCCTGGCTTACTCCCCGAAGAACACCGTGCACCACCCGTGTGGCAAACACCCGGTGGGTGGAATATAAGAACGGACGCAGCGCCGCCATGAGAAATACCAATCCTCGGCGCGCTGTCCGTTCGGCAAATGTCTGCGCATTCCAAGTGAAAAACGCCACCGGTCGCACCGTGGTCAGGTCGAGGAGGCTCCCTTCCACGCGCCAGTACACCCGCGGAGACGAGCCAGATTGGCTAGAATTGTGATTAGTCGGATCCAAGCCAGTCTTTAGCCTTCGAGCAGCAGAAACTCCCGCAGAGTGAAGCACTCTCCCCTGCGTCGAATGCGAACACGCCTTTACAGACTGCGGAAAAACCAACCTGCGCCGGTGAAGCGACCTCTAGCCGCCCTGAGCCCGCCGAAGCGTCCTCCGCCCGCCCCGACCGAGGGTTGGTGTCGGGGAAAGGTTTCAGCGGTGCTGCGACGCTTCAGATTCCGCGTGGCTTCAAGCCTCTGGTGTCACTTGATGTGACGCTTCGCTGAAACTCGATCAACTTGCCAGAGCTCGTCCAACGGGCAATGGGAACCACAATTCTAAACGATTGCAGTCAAAGGACAAAGCACGATTTTGCTCCTGGCACCCCAAAGCCGGGCTCGATCGATCGAACTCGACAGCATCGGCTAGGCTTGCGGTGTCGGACACAGGCATTAACCTGTGCTCACCCTGGCACCAGTTCTGCCGGCGCGCCAAGTTGAGCGAGCGCTGGGCAATTTTGAGCGTTTCAGATTTTATAGCCAGCCTTTGTTGGCTGAAGCAACGTTTGAACACAATCCCTTCAGCCCGTGAGCCCTTGAGTTTCGGGAGAGCCGAGTCCAGAGTCGCGCTCGTTGTGGCGTGGGGGTCCGCCACCCTTCCGTTCCGACGACGCTCTCCGCCATCACCGAAACGTCCAGAATCCCAGCCCTACCCGCATATGGTGCATGACGCTGTCCGCAAAGCTGTAGGCGATAGCAATCCCCAGCAGAGCATGCGCGATCCCCAACGGATAGATGCTCCGGTATCTGCGGAACATTTCCGTAAAGAACAGCGCTCCAAAAAATGTCATCCCGGTCAAGGTCAGATTCGGAAGATGCGCCACCGTAAACAGCAGGGTGTTGGCTACCAAAGCCCGTCTCGAACCCAGGACCGCCTCAAATCGCAGAAAGAAGAACGACTGCAAGAGGAACTGCTGCAGAAAAGCCCATATCGGATACGGCCACAGCGCAGCCGCTTCGGGCCAGCTCGGATTCGCCGGCACCGGGTGTCCCGTCGCCAGCGCCACCAGCGGAATGGCCACCGCGCCCACCCCCCCTGCCACCAGGACCAACCATGCCCCATGCTGCGACGGCCACCTCAGTCCCAGCTCCCCCGCGCTGTAGCCGCTGCGTAGCGTGAACCAGAGCACGCTTGCCCCCGCCGCCACCACCAGCAGGGTGTGCCACGGGCCTCGCGGGGTCCACAAGACCCACTCCAGCAGCATGAAGACAATGAGGACCTCGGCCCAGGCGCGCCCTGGCTGCACCTGCCCTCGCACCCGATTCGCAGCTGTGGTCACAGCTTGCCCTTCGGGCCAATTGTCCGAAGTAAGATTTTTCGACCCCGCCACCATCACGACCATCTTATTAACTGGACGCCATGCCCAGCAAGACCACGCCTCGCATCGTGATCGTCGGAGCCGGGTTCGCTGGTCTCAACGCCGCTCGCGCGCTGGCTCGGGAAGCTGTTCATCTCACCATCCTCGACCGCACGAACCATCACACGTTCCAGCCCCTCCTCTATCAGGTTGCGACCGGCGGTCTGTCTCCCGGCGAAATCGCCTCGCCCATCCGTTCCATCTTCAAGGGAGACACCAATGTCATCGTTCTGCTCGAACAAGTCACCGGCTTCAATCTGGAGCGGCGCCTCGTACTGGCCACGGAGCAGGAAATTCCCTACGACTACCTGGTGGTGGCTTCCGGGGCCACGCACGCCTACTTCGGCCACGATGAGTGGGCGGCCTGCGCCCCCGGCCTGAAAACCATCGAGGACGCCCTGGAGATCCGGCGCCGCGTTCTGCTAGCCTTCGAGCTAGCCGAGCGTCAGTCCATCGCCGGCGACCTCAGCGAACGGCTTAACTTCGTCGTGGTGGGCGGCGGACCGACCGGCGTCGAACTCGCCGGCACTCTGGCCGAGATCGCCCGCCACGTCCTCGCCCACGAATTTCGCTCCATCGACCCCTCTCGCGCCCACGTTCTTCTGCTCGAAGGAGGCCCCCGCGTCCTGCCGGCCTATCCCGAGGACCTGTCGCGCAGTGCCGAAAACCAGCTGCGCCACCTGGGTGTCGACGTCCGTACCAGCACGCTCGTGACCGCCGTCGAACCCGGTGCCGTTCGCTTTGGTGACACCCGTATCGTTGCCCCGGTGATTCTCTGGGCAGCGGGAGTTTCGGCATCTCCTCTGGGGAAAGCCCTGGGCGCTCCAATCGACCGCGCCGGCCGAGTGCTGGTGCGGCCCGATCTCAGCCTGCCCGGCCATCCCGAAGTCTTCGTGATCGGCGACCTGGCCGCGCTCCAGGACCAGCACGGCCACATGCTCCCTGGTCTTGCCCCGGTCGCCATTCAAGAGGGAAAATTTGTCGCCCACCTGATCCGGAGGGAACTCCAGGGCAAGCCACGGCAAGACTTTCATTACTGGGATAAGGGAACGCTGGCCACCATCGGCCGCGCTGCCGCCGTCGCCCAATTCGGCAGGATTCATATCTCAGGCTTCATCGCCTGGCTCTCCTGGCTGTTCATCCACATCTACTTCCTCATCGGCTTCCGCAACCGGCTGCTGGTCTTCTTCCAGTGGGCCTGGTCGTACGTCACCTACGAACGCGCCGCTCGCCTCATCACCGGCGACACCACCCTCCCCGGGTGGTGCGGAACTCACCCCGCAGAATCTGCCCGCCCCGAACAGAGCCTCTCTACCCGTCGCGCAGGCTAAGGACTCTGACCGCCCAACGAAAGGACGAGTTCAGTGCGGGCTTGCCCCCCCGCGCTCCCGGGCCAGCGAGCCTATTCCCTCGTGTCTCGTATCTCAGTGCTCCCCTTCCCGGCTGCGGTGCCGGCTCAGCACCTCCCTTGCGGTGGATTTTCTTCCGCCGCGATGCCCCGCCTGCCCCTCTCAACCGGCCCCCATCCCCTTACTTCTTCTCGCACTCGTTCTTCGCCGGTGCCACCTCGACCGGCCGTGCCGGCGTCCCGTCCGCCTTCACATAGTGGGCTAACCACGCCAGTTGCCGTTCCAGCCGGTCTTTGATGTGCGACGGCGTCTTGAATTCGTGATACTCGCCGGGATACACCACCAGTTCCGTTTCCCGCCCCAGGCTTTTCATCGCCTGGTACATCTGCTCGCCGCCCAGGATCGGCACATTCCAATCGATTTCGCCGCCCAGGAACAGCGCCGGGGTCGTAATCTTCTCCACCCGGTACCAGGAAGAAATCTTCTGCCAAAGCTCCGTGTTTTCCCACGGCGGCCCCAATTCGAATTCATAGTCCCGCGTGTACTGGTCGTGACCGTACATCGAGGCGTACGATGCCGACCCCGCATCCGAGATAGCCGCCTTGAAGCGGGTGGTCTGCGCAAGGATGAAATCAGTCGAGATGGCTCCGTACGAATGTCCCATCACGCCTAGTTTCTCCGGGTCCGCCAGCCCACGGGCGATCGCATAGTCCACCATCGCCATGTCGTCCTGGTAATCCTTGTCTCCCCACGCGCGATAAATGGCCTTCGCGTAGTCCTCGCCGTAGCCGCTCGACCCGCGGGGGTTGGGAAAAAGCACCACATATTGGTTGGCCGCCAGCAACTGCGGCAGATGGGCAAACTCCGCGTAGTAGGCCCACACCGGCCCGCCGTGCGGCCGGAGAATCGTCGGATACCTCTTCCCCGCCACGTAGTCCACCGGCTTGTAGAGATACCCCGCAACTGTCGTCCCGTCCTTGCTCTTGAACTTCACATATTCGGGCACGCTCACCTTCACCTGCGCCACGAAGTCGTCGTTGGTGTGGGTGATGCGCGTCAAAGCCCCTCCACGCAGGGCGAAAATTTCATCAGGACGGTCGCCGGTCGCAATCTGTGCCGCAATGTCGCCCGTCTTACTCACGGCATACGCATTCACCATCAAGCGACCGCCGATGGCACGGGTCACTTCTCCGCCCGCGCGCGGCACCTGTCCCAGGTTCTGCGTCCCGTCGTCATCCAGAATGAAATAGATGAAGTTGCCATCGGGCGAAAAGCGCGGTTCGCTCGCCATCCGGTCCAGCGCCTTCGTCAGCACCTTCGCTTCGCCTCCGCCTGCGGGCGAAATCCCGATGTGATGCGTGTCGAACATGTAGAGTTTGGGCTCGAGTTGCGTGACGTAGGCGATCGACTTCCCGTCCGGCGACCACGCCGGAGACCGGTCCGCCCCAGGATTCGTCGTGACCTGCGTCAGGTGCGCGCCTTTGTCCGGGTTGTCGGCCGCCACCACCCAGATATTGGCGTCATCGTTGCGATCCGGATCGGGCAGGGAGCGCTTGCTGGCAAAGGCCAGCAACTTGCCATCCGGCGACCACGCTGGCTCCTCGTCATCGAAGTCCCCCGAGGTCACCTGCCGCATGCGCTTGCTCGCGATGTCGAAAACGTACAGATGTTTCCGCCGCCGGTCCAGGTACCCAATCTCATCTTCCTTAAAGTAGTAACGGTCGACGACGTGTGGACGTTCCGCCTTCTCCTTCTTCACCTTGCAATCTACATCTTCCGGGTCGGCGCCGTGCGCCCTGGCCTCGGCGTCCTCCAGTTCCTCCGGGGAAGCGTCGCGCAAGACCAGAACCAGTTGCGTGCTGTCCGGCGACCATTCGAAGTCCTCCACGTCTTGCGCTGTATTGGTCAGACGTTGCCCTTCTCCGCCTGACCGGTTTAGCAGCCACACCTGCGTCTTCTGGTCATTGCGCGCCGAAAGAAACGTCAGGTACTTCCCGTCCGGGCTCCATCGCGGATGCGACGAAGAAACGCTCTCCAGCGTCAGCGGAATCGCCTCCCCTCCCGCGGCCGGCACCATCCAGATCTGCGTCCTAGTTTTGTCGCGGGCCAGCGATGCCGTCGTCACCGCGTACGCCACCACCTGCCCGTCCGCGCTGATCTGTGGGTCGTCCACCTCCCGGATCTGAAAGTAATCATCCACCGTGATGGCACGCGGCCCGCTGCCGGCCGATTGCCCGAATAGGAACCCCACAATAGCCGGCTGGAGGAGACAAACGGTGAGTACGAGAACAAAGTGGTGTTTCATGCCTGGGTTCCCAAGACTCAGTTTTGAAGAAATCCGCGCGTAGGGTAACACAGGGTTTCCCGACATTGCCCTAAAGCGGGCACGATCCTGGCTATAATTGATCTTGTCTTGCGACTGACTACCTGCGCTTTTCCGCTGTTTCTCCTCAGCGCGCTGGCTCCGCTCCGCGCCCAGGCTCCGCCGCCCGGCACCCACATCCTCATCGTGATTCCTTTCGAGAATACCTCCGGCGCCCCCGGCCTCGAGTGGATCAGTGAGGCCTTTCCCGTCATTCTCGGCCAGCGCTTGGCCTCTCCCGACGCCTATGTCCTTACCCGCGACGACCGCATCCGAGCCTATGATCGCGCCGGCATTCCCTCCGAGCTTCGCGCCTCCCGCGCCACCATCTATCGCATCGTTGAACAGATGGACGTCGATTACGCCGTCCTGGGTCGCTTCACCTTCGATGGCAAGAGCTTCAAGGCCACCGGTCAGCTGCTCGACATGAAACGCCCCAAGCTCCTTCCCGAGTGTTCCGAGTCCGGCCCACTTCCGGATTTGATCCGCGTTCAGAGCGCCCTGGCCTGGGACTTTCTCCGCCAGCTTCGCCCCAATCTTGCGGTCTCCCGCGAGGCTTTCCTGGCATCGGTTCCGCCCCTTCGCCTGGACGCCTTCGAGAACTACGTTCGCGGTCTGCTCGCCGCCACTACTCGCGATAGGATCGGCTATCTTCAGCAGGCGGTTCGTCTCAATCCCGCCTACAGCGATGCCTGGCTCGAGCTCGGCAAGGCCCTGTTCGCTGACCGTCAGGATGGCCCGGCCATCTCTGCCTTAGCTCGCGTCCCCGAGATCGTGCCCGCCTCTTCGGAAGCCAACTTTTACCTCGGCCTCGCTGCCTATGATCAAGGGGACTTCGTACGCGCCGAGGCTGCCCTCACCTTCGTCGCCAACCACGTGCCTCTTCCCGAGGTCTACAACAATCTCGGAGTGGTCAATGCCCGCCGTGGCAAGAACAGTGCGGTTGGATTTTTCCAGAAGGCCGTCCGGCAGGATCCCAACGATCCCGACTATCGCTTCAACCTCGGCGTCGCATCCTACGTTGCGGGCGACCCCTCTTCCGCCGTGCAGCAGCTCAAGGCCAGTTTGGCCCAACGTCCTGATCCAGAAACGCGTTCGCTGCTCGACTCCATCTCCGCCGCAACCAAACCGGGCTCGTCTGTTACCGTTCGCATCCCTCCCGAGCGCATCAAGTCCAACTACGACGAGAGTTCATTTCACCAGCTGTTCTTCGGCCTCCAGGCCGCGGCGGAAGCCCGGCTCGCGAAAAGCGATCCCGCCACTCATGCCCGCTTTCTGGTCAGCCGCGGTCAGGAGCTTCTCGCCCAGGGATTCCTGGCTGAAGCCGGGGAGGAGTTCCGCCAGGCCATCTCCCTGGACGCCTCCGCGGCCGAAGCCCACACTGGCCTGGCTTGTGTGCTGGAAGCTGGCAGCAACCCCGCTGCAGCCCGCGCCGAGGCCGAGGCTGCCCTCGCCCTCAAGCCCATGGTCGACCCGCTTCTGGTTCTGGCCCGCCTCGATTTGCGAGACAATAGGGCTGAAGCCGCCGCTCAGAGCGTGGACCGGGCCCTCAAGCTTGAACCCGCAAACCCCTCGGCTCTCGCCCTGCAGCGCGCGGTCGCAGCCAAGCTCGCGGAGAAAGCGCAGCCGCTGCCCAACTGATGAAAGCGCTCTCGGGTTTGTTCCTACCGGCTGCATGGCTCCTCTGCCTCGTCAGCCTTTCTGCGCCTTCGTCCGCCGAAGTCCTCAAGATCGTCGTGGATGACGCTATCCATCCCATCACCGACGAGTACATCGGACGCGCACTCGCCCAAGCCAAGGCGCGGAACGATCAGGCTGTGCTGATCCAGCTAAACACCCCAGGCGGCTTGGTCGATTCCACCCGCGACATCGTCGACAAGCTCGTCAGCTCCCCGGTGCCCGTCATCATCTACGTCGCGCCGGCCGGAGCCCGCGCCGCTTCTGCCGGCTTCTTCCTGCTGGAAGCCGCCGATGTCGCTGCCATGGCCCCGGGGACCAATACAGGCGCTGCTCATCCCGTCACCCTCTTCGGCGGCAAGATGGACGACATCATGAAACAAAAGATCGAGAACGATCTCGCCGCCTTCATGCGCTCTGTCGCCGCCAAGCGCAATCGCAATGTGGAACTCGCAGAAAGTGCTGTCCGCCAGTCCAAATCCTTCACCGAACAGGAGGCGCTCTCCGACCATCTCATCGACTACGTGGCCTCCAGCCAGGACGACGTCTTTCGCCAGATGCAGGGCAAACCCGTCCGCCGCTTCGACGGTAAAACCCAGACCCTCGATCTCGTCGGCCAAGCCGTTCGTCCTTTTGACATGACCCTCAAGGAGCGCATCCTCGACTACCTCATGGATCCCAACGTCGCCTTCATCCTCCTGGCAGTCGGCCTCCTCGCCCTGTATGTGGAGTTCAACCATCCTGGCGCCGTCGTTCCCGGTACCGTCGGAGTAGTCTTCATCATCCTCGCGGCTTTCGCCCTGAATTTCCTGCCCGTCCGTTTCGCTGCCCTGGGCTTGATTCTCGCCGCTTTTGCCCTGTTCGCCCTTGAAGCCAAGTTCGCCACTCACGGCGTACTGACCATCGGTGGCATCGTCCTGTTGACCCTCGGCGCTCTCTTGCTGGTCGACGCTCCCATTCCGGAAATGCGCGTCCACCTGCTCACCGCTCTCGCCGTCAGCATCCCCCTCGGCGTGATCACCGCGTTCCTGATGAGCATCGCCTTGCGCGCCCGCCGCAACAAGGTCGTCACTGGGGCGCAGGGCCTGGTCGGCGAGCTCGGCGTGGCTCAGACCCCGCTCTCCCCGCAAGGCAAAGTCTTCGTCCACGGGGAGCTTTGGGACGCCTCGTGTTCGGCCACTCTGCCGGTCGGAGCCCGAGTCGTCGTGCGCCGGGTTAACGGTCTGCAATTGGAAGTCGCTCCCGCTCCCGCCGTGGATGCAAGCCAGGTTCCCACCCTGGTCTGATGGCCGCGGCGGCGCCGGACCCCTGCCCGGAACGGCTTCGCCTCCTGGATGGCGTCACGCACCGGCATCACATCAAATCATTCGTCCCAAATTGGGAAGCACCGTGGAGCATCTTTCGAACCTCTTCGGTTGCTCTCTCCCCGGGGTCCAAGCCGGGCCCTGAAGTCGAGGCGACAAGCGGGTGACTCAGGCTAGTTGAACGTTCGCCGCAGGCACTTCTACTCTCTGCCCGCTCGCCCCCCAAGTTGGTGATCGAGGGCCTCCCACGATGTTTCTTGCGCCCTGTCCCGCCGCATCACCGCAGGTAACCTCATCACCCCGAAAACCCCGTTTTTGCGCGCTTTCTGCGTTACAATCCGCCACAGGAATCCCTGGGTAGCGCCGGAGGCATATGGAAATGATCTCCCTGCCAGTCATTGCCCTCATCATCTTCTTGATTTACATTCTGAGCTGCATCAAAATCCTGGCTGAGTACGAGCGCGGCGTTATCTTCCGTCTTGGCCGCCTCCTCCCGCACGAAAAGGGGCCTGGCATCATCCTTGTCCTGGCGCCCATCGACCGCATCGTGCGCGTCTCGCTTCGCCAGGAAGCTCTTGAAGTTCCCCCTCAAGACATCATCACCCGCGACAACGTCACCCTAAAGGTCAACGCCGTCATCTTTCTGCGCGTCATCGACCCACGCAAAGCTGTCGTCGAAGTGTCCAACTACGTCTATCAGACCTCGCAGTTCGCCCAGACCACGCTGCGTTCCGTGCTCGGGGAACTCGAACTCGACGAACTGCTCGCCCATCGCGACAAGATCAACCTCCGCCTGCAATCGATTCTCGACACCCACACCGCCCCCTGGGGCGTGAAAGTCGTCAACGTCGAGGTCAAGCAGGTTGACCTGCCCGAGTCGATGCTCCGCGCCATGGCCAAGCAGGCCGAAGCCGAGCGCGAAAAGCGTTCCAAGATCATCCACGCCGAGGGCGAATTCTCCGCTGCCCAGCGCTTGGTTGACGCCGCCAAACTGCTGGCCACCGAGCCCGTCAGCGTGCAGCTCCGCTACCTGCAGACCCTGACCGAGATCGGCGTCGAGAAGAACACCACCGTGGTCTTTCCCGTCCCCGTCGACGTCTTCTCTGGCATTCACAGATTTTTCGGAAAGGACGACGCCGCAGCGGCCCCGCGCTGATCCTGGGAGCATTCATGGAACTTCAAGACACCGAAATCACCCTCGGCACCGGCAAAATGCTGGGACTCTTCTTCGGGCTAGTAGCCTTGTGCGCCGCCTTTTTTGGCGTCGGCTTCTCACTGGGCAGAAAGTCCGCTGCCGCTTCCCTCATTCCCCCCGACCAGTCCAGGCAGAGCCCCGTGTCCCGTCCTGGCGCGGTGAAGTCCTCTCCTCCATCCAGCGCCGCCACCCAACCCAGCGATCTCACCTTCTACAAGGCCGTCGAACAGAAGGGACCGAGCCCTCAGCTTGCCGCCGCCGCAACCCCGGCCGCGCCTAAGAGCTCTCCCGACAGCTCTGACGACAAGTCCGCGGCTCCCGATCCCGCCATCGCTCTGGCTCAGGGTTATTTCGTGCAGGTCGCCGCCGTCACCAAGCAGGAAGATGCCCAGGCTCTGGTCGAAGCTCTCAAGAAAAAACAGTACGCTGCTTTCGCCAGCAATTCCGCTCCGGACAAGCTCTTCCACGTCCAGATCGGGCCCTTCAACGACGTCAAGGACGCCGAACTTACCCGCGCCAAACTCATCAGCGACGGCTACAACCCGATTCTCAAAAAATGATGCTTGTCGATTCCTGGTTTTTTCATCCCCCGACCGTAGTTGGGCGTGGTGCGTCGTGTTGAATGCAAATTGGCTTACCCGGGTGGGACAAAGTTCCCCCAGCCGCGCAGCCACGGCACAGGGAAATCCGGTATCCGTGACGGGAAAGCCAAAGTGGAATGAGCCGAGTCACCCAGGGACGACAGCACTTTGCGGCGCTGACTCCCTGGGACCGGGGGAGGTTGAACTGGGCTGAGCCCCACAGCGGCGAGACTAGCCAGACCGTACGGCAAGCAAGCCACGCTTCATTGTGCTGAGAAGGTCGGTGGACTTCCACGGGAGCTTTGTTCTGGTTTGGGCTCTTAGTGCCTACGGCCTCTATGGTCTCGTCCAAGCTGTTCCCATACGCGGGTGCCGTTCGGCCCGCTCACGACGTGAACCACCGACAATCCATCACTCCGAACTGAACCTCTGCTCCCGCCATGGATCCCCATACATGTGATACCCGTTTTGCTCCCAGAATCCGGCTTGATCGTGGTCCAGAAACTCCAGGCCCCGCACCCACTTCACCGACTTCCATGCATAGAGGTGCGGTACGATCAGCCGCAGCGGATACCCGTGCTCCGGCGTCAGCGGTTCACGGTCGTGATGGGTTGCGAGCAAAACCTCTTCGCGATTCAGATCTACCAGCGGCACATTCGCCGTGAACCCCTGCTCGGCGTTAACCAGTACGTGGCTCGCCCGAGCCTTGGCCTGCACGCGCCCCAGGATCTCGCCGAAGGCGACTCCCTGCCACTCGTTGTCGAACCGACTCCAACGGGTCACGCAATGAAAGTCGCTCTTCCGCGTCACCCTGGGCATGGCGTTGAACTCCGGCCAGGACAGCCGCAGAGGCACTTCCACCAGTCCGTAAACGCGAAAATCCCACCTCTCGGCATCAAAGCGGGGCACCGCCCCGTAGTGTAAGACCGGCCACTTCAGCGTGAGCGCCTGACCTGGGGGCAGCCGCCCTTCCGCCTTCATCTTCCGCTCCAATTCCTTGCGGTCCTTGCCCTCAAATAGCATTTTGGTGCCTTTTCAGGATTGGCGAGGTCGGCTTTGCATGGCTTGCATTGGTGCTGAGGCAGCTTTTGCCACACGCTCCAGGGCGGCCCTGCCGAATCCCGGCCGACTGACCGGCAGAATCCCGCATCTGACAATTCAGGATGGCCGTCCCCTCGCCGGCGCCCCCCTGCTCACCTCCGCACATTGACAGCCGTCAATCCTATGCCCCATCCTGTGTTGCGCTATGACTGCTCAACCTTCTCTCGACCGCCTGCTTCACGCCATTGCCGATCCCACCCGTCGCCGCATTTTACAATCCCTGAAAGCTCGCCGCCCCTCCTCCCCGGGACATCCCTGCGGCCTTTGTGCCCGCGATCTTGAGGAACGGATCCGCGTCTCTCAACCCACCATATCCCACCACATGGCAATCCTTGAGCGGGTGGGCCTGGTTGAGACCCGTAAACAGGCTCAGTGGCGTTGGTATTGCAGAAACGAGCTCGCCATTCGCAACTTCATCCAAACAATGAAAAAGACTCTGTAACGAACTAGCCTGGGGTATGTTAGTGGTCACTGATTCGAGGTTCCGGAAAGGCTTTGGTTTGGAGCAGCGCTTCCCGGGCCGCCATTAAGAGCTCTGGTTTGAATGAGGATTTCGCTCTAAGCTCGACAAGGAATTTTCCCGCGGCCTCTGCAGCCACCGACGCGGATCCGCTGTGGGGACAGGTTTACTGCTCAAGTGCCGGGGCACTTGCATCCAAAGAGATTATGAGGAGTGGAAGAGTCCACTCTTCCGGCACCAACCGGTGCGGATCACTTTCTAGTGAGGCAAACTACTTTGCCACCGCGGCCTGGGTCTTCAGCAGCAGGCGCCGTGCTTGCGTGATCAGGTCCGCGATCTCGAAGGGCTTCACCAGGGATGCGACGCTATGTTCCTGCAGGTAAGCCTTCACCGGCTGGTCGGCCACGCTGGAGAAGGTGAACAACATCTTCCTTTCCAGGCCAGGGCAGGCTGCTGCCACCCAGCGGTGCGCATCCGGCGCGGTCCAGCCGCCCGGCATCCGCCCGTTCATGACCACGGCGTCGAAAACCTCCGCTCGCAGCCGCGACTTGGCTTCCTCCGTCGTCAGTGCGGTTACCACCTGCGCTCCTGCGCCCGCCAGCACATCGCGCTCGAACTCCAGCACCGCCTCTTCGTCCTCCACCAGCAGGATGCGTCCTTCGAGCGCCAGCTCCCGTGCGGTGGCCGTTGCCGGAGCCTCTGCCGGCACAATTTGCCCCGAGGCCGGCAGCCGCACTTCGATCGCCGCGCCCCCTTCCGGGCGATTGTTGGCCGTGATGTCGCCGCCGTGTTCCTTGATGATCCCGTAGCAGATACTCAGCCCCAGCCCGGTGCCCTTGCCCACGCTCTTGGTCGTGTAGAACGGATCAAAAATCCGGTTCGGGTCCTTGATGCCCACACCACTGTCCAGGAACTCAACCCCGACCTGTCCGTCCCGCACATTCACCCGCACCTTCAGCTTGCCACCGCCCTTGCCCGCTTCCAGGATCGCATCGACGGCGTTGTTGATGATGTTCAGGAACACCTGCTCCAGCTGGTGGGGATCGGCGGTGACCGACGGCACCTCGGCCGGGATGTCGCGCTCCAGCAAGATGTTGCTCACCTTCAGGTCGTAGTCCCGCAGCGCCAGCGTCTCATCCACTACCTTTCGCAGATCAATCTCTTGCTTCTGTGGCGTTCGCTGCCGCGCGAACGACAATAGGTTCTGCACCACCCGATGCGTGCGTTGCGCCTGCTTGAACAGCTTGCGCACAAAATCCGCCGCCCGGTCGCTCAGCCCTTCGCTCTCCAGCAGTTGGGCATAGCCCAGGATGGCCGTCAGCGGGTTGTTCAGTTCGTGGGCCACGCCCGCAATCAACTGCCCCACCGCCGACATTTTCTCGCTCTGCAGCAACTGCTCCTGCGTGCGCCGCAGGTCTTCATAGGCCCGGCAGGTTTCTTCGTACAGCCGCACTTTTTCGATCGTCGTCGCCAGCTGCCTTCCCACCGCCACCATCAGGCTCTCGTCGTTGCTGCTGTACTCCCGTCCCTGGCGGTCGCTGATGCCCATGATGCCGATCGGGGCATCCTTGCTCCACAGCAGCACCCACAGCCAGGAACCTAGCCCGTCCGCCTGCACAAATTCCGCTACCACGGCGGGCAGGTGCGGCAGGAACTCTGCCGTCAATACCTCGGTGCGCGAGCGCATCACCAGCTCGCCAAAACCCTGGGGAAACTCGGCCGCGGCAAAGCGCCCCCGCTGTTCGCTGCGCTGGCCCCATCCTGCGCGCCGCCGGAAGGTCGTCTCATTCGGATCGACCAGGTAAATCGAGCCTGTTTCCGCTCCGAACAGCGACACCACCTGCCGCAACGTCAGGTTTAGGATCTCATCCAGGTCGAACGATTGTGTGGCGATGACCGCCATCGCGTTCAGGGCGTTCAGCTCGCGGTTGCGCCGGCGCATCTCGTCTTCGGTGCGCTTCTTCTCCGTCATGTCCAGCAGGAAGCCCTGGTAGCGCTCCACCCGCCCGGCCGAGTTGCGGGTTGCAAAGCTGCTTTCCGCCGCCGTCAGCCGCGATCCATCCTTCCGCCGCAGCGCGACCTCGAAATTGCGCACGTAGTTGTGCAGCTCGATCTCTCGCCGGAAGGACTCGCGCTGCTCCGGCGCCGCGTACACCTCCTGGTTGATGTTCAGCGCCATGAGTTCCTCGCGGTTCTCGTAGCCCAGCATGCGCACGTAAGCATCGTTGCAGTCCAGCAGCTTGCCGTCCGGCGTCGCCACGAAAACGCCTTCCTGCACCTGCTCGAACATCAGCCGGTAGCGCTCCTCCGCGCTGCGCCGGTCCGTCGTGTCCCGGATCACGTGAATGGTGCCCTTCTTGCTGCTGCCCTGCTCGCTGTAGGAGGAGGTCGAAACCATCGAGTACCCGCCGAAGCACGGGTCCGGGCCTTCCACGAAATCCACGTCCCCGCGCGCGCAATACGGGCAGCCCGTCCAAGCACTGAACTTTCTGGGCAACACGGCTTCACATTTGTTGCCCACGACGTCTGCCGGCGCTTGCTCCATGTGCTGCAGCAGCGCCTGGTTCACCTTCATGATCACGAACTGAGCATCGTGTGCCAGGATCGCATCCTGGATCGAGTCGAAGGTGTTCATCCACTGCCGCTGCGAGCGCAACACCTGCTCCAGCAGCCGCAGGTTTTCTACCGCCATTCCCAGCTGGTTCGCCGTGGTCTGCAGGAACTCGATGTCGTCCGCCGAATACGTGCTGGCGTGCCCCTTGCCCAGCGCCAGCGTCCCCAGCGTGGTTTTCTTGCCCGACACCGGGACCAAAAGCAGGTGTTCGATGCCCTCGCCCTTCAGCGCCGCCCGCACGGCGGGCATCAGCGCTGCCGTCTTGATCACTGCCGGTTTGGCCGCAGCCAGCGCCCGCCCCACCCGCTCGTCGGAGTTCAGCAGGCTGGCCGCTTTGATCATCTCCGACGACACCCCGATGTGGTGCGTGATCAGCGCCCGCTCGTTCTCCTCCAGCCGGAACCATGCTGCCTTTGCTTTCATGAGGTCTTTCAGTTCTTCAAGCACGGTCTGCATCATCGGCCCGTTGTGCTGGGCCCGCGCCAGGCTCGCGGTCAGCGCGTGCATCACGCTCAGTCGCTGCGCCCGGGTGCGGGCTTCGTCCAGCACGATGAAGACCATGCTTACGCCCAGCAGCAGCTCGCCCATCACGAACACCCCGGCCGGCACCCGGCTGGTCACCGGCGTCCAAGGCAGATTCAGGAAGAGCAACGACACTCCCATCAGCCACGGACCCACTTCCCGGTTTCCCCACCGGCTGCGGATTACCTGCACGACCGCCGCCAGCGCGAGCAGCCGGTAGCCCACTTCCAGCACCACCCGCGGTGCCAGCAGGTCCGGCCAGAAATACGCCCGCACCGCGGCGTAGTAGGCCAGGACCCATCCCACCACAGCCAGCCCCAGCAGCCAATTCCGCGCCCGGGTATACACCAGCACGGTCGCGGTAAACAGGCTCACAGCTAGCACGAATGCCGCCTGCGAGACCGCTTCCATCTCCCGCGCCGCCACCGGTTCCCGGATTGCCCAGCGCGACACGAACAGGGCCAGCCAGCCCAGCGTCCACAACAGCAGGTATCGCTCCCGGAAAGTTCGGAAGACCAGCAGGCTCGCGGCCACCATCACCAGCGCCGCCGACTCCGAGGCGCTCAGCCTCGTCCCGGTCAGTCCGCCGGCCCCGTACCAGATGCACCAATAGGAAAGATTCATTGCATTTCGTAGCGAGAGTGCTCGTCTTCTAATACCACGCCCCCACCCGTTACCAATGGGTTTTCCGCTGGCTTTTGGTTACTTTCGGAACCGCCCTCCTGGAGTATCATGCGGTAGACTCCATCGCGGAACATGCCTCTGGAACGCATCCTCGTGGTCGATGATGAAGAGTCCATCCGTGAGATCGTGGCGTCCATGCTCGCCGCCGCCAAGTACCAGTGCCGGCAGGCCGCTTCCGCCAGCGAGGCCCTCGCCCGCCTGGAGTCCGGTGAGGAATACGACCTGTTGTTGACCGACCTGATGATGCCCGGCATGGACGGCACAGCTCTGCTCGAGCGCAGCAAGGAGCGCTTCCCCGACATGCCTGTGGTCATGGTTACCGCCGTGCACGACATCAAGATCGCCCTCGATGCCATTCGCGACGGCGCCTACGACTACCTAACCAAGCCCTTCGAGCGCGAGCAACTCCTCGCCACCGTCCGTCGCGCACTCGAAAACCGCCGCCTCAAAATGGAGAACCGCCAGTACCAGGTCGACCTGGAGGCTCTGGTCACCGAGCGTACCCGCCAGCTCCGCGAGACTATCGCCGAGCTCAAGCGCTCTTACGACATCACCCTGGAGGTACTGGGCGATGCTCTGGATTACAAGGACGGGGAGACGGAGAACCACTGCAGGCGCGTCACCGCCTACACTATGGCCATCGCCCGCCACATGGGCCTCCCCAAGGAACAGATCGAGGTGATTGCACGGGGCGCCTTTCTGCACGACGTCGGCAAGATGGCCATTCCGGAGAGCATCCTGAAGAAGCCGGGCAAGCTCACGCCCGACGAAATGGCCGTCATGCGCGAACACTGCTACCTCGGCTATAAGCTGGTGCAGAAGATTCCGGTGCTCAAGGAAGCTGCCGAAATCGTCTACTCCCACCAGGAGCGCTACGACGGCACCGGTTATCCCCGCGGCCTCGAGGGCGAAGAGATTCCTCTGGGCGCCCGTATCTTCGCCGTCGTCGACACTCTCGACGCCATCACCTCCGACCGCGATTATCGCGCCGCCCAGTCCTTCGAAGTAGCCCGCAAGGAGATTCGGGACTGGACCGGGCGCCAGTTCGACCCCGACGTCGTCAAGGCCTTCCTGGAGATCCCCGAGTCCCTGTGGCAGGAACTCCGCCGCGACATCGACGCCCAAAGCAAGTCCAACAGCTTCGACGCCCTTCGCCTCCCCTCCCTCCCTCAAACCGCCGGCGCCAAAGCCAGCTCCTAAGCAAAGGGAACGAAGAGCTGGATGGGGGGACGGACACACCCGTCCGAAACACCCACTCAACCCAACCCGGCATTTCCCACCCCTCCCCACCGCAGGCAGCCCTTTCCCCCAACCCAACATCCAATCTGCGAGCACGTTCCTACTCCGTTCGCCGAGGTTGCCTTATGGGGCGGTCCGATTCCGGTGTGCTGTGGTGTGTCTCCGCGCTGCTGCTGGCGGTTCCGCTCTTGGGCGAGGATTCGGTTCCCGCTGCGCCCAACACCATCCCCGAGGGCACGCGCTTTCTCATCCAGCTCAATGACAAGCTCGACACCCGCCATCTCGAGCCGGGCAAGCATTTCAAGGCCAAGCTGGCGGAGGATCTGGTCGCACTCGACGGCACGACCATTCCTCGCGGCAAGACCATCAAGGGCCACGTGAGTGCGATCGAGCCCGGTTTCCACACCCGCCTGCTCCTTAGCTTCGACCAGATCGATACCGGCCGCGGCTCCAGGCCGCTGATCGCCACCGTCACCGGAGCCCCAGGCGAACACGGCGTGAAATCTCCCGACGGTGAAGAAGGCGAGCTCGAGAGCAAAGGTATGAGCAAGCAGCGCACCCTCGAAGCCGCAGCGGTGGGCGCCGGGGTGGGTGCGGTCGTCGGAGGTGCAGGGGGCAGTGGTAAAGCCGCAGGAGTCGGCGCCGCCTCCGGAGCGGCCATGGGCGCGGCCGTTGGCCTGCTCAGCGACCATGACCTGCGCCTCGAAAAAGGCACGGTCCTCGAGATCCGCCTCGATCATCCCCTGCAAGTCCCGGCGCGCTGATATTCCGACTCGCTAGAACGACGCGCCGACCTACCCGGATCGAGGTCGCGGTCCCAGCCGCTTCTGGCTGGAAGCGCGCGTGACTCGCCGACCAGACTTCTTGCCCACCCTGCTTCTCCGATACACTCTCTGGCATGCACATCAGGAGATGGCTTATGAAATGCACTCCCGTCCTGCTCGTCGCTCTGTTGGCAGCCGCCTTCGCTCAGGAGCGCCCCACCATCACCGCGCAAGCGAATACCGTCTTCACCGGCGCTGACGGCAAGTTTGAGTCCGTCCCCGATACGGCCGTGATCTTCTTCAACATCTCCGCGCAGGCCGACACCTCCAAGGCGGCCTACGATCTGGCTTCCAAACAGGCCGACCAGACTCGCCAGATCCTCCGCACGAATGGCATTGATCCCAAAGAGGCCCAGGTCGGCTACTACTCCTTGCAGCCCGTCTACGACTATAAGAATCCCAAGAACAAGCTGGTTGGTTATCGTGTCAGTACCGTCGTGACCCTGAAGCTGAAGGACTTCGCAAAGATTGGACCTATTACTCAGCAACTGGCCGACGCCGGCGTCGGTGAAGGTCAGTCCATCACCTACACCCTCGACAAGATGGACGAGGCCAAGAGCAAAGCCGTAGAAGACGCCTACCACCGCGCCCACAGCAACGCGGAGTCTCTGGCCCATGCCGCCGGACGCTCCGTCGGCGAACTCTCCTACGCCTCGGTCGATACCTTCGAGAACATCCGTGCCGTCCCCATGCCGCGGGTAATGACCGCCATGAAGATGGAAGCCGCCGCTACGCCGCCGACCGAAGAATTCTCTCCTCAGACGGTCACCGTCACCGCCCACGTCAATGCCCTGTTCGCCCTGAAGTAACCCGAGGTGGGAAGAAAGATCGGGCGGCGATCTCCATGACTCGGGCGCCCGATTTCTTCGCTTCGGCCGGCAACTCCCCCTCCGTTACTCCGGATACCATCCTCCCCCGAACCTCGTTGAGCATCGCGCCGGGGCCGTGTAAAGTCAGAGTTCCGGGCAATCCAGCGCAAGTCCGCCTGTGAAATCTCAACCCGTGACCGTATCCCCAACTCGCTCCCTACTCGTATTGGCCGCCCTTTGCCTCGCCTCCCTCTGCGCCACCGCACAACCCGCGCCCTCGAACCGGCTCAGCGTTATCGACTCTATCGTCCAGCAGGCCATCCACGATGGCCAGATCCCGGGTGCAGTCGTCCTCATCAGCCACAACGGCCAGATCATTTATCGCAAAGCCTTCGGCCACCGCGCCCTCGAACCCCATCGCGAGCTCATGACGCTCGACACCATCTTCGACATCGCCTCGCTCACCAAGGTCGTCGCCACCACGACCTCCGTCATGCAGATGTTCGAAACTGGCAAGCTCCGCCCCAACGATGCCGTCGCCAAATACCTCCCTGAGTTCGCGCAGAAGGGCAAGGACGACATCACCATCCGCCAGCTCCTCACCCACTATTCCGGCCTGGCCCCCGATCTCGATCTCAAAACGCCGTGGGAAGGCAGAGAGGCTGCCTACCGCATGGCTTTTGCCGCAGCACCCGAAACCCCGCCCGGCTCCGTTTTCCTTTACAGTGACATAAATTTCATCGTGCTCGGCGCGCTGGTCGAGCAGATCAGCGGTGCCAGCCTCGACCAATACACCGCCACCCACATCTTTCAGCCGCTGCAGATGACTCACACCCGTTTCCTGCCGCCTGAGTCCTGGCGCCCCAGAATCGCTCCCACGCAGTACGACGAGAACGACCACATGCTGCGCGGCGTGGTACACGATCCCACCGCCCGCCGCATGGGTGGAGTTGCCGGGCACGCAGGCTTGTTCTCCACCGCCGATGATCTCGCCCGTTTCGTGAAGGCCCTGCTCAACGGCGGCGATGGCATCCTCTCTCGCCTTGCCGTCGAAAAGATGTCCACTCCCCAGCAGCCTCCCACCGCCACCGCGGTGCGCGGCTTCGGCTGGGACATCGATTCGCCCTTCTCCACGAACCGCGGCGATCTTCTCCCCGTCGGCTCCTACGGCCACACCGGCTTCACCGGCACATCGATCTGGATCGATCCCAGCACGAAGACCTGCATCATCCTGCTGACCAACGCCGTCCATCCCCGCGGCCAGGGCAGCGCCGTGGCTCTGCGCTCGAAACTGGCCACGGCGGTCGCCGCGGCTCTCCCCCTGACTCTCGACGAGAAAGAAAAATTGCGCTGGGAGAGTATCACGGGATACAACGAGGCGGAGAGCGGGGCCCGCAGGTTGGCCACGCGCAACGGTTCCGTGAAAACCGGCATCGACGTGCTCGAGGGGCAAAACTTCGACGTCCTTCGCACCTCGGGCGAAGCGATGCGAAAAATCGGCCTGCTCACCAACCAGACCGGCATCGACTCCCAGGGCCGCCGCACCATCGACGTACTGGCCGCCGCCCCGGGTATCTCCCTCGATGCCATCTTCAGCCCGGAGCACGGCGTCACCGGCACACTCGACACCACCGACGTCGTTGACACAAAGGATGCCGCCACCGGCGTCCCTGTCTACAGCGTCTACGGGGGCACGGACGCCGCTCGTCGCCCCTCTCTCGACGTACTCGGAAAACTCGACGGCGTTGTCGTCGATCTCCAGAATGCCGGCGCCCGCTTCTACACCTACGAGACCACACTCGGATACTTCCTTGAAGGCGCCGCCCAAGCCGGCATCGAATTGATTGTCCTCGATCGCCCGAATCCCATCACCGGCTCCTTTGTGCAGGGGCCGATCTCCGATCCTGGCCGCGAACTCTTCACCAACTATTTCTCTCTGCCCGTCCGCCACGGCATGACCATGGGCGAACTCGCTCGCCTGTTCAACGCCGAGAAAAACATCAATGCCAAGCTCACCGTTGTTCCCATGGAAGGCTGGCTGCGCGGGGACTGGTACGACTCCACCGGACTGGCCTGGATCAACCCCTCCCCCAACTTGCGCCGTCTGATCGGAGCCACGCTCTATCCCGGAGTGGGCCTGGTCGAAGGCACCAACCTATCGGTGGGGCGCGGCACCGACACACCCTTTGAAGTCCTCGGGGCGCCCTGGATCAAGGCTCGCGATCTCGCCCAGTATCTCAACGCGCGCTCCATCTCCGGCGTCCGCTTCGTTCCGGTTGCCTTCACTCCCACCTCCAGCAACTACGCTGGGGAGAAATGCCAAGGCGTGAACCTGGTCCTTACCGAACGCAATACTCTGGACTCCCCCGAACTCGGCCTTGAACTTGCCGCTGCCTTGCACAAACTTTATCCCAATGATTTCAAGCTGGAGCGGATGAGTGACCTCCTGCTCGACCAGTCCGCCTTCGACGCTTTGAACGCCGGCCAGGATCCCCGCCGTATCGCCCAGGACTGGCGCTCGCCCCTCGCCCACTTCGAACAACTCCGTGAGAAGTACCTCCTCTACCCTGACAAGCCGTAGCGCTTCCCTGGGGATCAGCCCGACAATCCTTTCCAAACGGTACTCCCGCTTGTTCCCCACGCAGGTTTCCCGCCTCTTCCCTCATGTCCTCTGAGATCAATGCTTGCCCCGCTGCCGCGAGCATTCTCGGAAACTCCGCCAAAGACCTCAGCACATAGCGCCGCCACCGCTCCTGCTACACTAGCGCCGTCAGGGCCATGAAGAACGTACTCGCATGGGTATCCGCCTTTGCCCTTCCCCTCGTCGTGTGGGGCGCCGCCCCGCCGCAAAACCCGCTCGCCTCGCCCACCGAGCAGGAATCCCGCCACCTGCGAAACATTAAGCAGCTCACCTTCGGCGGTCAGAATGCCGAAGCCTATTTCTCCGCCGACGGCAAGCACCTGATCTTCCAATCCACGCGCGAGCCTCTCAAGTGCGACCAGATTTTTACCATGAACATCGACGGCTCGGACCAGCGCATGGTTTCTACCGGCAAGGGCCGTACCACCTGTTCCTACTTCTTCCCCGATGGAAAAAAGATCCTCTACGCCTCCACTCATCTCGGGGGTGCCGATTGCCCACCCAAGCCCGACTATTCGAAAGGCTACGTCTGGGCCATCTATCCCAGCTTTGACATCTTCACCGCCAATTCCGACGGTTCCGACTTGAAGCAACTGACCACTCGCCCGGGCTATGACGCCGAGGCGGTCATCTCCGAGGACGGTAAGAAAATCGTATTCACCTCTGTGCGCAACGGCGACCTCGACATCTACACTATGGATGCCGAGGGCAAGAACATCCGCCAGCTCACTCACGAACTTGGCTACGACGGCGGTCCCGCCTTTTCTCCCGACGGCAAGCTGATCGTCTACCGCGCCTACCATCCCAAAACCGAGCGAGAGATCGCCGACTACGAAGCGCTGCTCCGGCAAAACCTCATCCGGCCCATCTATCTGGAAATCTGGCTGATGAATGCAGACGGCAGCAACAAGTTGCAGGTCACTGACCTCGGTGCCGCCAGCTTCGCACCCGCCTTCTTCCGCGACGGTAAGCGCATCATCTTCTCTTCCAATGTGGGCTCGATCGGCGGGATGGGCAACTTCGAGCTCTATGCCGTCGACCTCGATGGCAAGAATCTCGAGCGCATCACCTACACCGAAGGCTTCGACGGTTTCCCCATGTTCAGCCCGGATGGAAGGAGACTCGTCTGGATCTCCGGTCGCAACGGCAAGGTTCCGCACGAGACCAATGTGTTTCTGGCCGACTGGGTACCCTAGTCTCCCGCCAGACCAGCGCCCATGCAAGATGAACTTCAGATCTTTCATGGCCGACGCCAAACGCACCCGTCCAAGTCGAGGAAACGTATTCCTTGTGGTTGTGGAAAACGCCGAGCTGGGAAAGGGCGTAGAATGACCCACACGCCCCGAGTGCCGGTGCGATACCGGCTGCCACTCTGTGTGCTGGCAGCGTTTGCAGCTCGTCGGCTTGTCAGCCCGATTTTACGGCTGCTACAAACCTGAACTTCGCTCGCCCTCTCGTCTCAGGCTAATTAACGTCACCCATCACTCTGCCGAAACGAAAGGAGTAACTCTTATGGCGGATTTACAACAGCTCAAGCAGAAATATCAGCCGGTTCTAGATGTCCTCGCCCGGGAAGACGCCACGATTCAGGCCGTCGACCTCGCCGGCGACAAACTTCATCTCAAGGCAATCGTGGTCTCGGAAGCCAGCAAGAATCGGGTCTGGGACGCCATCAAAGCCGTCGATCCGACGTTCCCCGATCTGCAGCATGAAATCACCGTGGCCCAGGGCGAGCAGACCTACACGGTCAAGCCCGGCGACAACCTTTCGAAGATCAGCCGGCTCTTCTACGGCGATCCCAACCAGTATTCCAAGATCGCCCGGGCCAACAACCTGCCCGACCCGGATAAGATCAAAGTCGGCCAGCAACTCCGTATTCCGGCCGCTTAACCTCGCGCGACGGGTGCTTGCGCCGGCGGACGCCCGATTCCGCGATCCGGTTGGCGCCATCACCCGGGCCAGTATTTGGCACGAAGCCTGCGGGATCAAGGAGGATTTCTGCTGTCGGGGAGAATGGAGCGACGGCGAGGGAAGTGACGTCGTCGCGACGGTGCCGGGGGCGCGAGACAAAAAGGGCGGCCCGCAGGCCGCCCTTTGTCTTCGCGCAGGAACTAGAACCGGTACATCAGCCCGGTGTTCACCCGTATGTTGTTCTTGTCCGTAACGCCGGCAAAGCGAAGCGGCATCCAATCAAATTGCACGGCGCGGAAGGCCAATCTCTTCTTCCCGAAGTCCACTCCGCCACCAAACATCATCGCCATGCCACCGTCACCCACAGAGCCGGTCGCTGTATGGGCGCCGCCAAACAATGCGTGCGCAAATGGAGCGAAGCTGCTCTTGTGGGTCGAGACCACTGGGCCGACCGTGTAGGTGTAGAGATTCGAGCCCGAACCGTAGACTCCGCTGAAATCCCCGGTCACTCCCAGCCAGCGCGTGAAATAGAAGTTCGCGGCTCCATTCCAGCCGCTCGCGTGCCAACCCCCATCGGTGCTAGTGAATTGATAACCCCCATACACTTCGGGCCTGGGTGTTTCCTGACCTATGCTCAGTACGCACGCCATGCAAAGCAAAACGGCAACGCCGATAAGCTGTCTCATCTTTCCTCCAACATGAGATCGCACCCTTTCCGTCCCTTACCGGCGTGTGGTAATGCCGGGGTCCGTGGCGGCTATGCCGTCTGAACGAATCCCAAGGGTCCCGGATCGTGCCGGGTGCCGAAAGGAATCTTGGACTGAGTACAAAAGTTGGGCAAGTGACCGAAGCAGGCCGTTTTTTTGGACTTTGGTAACCCGCCATGTCGGTTCAGAGCCAACCACATCCGCAGTCAACCCTGATTCGACCGTTGAAACCGGAATCAGTCTAATTTCCCATCCCGCTTTGCCCTACTCCCCGCCCGCTCGCGCCGCCCTCCCTCGCCGCTGTTCCTGGTCCTTCAGCACGCACGCCTTGATGTTGGCGGGCAACCTTGAATTGTGCAGGATCTCGCGCACGTCCCGGGGCGGCAGGCTTCGGGCAAACTCCATGGCACGCGCCAGCGGCGTCTTTTCATTGCGCAGTAACGCCACCCGCACCTCGCGCCTGAGCGACCACTGTGGGTGATGGCTGACCGCCTCGACCAGCGCCACCGCCGCGTCTGCCCCCATCAAGGCTTTCACCACGGCGGCCTCGGTCAATCGGGAATTCTCCAGCGCGGCGTGGATGACGCGTCTTTCCCGGTCGTGGAGCAATGCTCCCGCCACCCGGGTCGACGCCCGTCGTGCCAGCGACAACCGCTCACCGGCAGAAATTGATTCCAGCCGGTTGCACAGTGCCTCATCCGCCGCCCTCTTCACGTCGGCGGGAGTTGTAGGCGTCAGCGCCACCTGCATCAGGTCGAACGTGAACAGGGTTCGCACCAGCGGCAGCGACACGTGCCGCGGAGTCTTGGCATGCTCCACCAGCGCCCGCTTCACCTTGCTGTACTTGAGAAGGTTGCCGTTCTTCGCCAGTTGCTCGAGGATTTCTGCATCCACATCCGGGCGTTTGAGCAACGCCAGCGCGCCGTCCTCGCGCAGCCCAGAGTCTGCCGGCGACCGCGGCGAGGCCGGCGCCGCCTTGCCACCTTCCCCCGCCTCCGCTTCGAAACGCTGGCCCCCTATCGCACTTTCGTCCGAAGCCATAATCGTGCCCCCATAGCAAGGGAACCGCAGGGTCTCGGTTTTCTCTGCGCCCCCAGCGCAGCTTTTCTTTGCGTCCTTGCGATTAGCTTTTGCCGAGTCCTAGCCGCGTCGCCTCTCGCCCATCCCTATCCGTGGTTCTCTCCGCTCTCTCTGCGACCTTCCTCCCCCCACCTAGGCGAAGGCTTTTCCCACGCTGTCCCCGGCCCTCCTCAAGGCGCCTTCATCTCCTGCCGCGCCAGTTCCAGCGCTCCCCGCACCGGCTCAATCACCGTCGGGTTCACTCCGGCCTGCGGAAACTCGCCGCGCACGCTATTGTAGAAAGCCTGCCGCACCACGGCCGACTGACGAAAGACGCTCCCCGCCATGGCCATTGGGACGGTCTCCGCCTTCGAAAACAGCCGTCCCGCAACGATCTTCGCCAGTCCCGCTAGTTCCTCGCCGGCTTGGGCCAGCTCTGTGCGTGCCTTCCCGTCGCCGCTGTCGGCCGCGGTTAGCACGAGCGGAAACAGCTCCGCAAAATCCGGTGGCGGCGACGCATTCGCCCTCTGGATTAGCTCGTCGCTCGAACTCACCCGCCAGCTCTTCATCACCTCGCCCAGCAGAGCCGGCGCTTCCCCTTCGTCCCGGGCACGCAGCGCGCGGCTTACCGCCAAGCGTCCTACCCAGTAACCCGACCCTTCATCGGATATCTGGAACCCCCAGCCGCCCGCCCGTAGCGTCTCCCCGTTCTGGCCCCGTCCGAAGGCAATTGATCCCGAGCCCGCAATCGTGATTACACCCACTCCACGCCCGAACGCAGCCTGCAGTGCCACCACCATGTCGCCCACCACCTGCACGGGACATCGCACCACCTGTCTCATCAAGTGGCTCACCCTTTCGCTGATCTGTGGCAGAGCCGCGCCCGTTGCACCTACACACGCCCGCTCGATCTGCCCCGGATCCACGCTGGCCAGCGCGCACGCCCGCCGCACTGCTTCGTGCAGAGCCTCGCGAGCCTTCTCTTCACCCACACGAATGACGCTGCAACTCCCCGTGGTCGCCGTCGCCAACACGGAGTGTTCATCACCCAGCACGCAGGTGGTCTTTGTCGCTCCGCCATCAATTCCCAAGAAGATCGCCACGCGCTAGTTCTACCACACCCTTCCTCCGAGAATGCGGACTTCAAAGCGACGGCGGCACCAGCTGGCCTGCCCTGAGCGTAGTCGAAGCGGTCTCGCCCGCGGCACCCGACGGCAACCGCCCTTTGCAGTCCCTTCACCGCCCTTGCCCTCGGAGACGCTCCTCACTTCCGCCCGCACCGCTCCGCCCTGTTAAACTTTCACCGGAACTGCGCTTCCTACGGGGACCTCCGCACCCGGCATGGGACTCAACCATCTCGACCTCGCCATCGTCGCGCTGTACCTCGCCGGCATTACGCTCTTCGGCCTGCGCTTCCGCAAGCGCCAGCGCACCCTGCGCGACTACTTCCTTGCCGACTGCAATATTCCCTGGTGGGCGATTGCCCTCTCCATCGTCGCCGCCGAGACCAGTACCCTCACCATCATCAGCGTGCCCGGCCTCGCCTACGACACCAACCTCCAGTTCCTGCAGCTCGTCCTCGGATACCTCGTCGGCCGGGTCATCATCAGCTTCGTGCTGCTCCCTCACTACTTTCGCGGCGACCTCTACACCGCCTATCAGCTGATTGAGCGCCGCTTCGGCGCATCGCTGCGCTCGCTGACCGCCGGCCTGTTTCTCCTGACGCGCGCTGCCGCCGAGGGCGTGCGCGTCTACGCCGTCTCCATTGTGGTCGCCATCGCGCTCGGCACTGGCGAAGTTGCCTCCATCGCCATGATCACGGCCCTCACCCTCATCTACACGTTTGAAGGCGGGCTAGCCGCTGTCATCTGGACCGACGTCGTGCAAACCGCCATCTACATGGGCGGCACGTTGTTGGGCGTGGCTACCATCCTTCGCCTCGTCCCCGGAGGCTGGGCCCACATCCACGCCCTCGCCTCCGCCGCGGGCAAGTTCCAGATGCTCGATTTGCGCTGGAGCTTGGGGCAGCCCTACACGTTCTGGGCGGGTGTGATCGGCGGCGCCTTCCTGACCACCGCCAGCCACGGCACCGATCAGCTCATCGTGCAGCGCCTGCTCGCCGCCCGGGGCGAGCGCCAGTCGGTTACTGCACTCCTTTCCAGCGGCATTGCCATCTTTTTTCAATTTGCGCTTTTCCTGATCGTTGGGATCATGCTTTGGGCTTACTACCAGCTTCCCTCCTCCCACTTCGGCAAAGCGGATCGCATCTATCCGACCTTCATCGTCCAGCGCCTGCCCCATGGCATCTCCGGCCTGCTGATTGCCGCTATCCTCGCCGCCGCCATGTCGAACCTCAGTGCCGCGCTCAATTCCCTTTCGTCGAGTTCCATGGTCGACTTCTATCTCCGCTTCCGTCCCTCGTCGGACCATCGCAGCCAGCTGCGTCTCTCCCGGGTGGTGACTTTTTTCTGGGCGCTGGTCCTGTTCGCACTCGCCGTTCTGTCGCTGCATAAAGTCCCGCGCGTCATCGAGGTCGGCCTCTCCATCGCGTCGGTTGCCTACGGCGCTCTACTCGGAGTCTTTCTCCTCGGTGTGCTCACTCGCCGTGCCAACCAGCCTGGTGCCGTCCTCGGGATGGTCTGCGGATTCGCCGTCGAACTCTACCTCTGGCTCTGGACGAAGGTCGCCTTCACCTGGTACGTCGCCATCGGCACCTTAGTCACCTTTGTCGTGGGATACGGAGTCAGCTGGGTCCGCGGCAGCACCGGGCAAGGTCCCGGCGGCTAGCTTGTTGGGTAGCGCGGCCGAAGGGGCGGCCTTCCGGCCGTGCGTGCGCGGACGTCAGCCCCACAGCTAGAGGGTTTCCCGTCGCAACTCGATAACTACCGGCACTTGAACGAACCAGGACCCGGCCGCGCAGCGGTGCACAGGAAAACCCGGGTGGAAGCGCCGGGAAAGCCGACGTAAGAACATGCGGGCGCCGGCAGAGAGGCCGACCTGGCGGGCACGGCCGCGGTCGGGAGGACTCGACCGGCTGTGCTCGTTCGTATCCAGGTGCTGCTTCCGTCGCCCCGCGCTGCAACGCTTTGCTCGGTGTCGTGGGTTCACTCCCTCTTCACACTTTCTGCGGTTCTGTGCTTTTCCCGTATACTGCAACTCCTCATGCCCGCCACCACCTCCCCCGACCTCTCCCGCGACCTCGGCGTGAGCCAGGCTTGCGCTGTCGTGGTCGGCACGATCATTGGAAGCGGCATCTTCCTGGTCCCTGCCGAGATGATGCAGGCCGTCGGATCTGCCAAGCTCGTCTATCTCGTCTGGATCGTCGCTGGTCTACTCTCTTTCTTCGGAGCCCTGACCTACGCCGAGCTCGGCGCCATGAAGCCCCAGGCTGGCGGAGAATATGTCTATGTCCGCGACGCCTACGGCCCGCTCGCTGGCTTCCTCTACGGCTGGACCTGGTTCATCGTCGCCAAGCCCGCCTCCATCGCCACCGTCACAACCGGACTCGTGCGCACCCTGGGTACCTTCCGTGTGCTCTCGTTTTTCTCCCGCGATCTCCTCACCGCCCCCTTCGCCATCACCTGGGGACAGATCGTCGCCATCTTCGCAGCGGGCGTCATTTCTTTTTTGAACTACCTGGGCGTCCGGAAAGCCGGCGAGTTCCAGCTCATCTTCACGCTGTTGAAAATCGCCGTCGTCATCGGGATCGCCGCCGTGTGTTTGGGAGCGGGGCGTGGTGGTTGGAACAACTTCGCCGGCGCCTTCCCCGGAGCCCAAGGTGGAGTAGCCGGATTCATGGCGGCGCTGGTGGCCGCGCTCTGGGCTTACGACGGCTGGAATGACTTGAACATGGTCGCCGGCGAAGTCCGCGACCCGGAGCGCAGCATCCCCCTCGCGCTCATCGTCGGAGTCGCCACGGTCGGCGCGCTGTACATTCTGATGAATGCCGCGGTCGAATACGTCATGCCGGCAGCTGCCATCGCCGCGTCACCGCGTCCCGCTTCCGACGCCGTCGCCCTCGTGCTCGGCACTCTGGGTGCGAGCATCGTCTCGGCTGCCATGGCGCTCTCCATGCTCGCCACCCTCAACGGCACCGTCATGAGCGGGGCCCGCGTGCCTTTCGCCATGGCCCGCGACGGTTATTTCTTTCAGGCGTTAGCGGAAGTCCATCCCCGCTTCCACACGCCCTCCGTCTCGCTCGCGGTGCAGTTCGCCCTTTCCGCGGTCCTGCTGTTGTTGGGCGGCAGCTTCCGCCAGTTTTTCACTCTCGCCATTTTTGCCGAATGGCTCTTCTACATGATTGCCGGCAGCACCGTGTTCGTCTTCCGCCGGCGCGAGCCCGATGCTCCTCGCCCCTACCGCGTGCCCGGATATCCCGTCGTCCCGTTGCTGTTCGTCCTCGCCTCCGCGGCTCTGCTTTACTACACTTTTGCCGATAATCTCCGGAACTCCATGCTGGGATGCCTCGTCATCCTCATCGGGATTCCGCTTTTCTTCTGGTTTGCCCGGCGTCCGGTCCGCTAGCCTCGGCAAATCCCCGGTTTCTTGCCCGTTTTGCGGGTATTGCTTCCCTCGGTCTTCGCTGGTTACTAAGGTACACCAGCGCCGGACACGTTTACCCCTCAACCGTTCTCTCGTAACGTGAAGCTTCGCCCGAGCTCTCTCCCCGGCGCGGGCTCCCCAGCGTGGAGCTTATTGCATGGCTACGCCTTACTACCGTGGCTTCCAGTTAGGGCTCTTGCCCGAGCGCCGTATGAACTGGCGAACTCTTGCCCTCAGCTATGGCATGGAGGCCGTGTTCATCCTGATCCTGGTGAACCTCGGGCTCCTTTTCCCTGACCAGATGCAGGTCAAGTCCAATTACCACATTACCGAACTGATTCCGCTGCCGGGCCGCGAGCCTAAGCCCCTGCCCGTCAAGAAGCCTCCGGTGGTACAGCATGCCAAGCTCTTGCCGGCCGCGCCGGTCGAGCATCCCCATCTGGTGGTGCCGCGTGAAGTGCATACGCCCAAGCCGGTCGAGACTGAGCCTGAGACTCCCAAGATCGCGGTGAACCAGTTCCAGGCTCCCCAGATCAAGCTGGCCGCCGGCGGAGCCCGGCCCCAACTCGTCCACACCGGTGATTTCAGCACCGGTAGTTCCGCTACTCCGACGGTGAACGCTCCCGTTCAGAAAGTTCAGACTGGCGGCTTCGGCGATCCCAACGGCGTCAAGGGCGAAGGCAAGCCCGGCGCCAAGCTGGTCATCGCCAACGCTGGATTCTCCTCGGAGTTGCCCCAGGGCCCCGGCTACGGCAACGGCACTGGCGGCGCCAAGGGGATTAAGGGCACGGTGGCCAGCGCCGGCTTCGGCAATGGCGTAGCCACTGCCGGCAACGGCGACGGCCGCAGCAATGGCCGCGGCAGCGGCATTTCCACCGGCGGGTTTGGCCAGCAGGAAGTCACCCAGAATGCCGGTCACCACCAGGTTGACACCGGCCCGCCCACGACCCCGGTCGAGATCCTCTACAAGCCCAACCCGGTTTACACCCCGGAGGCCCGCCAGCTCAGGCTCGAGGGCGAGGTGCTTCTGGAAGTCATGTTCGCGGCCAGCGGTCAGCTGCACGTCAATAGCGTCGTCCGCGGCCTCGGGCATGGGTTGGATGAAGCCGCCATCGCGGCGGCCAACAAGATCCGTTTCAAACCAGCTTTGCGCAACGGTCAGCCGGTGGATTCCACCGCGATCGTGCATGTTGTTTTCCAGTTGGCGTACTGAATGAACGGGACACAAGAAACACGGAGATGAGAGTCATGCGCAACACGAATTGGATGGTCACTGCTGTCGTGCTGCTTTCGCTGGCCGCGCTGGCGGAGCAGCCCCAAGGTTCGCAGCCGGCGACTCCGGCCCAATCTTCATCGCAGCCCGCCACAGCGGCGCAGACCCCGGCCCAAGCCGCTGCGCCCCAGGCGCTTGCTCAGCCCACCACCATGGACCAGGTCGTCGATCGTTTCATCTTGCGCGAGCAGGGCCTGATCAAGATGCTGTCAAATCGCACCCCGGTGGTGGAAACCTACCTGCAGAACCTGACTCTCGATCCCCTGCTCGGGCCCGTACCCCAGAACGATCGCTATTTCCTCGGCCGCATGGACCTCAGCACCTCCATCGATCGCAGGGACTACATCAAGGATGACGAGAGCATGGAGAAGCACCTGCTCGGCGGCTTCAGCAAGCTGTTCAAGATTACCTATCAGCCTCTGGGCTTTTCCTGGATGATTTTCGCCGACCGCAACGACTTTGACCGCCAGCACTATGAGTTTCGTTACGTCCGGCGCGAATTCCTCGGCGATGTCCGCTGCCTGGTGTTCGATGTCACTCCCAAGAAGGGCACCGGCAATGGCCGCTTCGTGGGCCGCATCTGGGCCGAGGACCAGGACTACAACATCGTCCGTCTCAACGGCACCTACGCCCCGCACGCGCGCAACTCCTATTTCTTTCACATGGACAGCTGGCGCTTAAACCTCATCCCCGGCTACTGGGTACCCGCCTTCATCTACAGCGAGGAAGGCGATTTCAGCGCCGGCGCGAAGAACAAGATCGCCTTCAAGGCACAGACCCGCATCTGGGGATATGACCTGCGCAAGAACGGCGAATCTGACGAACTGACTAACATCCGCGTCGATAGCGTGCAGGACAACAGTCCCAATGCTCAGGACGCCTCGCCTCTGGCCGCTGAGCGCGAATGGCAACAGCAGGCCGAGGATAACGTGATCGAGCGCCTGCAGCGTGCCGGCCTGCTCGCTCCCGAAGGCGAAGTCGACAAGATTCTTCAGACGGTCGTTAACAACATTGAAGTCACCAACAACATTGACCTGCCGCGTCCGGTCCGCACCCGCGTTCTCCTCACCTCGCCGCTGGAGACGTTCAGCGTCGGCAACACCATCGTGGTTAGCCGCGGCCTCATCGACGTGCTACCCGACGAGACCAGTTTAGCCATGGTGCTCGCGCACGAACTGGCTCACATCGTCCTGGGCCACAACCTGGGCAGCCAGTACGCCTTCAACGACCGCATGCTCTTCTCCGATGAATCGACTTACCAGAACTTGGGCTTTAAACACATTCCCGAAGAAGAGGCTGCCGCCGACAAGAAAGCCATCGAGATGCTCAAGAACTCGCCCTACGCTCAGAAACTCGACGTCGCTGGCCTGTTCTTGCGCGCTCTCTCCACCCGGGCTGGGGCTCTTAATGCCTTGCTCACCGCTCACCTCGGCAACGACATGGCCGAAAGCGGGACCGTCACCCGCATGGCCCAGCTGATGAGTTCGGCTCCTCAGCTCGACTGGAACAAGCTTGACCAGATCGCCGCCCTGCCGCTGGGTGGACGTGTCAAACTCAACGCCTGGGATGACAAGGTGGAACTGGTAAAGTCGCAGCCCGTAGCCATCACCTCCGCCCGCGACAAGATGCCCTTCGAGGTCACGCCCTTCTTCCCCAGGCTAACCCGCGCGGGGGCTGACAACGCTGCCGCTACGACGGGAAACACAACGACTGCAGCCAACGACAAATCAACTAACTAGGCGCCAGCTCTGCACTAAAAGTTGAAAGAAGCGGAAGCCGGGACCGGAAGCCATTCCGGATCGCCGGCTTTTCGTTTAGCGTCAAACTCCAGTCCGGCCAGCTGGCTCGGAACGAAGAGCGTTGTGCTGTTGCTGACGCTTGTGGGCACTGGCGATGGCGGGATGTCCTTGCCCTAACGCGACTCCGGGATCGGTCCGGCCGCACTCCGTGTCACCGGGGTCCGGCAGAAGAAAAACCAATCCCTAGGAACGAAAAAAGAGCAGATCGCCGCAGAAAGCTTCATGCTAAGGTGCGCTCATGATGAAGTATTGCGGGAACGGAGAATGCAAGATGTATGGGCGCCTCATTTACACTCAGGCGACGCGGTGCGTGTGTTGCCGGTGGGATCTGCAACCCACGCGGCAGAAGAGCGAAATTGCAGTGGAGCGGAAACAGCGCCCCCCTACCGCAGCGTAGGTCGCTCCCGGAAATCGCAAGGTTTGGAGGCCGCCCGTCCGGGCGGCCTTTTCATTGGCGGGGGGGCTAGCTCCACTCACTTGAGGATCCCCACTTGGACGGCGCGAACCATGGAGAGGCATAACAAAGGGCGGAAACCTTCCGGCCAAGGGCGAACCTTCGCTGCTCGGGTGAGTAAGGAGCGCCTGGGGGCGGGCACCGCGTCGACACGCAGACCGCACTAACTTCATAACGATGCCAGCTCCCGATGGCTTCTTGCCTGAGGTCAATGTGTGGCCGTCTACACACCGGTCCCTGCCGAGGACATCGGCGGACGAGAAGGCTTGCTTTAGTTGGAGCTAGGCACCGGCTCAGCCCCGGCGCCGGAAGACAGGCTCCCACTTGTCGGGTAGTATCTTCCGCGGGATTCTGCGGGAGGCCTGGTGGTTGTGCTGTTGATGGGCGTGACCGGATCGGGCAAAACTACGACAGGTCGCCTTCTGGCCCGGGAGTTGGAATGGGAGTTCGCCGATGCTGACAGTTTCCATCCGGCGGCGAACGTCGAGAAGATGAGGTTGGGGATCCCCCTGGACGACGCGGATCGGGCGCCCTGGCTGGAGGCCCTGCGCGTGGCGATCACCGGATACATCGCGGAGAACAAGAACGTGGTGCTGGCCTGTTCTGCCCTCAAGCGGGCTTACCGGGAGAGCCTCCTAGTCGGGCCCCAGGTCCGGCTGGTGTACCTGAAGGGGAGTTTTGAAATGATGGCGGTCCGATTGCGCGAACGGCGTGGGCATTTTGCCGACGAGAGAATTCTCGCCGGACAATTCCGAGATCTGCAGGAGCCTGAGGCGGCGGTGGTCGTGGATGCGGGCGCGCGGCCCGAGCAGATTGTGCTCCAGATCCGCAAGAGCCTGGGGCTGTGAGAACCTTCCCCCTCGCTCCGCGAACCCGCGGTTCAGGACTTCTGCGCAAAGCACGGGCACAGGCTCAGACTAGCACTCCGAGGCAACGTGGATAGGGGCAAACCTTCGGATCTGGAAGAAAGGGTCATTGCGGCGCTGACCTGGCGCCTGGTGCCGTTTCTCTTTCTTCTTTACGTGGTGGCCTACCTCGACCGGATCAACGTAGGTTTCGCGGCGCTCGAAATGCAAAAGCAGCTGGGTTTCAACGATGCAGTGTACGGCCTGGGTGCGGGGATGTTCTTCGCCGGATACTTTTTCTTCCAGCTGCCCAGCAACCTGCTGCTGGAGCGCGTGGGAGCGCGCCGGTGGATTGCAGGCCTGATGGTGACTTGGGGGCTGATTTCGTCGGCCATGCTTCTGGTGACCACGGCGCGGAGCTTTTATGCATTGCGCTTTCTGCTGGGCTCGGCGGAGGCGGGATTTTTTCCCGGTGTCATCCTTTATTTGAAGCGCTGGTTTCCCCCAGGAGCACGGGCACGAACCGTCGCGCGGTTCATGACCGCATCGCCCTTGTCAGGAGTCATCGGTGGACCGATCTCGGGAGCACTGCTCGGGCTACATGGCCGGTCCGGCCTGGCCGGGTGGCAGTGGCTCTTCCTGATGGAAGGGATTCCGGCGATGGCCCTGGGCGCGACGGTGCTGTTTTTCCTGACTGAGCGCCCGGAAGAGGCAAGCTGGCTGCCGGCCGAAGGGCGGACCTGGCTGCTGGAAACGCTGGCCCGCGAGCGGCAAAGCGGCATGCAGGGCTCCCTGGCGGGCCGCTTTGTCGCCTTTCGCAGCCGGCAGATCTGGTTGCTGGTACTGGTGTATTTCGGCATGAGCACGGGGGTCTACGGAATCAACCTGTGGCTGCCAAACTTGATCAAGAGCGTAACCGGCGCGAACAACCTAAGGATTGGACTGCTGTCGACCATCCCATACGTGGCGGCGGCCATCGGGATGGTGGCCGTGGGGTTGCACTCGGACCGCACTGGCGAGCGACGCTGGCACGTCGCGGCCTCCGGGTTCGTGGCAGCCCTGGCGTTATGGGTGGCGGCCGTCACCCATTCGGCATGGCCGGCGATCGTGGCCCTAAGCCTGGCAGAAATGGGAGTGCAGTCGATGATGGGTCCCTTCTGGGTAATGCCCACAGCCTTGCTCAGCAGCGCCGCGGCGGCGGTGGGAATCGCCATCATTAATTCAGTGGGCAACCTTGGAGGCTTCTTCGGGCCATACGTTATCGGGTTGGTGCGGAGATACACCGGGGAGTTTGCCGGGGGCCTGGTAGTCGTGGGCTTGACCCTGGTGGTAAGCGGCTGCGTGGTTCTCGTGGCAGGTGAGCGAGAACGCGAAATCTCTCGACGGGCAGGCGCAAATCCTCTAACCGCGGAACGCGCAGAAGATGACTAGCCCGTGGGGATGACTAGCCCAGACGATGAGTAGCGGGGGAAACAGAGCCTCACCGCTGCCCCCCAGGCTCTGAATCCTCGGTTTTAGCCGGCGATGGCAAGAACGGAGGTTGGCCTAGAACCGCACCGGCCGTAGCGCCAGTTCCACCGTGTCTCGGGCGCTCCTGTGTGAACTTCGTTGAGTTCTGGTCTGCGCCCGCATAGACTGCCTGATATGCGGGTCCTGGGTATCGACTGCGGCACCGAGTGCACCGGCTACGGAGTGGTGGAGCTGGAGGGCTCGGGCGAACTCCGCTGCCTTGGGTGCGGCGCCGTCCGCCTTTCTACCCATCAGCCGCTGCCCCTTCGCCTGCGCCGCATCCAAGAGAAGCTGTCTGGAGTGATCCGCCAGCACCAGCCGGACGAGGTCGCCATCGAGGACGTGTTCTATGCCCTCAACGTGAAATCGGCGCTGAAGCTCGGCCAGGTGCGGGGCGTCGCGATGGTGGTCGCTGCCGCGGCTGGGCTGGAAGTCGCGGAGTATGCGCCGCTGGCCATCAAGTCCGCTGTGGTCGGCTACGGCAGGGCCGAAAAAACGCAGGTGCAGCAGATGGTCATGCGGCTGCTCGGGCTCGCGCAGGCCCCCGGGCCGGAGGATGTCTCCGATGCGCTGGCGATTGCCATCTGCCATTTGCATACCTCGGCCACGATGGCACGGCAGAGAGGGTAGGTGGCAGAGTTAGAATAATTCATCGCGTTGCTTATGATCAGGGCTCAGCGTCGCTTCCACGATAGTGGCCGGTCTCGCTCTTCCTCGGCGGTGGTCTTCGCATTGATCGCGTTTCTCGCTCTGCACCCGGCCTCGGCCGCTGGGACTCAGAACGGCAGCCAGGCGGCCCCTGCCCCCGCACTGTCTCCCACAATTACCTTCACCCTGGACTTTCCGGAATCGATTCCCGACCACTATATGGTGACGGTGAGTGCGGACGGGCACGCGGCCTACGATTCCACCGGAAAGTTGACTCCCGAGGGTGACACACCCGAACCCTTCCACATGGAGTTCGTGCTGTCGGCAGGCAACCGCATAAAAATCTTCGAACTGGCGCGCCGGGCCGGGTATTTCGCTGGAAAGCTCGATTCGGAGAAACATAATCTGGCCAACACCGGCGTGAAAACCCTCACCTACCGGGATGAGCAACGCAGCACCCGCTCCAGCTACAACTATTCCAGTTCCCAGCCCGTCCAGGAACTCACTTCGCTATTCCAGAGAATCTCGATGACCTTGGAATTCGGCCGCAGGCTCGAGTACTTCCATCGCTACCAGAAGCTTGCCCTGGATGACGAGTTGAAGCGTATGGACGAGATGGAGCGGTCGAACGCCCTCGAGGAGGTGCAGGCGGTGGCGCCGATCCTGAAGAAGATCAGCGAGGACCAAAGCGTCATAAACGGAGCCCGAGCGCGCGCCCTGCGGCTGTTGCAGGAGTCGCGGTAAAACCTGGGAACCTCGTACTCCGCGGGTTCGGGAAGTGCAAGCCTCGGACAGCCCCTCTGTCAACGCCCCCACCTCCTCAAGCCCTTCCCGCCAATTGCCTGCGCCCTACACCGCGGCCGAAGCTCGCAAGATGCTTGGTCTAAAGGAGTTGATGGGGCCTAAGATCGATTGCCTTTCTGTGTGACTGGAGCTGAGGTACCGGAAGGGCAGGCAGGAATGACACCAGAGACTTGCAACTCGCGAGCGGGAATCGTGTTCTAATTGGAGTGGGGATTGGTGTGTTGGAGGCGCTTATGGGTAAACGAAGCCTGAGTTGCATGCTCGTAGGTCTGGCTCTTGCGCTCGTTCCTGCGCCAGCCCTGGCCGATTCGCATGCTCGCATCGTGCGTCTAAGCTACGTCGAGGGCGACGTGCAGATTGACCGCAACCTGGGCCAGGGATATGAGAAGGCGATCCAAAACATGCCGTTGACCGAGGGGATGAAGGTCGCCACCAAGAACGGGCGGTTGGAGATCGAGTTTGAAGACGGCAGCGCCGTGCGCGTGACGCCGAACAGCGAGATGGAATTCACAGAGCTGGCCCTGCGCGATTCCGGAGCCCGGGTTTCGACGCTGACCTTGAAGCAGGGCAAGGCCTACTTCGCCTACGAGGCGAAGCAGAAGGAGGACGAGTTCACGGTGGCGTTTGGCCGGGAGCGCGTGAAACCGGATCATTCCGCCCACTTCCGGGTTGACGTGGAGGACACGGACGCGGAACTGGCGGTGTTCAAAGGCGACGTACAGGCCGAAGGCCCCTCAGGCAAGGTTGAGGTGACGAAGAACCGGACCGCTACCTTTGATCTCGTCGCCGGCGACAAGTACGAGATTTCCAAGAACGTGGAAGAGGATCCCTTTGACGGCTGGGACCGGCGGCTCGACAAGTACCAGCAGCAGTACGCGAGCGCCGGGTCGAACTACAGCTATCCCTACTCCTACGGCGTCAGCGACCTGAACTACTACGGCTCGTATTATAACGTGCCGGGCTACGGAACCATGTGGCAGCCCTACTTCATCGGGGCGGGATGGAACCCGTTCATGGATGGCGCGTGGATGTTTTACCCCAGCTACGGCTACACCTGGATCTCGGCATATCCCTGGGGCTGGATGCCCTATCGCTACGGCAACTGGGCATTCGTGACCGGCTACGGCTGGATGTGGCAGCCAGGCGGGTGGAACGGTGGCTGGTACACCGTACCCCCGGTGGTGAATCCTCCCAGCCGGTTTGTGACACCGCAGCCTCCGAGCCGTGGCACGACAACCGTGGCCGTCGGCCGCGGCCCCATGAGTAATCCCCTGATTATGCCCCGCCACATGCTGGTACAGGCCGGATCTGCCGGCTGGGGTGTTCCGCGCGGTTTCGCCAACAACCTGGGCCGGGCCTCACATGAGGTCACCCAGCGGGGATTTGCCACCGTGCACACCGACTCTTCGGCCGGCATGAGCCCGAGCTATGGCCCAAGTTCGGCAACGGCGACTCCGGGCTCAGGGCACTCGGGAGGCTTCTCCGGTGCATCGCACGGCAGCATGGGTGGACACCCGGGCGGAACACCTCCTCATCGATAAGACTTCGTGCGTATGGGTAAGGCGGAGGGCGGCCGAAAGGCCGCCCTTGGTTTTTTCGGGCGTAAGTCTGCCGAGCGGAACTCCCAGTCAAAACCACCCCTGCGAGTCCGTCTCCCATCTTCTATCTTTCGGGTAAGCTGCCTAGTCCGGGTATCGGTCTCCGGATTTCGGATTGATGAAGCCGCCGATCAAAGCGCGCCACTCATCCTTGGAAACAGGATCGCAACGTATTTCTGGATAGCTTTTTCCCTGAATGAGAGACCCGGGTCTCGGCACAGAAGAATCCGAGCGCGATATCGCGCGGGTACCTCGCTTCGTCTTTGCTCCGCACAGGCGGTCTCGGGTGAATCCTAGAGCACCGCGATCCCTGCATATCCCACCACCATTTTCCGATCACCGGAGACGTCTCCAGAGGTGGCATAGCGGATAAGCTCGGCGCGGGTAGCGCCCAGGCGTTTCACGGCGGTCAGCATCGCAACGGCGGGACCGTAACCGCACATGCTGATGTCTTCGTTCATGACCACTTCGTACAAGCCGCTGGCATCAAGGTTGAGTATCCGCTCGATGGCCTTGTGGTCCTTGATGCGGGTGATCTGATCGGATTCGTAGTGGTTCATGTCGCTCGACGCGAGGATGAGCACGCGCTCGGACTCTCCCGCAACGACTTCCCCGATGGCCTGGCCCAGAGCTTGCAGCGCGTCGAACCGGCCGGTGCCAATGGCGATGGGCACAAAGCGGAAATCGGAGCGGCGCGCCTGGAGAAAAGGCAACTGCACTTCGATAGCGTGCTCAGCGCGGTGAGCGCTGGGATCGTCGGTCAGACCCTGACATCGGTGAAGCAGAGCCGAGGCGAATGCGGAATCGACAGCGACTGTGCCCAACGGAGTCTCCCAGACGCCTTCCACCATGAGGGAAAGCGGAGTGCCAATACCGGTATGATTCGGGCAAAGCAACAGGCAACGCCCTGGGATGTCGATGCGCGCGTAGACGGCACCGGCGACGTGCCCGGAATACATGTAGCCGGCATGGGGAACGATGCAGCCGAGAGCAGCCAGCGGGGTCACCTCCGCCGCAAGGTAGGAGCGGACCTCGGATAGCAGGGACGCGGCATTGCGCGGGTAGAATTGTCCGGCAACCGCAGGATGGCGAATGGTAGCGCCCATAACAGACCTCCTTTCGGAGACGGGCTATTGGCCGGGTTGGTTTCCGTTCCTTGATGACAGCGCGCGGAAGATGGCCGCGCTTTTCTCCAGCGGCAGAGCTTCGGCGCGCACGCCGGGCTTGACTCCGGCCTGTTGCAGAGCGGCGCGCAACCTGTCTTCGGCGAAATCCGACTTGAGATTGTTCCACAACGTCTTGCGTTTTTGCCCGAACGACAGCTTCAGAAAACGGATGAATTCCTCCTCCGGAACGCGCAGGCGATCGAGGCGCGGCGCCATGGTCAGGCGGACCACCGCCGAGTGCACCTTGGGTGGCGGGGCGAAAGCTCCCGGCGGAACCGGGAACAGCTTTTCCACCTTGGCATAGACCTGCGTCGTGGCCGTGAGCAGGCCATAGTCGCGCGAGCCGGGGGCGGCGGCAAGCCGGTCCGCGACTTCCTTCTGCACCATCAGTAGGAGCGTGTCGAAACCCTGCCGGTAGGAGAACAGGTGAAGCAGAATGTCTGAAGTAATGTAGTACGGCAGATTGCCGATGACGCGAACCGGGTCGGGCGTGTGCGCCAGTCCCGGCCGCGTCGATCCCGGCTTGGGGCCGAACAGTGTGCCGAAGTCGATGGCGAGCACATCGCCCTCGATGATTTCAACGTTGGGGTAGAGAGCGAACTTCATCCGCAGCTGGGCGGCGAGGACCCGGTCGAGTTCGATTGCGATGAGCCGCCGCACGCGTTGGGCGAGGAGCGAAGTGAGGATGCCGCGGCCCGGACCAATCTCAAGCACCGTGGCCTGGGAAGTGTCGCCCAGGGCGTCGACCAGGCGCCCGGCCGTAGCCTCACTGTTGAGGAAATGCTGACCCAATTTCGGTTTGCGCTGGGGCCGGGCGGCTCCGACCTTTGGCACGTTGACCCCCTTTTCAGCAGCCAGTTAGACTGGCTCGTTCATCCCGCGATTCCAGGCGCAGGGCTCTTGGGCCCGGCTTCGTGGAGGCCGTCTCGGAGTGCATCAGCGTCGCCTACCCCCCGCGACCCTCAGGGTCCAAAGGACGCAGCGGCCGCTGCGTTCGACACGGCAGCTGCCGCGACCCCGCGACACTCCTGAAGCCAGCTGCCACTATCATAATATGCTGCGCCGGGGATGTGCGGGTTGTGGCTGGGAGGTCCGGTCCTCATGCATATTGCCTTCGTTGCCTCCGAGGGAGTTCCGTTCTCGAAAACCGGCGGGCTGGCCGACGTGACGGGCGCCTTACCGCCGGCACTAGCCGCGCAAGGGCACCAGGTCAGCGTGTATCTGCCCCGCTACCGGCAAACCCGGCTGATGAATGCGACCACGCCGGTGCGCAGCATCACCGTCCCGTTTGACGACAAGTACCGCTTCTGCGCGGTGCTCGGCACCGGAAGCGAAGGCGAGGTGCGGCATTACTTCGTGGAGTATCCGCCTTACTTCGACCGCGATGGATTGTACGGCACGGCCGCGGGAGACTACCCCGATAACGCGGAGCGCTTTGCCTTGTTCTCGCGCGCGGTGGTCGAGGCGACGAAGATCCTAGGGGTGCCGCAAATCTTCCACTGCCATGACTGGCAGACGGCCCTAGTGCCGATCATGTTGCGGACCCTGTACGCTGAGGACCCCGCCTTTCGGGACGTGGGCACGGTATTCACCATTCACAACATGGGTTACCAAGGCATTTTCCCCCCGGAGATCCTGCCTCTGCTCATGTTGCCCTGGGACCTGTTCACTATATCCAAGATGGAGTTCTTCGGCCAGGTGAACTTTCTGAAGGGAGCCCTGGTCCTGTCCGACTATGTGACCACGGTCAGCAAGAAGTACAGCCAGGAGATCCAGACCACCGAGTTCGGCTTCGGACTGGAAGGAGTACTTCGCGACCGGGCGGCCACGGTCACGGGCATCCTCAACGGAGTCGATTACGGCGAGTGGAGCCCGGAGACGGACCCTTACATCGTGGCCAAGTATTCGGCCGAAAACCTAAGCGGCAAAGCGGAGTGCAAACTGGATCTTCTCAACACGTTCGGAATGGGGAACGCCGATGCCAAGCTGCCGGTCATCGGCATCGTGTCACGCTTTGTGGCGCAGAAGGGGTTTGACCTGATCGCGCAGATCATGGACCGGATCGCCCGCGAGGAGATGATCCTGGTCGCGCTGGGGACGGGTGATCGTAACTTCGAGGAGATGTTTCTGCGCTTGCAGAAGCAGTTTCCGCACAAGATCGCTGTCAAGGTCGCCTACGACAACGCCGTGGCGCACAAGATCGAGGCCGGGGCGGACTTGTTCCTGATGCCGTCACGCTATGAACCCTGCGGGCTGAACCAGATCTACAGCCTCCGCTACGGAACCGTACCGATCGTGCGGGCGACCGGCGGCCTGGACGACACCATTGAACCCTGGGACGCGAGGGGCGCCAAGGGAACCGGCTTCAAATTCGTGGAGTACAACGGCGAATCGTTGCTCTTGACCATCCGTGGAGCGCTGCAAGCCTACCGCGACCAGGCCTCGTGGCAGGTGCTCATGCGCAACGGGATGAGGCGGGATTTTTCCTGGAACGCCTCGGCGCGGGAATACGTGAAGGTTTACGATCGCGTCCGCCATTCCAGCGCCGTAACAGTCGGCTGGGAGGCGCCTTTTCATCGCTGACCTCGCGGCAGCCTGCCCTGAACACAGGGGAAGGTCTTGCCCCGAGGCGGGGGACGTGACGGATTCCGTGAAAGGCGTCGTGAAGCAGCTAATTGGTCAGCCGGTCGATGTGCCCTTGAGGCTGATGGTGTAAGGTTCGAAAACGCCGAGGGGCGCATTCGGCACAACCCACCCCGTATATAGCTCGAATACACCCGGAAGGGGTGGCATTTTCCAGGACGGTTGTGGACCCTGAAAGCGGAACGCCACCGCCCGCTTCCGAGCCGTTCTGGGACGGGAAACACGCGTCCCCAGAGGGCAACACTGCTAAAATCCGCTGAGCGCCCCTTGGCGAATCCCATGGCAGCTTTCCCAAGGACCATCTTTCACGTGGATATGGACGCCTTCTTCGTGTCTGTAGAGGAGTTGTTTGATCCCGGGCTGAAGGGGAAAGCGGTCGTGGTCGGCGGACAGAGAGATGAGCGCGGAGTAGTCTCGGCCGCATCGTATGAAGCGCGCCAATTCGGAGTGCATTCGGCCATGCCCTTGCGCACCGCGGCGAAGTTGTGTCCGCAAGCGATTTTCGTGGATGGCCATCCGGAGCGGTACCGTGAATATTCCGCAAAGGTGTACTCCGTCCTCAATGGCTTTTCGCCGCTGGTGGAGATGGCGTCGATTGACGAAGCCTATCTGGACATGACAGGAACAGAACGACTGCACGGGCCGGTGCTGCGGGCGGCGCACACACTGCACCAGCGCATGAAATCAGAAACGTGTCTGAACTGCTCGATCGGAATCGGAACCTCACGGCTCGTGGCCAAGGTGGCGTCGGCCAAGGCAAAGCCGAACGGCATCCTATGGGCCGTGCCTGGGCAGGAGGCGAAATTCCTGGCGCCCCTGGACGTGCGCGACATTCCCGGCGTCGGCAAGGTAATGGAGCAGAAGCTGCATGCCCTTGGAATCCGTCAGGTGGCAGAGCTCGCCAAGCTGTCCGAGCAGGAACTGGGGAAACGGTTCGGCAAGTGGGGCCTGGCGCTGGCCGGTAAGGCGCGTGGGGAAGATGCGGGCGGATGGTTCGACACCGAGGTGGGCGAGGATAGGGATCCGAAGTCGATCAGCCATGAGCACACCTTCAACCAGGACACTGCCCGGCAGGATCAGCTCGAGACGACCCTGATGCGCCTTTCCGAAATGGTGGGCCGGCGGCTGCGGGAACACGGCCTGCACGCACGCACCATTCAGATCAAGCTGCGTTACAAGGATTTCACCACCATCACGCGGGCTCATTCGCTCGAGGACCCCACACAGCTCGATACCGAGATCTTCGAGCTGGTCCGCACCTTGTTCCGCAAGAACTGGCGAAACGGCGCTGAAGTCCGGTTATTGGGCGTGCAGACTTCGTCGTTCGAGAAGCCGGCGGAACAGATTGGTCTGATGGACGAAGATCGCCAGGCGCGCTGGAAACAGGCCATGGCGGCCGCGGACCGCCTGCGCGACAAGTTCGGAGAGTCAAGCGTAGGGTTGGCGTCCGGCCTGCGCGGCACCTTCCGCGAGCGGACGCACGAAAACCCCGCCGGTCTGTCTGGGAAGAAAAAGTTGTGAAACCCCCTCCAGGAGCATTCCTACGCCTTTCGCCGTTAGGAGTTTGTTGTTTCTCTTCGCGCCCTTCCCACAACCCATAACGTCCCCTGCGGTTGAGAGCTTTTCAGTCATTCTCCCCCAAAAAGTCCGTCAACTCTCACTCCGGACCGCTGCCATCCCCACCTGGCCTGTCGAGCTATCCCCGAACACATTTGCATTCAGGAACTCATTGCGGAACTTTCCGAGGGGATCGAACCGCCGACCGAGCTCCACGAACGCCGGCAGCTTTTCGTAACTGGCGCGCAATTGCGCCGCCGGAATCGTGAACAGCTTTCCCCAGTGCGGACGCGGGCCGAAGGGTGCAAGTTCCCTCTCGATCACGGGCAGCAGTTTGCTCACCGCCGGCCAGTCCGGCTTCCACGTGAAATGAATTGCCACGCTGGCCCGGTGGTAGCAGGGGCTCATCCACAGCTCGTCGGCGGCAATCGTGCGGATCTCGCTGATCAGCAGGTGCGGCCCCACCTGCCGGTGCAGACGCTCCATCGCCAGAATCGCCTCCACCGCCTGCTCCCGAGGCACGAAATACTCCGACTGCAACTCCTTGCCAGCGCTCGGCGTGAATCCCATGCGGAAGTGCGGCAGCCGCTCGTACCACGGTCCTGGCACTCCCATCTGCTCGGTGCAGTTTTCCGCCGGCAGTTCCGCAATCGGATGCAGGTTCTTCGTTGCCCGCTTCGCCCCGAAAAATTCTGACGGCGCTTCAAACTTCCGCCCATCCTCCATCCGCACCTTCAGCCACACCTCGTTCACCCGCTTCTTCTGCCAGTCCGTAAACAGGCTGACGCTGTACGCTGCCCCTTCGATCGCATCAAAATGCTCCTTCAGTTCCTTCAACGGCAGAGCCTCGTACACATACTGCTGCATCATGAACCGTGGCTGGATATGCAGCGTTAGCTTCGTGATGGCCCCCAGCGCGCCCAGTCCCACCACCGCACCCCGTAGCGTCCCAGCCTCCCGCGCTCCTGTCAGCTTCACCACGTCACCCGCCGCGTCGACCATCTCCAGTCCCGCCACCGCCGAAGCCAGGTTGCCGTTCTTTTCTCCGCTGCCGTGCGTCGCCGTGCTGCAGGCCCCTGCAATGGAAATGTGCGGCAAGGACGCCAGGTTGTGCAGCGCCCATCCCTTCTCGTCCAGGTACGGGCACAGCTGCCCGTAAGTCATCCCTGCCTCGACCGTCACGGTGCGCGTATCCGGATCGAGCCCCACCACTTTGTCCATCCCCTTCAGCGATAGAAACTGATCCCGGCTGTCGGCAATTGAGTTGAAGCAGTGCCGCGTGCCCAGCACCTTCAGCCTGCTCTGCTTCCGCACAAACTCCTGCGCCTGCCCCTCCGAATCAGCGGAGTACAGCTTCTCCGTGCTGTATTCCACGTTCTCCGCCCAATTCATCAACTTGTCACCCCCCGCCCAGGCCAACAGGGGTGAGAGGAGTCGGCCCGTCATCGCTGCGGAGCAAAGCTTCAGAAACGCTCTCTTGTTCATGCGCATCGCATCGGCCCGGTTGCCCACAGTCCGCGGAAACGTCAGGAGTATAATCGACCGCGGCCCCCTTCGCGTCCAGCCCAACCAGCACCCTTTCGTGTCCTTTCAAACCCTCTGCCTTTCTCTGCGTCCTTTGCGTTTCCTTTCGGTTGCGGCGTGGCAGTTCTTCTTCCTGTCGTTCCCCCCCTCTGTCCCAAATTGTGCAAACCATTTCCCTTCCGCCCTACCCGCAGCGCTAACCCTACATTTGCCCACCGTCCATTTGGCCCCTGGCTTGCACCGTTCCTAGCGGAGCCTCACAGCCCGCGGGGGACCCTATGACCATTACACTCGCGAGGTACCCGATGAGGATCGGTGGGCGCATCGCTCGCCGAACGAGCCCAGGAGTCTTCCATATTTGGAGACGAGTGCGATGAAAACTATCCTGCTGTTGTCCTGCCTGCTTTACGCTTCCCTCACCTGGGGCCAAGCCGCCGTCTCGGCGATGAACGGCCAGCCCCAACCCCTGCACCAGACCAGCCATCCCGAGCACGCCAGCCAGGCTTCGATGTCGCGTGAACAGAGCCTGCTTGGCGGTTCCTACACCTCCGCCCAGGGAGAACGGCCGCTCTGGGAAGTCGCGCCACCATCCCAATCCACTCCCCTGGGCGACCTAGCCCGCACGCTGAAAAAGCAGCACGAAACCGCCAAGAAAGCCACCTTTATCCGCGAAAATTAGGGCGATCACGGTCCGTAAAACAGAAGAAACTGCAGGCAGAATGTCCTGCCCTCAGTCGGGAGATGCTCGCCCCCTTTCCCCATTCTCATCTTTCCGCGCCCTCGGCGACTGAAGGCTTCTCTCAGCGCAACCACGCGGGCTTGTCTCCGCCATGCCCCCGGGAGTAGCTTGCTCTGTCCGCTCCAATCCTCAAGGAGACGTTCTATGTTTCGCTGCACTCCCGCCTTCCTGATCGCCGCCTCACTCTCCGCCTTCTGCCAGACCACCCCACACCCAACTTCCGCCGGCTTTCGCGACATACGCGTCGACGCCTCTAAGCCCGCCGGCACCATCCGTTCCTTCCAGGGCGTCAACGGTGTCCCCACTCCCATCATGGACGGCCTCCCCAACCTCGTCCGCCAATATAAAGACCTCCACATTGACACCATCCGCACTCACGACACCATGGGCCCCACCGACATTGACGCCCGCTTCTCCAACGACAATGCACTCCTCGCCTGGCTCCTCCCCGAAGCCGAACAGCGCATCCGCGTGGTCAAAGCCGGCAACGCTGCCGCCATCTTTCCTGACTGGAAGGCCGACCCCGAGAATCCGGCAAGCTACAACTTCGCTCCCACCGACAAGGTCATTCAGGGCATCCGCGCCGCCGGCGCCCAGGTCTACTACCGTGTCGGTCGCAGCTGGGGCGCCGACTACACCTCGCTCCCCAACCCCGACAAGTTCGCCTCCGTCGTCAAGCACATCGCCCTGCACTACAACCAGGGCTGGGCCCAGGGATTCCACGACCAAGTCCGCTACTGGGAGTTCTGGAACGAGCCCGACACGCCCTTCTTCTGGACGGATACTCCCGAGATCTTCTACGCGCTGTACGAGAAGACGGCCCACGCCCTCAAATCCGTGGATCCCTCACTGCAGGTGGGGGCCGACGCCAAGGCCTTCGCATACGACGGCGGCCCCTTCCGCGACGGGCTTCTCGAATACTGTGCCCAGCACCACGTGCCACTTGATTTCTACTCCTGGCACCACTACACCATGACCTCCGCCGATCCCTACGACTTCAACCGCATCGCCGCCGAGCTCCGCGCGCTCCTCGACGCCCAAGGCTTCCACAGCGCCCAAAGCATTCTCAGCGAATGGAACCTCACCCCCGACTTCACCGATCCCGAACGCCCGCGCCTCCAAGGCATCGAAAACGCCGCCTTCATGGGCGATGTCCTCATCTACCTCGAGGACTCCTCCGTGGACATCGCTCACTTCTACCGCGCTGACGCCGCCTGGATGGGCCTGTTCGACCGGCACGGTGAATATTTCAAGCCCGCTTATACCTTGGTCGCCGTGGGCAAAATGCTCGACACCCCCGAGCGGCTTACCCTCAGCGGTGCCGACACCGTCGGCCTGGCGGCAATCGCCGGTCGTTCCCGCGACCAGAACAGCGTCCAGATTCTCATCAGCAACTACGAAATCCCCGCGAGCCTCCATCCCCGCCCCATGACTGTGCCTCGAGCAGCGTGGCCTAAGAATATGCCCGTCCCCGACTTCTCCAAGCTCAAATCCCTGCCCCCGCGACAGGACATCCACTATGAAAACAACCGCGGCTACCACCTCCTGGTCGAGAACCTTCCCTGGGGCGAAGGAGCCTTTACCATCGAGCGCTACCGCTTGACCGCGACCGAAGATTTCCGCCTCGTCCAGCACACCCTGGCTAGCGGCCACCACTTTGAAATCGCGACTTCCCTGCCCCCACCTGCCCTCGAACTCATCGTCCTCCGCCACCAGTGAGCCGCGAACCCTTTCGGTAGCGCCGAGGTCCCGCCCGCTCTTTGGCTTCCCCCTTTTCTTTGACAAGCACAACGCAACCGTCAACATGAGGGTGGTCTGTTTGGCTGTTCGTGTCTGCAGACATATGCCAGTTTTGGTTCTTTGAGACGCTCCCCCGTTGTACTCTTGTCTCTGCCCTTGCATCTAAAGACGAGGGAACCGAGCGCGTCCGAGAAGCTGAATCAAGGAATGAAGGGAGACGATTCGATGCACAGACTCTCCGCCCTACGCTTCGCTGGGGCACTTCTGCTCGGCGGGCTAGCTCTCGGGCAGGCGAGCCAACGCGGCCTGCAGACCCCCGCCACCACCACACCCCCACAATCAGCCTCCAGCCAGCCGGCTGCGGCTCTCCTCATCGCGCCTGGCACCGTTTTCCCAGTAACGCTGGCAAAATCCCTCGACGCCAAGAAAGCGAAGGCCGGCGACCCCGTCGAGGCGAAAGTGTCTGTGGACCTGAAGGCTGATAACGGCGAGGTGGTCGTGCCCAGCGACTCCAAGGTACTGGGCCACGTCACTCAAGCCCAGGCCCGCACTAAAGAGCAAAAGGAATCACAACTCGGACTCGCCTTCGATCACCTCGTCATCAAGAACGGAGCTGACGTCACCTTGCCCGTGTCCATTCAGGCCATCATCGCTCCTTCCCCGCCGAATGAGAACAACAGTCCGGTTGGTGGAAATGCTCCCGGCCTGGGCGGCACACGGCCAGGCGCGGGTGGGCTCCCGAGCGGGGGCGCAGGAATGCCGCCACAACCGGGAGTTCCGGTCGGTGGCACAACCCCTACCCGCCCTCCGACCTCAACCCCGGAGCAGCCGCCGATCAACAGCAATACGCAGGGCGTCGTCGGCTTCTCCCACCTGACGCTTTCCCCCGCGGCCAACCCGGCGCAAGGTTCCCTGATTAGTTCCGAAAAGAGCAATGTGAAGCTCGAAGGCGGAACGCTGGTGCTGCTACGGGTAAATCCGTAGCACACCCCTCTACGGCTCGTGTAGCGCGGCCCCGACTCGCGAGACCTCGCCTGGCACCTACCGCTACCCCTAGGCTCCGCCCCTCAGCTCATGTTTACGATATGGTCCGCCACCCGGATCGCCTGCGCAGCAATCGTCAACGCCGGATTCACTGCCGCCGACGACGGAAAAAACGAGGCATCTACCACGAAGAGATTTTCATGATCAAATGCCCGGCAATACTCGTCCAGCGCCGCCCTCTCCGGATCACTCCCGAACCGCACCGTCCCGCACTGGTGCGACACCGACAGCCCTCCCATGTCCTTCACCAGGTTCAGCCCGAAACCGATCTTCTTCATCAGCTCCACCATCCGCTTCGCCAGCCGCTTGTGTCCTGCCATGTTGTTCGCCGTGTAGTGCAAACGGATCCGCTCCCCGTCAACGATCACCCGATTCTCGGGATCCGGCAAGTCTTCCGACATGATCCACCAATCCACGCTGCGCCGCGCCATCCGGTCTCCCACGAACCCGGGCAGGAATCTTTGCTTCGCCGTCAGCATCCCCGTCTGCAACTTGCCCAGCCCCTGAATATTCCCCATGGGATACTTGAATTCTTCATCCCCAAAATAGAAATCGTTGATGCAGATCGTCTTCTGAAAGTTCGTCGGATTCAGCTCCCACCCTACGCTCATCAGGGCCGTGTTGTTGTGCGCCATGTAGTGCCGCCCCACCACCCCCGATGAGTTCGCCACACCGCGCGGTGCCTTCTCGCAGGCCGACCGCAGCAGCAGCACTGCCGAATTCACCGCGCTCGCCGCCAGCACCACCACTGGCGCTGTGATCCGCTCCGTGCGCCCGTCGCTTTCGTACTCCACCGCGTTCACCCGGCGGCCATCCGCCGTCAGCAGCAACCGTGTCGCCTTGGCATGAAGCTTTAGCTCGAGCCTGCCCGTCGCCAGCGCCGGCCGCACCGCCGCCACCTCGGCATCGGTCTTCGCGTGCACCTTACAGGGAAAGCCATCACACGTCCGGCAGCGCACGCATGGCCCGCCCTCGTGCAATTGCACCGCCAGGGGGAGCGGAAACGGCTTCATGCCGTGCCCCCTCAGCGCCTCCGCTACCCGCTCAATCACCGGCTCATGCGCCAGCGCCGCATACGGATACTTCCCCCTGCCCGCCGCCTCCGTCGGATCCGCCCCGGCCTCGCCGTGCACGCCGTACATCTCCTCGGCTAGGTCGTAGTACGGGGCTAGCTGCGCATACGTGATGGGCCACGCCGGCGACACCCCGCCTGCATGTTCCAGTTCCTCAAAGTCCCTCTCCCGCAGCCGCAGCATCGCCGCACCAAACATCTTGCTGCTGCCCCCCACGTAGTAATACGTCCCCGGACGGAACGCCACGCCCTGCTTGTCGAACCACTTCTCCTCCGGCACATATCTCTGCTCATGGAAGACCGCCCGCACATCCCAGTTCTCGGCCTCCTGCGGCAGATATCCGCCGCGCTCCAGCATCGTGACCTTCATGCCATGCCGCACCACTAGCCGGTTGGCCAGCGTCCCTCCTCCCATCCCGCTACCGACGATCACCACATCCGGCGACGAACGCATGGCCACCACCGTTGAAAAGAATCTCGATAAGAACTGCCGGGAAAATCTCGCGAATGTCGGGAAGTGGAAATCCACAATTCCGGCGCGGACCTCTCAGTCTAACCCCCCGCTCCCGGTTGATTCCCCTGACCACATCCCCTTGTTTCTCCATGTTTCCGCGCCTTCAGGGCTCGACGGTTTTTCGGCCTCCGCTGATTCTCCGCTTTCGCCCAGTCCTGGGCGCCCATCCCTCCCCGGTCGGGGTTCGCTCTTTTCTTTCAACGCTTTAGCCCCGATTAACGAGCTATTCCTACCGCTCAGCCTCGATTTTGCCCCTTTCGTTGCCTTCCGGATGATTCTCTCCCTTGCCTTCAATAAGATACGAAACAGAGAACGTGTATCGCGGACACCCCGGTCCGTGGCTGTGAAGGTAAAAGCAGAGCAAGCCTGGCAGAGTGTAACCCAGGGAATACGTGGCAGCTCTCTCGAGGTTCGCCATCGCTTCCCAACATGTGGAAAGGGAGAGGACATGCATAAGCCGGTGAAGTACATGGAGAAGATCGCTACCCTCGCTGCGACAGGCGTGTGGGCTGTATTCGAACGCCTCAACCGGATTAAGCCCAACCCTTCGCCCACTCCCAAATGGTCCGACAAGCCCCTGCTCAAGTCCTACGAAAAATCCAAGCCCCCTCTCGGCTGGCCCCGCTCGACCGACTCGCTCTGTCCCCGCTGCGTGCCCGAAATCCGCCAGCAGATTCTCGACGGTGAACTCCCCCACGAGATCCTCCTCAACGAAAAGATCGGCGAAATCAAGGCCCAGATCGTTGAACGCGACGGCCAAATCTGGATGGTCAAGGACTGCCCCAAGCACGGCCACTTCGAAGACCTCATGTCCATCGACCCCACCTTCTCCCGTCACCTGGAAACCGTCTTCCCTGGCCGCGACATTCTTGCCCACAACGACGAGAAGCTCCATCACCACGGCACCTCCACCATCAAGTACGGTCGCGGCTCGGTCCTCACTGTCGACCTGACCAACCGCTGCAACATGATGTGTGATCCGTGTTTTATGGATGCGAACCAGGTGGGATTTGTGCACGAGCTGACGTGGGATGACATCAAGACGATGCTGGACAATGCCATCACCATTAAGCCGAAGCGGCAGATGTCGGTGCAGTTTTCGGGGGGAGAGCCAACCCTGTCTCCTTATTTTCTGGATGCGGTGCGGTATGCGCGGAAGGTAGGGTACAACTCGGTGCAGGCGGCGACGAACGGGATCGAGTTCGCCAAGAGCCTGGAGTTTGCGCAGCAAGCAGCGGAAGCCGGGCTGCGGTATGCGTACCTGCAATTTGACGGGATCGGAAATGCAGCCAACGCGCACCGCAAGGTCGGGAACCTTTTCGATGTGAAGCTGAAGGCGATTGACAACTTGCACAAGGCCGGAGTGGAGATCGTGCCGGTGATCACAATCGTCAATGGCATTAATAACGAGCAGGTGGGGCGCATCGTGAAGTTTGCCTTGGACAATCCGAAGAAGATCGGGTTCCTGTCGTTCCAGCCGGTGTCGTTCACAGGACGCGACGAGGCGGTGACGGATGAGCGGCGGGCGGCGCAGCGCTATACGCTGTCGCACCTGGCGCACGACGTAAAAAACCAGACCGGGTTGGGTGAGCCGGCGCGCGACTGGTTCCCGATTTCGTTCATGGGGACGTTTTCGGACTGGGCTGACCTGATGCACGCCAAGGACGCGAACAATAACTGGGGACAGCTGTCGTGCGGCTGCCATCCGAATTGCGGGACGGGGATGGCGGTGATGATCGACAAGGAGACCAAGGAAGCGGTGCCGGTGACGGCGTTCCTGCACGGAGACCAACTGGCGAAGGACATCGCCAAGGTGAACGACGCGGCGCGCGGGAAGCGCATGACCATCTTCGGCATGGCGCTATGCCTGATGAAGAACTACGATCCGTTCCAGGCGCCGACGCATTTCAAGCTGATCGACCTATTGAAGAAGTTCGACAAGAACTTCAATGCGACGGGGCATAACTACGGGAAGGTGGGGCCGGACCGCACGATCGAGGACGTGATGAAGCGGCGGCAGGACCGGTGGAATTTTCTGTTTATCGCCGGCATGTGGTTCCAGGACCTGTTCAACTACGATTTCCGGCGAACCGAGCAGTGCATCATTCCCTACGCCACCCAGGAAGGGGAGATCAGTTTCTGCGCGTACAACACGGGCATCGGCTGGCGCAATATTATCGAGAAAATGCACATGACGGCGACACTGACCAAGTGGTACGAAGAGCATGGGCGCCATGAGATCTTCGCGGGCGGGAAGAAGGTGCAGTTGGAAAACACCGAGCATTCACTGGTGCTGAAGGATGAGATCGTGACGAACGAAGAGCAGCACGATCTGGACCGGCTGGGGATCGCGAAGAACGCGCGGGAGGAGAAGCTGCGGGCGCGGGAAGAGAAGCAGAAAAACGATCCGGCGTACAACGCGCGGATGGCGGCGCTGTACCGGGAAGTGGTGCTGAAGGAGAAGACGGCGGTGTCGGAGGGCGGGTTTATTCCGCTGGGGGCGTTGGGGGTGAAGTCGGCGCCGAAGGCGGCGGAGGCGGAACCGGTGGCGGGAGACTGAGAGCAAGCTTTAGAGTTTCAGGTTTCAGGGGCCGCCGGAAGGCGGCCCACAAAGCGTACCGGCACGATTCAGGCAGGCGAACGGTACACCCTTGGTTTTCAGGTGGCCGGCCACGGTAACAGAACCCCCACCCTTCAGGCTGCCCTCGAGACTTTTGCAAAATTGATCCACAGGGTGTTTCGCACGGTTGGGATTCCGTGGCTTCCATCGTGGGTTCTAACTCGATGCGACGGGAGACAGACGTCGACGCCGTCTGAACTGCGGGTTTCGCGGGCGTACCAGATCGTAGGCGGCGCAGGCAAGGGTAAAGATCCAGTGCGCTTTGCGCAGTCCGCGATGCCGAGCCTTCTGCCGCAACGCTATCGTCTTCAGCCCGCCAAGGCACTCTCCGATCGCTTCCCCTGACTGACGGCACAACCCGGGTACCGCGTGGTGCGGCCATCAATCGCGTGACTTAGATAAGGTCGGTTGGAAGCTGGCGCGGAGGCGCCGGGAGCTCAGATTCCTAGGCTCTGGAAGATGAGCGGTCGTGCTGGCAGAAGGTGCTGGACTGATGGCTGGACTCAGCCGGGGGATGACGATCCCGACGTCCCCGCCCAAGCTTCGCAGGTGGACTGGTCGAAGAGAATGGACCAGCAGTCCGTCGTCCCGAGACATGAAACTCCCACGGGAGCAAGATGCAAAGGCAGAGGCGGGGCAGGCGGCCGGGGTCGAGGACGGGAGTCGAACCGGGTGAAAAGCGTTGCCTGGAGCGGGGTTTGGAGGCTGTGGGCCTACGTTGGCCATAGGAAAAGGAGCCGTGCAATCGTATAATCGATCCAGAACGGGGTCGCTCTGGCGGGGATTCTCCCCCGATCCGGCAGCCAGAGAGACGGTAAGACTATCCGAGGTTCCTGGAGGATTTATGCGACTGCTGAAGGCACTCGGTTTTGCCCTGCTGCTCTCGGTGCTGGCCGGAGCGCAGGTTGTGGTCATTGGAGGCACGGCCAGCAACTGGGCACCGGGCGCGTACGCTGCTCCTTTTGTTCCGCTGGTGACCACACCCTCGGTGTCGTTGACCACCATTTCTCCAGCGGCGGCTGGGGCCAGCAATGCGACGTTTGGCAATGTGGCGGGAGCCACCAACGCAACCCTCTCCAATGAGTTCATCGCGCCCCCAGCCATCGGGGTGGAGACCGTGCCGGTTTTCTATGGGACCACGGGGACGACAGGAGCGAGCTCGGCACCTGTGGCGACGGCCAAAGCGGGCGAATTCAACTTGGGCATCGGGAGTGTAGCAGTGGGAGTGGCGCAACTTGTGCCTGCCGCGGGCACAGGGCAGAAAGCGAGTCGCACCTATACGAACGAGGACGTTGCGCGTATCAGCGAGCGCATCGATCAATCGACGGGCGTGGTGAAGTACGGGGGCAAGACCGAGCATTTCTGAGGGGGTGGGGCGGCTTCCGGGCCGGGCGACGGCAGGGATGTCCTGCAACAGCCGACAACATGCCGGTGCTACCAGGCGAGGCGCGCCACAGGAGGGTATGTCATCCGGCGCATGGGGACTGCGGCTACCCACGCTATGGAAATGGGTCCTCGTGCAGTCTCTGTCTGTCCCAAGGGTCAACAGGCCCCGGCTTCTTGGAATCTCCCTAGTCATCGGGCTGTTGGCTCTCGGGATCATGCTCAAGGCCTTTACCCAGATCCACAGCCTGGGAACCGGCCTGCGCCGCGGCAGGTCTGGCTGGATTTGTGCCTGGCGCGGCCGCGCCACCGACTCGGGCTGGTTTCCTTGCCGCCGGATGGGGAACGCCGGCGAGATGCCGCTACGGTCGGTTTGTTCGGGCTCGGAGGGCGCGCAGTAAGACGAATGGTGAGCTCAGGGGCTGTCCGTTTGACGGGCCCGACGCCCGCCGCCGCACCGTCCTAAGGGCCCACTGCTCAAGCGGCGCGGGGGAGAATGGGGGGCGAATTCAGCTCTGCGCGGGAGCGCAGCACTTGGAGGACGTGGGCCCGGGTAACAATACCATCCACTCCGCCGTCGGACATGACGGGTAGCTGATTGACGTCTTCCTGTCGCATGATCTGCCGGGCCTCCATGGCGGGCATCTCGCGCGAGACGAAATGAAGCTTATCCGCCGGACGCATCACGGCACGCACGGCGGTATCTGGCCAGGTTTGCGGCTCGACGCCGCGCACTTCGTTGGGCGTAATCAGACCCAGCAGGCGCGAATCCTGGACAACCAGGAAGCAACGCCGTCCAGTACGGAGCAATTGTTCGTGGACGAATTGCTGCAGGGACATGTTGGGATCCACCGTGGTGTAATCGGTAGACATGACGTCCTTGACGCGCAGGCCACGAAGAAGGGCGCCGGCCTGAACCTGTAGATAGGCAGCGCCGGCGGCCTGTAGAAGGAACCACCGATAAAGGCAACCCACAAGCCTCCGAGTGCGGCTCCCTGGAAAAACTGGAGAATTCCCGAGCCGATGAAGAAAACGGCAATGATCTGACCGATCCGCGCAGCGGCACGCGTGGAGCGCTCCGCGTCACCCAGAATCCACCAGAGGATGGCGTGCAGGACTCGGCCGCCGTCGAGGGGAAACCCCGGAATCATGTTGAAGGCGCCCAGAAGGAGATTGATGTAGCCAAGCCAGACCAGGAGAGCGATTCCGGGGGTTGCCGGTTGAGAGCGCGGCACCCAGCCGCAAACCCAGGCGAGGGCGAGCAGCATCAGCCCGAGGACGCCGCTGGTGAAAGGGCCGACGATGGCCATCCAGTTTCGGTGCGGGCGTCGGATGCTTCTTTTTCGATTTGCGCGACGCCGCCGAGCAAGAACAAGGTGATCTTATGGATGGGGATACCGCGAGCCTGGGCCACAAGGGCATGCGAGAGTTCATGGGCAAACAGACATGCGAAGAAAAGAATGCCGGTCACAATTGCGACGCCCCACACGAGCCCGTCGCTCCAATTGCGGTTCACGGAGTGGAATTGAGTAACCAGCGAAAAGATGATGAGGAGCGCGATGACCAGCCAGCTGTAATGCAGGCCCAGTTCAACGCCGAAGACGGTGCCGAGCTTGATTTGTGATTTCAACACTCCCTCCGAGGAAACTTGCCGCGCTCACGGCAGGGGACTTTGCGGCAGCCTGTGAGTGTGGTGTCCTGGAAATAAGCCGGAGAAATATCCCGCCCCACTCCCCCGATCATGAGGCACGAAGGCTTGAACCGCGGAGGATTTGTCGAAAACATCATGGCCGTGAACGGTCGTCCCCTCAGCGACCGCCCTCCGTCGGCTCCCCCGGTAACGCACCACCGTCGCGAGCGCGGCCGTTTCAGAACCCGTCCTCACTCCATGGTAGCGGAAATGCTCTCAAACAAGCCGGTCAATCAGGCAGTCTTTCGAAGCCGTAAGCAGTGCGCGTTGAGTGCGGGTTTCCAAGCACCGTGGGACGAACGACAATTCCCTCTATAAACGAGTCCGCCGACGCAGGTCTCCCACGGAGCGTCATTTCCGCAGCGAAACCGCAATTTCTGCCCATTCTTACGCAAGCGTCGCCCGCGCTGCGGGAGACAAACATTGTTGGTTTCAGATAAGCCGCATTCCAGATTCCTGTTCAGAGCCATCTTGTCGTCACATCTTGTTGATCCGAGAACCTACTTAGAAGACCCAGCGCAACGAGAAGGTTGCATTATTGGCATGGAAGTGGGTGACTGCCAGATTTGCCAGGGCTGGTGGTAGCTGTACTGTAGCAAGGATGGAGACTATTGAATTGTGGAGTCTGGCCGTCCACGCTGTTGGCTGCGTGAGGCGCACGAAACGCTCATCTCTCCCGATCGCCCGATTCAAACTGCTGACCGAAGCGCCACCTCGCGGCTGCTTACGAGGCACAGGCAACGTCTGCTCTATCGATGCCGAGGATGACCTAGCGTGGGGTCGATTGAGGGTTCATTGTATCCGGCGCCGGTCCGGAATGGTGGCTGCCCTGTCCCGAAATCTTCCGCAACGCTGGCGCAACAGTCTTCGCGGCGCCCCCATGAATCCCTCTTGGTATGGTTGCTGGGATGCAGTTGTGAAAGAATGCGGGTCTCAGAGAGGCTATCGTGAATCCGATTCAGTGGATTCCGCCAGAGGCGCTGAAGATTCTTCTCGTTCTGTTCCTGTCGTTTCTGATCGGGCTGGAGCGAGAAGAACACAAGGTTGCCGGGGGGCATTACGTCTTCGGGGGAGTGCGGACGTTTCCGCTGATTGGGCTGATTGGCTACTCGGTGGCCCTTCTATCCGGTGCGCAGCTGATTCCTCTGACGATCGGTTTTCTGGTGGTGGGCAGTTTCTTGTTGTTGTCTTACTGGCGCAAGCTCTCCACGTCGGAGACGGCCGGGGTCACTACGGAGATGTCGGGCCTGGCGACGTTTCTGGTAGGGGCGCTGATCTACAACGGGCATTTCTGGATCGCCACCGCCTTGAGCGTGGCCAGCCTGTTGTTGCTGGAACTGAAAACAGTCCTCGAGAGGCTGTCCACCCGGATTCCTCCGGACGAGATTCTCACTTTCTCGAAGTTCCTGCTGCTCACGGCAGTCGTTCTGCCCATACTGCCGAGGCAGGAATTGGGACGCTTTCACATCAACCCATTCAAGACCTGGCTTGTAGTGGTCGCTGTAAGCACCATTTCCTATGGCAGCTACGTTCTACAAAAGGTGACAAAGGAGCGTGGCGGCGTGGTGCTGGCCGCATTCCTGGGGGGAGCATATTCGTCGACGGTTACGACAGTCGTGATATCGCGACGGGCGGCACGCGAGGAACATCCTCACCTGTTCGCGGGCGCCATCCTGATCGCCTCGGGCGTGATGTATGTCCGTCTTGTGGTTCTGGTTGCGATCTTCAATCGCGGCCTGGCGCTTACGCTGGCGCCGGGGTTTCTCGCCCTTGCGGGCCTGGCCGTTGCGACGGGATGGTTGTGGTGCCGCAGACCTGACGCAGGGGGCGCGGCGGTGAAGCGCGAGTTCGAACCCAAGAATCCATTGGAACTGCTGGCCGCCTTTCTGTTCGCCATCCTGTTTCTAGCCATGATCGTGGCAACCCAGTTGGCCGTGACCTACCTGGGGAGAGCGGGGGTCAATACGCTTGCGGCCGTCATGGGGGTGACGGATGTGGATCCCTTCATCCTGGGGATGACCCAAGCGGCAGGCACGGTTACCCCGCTGAAGGTTGCGGCCGTCGCCGTCCTCATCGCCGCTGCCAGCAACAACTTCATCAAAGGGATCTACGCATACGTTCTGGCGGGCAAGAAAACAGGAATTCAGGGTTTCTGCTTTCTGGCGAGTCTGGCGGTGCTCGGCCTGGCGCCATTGCTCTGGTGGTAACCGTGAGTCAGGGATTTGGGCTAGAGCACCTTGCGACGCGGAGTAGCCGCAACGTCGACGCTGCGTCTGAAGCCCCAGCAGAATTCGAATCTCGATTGAGCACGAAGCGCGAGCATGTTTACAAGATCGCGCGCGGTCTTCCGAGAACTGCTGCCCATCCCGAGCCTCCCGACCAGCGGTGACACAGGCTCCGGATCAGCGCTGCCACAGAATCTGGTTGGCTTCAAGGGGCAGCGAGAGCCTGGGGTTAGACGGAATGAGGCGCGGGGTATAGTCGCTTGCCGGGCGGTTAGCCGGTACGCGTGAGGAGTACACTCGATAGCCAGCTGGGGCATTGGGCGACGGCGCCTGCGTCATCTTCTGTCGGAATCCCCGGCTCTCAGTCTGCTGAGCGTACAGTTCAACCTCGACGGCAGGGGGATCGAGTTGTCCGAGGAAGACCTGTACCTCAAAAACATAGTTGTCGCCTTGCTTTTGCGCGGTCACCGTGCCGAACCGCAAGTCTGACCAGGACCGCGCAATCGACTTGTACCAGTTCGATAGGTCGACCCCAAGTTCGCCCCCATGGGCGGCCCGCTCACGATACGCGGCGGCCGCCGGCAGGTAGTACTTCTCCACATATTCGCGTACCGCACGATTGGACGAGAACCTCGGGGTCAACTGCACCATGCTGGCGCGCATTTTCGCGACCCAGGCGGTGGGGACTCCGCGCTGGTCACGGGCATAGAAAGCAGGCACTACTTCCCTTTCCAGGAGGTCGTACAGGGCCTCAGCCTCACGTTCGTCCCAGCTCGGGTCCTCGCCATGCTCTTGTCCGTCGCCGATCGCCCAACCGAGTTCGGGGGAATAGGCTTCCGCCCACCAGCCGTCGAGTTCGGACAAGTTCAAGCCACCGTTGACCAGGACCTTCATGCCACTGGTGCCGGAAGCCTCCCAGGGACGCCGCGGCGTGTTGAGCCAGAGATCGACACCTTGCACCAGATGGGAGGTCAACAGCACATCGTAATCACTAAGGAAAGCGACGTTGGAGCGGACATCGGGACGGGTGATGAAGTCGCTCCATTCCTTGATCATGGCCTGGCCGCCACGGTCCTGCGGATGCGCTTTACCGGCCAGGATCAATTGAACAGGCCGTTCCCGGTTGGTAAGGATGCGGACCAGCCGCGCGGGGTCATGGAGGAGGAGGTTAGGGCGCTTGTAGGTCGCGAAGCGGCGCGCGAAACCGAGGGTCAGGGCGTGCGGATCGAAAATGGTCTCGGCCTGGGCAATCTCCTGCGCCGACGCCCCCTGGTAAGTGCGCTGCCGCGACAGATGCTTGCGCGCGTACTTGACCAGAGACTGGCACGCACTGGTGCGGAGTGCCCAGAGTTCGTGGTCGGTGACGGTATTCAGACGCTCGATACTGTCGAGGGCTCCGCGCCAGCGCTCTTCACCGCACTTGGTAGACCAAAGAGCGTCGGCCTCGGCCGAGTCCCAGGTGGGGACATGCACACCGTTGGTCACGTGGCCGACTGGGACCTCAACCTCGGGCCAGCGGGGGAACAGTGGCTGTAGGATTTTGCGGCTGACCTTGCCATGGAGTTGGCTTACGCCGTTGACCGCGCCGCTTCCACGGATCGCCAGGTAGGCCATGTTGAAGGGCTCAGAGGGATCGAAGCGGTTTTGTCGTCCCAGGGCCATCAGCTCGTCAAATTCGATCCTCAGTACCTGCTGGGCATATTTCCCGAAGTACTGTCGCATCAGTTCTGGGGTGAAACGATCGAAGCCCGCTTCGACCGGGGTGTGGGTGGTGAAGAGATTTCCGGCCCGGGTTATGGTCAGGGCAACGTCGAAGGGTTGGTCATGCTCCTGCATGTAGCTGAGCGCGCGTTCCAGGACCAGGAAGGCAGCATGCCCCTCGTTCAGGTGGCAGACCTCGGGCTGAAGCCCGAGGGCGGACAGAAGTCTCCAGCCCGCCAGCCCTAGTACGAGTTCCTGCTGGAGACGCAGCTCAGATCCTCCCCCGTACAACTCGCCGGCGATGCAGCGATGAGTCGGCAGATTGGCGGGGTCGTTGGTGTCCAGCAAGAACAGTTTGGTCCTGCCGACCTGGGCCTGCCAGCTGCGCACCCAGAGCGTAGCCTCCGGGAGATGAAGGGGGATGCGCAGCCACTCGCCGTTCGCATCGCGCAGCGGTCGGATGGGCAGTTGCCCAGGGTCGTTGAAGGGATAGAGAGCTCGCTGAAAACCGTTGCGATCAATTTCTTGACGGAAATAACCCTGTTGATATAGGAGGCCGACGCCCACCACCGGGACCCCCAAATCGCTTGCTGCCTTGAGCTGGTCTCCGGCCACATTGCCGAGTCCTCCGGAATAGATAGGCAGGGCTTCGCTCACCATGAATTCCATGCTGAAGTACGCAATTCGGGTGAGATCGGTGCCAGGATGCACCTTTTGAAACCATGCCGGTGTGCCCTCGAGTTCATGCTTGCGGAGAAGCATCTGCTCCACCTTCCTGGAGAAAACGGGATCAGCAGAGGCATGGCGAACGGCTTGTCGAGAAACCGTCTGCAGCACCACCCAAGGATTGTGAGTGAGTTCCCAGAGCTCCGGGTCGAGCCGTTTCCAGAGCTCGTCGGTCGAGTGGTTCCAGGCCCAGCGCAAGTCCAAGGCAAGCTCGGTGAGGGCGGGAAGAAGAGACTTCTCAGTGGAACTGACGGTGCCTTGATTGATCATCTTGATTTCCCAGCTTGCGGGCTATCAGGCAGCCGTCTGGCCGGCCGTCGCCAACGCACCACGGATGATCTGCTGCGCATCGGTCTGGATGCGCAGCAGATGGTCTTTTCCCCGGAAGCTCTCGGCGTAGATTTTGTAAATCTCCTCGGTGCCCGAGGGGCGAGCGGCAAACCATCCGCTCTGCGCGACTACCTTCACGCCTCCGATGGGCCCACCGTCGCCGGGAGCGGCGATCAGAATCTTTTCAATTGGTTCCCCGGCGAGTTCGGACACCCGCACGTGCTCGGGTGACAGCTTTTCCAGAACGGCCTTTTCCTCCGACGTGGCGGGCGCTTCGATACGCTCGTAAACCGGATCGCCCAGTTCCTTGGTAAGGTCGCGATAAATCTCGCCGGGGTCACGCCGCCGGTTGGCCGTGATCTCGGCGGAGAGGAGCGCGGGGACGATGCCATCCTTGTCGGTGGTCCAGACGGTACCGTCGCGGCGGAGGAACGAGGCCCCGGCGCTCTCCTCGCCGCCGAAGCCCAGAGAACCACGCAGCAGGCCGGTGACGAACCACTTGAAGCCGACAGGCACCTCGTAGAGATTCCTGCCGAGTTTCGCGGCGACACGATCGATGATGCTGCTGCTGACGATGGTTTTCCCTACGCTGGCATCCTTGCGCCATTCCGAGCGATTCGAGAACAAGTAGGAGATACAAACAGCGAGAAAGTGATTGGGCGGCAACAGGCCCACGCTTTTTGTCACGACGCCATGACGATCGTGGTCGGTATCGCAGGCGAACGCGATGTCAAACCGGTCTTTGAGGGAGATGAGACTCCGCATGGCATAGGGCGAGGAGGGGTCCATGCGGATCCTTGCATCCCAATCAAGGGTCATGAAGCGGAAGGTGGGATCCACCGCGTCGTTGACGACCGTGAGGTTGAGCTTGTAGCGTTCAGCTACGCGGGGCCAATAGTGAACTCCGGCACCGCCGAGGGGATCAACGCCCAGCTTCAGGCCTTCACCCCGAATTGCCTCAACATCGATGACGTTTTCGAGGTCGTTGACGTAGGCATCGATGTAGTCATGCTTGTGGGTGGTGGAGGAGCGAAGCGCCTGCTCGAAGGCCAAGCGTTTCACGCCGCGCAAGCGGTTGGCGAGATATTCGTTGGCTTTGGTCTCGATCCAGCGAGTGGCAGCGGTATCAGCAGGTCCGCCCGTGGGTGGGTTGTACTTGAAGCCGCCATCCTCGGGAGGATTGTGCGAAGGAGTGATCACGATGCCGTCAGCGAGCGCGGTCTTGCGACCACGGTTGTAGGTAAGGATGGCATGGGAGATGGCAGGAGTCGGCGTGTAATCTTCACCGCCGGCGATCATGGCGTCGACCTGGTTGGCGGCCAGAACCTCGAGAGCGCTGGCAAAGGCTGGTTCGGAAAGAGCATGCGTGTCCTTACCGAGAAAGAGGGGTCCGCTGATGCGGTGTCGTCTGCGGTAAGCACAAATGGCCTGCGTCGTGGCAAGAATGTGGGCTTCGTTGAAGGCCAGATTCAGAGAGGAGCCGCGGTGGCCCGAGGTTCCGAACACGACGCGTTGCTCGGGAATGCCCGGATCCGGGCGCTGGACGTAGTAGGCGGTTACGAGCTTGGGGACGTCCACCAGCATTGACGCTGCCGGGAGCGTTCCCGCCAGGGGACTAATCTGCATGGCTTACCTCCGTCTGAGACGGTTGCGGAGAGATGGATGCTAAGCGGCTCAGTCTTCGCCTTGCGCTAAGATGCATGGCAGTTCCTGGTTGGCATGTGAGCCCGTTTCCGTTTCGGAATACCCAACCCGTATGCTGACATTGTGATGCGATCACTCACGAATAAGCAAGCCAAGGGGCCTTTTCTTCGGCGCGCTCGACGGGGAAACTTTCTCTGCCCCGAAAGAAAGCCCAGTCCTGGACGCCACAGAACTGATCTGGCAACTGGTCTTGACCCTGGTCACCCGCTGGGCATGGCAAAAGACAGTCCGCCAAGTCGTGTCTCGGACAAATGCTTATGGCGATTTCGGGGATCCCTGCAATGCGGCAAGGCTGATCGACTGTTCGGTGAAGGGCACGGCGGCTGAAGGCGCGTGTGCTGAAAGATGGCTTCTGAAACACCACCTATTTCAGGGACACGACGTCCTTTCCCGGATGCTCTAAGGCCAACATGACCAGCATGTAATCCTTTACGTGGCGGGTAAGGAAAGAGTTCTACTTTACCATTTTCCCCCATGCGCCGGCACAGGCCAGGGTCATCCAGCAGTTGCACCGTGCGGGTAACAGCTCCTTCTGGGGAGTGAACGAGGTAGCCGGTGACGCCGTCGATGATCTGGGTTTTGATGCCGCCCGACGGCTCCGCCAGTGACCGGCTTTTTCTTCCACAGCGCCTCCGCCACGCTTAAACCACTACGATAGCCGCCCACACCCGCATCGGGTGTCCGTTCACGACCTGCAGATTGGCAAACAGAGCACGCAACAAACTTGCCGCCAACACGACCAGCTACCGGCGCGGCCCGGAGCCATATCCAAATGGTTTTCGATGGTTTTATGGGCTCTCCCGGCCTGAATCTCGGACAGCGAACACGCTGTGACCGGAGAGAAAAGGTCGCTGCGCCAGCGCCAAAATCGTAAAGGCGCTACCCGCCGCCCTTGCGGCAACAAGCGGAGAATGCGGGTTGGGGGACGCAATCCTCCACGAATAGCGAGGCCGGGCAGGATAATATCGTCTTTAGCGAAGACGGGCATGACAACCAACATTGCAGTCGAATTCGTGATCTGGCTGTTGATTGCGGCCTCCATTATCGCCGTCGTTGCCGCGCGCCTCAGAATTCCATACACGGTGGCGCTGGTGCTGGGGGGACTCATCCTCGGCTCGGTCCATCTGCCCATCCTGCAAAATCTGATCAGCCAGAAGCCGGATTGGCTGACTCCCAGCGTCACGCTGGTGGTCTTTCTTCCCGCTCTGCTGTTCGAAGGAAGCTTGAAGCTTCAGGTCCAGCAGCTTCGCGAGAATGCTCTGCCCATTTTGCTTCTGGCAACTGTGGGTGTCATGGCTGCGACGCTGATCACCGGATTTGCCGCGCATTGGGTGCTCGGTCTGCCGATCTTGGTGGGATTGGTGTTCGGGACTGTCACGGCGGCCACCGATCCAATCTCGGTGTTGTCGATCTTCGAGGAGGTGTCGGTTCCGAAGCGGCTGTCTGTCATCGTCGAAGGCGAAAGCCTGTTCAACGACGGAACGGCGGCGGTTCTGTACGGAATTCTGGCGACAGGCGTGGCTTCGGGCAGTCTTGGCATCGGGAGCGGCATTCAGAACTTTCTTGTCGACGTGTTGGGTGGAGGCGGGGTCGGGCTGACGCTGGGCTACCTGTTCAGCAAACTGACGGAGAGGATCGACGAGCCTCAGATCGAGATTACCCTGACCATGGTTCTGGCGTACAGCTCGTATCTGGTGGCGCAGGCGCTCCATTTGTCGGGGGTGATCGCCACGGTTACAGCGGGTCTGCTGATCGGCAATCTAGGTGCGCGCGTGGGCATGAGCGCACGCACCCGCGTGGCGCTGTGGTCGTTCTGGGAGTACTTTTCGTTCGCGATCAATTCGCTGGTCTTCCTCATCATCGGATTGCAGGTTCGGGTCGGAACCCTGCTGCACGCCTGGCGCGCTACGCTGCTGGCGATCGGGGCTGTGGTTCTGGGCCGGATTCTCTCCGTTTACGGTCTGGTCCCGGTCAGCAACTTGTTCAGCGCCAAGATTTCCCTGCGCTGGCAACATGTATTGGTGGGCGGAGGCATCCGCGGCGCTCTTTCCCTGGCCCTGGCCCTAAGTCTCAGCATCGAGTTTCCCTATCGCGAGCAGATCCTGGCCATGACGTTTGCGGTCGTGGCCTTCACCATTGTCGTCCAGGGCCTGACCATTGCCCCGCTGCTGCACGTTCTGGGAATGACCACGACCCGGGAAGACGGTTACGAACGCGCGCGTGTACGTCAGATCGCAATCGCCTCCGCACAGTCCGAACTGGAGGACCTGCGGAGAAACCACACGATCTCGTCACCAGCCTATGAGCAGCTTCGTCATGAACTAGAGTCCCGGCTCGAGCGGGTTCAAACCGAAGTCGCCGAAATCTATGGCCAAGATGAATCGCGGATTCTTCCTGAGATGCAGATGGCGCGGATGAAGTTGATCGCGGCCGAGAAGAGTTCGATCGAGCAGGCGGTGCATGACGGCCTGATTTCGCGGCAAACAGCCACCCAGATGACGGAGAACGCCGACCGGGAGCTCAACGGCCTCACGAGCCAAGGTGAATGAGAAACGGGCGCCCGGGTGAGCCCGGGATGTGCAATCGGCGCGAGCGCTTGGAGTTACACTCATGGAAAATGGAAACTGGGTTGCTTGGCCAGGGCGATGTTCTCATGACAACCGCGCTTTGCCCACACCGAGCTCGTTACCGTAGTCCGGGCGCGGCATTGCGTGCGAATGTGGAGAAGCCCGTCGGTTGTGAAGCGGCAGGCGTTGTGGGTGGGGCGGCCGCGTATGACAGCGGGCCCAGGTGCAACAGCCATGCGGGCGAAGTGAGTTACAGCATGGACCCGGACTCCGATAGCGAGAGAGATTTTGTTCGCGATACGCCCAGCACCACAGGATTAGTAAGAGCTCATGGATATGTGAGGTTCACGGAGAGGGACGGGCAGGCAGGGACTGTGGCAGACTTCAGTGCGCCGACGGACGGACAGGTTCCGGTGATCACGCCGGTGCACTTGCCCAAACCGTGAACCCTTGCGGCCGTCGCGACGGAAAGGTTAACCAGCCCAACGACATGAGTGAACTGGTTGAGGCAAAACACCTGCACATCCCGTGTTCGACCTATCGTTTGCAGCTGAACCGATTTTTCACCTTTACCCAGGCGGCGTCGCTGCTGGACTATCTGCAGGACCTAGGGATCAGCCACTGCTACACGTCTCCGTTTCTCATGGCACATCCCGGCAGCCAGCATGGCTACGACGTGACCGATCCCAGGCGCTTCAATCCTGAGATCGGCACCGAGGAAGAATTCCAGGGCTTTGCCGAACAGCTCCGGCAACGCGGTATGGGCCTCATTGCGGACATTGTGCCGAACCACATGTGTATCACCCACTCCTCCAACACCTGGTGGTGGGATGTCCTGGAAAACGGGCCGAGCTCTCCTTTTTCCCGATACTTCGATGTTGACTGGAATCCTCCCAAGGCCGAGCTCGCTGACAAAGTGCTGCTGCCCTATCTGCCGGACCAGTTCGGACGCGCTCTGGAGAATCAGCTCCTGGTGCTGGATTACGAGGGCGGTGCATTCTTCGTCGATTGCCAAGGCACTCGCTTCCCGGTTGCGCCCTCCTCCTGGGGATTGGTTCTGGACCGAGTGCTCCGGGTGATGCGGGAACAACTGGGAGCGGCCCACGACCAGGTGCTTGAGCTGGAAAGCATACTCACGGCTATCTCCTATTTGCCGTCCAGAAATGAAAAAGACCCAGAAAAAATTCGTGAGCGACAACGGGAGAAAGAAATTGTGAAACGACGCCTGGCCGGGCTGGTGGATGCTATTCCGATCGCACGCACGGCCTTGGACGGGGCACTCGAGGCGATCAACGGCCGCAAGGGAGACCCACACAGCTTTGATCTGCTGGAGCGCCTGCTCGCCGACCAAGCCTACCGCTTCAGCTACTGGAGGGTTGCGGCGGATGAGATCAACTATCGCCGCTTCTTCGACATCAATGATCTGGCGGCGATCCGCGTGGAAGACCCTGAAGTATTTTCTGCGGTGCATGCCCTGGTGTTCGACTTGGTGCGGAGGGGATACATTTCAGGAATGCGCATCGACCACCCCGATGGCCTGTTCGACCCGGAGAAATACTTTGAAGACGTTCAGGAGCAGGTCCCGGTGGTCGGCAGCGCGCCCGCGGACCTGCGTCAGCCCGGTCCCCGACGACGATTTTTCCTGACGGCTGAAAAGATCCTGATAGGAGATGAGGAACTCCGTCCTTCTTGGTCAATCGAGGGAACCACAGGATACGGGTTCTTGAACTTCCTCAATGGATTGTTCGTGGACAGCTCCAAACAGCGGGCTTTGCTGCGTTTGTATCAACAGTTCAGTGGATGGTCCCAAAGCTACGGCGACCTGGTTTATGAATGCAAACGGCTGGTTTTGCAAGTGTCGATGGCCGGCGAAGTGACCGTGCTGGCTCGACGCCTCGACCGGATCTCCGAGCAGCAGCGCTGGTCGCGCGACTTCACGCTGGAAAGCCTGGGGGATGCCCTGCGAGAAGTGATCGCGTGCTTTCCCGTGTACCGCACTTATATTCGCGACTGCTCCCTGCATCCTGACGACGACGATCAACAGCACATTCGAAGGGCCATCGCAGCTGCCAAGCGCCGCAACCCGGCGGTCAGCGAGTCGCTGTTCGACTTCATCCAGGGCGTACTGCTTCTGGAGGACCCGGACGGAATCAGCGACAATGACCGCGCCGAACGGCGACTGTTCGTGATGCGGTTTCAGCAGCTGACCGCACCTGTCATGGCGAAGGGACTGGAGGACACGGCCTTCTATCGTTATTGCCCCTTGTTGTCGCTGAATGAAGTGGGGGGGACACCCGATTCGGTCGGCACTTCGCCCACTGTTTTCCATGCCAAGAACGCGATTCGCCAGGCAGGATGGCATAACGCGCTGCTGGCGACTTCGACGCATGACCACAAGCGGAGCGAGGACGTGCGGGCGCGCATTAATGTGCTGTCGGAGATTCCGAGCGACTGGTACCGGGCAATTCGTTCCTGGCAACGGCTGAATCGGGACAAGAAGATGCTGGTTGCCGGCAATCGCGTGCCAGCCGCCAACGAGGAGTATTTCCTGTACCAGACGCTGCTGGGGGCATGGCCCACGTCTCCCGTGAGTCAGCCGGAGTATTCCGCATTTGTCGAGAGAATCCACACCCACATGGAGAAGGCGCTGCGGGAGGCCAAGATCAACACCAGCTGGGTGAATCCTAACGCAGAATACGAAAGCGCGTTTCGAGCTTTCCTGGACGCTATTCTGGACCGTTCTGAGAGCAACCGGTTCCTGGCGGAGTTTCTTCCTTTTCAGACCCGGATCGCACGGAACGGGATGTTCAACTCCTTGTCCCAAACCCTGCTGAAGATCGCCTCTCCCGGCATTCCCGATTTCTACCAAGGAACGGAGGGCTGGAATTTCAGTCTGACTGATCCGGACAATCGGCGTCCGGTCGACTATAACAGTTCACGCCGGCTGCTGGAGCGGATTCGTCCCGTTGGGAACACGGATCTGGCGAGTTTTGTGGGTGAATTAATGCAGTCCCCTGAAGATGGCCGGATCAAACTTTACCTCACGCGGGCGGCGTTACGCTTACGACGCGAGAAGCGTGAGCTTTTTGCCCAAGGGACTTATGCGCCGCTTCGCGTGATTGGACAAAGACACCGGCATATCATTGCCTTTGCCCGTTCTCTGCGCGAGTGCACCGTCATGGCGCTTGCCGGTCGCTTCTTTGCGCAACTGGACGCAGACGCACGTCCGCCGCTGGGCAGAGAGACATGGAGCGACACCGCGGTGGTGCTGCGCAAGCACGTTGCCGCCACGCATTACCGTGAGATCCTTACAGGTCGCACCGTGGCCACCGAAGAACGCGATGGCGTCCTGGTCCTTCCGGCCGGAGAGGTGTTTTCGCACCTGGCGGTGGCTCTGCTCATCAACCTTGAAGGACCGCACAATGCCAGCTAGTCGCGCGCGCCCATCCTGGAGAATGCGATTTGGGGCCAACGTGGTCGACGGCGGCGAAGTGGAGTTCCGGGTTTGGGCGCCCAAGCTCACCGGCCTTGCGCTGCGCATCCTGGACGAGCATCCGCGTACGCTGGCGATGACGCGCAATGCCGACGCGGAATTCTTGGTCAAGGTTTCCGACGTGGTGGAAGGAGCCGATTACGCGTTTCTTCTGGAGGGGGAGCGCCAACGTCCCGATCCGGTGTCTCGCTGGCAGCCCCAGGGCGTGCACGGCCCCTCCCGGGTCGTCGACCCATGCGCATTTCCGTGGTCCGACGCCAGCTGGAAGGGACTCCCTCTGGAAACTCTCGTCATCTACGAGCTCCATACCGGCACATTTACTCCGGAGGGGACCTTTGAGGCCATCATCTCCCGGCTGCCTTACCTTCGTGAACTGGGAGTCAACGCGTTGGAACTCATGCCTGTGGCGGAGTTTCCTGGAGGAAGCAACTGGGGCTATGACGGCGCCAGCCTCTATGCTCCGCATACCACCTACGGGGGCCCGCACGGACTTAAGAAGCTAATCGACGCTTGTCATGGCTGGGGACTGGCGGTGGTTCTGGATGTGGTCTACAACCACCTCGGGCCGGAAGGAAGTTACCTGCCCGACTTCGCTCCCTGCTTCACCAACTCCTACCGGACGCCGTGGGGAGCAGCCCTGAACTTCGACGGGCCGGAGAGCGATGGCGTGCGCCGTTTCTTTATCGACAATGCTCTTTACTGGCTCACCGAATATCACATCGATGCCGTTCGCCTGGATGCGATTCACGGCATTTACGACTTCAGCGCCCATCACATCCTCGACGAACTGACAGAAGCCTTCCACCGGGAGGCGCGGCACCTGGGGCGCCAGGCGTGGGTCATCGCAGAGAGCGATCTCAACGATGTCCGGATCATCAATCCCCGCTCGGCGGGTGGCTTTGCGCTCGATGCCCAATGGCATGACGATTTCCATCATTCGCTGTACACGCTGCTGACGGGAGAGCAGCAAGGTTACCTGATGGATTTTGGCTCTGTCAGCGACCTGGCCAAGTCCGTGCACCAAGGATTCATATACGACGGCCGCTACTCGCGCTACCGCCGGCGCCGTCATGGGAGCTCGTCCGAAGGGCGCCCGGGAAAGCAGTTCGTTGTATGCATACAGAATCACGATCAGGTTGCCAACACCGGCAGGGGGGAGCGACTGGCTTCCTTGGTTTCCCTGGACCAGCAAAAGCTGGCGGCGGCGCTGCTGCTCTGCTCACCGTTCCTGCCGCTACTTTTCATGGGACAGGAGTACGGCGAGACAGCGTTCTTCTTGTTCTTCACTAGCTATGGAGATCCGAAGCTGGTAACGGCAGTGCGAAAAGGCCGCCAGCGGGAGTATGCCGCATACTACGGGGGAACCGACTTCCCTGATCCGCAGGCGGAAACGACCTACCAGCGCTGCAAATTGGACTGGTCGAAGCTGGGTCTTTCGCCCCACGCCGAGCTTCTGCGCCTGTACCGTGACCTGCTCGCGCTCCGCCGCCAGCACGCCTGCCTGAACAACTGCCGCAAGGACTTGGTCCGCGCGGACTTCGATGACGAAGCAAAGTGGCTGGTGACGCACAGAACAGACCCCTCGGGAAGCAGCGCGATCGTAGTCTGCAACTTCTCTGCGCAGGCAAACTCGGTCCCGATTGAGTGCGGCGGCTATGGCTGGAGACTGGCGCTGTGGACCGGCGATTCAGGATACGGAGCGAGTCCGTCGTCGCCTCCACCACGGGATCTTGCCGCGGATGTGGGTGAGAGTGTTCTTGTCACTCTGGCCCAGTTTTCTGCGGCTCTTTATCTGCGTTCCCAGGAAACAGAGCTGGACCAGGTTTCCTGCGGCTGAACGGCGCAGGCCCTCCCCCCTCCCCGTGCCTTGCCCGGATTCCACTCATCGGCTTTTCGCGGGGTTGCCATCTTTCTGCAGGGGCTGCTGCAGTCGTTCGTATATCAGCCCGTCGCCGGATGATTGCTACGTGCCTAACGCCCATACCGACCAGCCGGCGCGAAAGGCAGACTAACGACCAAACGCTCCTCTGCGACTGGTCTAGCGGAAGGGCTGTTTGGAACGTAGCAGAAGGGGACCGGGAGTAGCCGTCGTCAGTGCATTGTGCTATCGAAGTAGTGCCTCCCATCTTGGGAGGCGTTGGTTGCGCAGCACTGTTCAAGCGGCCTGCCGCAGGTGCACGATCAGCTTGCGGACGCTCTTTGCCAGTTCGACGACCTCGCCCTCGCCGCGGAGTTCAAGATCAATCAGGTAATTCCCCGAAGCTGCATGATCGACAGCCTCTCTCAGTTCCACCAAGGGCTTTACCACCTGGCGGGGCAGCACGAAGCTGATCCATACGCTCAGCAGAATCGTAAGGGCCGATACCGTGCTCAGCACCCATTCCGCACGGCGAAGAAGATATCGGGCCTCGTGATGATCGCTTTCAACACGAGCCCAGCTTCGATTTTCCAGTTCGGAGGCAATTTGCAGAACTTGCTGGCTGGACGCCTGTAGTAGGGGCGTAACTCGGCGCAGAGTGGGGTCCCCAGCCTCCACCGTACTGGCGATCTGAGCATCGAAGGAATCGACCTGGCGGCGAAGGTCGTCAATCATCTGGATGCGGGTCTTATGGCGGGCCTGTTTCAAAAGCTCGTTGAGATCTGCTTCGTAGGCTCGCACCACTTCCTGAATGCGGTCCACGGCCGTACCGCCAGGCTTCTGCGCGAGTGACACGGCGGCGGCAAACTGCTGCTCGTACACGTTGACGTTGGCCAATGCTTGTTGTGTGGTTTCGTGCTCGCTGGACGAAACAACAGCAATCTTCCCCAGGATGCTCTTCAACTGAGTCAGCGCGTCTTGGTTGGCCTGAAGGTATTCCGGATCGCGAAGCAAGAAATAGCTGCGCTCGGCTCGGCGGGCGTCCAGCATCTGCACCGTCGCCTGTTCGGCAAGGGTTGCTGTGGGAGCGTCCACGTTGACTATGCGGTCGACAATCCAACCCATACTGAACAGGTAGTAGACGGCCAGGAATATCACCGGCACCAGAACCAGTCTCACGATGGCCAGGCTGTAAGCGACTCTTCGTCGCAAGGAACCACCCGGAGCAAAGATCTTGAACGACTTGCGGAGTCCCAGTTCCACAGCTCACCTCTCCTCGAAGTTTCTCGGCGCCGCCCACCGCCCAGTATGTCAGGGACGGCCTCCCTGCAGCTACCGTGATCTGTATCGCCCCGCGTTGCCAGGCTCAAGCGTACACAACGAGATTCAACAGGCCAACGCAACGCCGACCATCGACCGGTTCAAACGGTGTGTGCCGGACCCATGTTGTGGGAGATGGAGCAGGCGGCCGACATCATGCAGTGGTACCGCGAGTTCATTGCCCAGGCGCCGGAAGAGCTTAATGGTTTCTTTGCATTTCTTATCGTTCCTCCGGGGCCGCCCTTTCCGGAAGCTCTGCACTTCCGGAAGATGTGCGGCGTAGTTTGGTGCTACAACGGAGCGCTGCCACAGGCGGAGAACATTCTTGGGCCGCTGCGACACTTCCGTCGTCCGGCCTTCGAGTTCTTCGCTCCGATGCCTTTTCCCATGTTGCAACGCATGTTTGATGGCCTTTATACCCCGGGGTTGCAGTGGTACTGGAAAGCGGACTTCGTGAGAGAACTATTGATCTCTGCATAAATAATGCAATAATGTAGGTGTTCCGGAGCAGAACACCTATGCCCAGACTTAAGGGGAGCGCCGATCTGCTCGAAGATCGGCGGAAGCGAGCCTTGGCATTGCTGGATTCTGGTCACTTTCTCA
>DASPST010000084.1:0-63384 GCA_035623795.1 Terriglobales bacterium
CCAGTTTGTGACGAACGACGTCCCGTTCGTCAAAGTACACGAACGCGATCCCCTCGATGGCATTCACGACCTTCATCGCCTCGACCAGTCCTGATGTGCGTCCCGCCGGCAGATCGATCTGTGTGACGTCTCCGGTGATGACCGCCTTCGAACCAAATCCGAGGCGCGTCAGAAACATCTTCATCTGCTCGGAGGTGGTGTTCTGCGCTTCGTCGAGGATGACGAAGGAGTCATTCAGGGTGCGGCCGCGCATGAAGGCAATGGGCGCGATCTCGATGACATTCTTCTCGAGGTAGCGATCGACTTTCTCGGGATCGAGCATGTCATAGAGCGCGTCGTAGAGCGGGCGCAGGTAAGGATCGATCTTGTCCTGCAGCGTGCCCGGCAGGAAGCCCAGTCGCTCCCCGGCTTCGACCGCCGGGCGGGCCAGGATGATGCGATTGACCCTCTTGGCCAGCACCGCGGAGATGGCCATGGCGACGGCCAGATAGGTCTTGCCGGTTCCGGCCGGCCCGATGCCGAACACCATGTCATTTTTCTCGATGGCCTCAAGGTAGCGGCGCTGGTTGATGCTCTTGGGTTGCACGCTTCGTCGCCCGAAGGAGCGCTGGCGGCCGGCTTCGGCGAGACCGCGCAGGGTAGCTTTGGGATCGGTTGCGAAGACGCGCAACATACTGTTCAGATCGCCGTTGTTGAAGATGTGCCCGGAGCGCTGCAGCTGTTCGTAATCGGTGAAGAGCTGCTCGACGCGGGCCACGTTGCGGGCGGCGCCTTCCAGTTCAATCGCGTCGGAGCGCAAGTCGATGGTGATGTTCAGGCCGTCTTCGAGGATGCGCAGGTTTTCATCCCGTGTGCCAAACAGGGTCTCGATGTTGGGGCTGATCTCAATGCTCTTCTTCATTCAGAAGCTGAAGCCTTCCTCCTGACAACCGCGCGGGAGCCGACCTCCCTTCGGACGGTCTCCTGGGCCCCACAAAGCTTCCACCAGCGCCTGCCATCCCGCAAGCGACGGCAGACACCGCACTTACCTCAGAAGCGGGCACCCCGGCCCGCTTCCGCTTTCAGGCAAACGATTGTTCTGCGGGGAGATGGAACCACCGAAATGCTCGCCGCCGAGGCGCAAGCAACTACCATTAAGCTAAGCCTAGCGCGGGTGAGGGTGGGAGTCAATGGTGAGGATCGTGTATATCGGGCACGGCGAGCACAGTTGGGGGATCCATTTTCAGATGCCGGTTACCCGACGATTCGACCACCGCATTGGGCACTGCAAAATCGCGGACGCTTGTGTAGTATTTGCAGCTCCGGGAAGACCAAGATTGTTTCGCATCCCGTTGGGGAGAATTATGAACTATCGCGTTAAGTGGATGCTGCTGGTGCTGGTGGTTGCAATCGCCTTCGTTCAAGCGGGGGCTCAGATTTTGAGCGGAGACGAACTGAAGAAGGTAGTGCCGGGCGCATATTTCTTCGCCGGGCAGAGTGCGCCGACGCAGCTGCGGAATTCGGTGGGACTGAAGAGCGCCACGGGCAAGCTGACGTTGACCGGCCTGGTGGATACCGCGGGGTACTCTACCGCCATCCAGGAGAAGTACCAGGGGTTCCTGATCACCGAAACGCGACTGGGCTTTGACGGGCATATGCTCGAGCCAGGACAGTACGGTTTCGGGTTCAAGGAGGGCCAGTTCATCGTGATGAACGTGGCTTCAACCGAGTTGTTTACCTTGCCCAGCCAGAACGATGATCAGCTCAAGCGCCCCGTGCCGCTGAGGCTAGAAAAAGATGGAGATGGGTACCGGCTTTACGCGGGCAGGAAGTATGTGGTGATGAAAGCGGAATAGCTCACGTTCGCCTTGGCATCCCGATGAAGGGGAAATGGCGCGCCGTAGCGCCCATGCGCGCGACGCTCCCCAAGTACCGCAGGCGCCCCGACCCCTCTCCATCACCACGATTGGCTTGAGGACGTTGTTTCTATCCGTTTGACCAGGCGGGAGTTGCTCCCGTAAAATAATGCATTCGGTTCCCACCGGAACATCTCTCTCATAGAAACGAAGGTCGCGATTTAGAATGGCAAATCATTTTTCGGCGCTGAAGCGCGCCCGGCAAACTGAAAAACGAAGCGCCCGGAACCGGGCCAACACCTCACGCTTACGCTCGGTTTTGCGCCACCTGCGCGAAACCATGGCCAAGGGGGATAAGGCTGCGTCGGAACAAGCGTACCGCGAGACGGTGTCGGCTCTCGACAAGGCGATCCAGAAGGGCGTGCTCCACGAGAACACAGCGGCCCGGTACAAGTCGCGGTTGGCGGCGCGGGTCGAAGCCGTGGGAAGATAGGGCTTTGGGTTTTGGACTGGAGACGAAGGGCAGGCTTATGGCCTGCTTCTTGTTTGGGCCCGCTTTCTTTGCTGTGGGTGTTTTTCGGTAATTCGGTTTCAGGCTTGTTGCCATCTGTCACAAGGGTGAGTTCCGGCGTCACCACCGGCCCCAGGGCCCCTGCGACCGAAACCTGCTTTTCAGGGGCGCGCCTGGGCGCTGATTTTCTTGCAGCGGTAGTCGCCGTTCCAAAGAAGAGCTTCGATGTTACCCGCCTTGTCGCGCTTGAAATTTACTTTCACATATAACTGACGATAAAAGAACGCGTCCTTGCCAATGTGTTCCAGCGGGAGGTAATCGCCGCCCGTGCCACGGAGGTACAGATTGGACGCGCTGTCGCGCACGTCAAGTAGGAAGCCTGGAGCGACCTCGTAGACGCCGGCATAGTCCTGCACTTGAGGCACCGGCGCCCGGGCCTGGGGCCGCATCGGAGGGGAAGGCACACTGGCGCCCAACGCGATCGCCACCAGGTCCTTGGCCATCGAGTTCACGGCGGCATCTTCCAGATTGCCCAGCAGGATCACCACCAGGTCCTCGTCGAGAAACATGGAGAAGTTGGAGACAAAGCCGGGGATGCGCCCATCCTTCTCCAGGTATTTTTTCTTGCCCTCGGTTTCGCGAACCTCCCAGCCGTAGGGATACGGAAGCTTGCCTAGCTCGAAGAATCTACCGCTCCGCAGAGCGCGGTACCAGGCATAAAGATCGTTGGTGGTGGAATACAGCGAGCCGGCCCCGGTAAGAATGGTTTTGTCGTAGAAAGGGGCTTTACGCAACGGGGGCGTTCCCGTCCAAGGCTGGTAGCCATCGGCGCGGCCGGGGATGAGCAGGTCATCGCGAGCGGTTCCAGTGTCGTGCATGCCGGTGGGCGCCAGGATTTCCTCGCGGAGGAAGCGCTCGTAGGACTTTCCTGAGAGCTGCTCAATGACGTAGGCGAGAAATGCATAGCCGGTGTTGCTGTAGCGGGTGTCGGTGCCGGGGATGAAGTCGAGAGGCTTGGTCTTTACCCAGGCAATCAGCTCGGGCAGGCTGACCGGCTGGAACTTCTTGGCCGCGTACTCTGGCAGAGAGTAATAGTCGGGGATGCCGGAGCGGTGGGTGAGCAGCTGTTCGAGCGTGATTTGCTCGCCGTTGAGATACCCGGGAATATAGCGGCTGAGGGGATCGGAATATTTAAGCTTACCCTGCCCTTCGAGCATGACGATAGCAGCAGCAGTGAAGGTCTTGCTCAGCGACGCGATATGGAACTTGGTTTTCTCCGAATTGGGGACGGAGAGTTCATAGCTAGCCATACCGTAGGACCGGTGGAAGAGAACGCGGTTTTTCTGGGCGATGAGAACCGATCCGCTGAAGTCTCCGTTGCGGACGTACGCCTGGACGCAGTCATCAAAGCGGGCAGCAGACTGGGGGAAAGCCAGGCGACCGAGAAACAACAAGAGGAAGAAGCGCGTCAGAGGTATGGCGCGCGCCATCCGCGAGGACTGGCGTCGTTCCCGCCGAATTCGTGAAACGGTGATGCGAGTCCCGCTATTTCCGTGCTGGGCTTGGCTCTGGCGCCTCGGCGCTCCGATTCTGCCGATTCTGTTCACGGCTTCAGCCGCCACGCAGCTCTCGAGCACAGCCTAACGCAAGAGGCTACTGAGTTTTGCTGTCGAAGGCAGCCACGGACGCGGTCCGTCGTGATGATCAGCATCTCATCAGCCGGCGTGATGCGGCTCTCCGGCGTGGCGCGTGAGCAGACACGTTTGTGAGGAAAGCGCGAGGCCGGATGGTTGTCACAAATGGTGGCGAAGTCCGACAACTCCTGCGACCGGAGGGTCCAGCAGTACTCGAACTTCCAGCCGGCGGACTCCCGTTTCTCCATGCGCGTTGCCTGCGGAATTTCTGGCCGTGCGGTTCCCGGACGACTCCAGAAATTAGACGCAAGGGATCGAGAAAGGAATCGCCCAGGCCGACGTCGCCCAGGCGGAAGGTCAACAGGCCGTCGAATTCCTTCCCTGGGCTGTCCCGGGTAGCGCGCCGAGGAGCGACGACCTTCCGGATGAAAGCATGTTGGGGGCGATGTCGAGGTTCTCGAAGGGCACCGCGACCAGGTGGCACGGTCAAGCGTGAGCGACCAAAACAGCCCGGGTGGATGAACCACAACCAAACTGAATCTTAACTCGGAGGCGGGAGTCCGTGGCTACACCGGCAGTTCGTCCTGCAGCCATCCCGATTCGGGCTTGGGTTCAGCGGTCAGGTCGAGCACGAGTTTCTCGAGCACCAGGCGCTTGCTGGGCGGACCGGAGCGGAGGGCAAGGTCGGTCTTGGCTATCAGCCGAATGGCACTGGTCAATTCGCGCTTCGACTTGTAGCGGCGCGCTTGCCGGATGATGTCCTCGGCGGCGAACGGCGGAACGCGGAATCCCTGCCACAGCGCGGCCCACAGCATCCGCTGGTCACGCACGTTGCGCTCGAGGATCACCAGCATCTGACGGAAGGTTTTGGCGAGCATGTAGAGGTGTCCGATGGCGGCGTCCTCGCCGTCACCGGTGGAAAGGATGGCGTCCAGCACTTCGAGAGAACGGACGCGGTCCTTGGAGGAGAGCGCGTCGGTCAGTTCATAGAGGGAGCGCTGCTTGGCGGCCAGCACCATGGTCTCGACGTCGCCCAGGGTCAGGTGCTTCTTATCGCCCAGGTAGAGGATGAGCTTTTCCAGTTCGTTGGAGATCATCATCATGTCGCCGCCGAGGGCGTCGACCAGTTCGTGGGCACCCTCGGGGTCGACTTTCACGCCGCGCCCGGCGCAATACTCGTTGATCCAGCGGACGGCCTGGCCTTCTTCCACGCGTGCTAGCTCGACGATTCCGCAGAACTGGCCGAGGGTCTCGCGGATGCGCTCGTATCGCTCCTTGTCGACCAGGTCCATGCGGCGGGCGTCGGCCGGGATGCTGATGTGGTCGGCCACAAAGACCAGCAGAGCATCAGGATTCGGGCGCTGGCAGTAGTTCTGGATTGCGGCGAGCTTGTCCTGGTTGGAGCCGCGGCCAAACAGAGCCTTGACGCCGCGCACAAAAAACACCTGGAAGGGCACCATCAGCGATGGGGTGCGGGCCCGGTCAAGGATTTCCGCCAGGTCGGTTTCGGCGAGGTCGAATTCAAACAGGCTGAAGTCGCGGAGATCCGCCGGGACCAGGTGTTCCAGGATGGCTTGGCGGAAGCGCTTACCAAAGAAACTCTCGTCGCCCACGAAGACGTAAGCTGGACGGAGCTTGCGGGCTTCGACTTCAGAGACAAAGCGCTCGGCCTGGGCGAAGGCGCGCATCAGAAGCCCTCCAAGATGTTGCTGACCAGGGTGCGGGCGAAGTCGCGCGCAAGGCGCTCGAGGGCGGGCGAGTCTTCCTCGAAGAAGCTGGGCAGATCCTGCGAGACCTGGTACTGCTCGCGAAAGACGTAGGCGGGATCCTGGAACAGGATTTTTCCCTGCCGGTCGGTCAGGGTCACCTTCATGCTCACAACGACGAGTACGGTTTCGGCACGTCCGGTCTGCGAGTTGTAGGTCATGGGAGAGGCGGTCGTGGCAAGGACTGTGCCGCGCAGGATGGCGTCGGCGGCCTCGCCCGGCTCATTGAGAATCTGGTAATGGGTGCGTGTGGTCAACTCGCGCACCACGGCGTGGGTGAGGTTCTGTTCAATCCGGAAGGTCTGAGATTGATTGGCAAATGCAGGGATGGCGATGGTCTTCACGTTCGCGGGCAGGGTGACGGCGTGCCCTGCAGTGTGGTAGCCGCAAGCAGCCAGGGCAAGACATGCCGACGCCAGAAAGCCAGAGCTCGGGGCAGGACGGCCCTGGCAGGGCTGGAATCGTCGCACCCGGTTCACTGGATCTTTCCCCGCGGGCGGGTGGGAGTCATGGTTTCGGCACACTCCACGGCCGCCGTGGCAGCGATGCGGAGATTGTCGGCAGCGGCCCAGAACCAGAGGCCCCTGGGGTTGTCGGGATCGCGAGCCAGCGCAACCAGGATTTTCCCCTGCCCGGCGGCGTTGACGTTGCTGGGCAGCTCTCCGGCATGGCGGCTGAGGTCCACGTGGTCTCCGGCTAGGGCCTGGGAGACGTCCGCCAGCTCCAGCCGATGTTCCGTCTCGAGATAGATCGAACACGCGTAACCGTGGAAGATAGGAGCCTGGACCAGTAGCAAGGACGCAGGCGGTGCTGAGGTGCCGGCAATGTGCTGGTAGTGCTGCAGGATGCGCTGTTCAATGGACTCCAGCGAGGGCGAGGAGTTGGGCCCGTAGCGGGTCACCAGGTTGAAGGCCACCTGTGTGTCGAAGACCGTCTTGGGCAGTTCCTGGAAGGAAAGCAGGTTGACGGTCTGCTCGTGAAGCTCATCCATTCCTCGTTGGCCATGCTCGGAGGCCGGTTCCAGCAGGGTGGATACGACGCGCACGATGCGGCCCGCCTTCTGAGCACGGAGCACCAGCAGGGCGAGCACGACCGAGGCCGGATGGGCGATGACGCAAGGCCCGGGCTGGAGTTCGAGCGCAGGAGTCTGGCCGAGCTGGCGCTCGATCCAGGGGGAGCGGATAACCGCGCCCGGCTCGGACTCGAGGGCATACGAAAGGTCGACGATGGCACTGCCGGCATCGCGCGCGGACTTCCAGTTCCGGCGGGCGCATTCCTGGTCGGAAGCGAAGAAGGTGAAGTCCAAGTGCTCGAATTGCTCGCTGCGCACGCTCTGGATGAAAGTAATTTCGTCCCCCATGGCTTCGAGCTGGCCCAGGGATTCGTCGTCATCGAGGAGCTTCACGTCGAGCGCGGGAAAGTTGCGATCGTTGAGGACCTCGGCAACCTCCTTGCCCTTGAGCGAGCCGGCGCCGACGATGGCCACGCGGTAGAGATTGCCGCGAGCGGTGTCGGTTACAGAAGCCGGTGATGGCCTGGGTGGGGCAGTCATAAGGTCGGGGAGGCCTCCTGGTAGGTGGGCGGAGAAGGAGGGCTGGTGTGCCGGCGGAAGATCCACTGCAACCGCCACAGAACACCCGAGAACATGTAACTCAGGGCGATGGCAAACAGAACCCAACGGGAATAGTACCAGATGGCGGCGATGAGGGCGCCCATCAGGATGATGAGCCGAAAGGGCTGGCGCGAATTGAAGTGGATGTCCTTGAAGCTGTAAAAGCGCCAGGTGCTGACCATGAGGTAGGCTGTCACCAGCACCATCAGGAGCCAGGTGCTGGCCATCCATGGAGAGGTGATGGGATCCCCGAGAGAGAAATGCACGACCGCGGCAATGACGCCGGCACCAGCGGGGATGGGCATGCCCACGAAGTATTTCTTGTCGGGCTTTCCGGGATTGGACGGCTGCGGATTCACATCAATGTTGAATCTGGCCAGCCGGCTGGCGCCCGCTAACAGGAAGAGGAAACTCGCGATGGCGCCAAACTGTCCGAGCTTGGAGCGAAACTCGGGGTTGGCAAGTGGCGGCAGGAGATGAAAACCCCACATGAAGGCAAGAAATGCAGGAGCCACGCCAAAGGTGATTACGTCGGCGAGGGAATCAAGCTCTTTGCCGAAGTCGCTGCTGGTGCGAGTCAGCCGGGCGATGCGCCCGTCGAGGCCATCAAATAACACGGCGAAGCCGATAGCCTTGGAGGCAAAATCAAAGTGCCAGGCTCCTTCTCCCATCCCCGCATGCATGATTTGAAGAATGGCGTAGTAGCCTGCGGCCAGGTTGGCGGTGGTGAAAATCGCCGGCAGGATGTAGAGGCCCTTGCGCAGGCGCCGGGAGGGGTGGTCTTCTTTACGGCGGCGCGGAATCTGGTGCAGGACAGGGCTGTCCATCAGCGCACCCTTTCCTGTGCAGCTCCCGGAGCGGTTGCCGCCAGGTTGCCCCGGACGTCGGCGAACGCCAGCACGCTGGCTCCACCCTTCACGCGATCCCCCACGTTCACCTTGATCTCGGCGCCGGGTTCGAGAAGAACATCCACCCGGGAACCGAACTTAATGAGTCCCACCCGCTCGCCGCGCGCCACGGCGTCACCGACTCTCTTGTTGAAGACGATGCGGCGGGCGAGCAAACCGGCAATCTGTTTGAACACCACGGTTCGCCCTTCGCCAGCGACGGTCACGACGTTCTGTTCGTTCTTCTCGGCCGAGGTCGCGCTCATTGCGTTGATGAACTGCCCTTTCTGATAGCGCACGTCGCGAATCACCCCGGAGATGGGCGAGCGGTTCACGTGCACGTCGAAGGCGCTGAGAAAAATACTGATACGGGTTCGTTCGCAACCATTGATGGAAATGGGGGAGACGTCGGTGACTCTGCCATCAGCCGGGGAGACAACCGCGCCTTCGATGGCCGGCACCATGCGTTCGGGATCGCGAAAGAACCACAGAAAGAACCCGGCCAGGAGCAGGACCGGAGCCGCCCACAGCGGCGCGGTCAGCCAGCCCAGCAGTAAGCCTGCCAACAGTAAGGGAAGCGCGTAATAGTAGCCATCAGGAACCATGGGAGCGTGACAGAATTATAGTGCAGACCGAACGATTGATCGTGTGTAACTTAAGTGTAATAAAAAAAGGCGCTTACGAGCGCCATGTTGTGCGAATATTTCACCTTGTGCGGCGGGCGCCGCTTGAGGTTGGAGAGAGTTTTACGCGACCTGGTTCGCCTGGGCCCGGAACTGCCGCTCAATAGACTCCATCTGGTCTTTGAGACGGAGCTTCAGCTTTTTCAGACGAACCTCTTCCAGCTTCTCGTCTTCAGTCAGATATCGTTTTTGGGTGAGTGAATCGAGTCGTTGCGCATACTGCGAGTGCTCCTGGGCCAGTTTGCGGAACTCGTCGTGACTGGCCAGGAGGTGGTCTTTCGGAGTCATCCAGCAGACCTCCTACCCGGATTGCAGCACCCCCAACCTACCATAGGCCCCAAGGGGCTTCAATCCGTTTTTTCGTGGACACGCAGCGCTCTCGTCACCCGTGCATTGTGACCAATGGTCGCACCCCAAGGTCATTTGCCGAACAGCACCGGGGCCGAGCGTCAGGCCAGAGGAAGGCGGTAGAGAATAGCAGCCTCCTCCGGTCCGTGGTAATAACCCGGGCGGCGGCCGCTCTCAGCGAACGCCCATTTCTCATAAAGCATGCGCGCGGCGCGATTTGACTCGCGCACTTCAAGAAAAACTGCAAGCGCCCCCTGAGCCTGGACCTGACCCAGAAACTCGACGAGCAGGCGGGTTCCCAGGCCACGGCGACGAGCCGATCCGGCAATCGCCAGGTTTTCGATCTCCCACTCGCTGGCAACGTGTCGTGCCATCAGAAAGCCCCGCACCCAGCCGGATTCTTCGATCACCAAGGCGCGCCGAGACGGGTCCGCGAGTACCCGGTCGTATTGCTCGCGCGACCAGCGTGCGGCGGTCACGGCGTGGTGCGCCAGATCCATTATGGCCGGAATGTCGGCGAGGACGACGGGGCGGACAAGCACGGTGACTCTTCTTCGAGTAGTGGTCACGTGAATTTCACGAATTGCTTCGCCCCGAGAAAGTTTCGGCGTCGGAGCGGCGGATGTAGTTTGCGTCCAATTGCTGTACAGAGATGGTGCGGCCGGAGCGGATCTTCTCCCATCCGAACTGAGCGATCGTGGCGCTGGTGGGGCGAGGAACTTCTTCGACCGACAAACCAGCCTGGCGCGCCAGATCGGCAATGGTTCGATCGGGGGTCGCCACAGGTGTTCCCCGGGCTTCGACCAGGAACTCTTCTCGGGTCAACAAGCGTTCGGCGAGCGTCGTGGCGGCATCTTCTACCAGGTACTCGCCGACATACACCTCGCCGCGGCCCGCATCGAGCGCGGCGAGCACCCGTCGGCGCAGCTTGCCGCTGCGGGCCACGGCTTCGAGGAGTGAAACGGTGGCGATAGGCTTTTTGAAGATCTCAGCCAGAGCCTTGATCGCAGCCAAGCCGACCCTGAGGCCAGTGAAGGAACCGGGACCGGAAGCGACGGCGAATCCAGCAACATCCTGCTTGCGGAATCCGTGCTTGGCCAGCAGAGCGGAAATCTGGGGAACCAACTGCGCCGAGAATGTGCCTCCAGCCAGGGGAACGACTTCGAGCGTTTCCAGGGAATCCTGTTGCACACGGGCCAGTGCGATGCTGCCGTGCTTTCCCGAGGTGTCCGCGGCTAAGAGAATCATGTCCGAGAGTGCGAGGCCAGGTCCGAAACACACGCCATCTGCGACTTGCGGCACCCTGAAGGTTTTGGACAAAAAACCAATTCAGGGGGCCAGCCCTAAAGGCTGTGATTCAATATAAACTCTCGTGCGCAGGCTGAAGCGCTCCTCCACCCCGGACTGGATTCTTGCGCCGCATATGACTGCGGATAGACGCTCAGCGGACAGCCGGCGAGACGCCGCTCCTACGAACCGGTTTCCACCAGCTCCAACAGAACGCCGCCCGTGCTCGAGGGGTGCACAAAGACATAACGATGCCCGCCCGCACCCACTTTGATGTCATCTGAAACCAGGCGCACCCCGTCGTGCTTCAACCGCGCGACGGCCGCCGCCAAATCAGGCACGCGCACGCAGAGGTGATGCAGGCCTTCGCCGCGCTTGGCGAGGAAACGGGCGATCACGGAATCGTCGGACGTGGGTTCGAGCAACTCCAGCCGGCTCTCGCCCAGAGGCACCATCATCAGGCGGACCTTTTCCGGCTCCACAATCTCTTCGGGCGACACCTCCAGTCCCAGCGTTTCGTAAATACTCTTGGCCGCGCTTAGCGACTTCACGGCGATGCCAAGATGGTCGATGATGAACATCAGCTATCCTTTCTTTACCCCTAATGGAAGCGGCGGGACCCCTGCTGCGTTGCCCCTGACAATCTCCTCGACCAGCGTATAGGGGTCGCGCTTGTGTTCGGCGACTTCGGCGGCGTACTGTTCAACCCGACCGTTCTGCATCTGCACCCGCGCCCTGTCTAGCATCGCGTCGCGCAGCATCTCGACCAGGCGCTCCTGCCAGTTCTGGATGGTACGGCGGAGCCCGAGTTTCTCTTTCCTAAGATGTTCATCGAACGAGCGGATGGATTCGGCCAGTTCGGCTACTCCGGCGCCGGTGGTGGCAACCGTCTTGACGATGGGCGGGACCCAGCCGTCGTGCCGCGTGGCCAGCGACTGTAGCGCACGGATCTCGCGCTCCAGGTGTTCAGCGCCATCGCGATCGCTCTTGTTAACCACGAAGATATCAGCGATCTCCATGATGCCGGCCTTGATGCTTTGCACGTCATCGCCCATGCCGGGCACCAGAATCACGATGGTGATGTCGACCAGGCGAACGATGTCGACTTCGTCCTGGCCGACACCCACTGTCTCGATCAGGATCAGGTCGCGGCCGGAAGCATCGAGCACGGTGGCCACGTCGGCAGTAGTACGCGCCAGGCCGCCCAGTGATCCGCGCGTCGCCATGCTGCGGATATAGATGCCGGGATCAGCGTGGTGCTCCTGCATGCGGATACGGTCCCCGAGAATGGCGCCGCCGGTGTAGGGGCTGGTGGGATCGACCGCGATGATGCCAAGGGTTTGGCCGGACTTGCGGTAAAGCCGGGCCAATTGGTCGACGAGCGTGCTCTTTCCGGCGCCGGGTGCGCCCGTCAGACCGAGGAGGCGGGCATGACCGCTGAAGGGAAACAAGGCTTTTAGAAGATCGGAGCCGCCGGGAGAGCGGTTCTCCACCGTGCTGATGGCGCGCGCCAAGGCGCGAGGGTCGCCGGAACGCAGGCGGTCCACCCAGATTTTCAGGTCGTGGTTCAAACCTCCCAGTGTAATGCACCGACAAGGGCCGGGGAAATCTGCGACCCGCCCGCCCCGACCGCGACCGCGAGTGCTCCACGCAGGCGATTACAATGGGCTAATGACTGGCGAATCCAATCCGCGGCTGGAGCGGGTTCTTGTGCAATTGCGGCTGTATGACCATCCCTTGCTGAGTTTCTCGGCGCGCGCCAAGGGCGAGGGCGTGGAAGTCGCTATTGAGCTCAAGCACTGCCCCGTTCCCGTGCACACCTACGCGTTCGAACTGCACCCGCGAGACCTCGACCATCCGCAATTGGAATGGCAGTTCCAGCGACAACTCTACGACGCGCTGCACGACTACGTGATCGAGTTATTTACGCGCACCCCGCAGGACCTGTCGGACCGACGGGCGCGAGGATTGTGAACCTCCGGGAGAAGATCGAGCAGGAGATCGGTAAACGCGGGCCGATTCCTTTCTCCCGCTACATGGAACTGTGTCTCTATGATCCGGAACTGGGTTACTACTCGCGTCAAGCCGAGAAGTTCGGCAAAGGGGGCGATTTTTACACTTCGAGCGATGTGCACGCTGTTTTTGGACGATTGCTGGCGCGGCAATTTGAAGAAATGTGGCGCGCCCTGGGCTCGCCCGGGCGAATCGAGGTGGCGGAACTGGGGCCGGGGCGCGGATTGTTTGCGCGGGATGTGCTGGCTTGGTCGGAGAAGAAGTTTCCGGATTTTTTCCGCGCGCTCGAATACTGGCTGGTGGAGCGGTCGGCGTCGTTGTGTCGGCGACTGGAGACAACGTTGGAGCGGCATGTGGTCAGGGGAAAGGCGAGGGTGGATGGGCAGTGGCACGAGGCGGACGGGCAAGACGCCCATCGCTCCGCCGGTTCGGAGAGCGAGGCTGGTGCGTCTGCGAGTCCGGTGATTGTCTTCGCCAACGAATTCTTCGACGCGCTGCCGGTAGAGGTCCTCAGCCAGAAGGGATCGCTGCGAGTCGACCTCCGGGAGGGGCGCTTCGTCGAGGTCTGGGTGCCGGCGTCCGGGGCAGAACTCGAGTTCCTGGACCGCTACGGCGTGCACCCGGAAGCCGGGGAACGCGTGGAAGCGCCACTGGCAGCGCTGGAGGAAATGACACGGGTCGCGAGCCGCGTCGAACATGGGTTTGCAGTCATCATCGACTACGGCTACACGCGCGACGAGCAACTGGCGGGGCGGCATCGCGGCACGATCATGAGCTACCGTGAGCACCAGGCCAGTCCGAATCCTTACACTGCGCCCGGGGAACAGGATCTCACCGCGCACGTAAACTTCACAGCGCTGGCGGCCGCGGCCGGGCAACAAGGATTCCGAACGCAGAAGGTGCTAACGCAGTCGACCTTCCTGCTGGGCATTGGCGAGGCGAACCAGTTCGCAGATGCCTTCGAGGAGTGCCGCCTGCCCCAGGAGCGGGCGAAGGTCGCGCTGCAACTGAAGCACCTGGTCACTCCTGCAGGCCTGGGCGAAACCTTTCACGTGCTGGTTGCGAGCAAGGGTGTCAACGAGGGCGACGTCCGGAACCTAAGCGGGCTGCGCTTTGGCCAGGGGCACGCGGAGTAAGCATAGATCGAGCGAACGGCGGCATCTGACGTCGGAACTACGGGCGCCTCGCCCGGACCCTCGCCGTCGCGCCAGACATACCAGTCACGCAGACGAACTCGAGTTCGAGCCAGAGGGTTGACGAGATGCCGAAGCGAAGCGGCCGCAATTGCGGTTCGGGTTCAGCGGGCGTGGTCGTTGGTACGGCTCCGAAGCTGTTCCAGAAGGCGCAGATTCTCCTTGGCTACGGTATTATTCGGATCGAGGATTAGGGCGCGACGCAAGTGGGCTTCGGCCATGTCGTAGTTCTGCTGGGCGGCGAGAACCGAACCCAGTCGTGCCTCCGCGTCAGCATCCTCCGGCTTGCGCTCGATTACCCATTTGAATTGCTGAGCAGATTCTCCGAACCTCCCGCTCAGCGCGAGAGCCGAGGCAAGGTTGTAATGGGCGTCGACATACTCAGGATCGGCAGCCACCGCCTGCTGGAGCCGCGTCATTGCATTCTCCATGCGTCCCGATTGGAGTAGGGCAGCGCCCAGGCTGTTCAGCACGGTTGCGCTGTCAGGTCTCTGGGTCAAGGAGCGCTCAAAATAGAAGGTCGCATCGGCGGGCTGACCGCGTGAGAGCAGCAGGGCCCCCAAGTTGTAGTTGGCGCCGTAATCATTCGGATCGCGCGCGAGCTTATGCCGTGCCAGTGCTTCCTGCAGAACCAGTCGCAGGTCCCCACCACGGGAAGGACCAGCGGGCACAACCTGCAATGAGAGATGGGCCATCTCGTCGGTTGCACGGTTGCCGGCGGTAACCCGCTTCGGAGGATCATTCGGGTTGCGTGGGTTCTCGTCGGAGTTGTCATATGTATAGTGCATGGAAATGACCGTGCCGGCAGGTAAAGACACAGGTTGCGGGTAGCGATAGATCCCCTGCCAGGCCGGGTCCCAATCACGAATCATCAGGAGCCATTTGCGCGATCCATCGGGCAGGACAGCATAAGCTTCCAGCTGTTTGCCAAGATAATGCGCGTGCGGGTATACGGCGTACACACTCACAGCCAGAGGAAGCTTAAAATCGTCTGCCACTTCAAAATTGCGGGCACCCGCAGGAATGTCGAGGGCATCGTCGCGGTCGAACTGCAGCAGCATGGGTTTCAGCGTCGGCTGCTTGTCCAAGAAATAAATCCCGAGGCTCGGTTGGATGGGCTCCGGCTTGCCCGAGGGGCGCATGTGAATGTTGAGCACCAGGTCGGTTCCCGGGGAGAGGCGCCACGTCATGTTTTCAGGCTCGGACCACACCGGAGTCCCGGGCTTCCAGTAGATGAAATGGCCTTCGGGCTCAAACACGTCGCTCTCCATCTCCACATCCATTCCGTCAAACCCTGGGCCAGAGCCTGGATGCCGGGCCTCCATGCGTTCGGCTGAGTGTGCGCGGTCGATCAGGATGTTAGCGTGGTGCACGACCTTCGGATTGCCGGGATGAATCTCCACCGCTTTCACGTAGTGCGTGCCTTCGACCAAGATCTTGAAAACAAAGTTGTGGTAAACGTCGGATCCTTCGGCAGGAAGCACGTAACCAGCAGGCGCCGTTAGGATCAGGTCCGGTTTGCCCGTCCGCCAACCCGCTGCGAGTTGGGGAACCGGAGGAGCCTGCGAGAGGTCGCCAGGAGCCGCTCCCTGTTCGGCCCAGCGGCCTAGAATGCGGATCTGTTTTTCAGTTAGATGGATCTGATCCGCGAACGAAACTACTTCTGGGTCGGGCAGCCACGGCGGCATGAAGTGCTTTTCCGTGACCACCGCGATTTGCCGAGCGTGCCGTTTGGCGTCCTCATAGGTAATCAGCGAGATCGGTCCGGCTCCACCCGGGCGATGGCACTGGACACAATTGGCGTACAGAATAGCAGCCACATCGTGGCTGAAGGTGGGATTTTGGGGAAAGTTCTCGGCACCTGAACCACGGGCATGTCCGGCGGCAGGCTTTTGTGCCGCCAGCGGCCCACGCAGAGTGATGGTCGCCCAAGCCATTGCCACCAAGATCGCTGCAACACGACGATTCACCGGAGATCGGAAATATAGCAGCCCACAGCCTGGACGGCCGGGGGAATAGGCTTGTTGTCCAAGGCGGCTGCGATCGCATCTTCCAGATCGTGGGCCGTCACGACTACACGCGTCTGACCGAAGTCTTGCACCCGATTGTCAATGCGCCCGTGGTAGAGGAGCTTGCTGCCTCTGAAGACGGCCGCTTCTGGGGTAACGGTTGCTTCTGCCATGCGGACGAGGAAATGGTGCGCGTCGCGCAGCGCAGGCAACGTGTAGCCATACGCAGCGAGGTGTTCTTGAATACCCGCCGGTGTTTCGGCATTATCCGGGTATACCAGCCAAAAATTCACGCCATGGCTTGCGTACCGACGCGCCAGGTGCTGGATCTCTGGAGCATAGCGGTTGGAGAGGGGACAATCCGTGCGCACAAAGACTAGAACGGTCAACTTGCTGCCAGCAGCAAAAGGATCAACGGCCCTGCCTGCCAAATCGAGGGGCAGTTGCTGAGAAGCCGTCGCCCACGCGCAGAAGCACAGGGCATTGGCAACAAAACACGCGAGAGCAAGACCCATGCGCGGCACAGCCATCCTAGAGTGCCACCGGTAAGATGCAAGTGTATCATTCTTAGGAGCCTCCCCCGGCAACTCGTCCCGAACTGAACTCCGAGAGAGGGGCGGAGGTCGGGTAAGTACCAACCACGCGATATCCCAATGGGTCGCCACGCAACTTTGGAGACCTCCGTGGTTGGTTACAGGCAGATAGCAATCGGCCTGCCATCCCGTGCCGGGATTCGCCTTGGTGGCGAAGGATCATGTCGATGTTCATTGGGTAGTAAGGACCTGATCAGACGAACTAGGTGAGGACCATCAGCATGTTCTGCGCTACATAGCCGATGGCGCTGTTGCAGGCGCGCACTGATCGGATATTCCTGCAGGACGAACAAGTTAATTTCAAAGCAATATGGCTGCGCGGCTTTTCCTCAGTGCCGTTGAATGCGTTACTTTAGACTAACTTTGCGGTGCAAAATGGCGTCCTGAAAAGCTCACGGCTACACAAAGGTTGGTGTTCTACTCCGGTTGAGCGAGTTTCCGCCTGTTCCCTATTTAGCGCCGGGGAACGCCAGAGCCACGAATCGGGCATGCAGTTCCGCTATGGTCTCCGGTCCAATCACCTGCCCCAGGCGTACCAGCGTCTTGGCATCCGGCACTTTTCTATCCCGATTCGGCAGCATCGCAACAAGCTGTGCCGCCTGTCGCCTGACAGAGACGCCACCCGACAGATACAACAAGAGCCGGAAGACCCTTTTATTTTGTGACCTCAGCGATGAACACGGCAAAGGGCGGGAGCGAGACCCTCTGGCCCTGTGCGGCGGCTTGTCCGGTGGTGAGCAGGCTCTTAAAGCCGGCCTTCGGGAAGCCCTGGCTCTCCAGGTTGAAGCTGGCCTGCTGCGCTGTGCCCGACATGTTGAGCGCCACCAGGACGGCTTCTCCCTTGTAACTGCGCAAGTACGAGAGCACGTTGGGGTCATCCGGGTTGAGCCCGGTGTAGTTTCCTTCCAACAGAGCCGGGTTGGTGCGCCGCAAGGAGAGGAGCTTGCGGTAGACGTTGAGGATGGAATTAGGATCCTTGGACTCGGCGGCGACGTTGTGCGTTTTGTAGCTGGCAGGGACGGGCAGCCAGGGAGTCGCTTGGCTGAAACCGGCGTTCGGAGAATCGTTCCACTGCATGGGAGTGCGCTCGCCGTCTCGGCCCCTTTCCTGAGGCCAGCCCAGCTTCCCGATGGGATCTTTCACGTCTTCCTTGTGCTGCGGGTCGTTATTCCGCATGCCGATCTCTTCGCCGTAATACAGGATGGGCGTTCCGCGCAGCGTGAGATACAAGGAGGCCATCAGTTTGGCAATGTCATCGTTGTGGACGCCGTCGCCGTAGCGGTTATAGGAGCGGATGATGTCGTGGTTGCTGATGACAAACACGGGCCAGCCGCCCGAGGCTTCGACGCCGGCAATCTGACGTCGGAACTCAGGTGGAGAGAGCTTGTTGACCTCGGTGAACAGGAAATCCATCGGCATCTGGAGTTCGTCGTTGTGGGCGCCATAGTATTCGCGGAGTTCGTCGATGTCGTGGGTCCAGGTCTCGCCGATCAAGACAGCGTTGTATTCGTCGGCCACCTTGCGCAGCCGCTTGAGCGCCTCGTGCATCTCGGGCTGTTTCTTGTTGTACCTGTCCTCCATGTTGGGGTCGCCGTATTTGTTCTTGCCGGGCAGAATAGGGTTGTCGCGCAGGTCGTCAACCTCGTACAGGGTATCCACCGCGTCTAGGCGGAAGCCTGCAACGCCGCGTTTGTACCACCAGCGCGTAACGTCGAACATGGCCTTTTCCACGGCGGGGTTGCGCCAGTTGAGATCGGGTTGGGCAGCATAGAAGTAATGGTAGTAGTACTGGCCGGTGGTGGGATCGAATTTCCAGGCCGAGCCGCCGAATGTGGAGAGCCAGTTGTTGGGAGGCTCGCCCGGACCCTTGCCGTCGCGCCAGATGTACCAGTCACGGTGCGGGGCGATCTTGGAGGACTTGGAATCGAGGAACCACGGGTGCTGGTCGGAGGTGTGATTGATGACAAAGTCCATGATGATGCGAATATTGCGCTTGTGGGCCTGAGCGGCCAGCCGGTCGAAATCGGCGAGGGTGCCATACATGGGGTCGATGTTCTCGTAGTCGGAGACGTCGTAGCCGAAGTCGACCTGGGGCGAGGGATAGCAGGGCGAGATCCAGATGGCATCGACTCCGAGATGCTTGAGGTATTCCAGCTTGGAGGCGATGCCCGGGAGATCGCCGATGCCGTCATTGTTACTGTCGGCGAAGCTGCGGGGATAGATTTCGTAGAAGACCGCGTGCTGCCACCACAGGTGGCCTTCGGCATCGACCGACTGGGCTTGCGCGGAGACGTGGGGCTGGAGGGATAGGGCGAGCAGGGAGGATAAGAAAAGGACTCTGAACATGCATTGCACCTCTCGCTGATTCTAGTCGGGCGCGGACCCGTGGTGTTCTGGTGCGGCGTGAGAGACGAAGTGCAGGGCGATTTCCCTCCGCACGTAGGAATCGGGCTTGCCGCCGGGAATCTGGATGCGCAGCTTTCCCTGAAGCGCATTGGACTTTTCCAGCGTGGCGCCGTCTACGGAGCTAAGCTCCGACGGATTCCAGACGTCTAGCTCGTAGGCGGCGTTGGCCAGACCCTCGACCTCAAGGTCGAGACGGTCGCGCGCAGGCGTCCACGATTCGGCGACCACACGAAGGCCATGGCTGGCGTCTCCCAGCGGAGGCAAGCGTGCGGTGAGGCTCAGTCCGAAGTTGTGGCGCAGCAGGATGCGGAGTGAGTTCGGCCCACCTCTCACCGGGAAGCGGACGAACACGTGCTGGTCCAAGGCACTCTTGAGGATGCGGTATTGCAGCAAGCGTCCGTTCATCTCGACGGCCATGACCTCAGCCTGGAGACTCACCGCTGGGGAGAACTCCACATAGCACTCCCCCGAACCCGTACGCGTCGCCTCCAGAGCAATTTCGTCGGCCGTTTTCTGATAGCGGAAGTCGAGGCCAATGTCGCCGAGGCGCAGGTTCTTGACGGCGAAGGAAGTCCAGTTTCCGGGAACGTGGGGGGCGAAAGTCAGGGTGTGGGCCGGCGTGTCGGCGGAGAGGCCGAGCATTCCGCTTAGCACCGGACTCACCACCATCGCCGCCGACCATATCTGGTGCGGAGAACTGGTAGACAGCGGCTGGTAGTAATCGCCGGAAAGGACTTCCGTGACGTGGCCCAGCGAGCCGTCGAGCGCGAGGCCGGCGTTGGCCTGGAGGTTGGAGTATGCGGGCAGGGCACGGTGGTAGCGGTACTCACCCGCGGAGGCCCAGCCGGTGAACAGGGGCCAGACCGCCCCGAAGTGATAACCCCCGGGACTGTACCGTGCCGCGGCGGAAGAAATGATGCGCATGCCCCAGTCGGTTTCGTGGCTGGACCCCGCCAGTTCATCAATCATGGACTGCGCCTTGTCTTGTTCCAGCAAGCCGAACCACATAGGAACCGTGGCCAGGACCGAAGGCTCATCAATTTTCTGATTGTTCTGGTCGAGGGCGAAAGCAAAGCGTTTCGTCTCCGAGAGCCAGAACGCCTGGTTGAGGAGCAGTTCCTGCTTGGCAAATTCCCCGGAGAGCTGCCGGCTGACGTCGTCCTTGCCGACCCAGAGGGCAATCTGCGAGAGAGCGCGCAGCGCTTGGGCACCGAGAGCGCTTTGGTAGAACTCGGTCTTGACCGGCAATAGCGGACCCCCCTCGACCCAGCCATGCCCGATGCCGAAGTTCTGCGGCAGACCCTCTGCGTCGTAGGTGGAGCGGAGGAACAGGTAAGCCTTCCAGAGGCTGTCCCATTTCTCCTGCGCGAACCCAATGTCACCGCTGTGGGCGACGTAGTCGCTCACCGCGATGAGGTAGAGAGGAGTAGCGTCTGCCGAGGCGTAGGCGTACGGATAGTCCTTGAACCATTCGACAAAGCTGGCACTCTGCGCAATTTCATGCGGGATCTTGCCGTCAGCGCGCTGATACTTGCTGATGAATTGGAGGGCCATACGAGAAGTGGAGAAATCGCCGGCAGCGTTGAGCGCGAAGGAGGTCCAGAAAGAATCGCGGCCGAAGAACCAAGCGAAGCCGGGGCGCTGGCTGTCGCCGGAGGTGCGGTAGCCGGCAACCAATCCGCTGCCGAGGTAAGGATTGTCGACCAGTCCCTGCAGCAGGCTGATGCGGGACCAGTCGTAGGCCTGCTGCAATTCCCGGTCGGGCAACTCCAGGCTGACCGTTCTCGCCAAGTAGGACGAATAGTAGTCGGCAGAGTCTTTCAGCAGCCATTCGGTCGCGGTTGACAGGCGCTGGTAGAGACCCGTGGCGTCAGCCAACCCCTGGGTGGAAGCGGCCATGACCACAACTTTCCGCTCTTTGCCCTGGCTGGTCACGCCGAGAGCGAAGGAGTTCTCGGGGGAAGCGGAGTAGTTGGTCTGGTATTCCTGGTGGACGTCGCCGGCCGTAGGAGAGCCGACCAGCGCAGCGAACTTCTTCTGCTCCTCGCCGAAGGAAAAGGCATGGAGCTTGGGGTCCCAGTTGGTGAACGTGCCACCGAGCGCGGCGGGCCATTCCAGTTGAAAATCGCGTTCAAAGCTGGCTCTGACCTGAAGCGGCTGCGAGGTCTCGACGTCGAGGAGAATGAGCGCCCCTGGCTCCTTGACCGGGACAAAGAAGGTTTCGCGGACGGCGAAGGTGTCTCCCGCATAAAGGATGGTGACGGACTCTGGTCGAGCGGTCACGGTGCGTGGCAGGGCTTCGGCCGGGACGTTTCGGCCCTCGATCTCAAACTTCAGGTGAAAATTGCGCACGATCTTCAGCGGGTAGACCCAGGCTTCCATGCGTCCGGACTCGTCGCCGAACAGTCCAGCGCGGGTACCGACGGCGCACAGGAATTCCCAGGGGCGGCTGGCGCGCGTGCGCTGGAGAGGAACCTGGGCTGGCGAGGACAGGGACAGAACAAACACGATCAACACGCTGCAGCGGGATGGTAGCGCAAGCCGGGAATGGGATGGGACCTTCCTACGCACCAGCACATGCAGGCTGCGTGGTTGGCCAACTTGCAAACTGGCGCGGCTTCTCACTAAAGTAGGAGCGAATTCTAGCACGGAACCAACCCCGGAGAAGGTACTACCCTTTGTCCTGTTCACGCCGTTTGTTCCTCCAAAGCTTGAGCCGCTCGGCGGTCGTGCTGTCGCTGAAGAGTGCCTTCGGTTTGGTCCGGCCCATGCGTTGGGGCGCTGGGTCGGGCGCGCAGGATTCGCCCAAGCCGGGCGCGCGGCTGGATGTGAGTTTTGTGGACGTGGGACGCGAGGCCGGGCTGAACGCGAAGACCATTTACGGAGGTGAGCACAAGAACAAGTATCTGCTGGAAACCACCGGATGTGGCGTGGCCTTTTACGATTATGACAACGACGGCTGGCTGGATATTTTCCTGGTAAATGGCTGGCGGCTGGAGGGCTTTGCCAAAGGCGAAGAACCGACTTGCCACCTGTTCAAGAACAACCGCGACGGCACGTTCCTCGACGTCACCGCCAGGGCGGGGTTGGCACATTCCGGCTGGGGCCAGGGTGTGTGCATCGGGGACTACGACAACGACGGCTACGAAGATTTGTTCGTCAGCTACTTCGGCAAGAACGTGCTCTATCACAACAACGGGGACGGGACGTTTACCGATGTAAGCGCGAAGGCCGGGATCGAGGGAAGCGGCAAGCGCTGGAACACGGGTTGCGCGTTCGTCGATTACGATCGCGACGGGAAATTGGACCTGTTCGTCGCAAATTACATCGACATGGACCTGAAAACGGCGCCCCTGCCGGAATCCGGCCCCTGCCTTTATAAAGCGGTCATGGTGGCGTGCGGGCCGCCCGGCCTGAATGGCGGGAAGAACATCCTGTACCACAACAACGGCGACGGGACGTTTACCGATATGTCCGAGGCCTCGGGAATCCTCGAGGCCAACGGCACGTATGGCCTGGGAGTTTTGACGGCGGACTTCGACAACGATGGATGGCCGGATATCTATGTAGCCAATGACTCCACGGCGAGCGCACTCTACCAGAACAAGAAGAACGGAAAGTTCGCCGACATCGCGCTCGAGGCGGGTTGCGCATTGAGCCCCGACGGCAAACCGCAGGCCGGCATGGGTCTCTCAGCTGCCGATTACGACATGGATGGCAATCTCGACCTGGTGAAAACCAATTTTGCGGGAGACACACCGTCGCTCTATCACAACCTCGGCGGAGCCAACTTCGAGGACGCCACCTTTGCGGCTGGACTCGGGGCGCACACCCAGTACCTGGGCTGGGGTGTCGGCTTCTTCGATATGGACAACGACGGTTGGCCGGACATTCTCATCTGCAACGGGCACGTGTATCCGGAGGTGGAGCAACTGAAGACGGAGGCTGGGTACGCGCAGCGGAAGCTTCTCTACCGTAACCTGCGGACGGGCCGGTTCGAAGATGTGTCCCTCGAGGCGGGGACGGGAATTTCCGCGCCCGCGCCGTCTCGGGGGTGCGCCTTTGGGGACTTCGACAACGACGGCGACCTTGACGTGGTGGTCAACACGGTGAACGACTATCCTCAACTCCTGCGCTGCGACTCGCACTCGGGGAACAACTGGATCAAGGTGCGGACAATTGGAACGAAGTCCAACCGCAGCGGCATCGGCGCTCGGCTGAAATGTGTGACCCGGCTCCCGGGGGAGGCAAAGCCGCATGAGCAGATCGACGAGGTCCGGAGCGGCGGCAGTTATTTTTCCCAGAGCGACTTGCGCGTGCACTTCGGGCTGGGGAAGGCGGAAAAGGTGGAGGTGCTGGAGATCCGCTGGCCCAGCGGTCAGGTGGACCGACTCAAGGACGTGACTCCGAACCAGGTGATTTACGTGCAAGAGAGCGCCGGCATCGTGCGCACCATGCCGTTGGAAGGGGTAAAGCAGGGACGGCACCGCAATTAGGGCGGCTGGTACCAAGCTCAGAAGTTTTCCACCATCCAGACGTTAGAGCTTCCATTCGCTTTCCAGAGCGCGAGATGCTTGCCGTCAGGGGAGGGGATGGCCCATCCCAGTGTCTGGGTCTTTTCTTCGAGCATTCGTCTGACCTTGCCCGTGAGCGCCACGTTGAGGAGAGTCTTTTCGCCAGTGTTGGTGTAGCCGCTCGCCCACACGCTCCGACTATCGACCGCCCAGTCGAGACTGCCAATACCCGCCCAGCCCGGCACCGGAATGATCTTCTCCCGGCCAGCACCCAAGGGAAGGACATGGATCGCGGTCAGATTTTGGGTGGCACGCTTCGCCATCGCGAGCATCTGGCCATTGGGGGAAAGACTCCGGTTGAAGTCAAGCGGGTATTCCGAATGGATCTCGGCTTTGGCTATCTCCCGGCCCAGTCCTTTTTCTGGATCAAAGGCGAAGAATCGTTCTCTCCCCGGCTCAAACCGGCTGAAGAGGCAAAGGCTAGAGGGCAACTGGGCGCATTGCTGGTTGTTGATGCCTGGCTCCTCCAGCACCTTTTGGGGCGGGCCGCCTGCGAGCGGCACTCGCATCAGGCGGACCTCGCCGCTGGGTGTCTCGCCGCCGGGGGGTGTAACCAGGTACAGGATGCTCTTTCGGTCAGGACTAAGGCGCGCGATGATCGTGTCCTCATGTCCCCCGACCAGCAACTCCGGTTGAGGATCATCTACGCCCTGCTTGAAAATATTGTAGGCTCCGTTTCGATCGAAGACGAATATCACGTCCAGGAATAGGGGAAGTCGGCGTTCTCATCCAGGGTGAGGCGGCGCGGGGACGTGAGCCGCGCGCCATGGGGCTCCAAATCTGTCACATAGACGTCTGGTTCAATGGTCCGCCGGAAGAAGGCGAGCTTGCCGCTGGCGCTTCCGCCAACTAAATAAGCCTCACCGGCCCCCGGGTCAGGCGGGTGGCGCTACCTTGGGCATGTCCCGAGCCGTCCAGCGGCAACGTCCTCTCAAGGAAGGCTGCTCTTCACTGCCGAACAAGCGGGGCAAATGCGTACCCACGTAGCATCCTGGGTGAAGTCAGTTTCAAGTTCACCGGGCATGGCGGAAATCCCGGGCCAGTAGGGCGGGCCTGCCAGCCGTCAGCGGCCGGCGAGGACGCCTGGCCGACAGCCGCTTCGGACCATGGCGACGCTTGCCGCCGAGCTAACGAGTGCGAGCCTCGGGCTTCTTCGGTATTGGATCGACAGAGGTGCCGGTCCCTTCCTTCAAGGTGTGGATGGTGTCGACGGCTGCATTCGCAAAGCGCTCGACCAGGCCACTGGGCCAGCGGATCTGCACCCAGTCGACTTGCGCCGCATCCCCCAGCCCGAAATGGACACGCATGTCGCTGGTCGAAGCGTAGCTGGAACCGCTGCGGACTTCATCGACCAGCATCCTTGCGCCAGCTTTGATGGAGATGCGAGAGCCGATGCCATCACGATTTGACTTGGCCCCGATCATGTGGAAGGTGATCCAGTGATGAGGTGAGCGCAGCTGGTTGACCAGTAGGCTTGGCGGAGCGTTCATGTTGCTGACGACAATCGAGAGTTGGCCGTTGTTCCAGAGATCGCCCACAGCCAGGCCGCGACCGGCGTGCGGAGTGGTGATTCCAGAACCGGCGTCCGGGGAGATGTCGGTGAAGGTTCCGTTGCCGTTGTTGTGATAGAGGATAAGCGGCTCCTGGTAGCTGCTGCCCAGGTTCTGCTTGTCGACCTCAGGGTAAACGTGGCCGTTGGCCAGGATCAGGTCGGGCCAGCCGTCGTTGTCGAAATCGAAGAACATCGTGCCCCAGCCGAGGTACTGGGTATGCAGTCCGAGTCCGGCGTTGAAGGTGACGTCGTCAAACGTTCCATCTCCATTGTTGCGGTAGAGGGTGGAGGTGTCGTCGGAAAAATTAGTCTTGAAGATGTCGAGCCGGCCGTCCCCGTTGAAGTCCCCGACGGTGATGCCCATGCCGGCCTGTTCGCGCCCGTCTTCATTGAAGGCGGCGCCCGCGGTCACCGCCACGTCGGTGAAGGTGCCGTCGCGATTGTTGTGATAGAGGATGCTGGCTGTGCTGTCGCAGGCGACGTAAATGTCGGGCCAGCCGTCGTCATCAAAATCGAGCGTGGCCACCCCCAAAGAGTAGTGTCCGAGCGTGTCATCAATGTGGGCCTTATGGGTCACATCCTCGAATTTTCCGCCACCCAGATTGTGATAGAGGATGTTCTTTGCCCCCGGCAGGCCACGCGGCCCGCACATCACCGGCACGCCCTTCCACATGCACGAAGAGCGCTCGCCCGGCGCCGGCGTATCGGCGAGATCGAGGTCGACGTAGTTCGCTACGACGAGGTCGAGCAGGCCGTCGCGGTCGTAATCGACAAACGTACAGCCGGTACCCCAGGCCTTGCCCGAGCCGGCGGTTCCGGATTTCTCTCCCACCTCCGCGAAGACTCCGCCCTGGTTGTGATAAAGGCGATTCTTGCCGTAGTACGTGACATACAGATCTTCCCAGCCGTCGTTATCGTAATCTCCCACACAAACGCCCTGACCCCATCCCGTGGCAGCCAGGCCGGACTGGACGGTCACGTCGGTGAAGGTGCCGTCGTGATTGTTGCGATACAGGTGGTTGGTGGGAGCCTTGCTTGCCGGGAAACCTTCGAGGGTGGTGCCGTTGACCACAAAGATGTCGGGCCAGCCGTCATTGTCGTAGTCGAAGATAGCGACCCCGGTGCCGGTGGTTTCGATGATGTATTTCTTAGTGTCCTTCCCGCCAAACACGTTCATCATCGTCAAGCCAGATTTTTCAGCGACGTCGATGAAGTTCGCCATACGGGGAGCGGGCTTGGGCTGCTGGGCGAAGCAGGGCGACAACAGGAGAACTGCGAGGGCGGTCCGAGTCAGGCGGGCGGCAAGGGGCGTGTTGGGAGAAGCAAGGGGAAAGGCCGGATGCATGGTCTAGTTCGCATAGTAGGGTGGCTCTCGGGGAGGGTCAAGCGGCGGGCAGAGCGCCTCCCGCGACGTGCCATACTATGTCTTTCAGCCCAGAATGAGCGAGCCTACGATGACTGCCGAGTCCAAGCGGAGGCCTGGAGCCTGGTCCGGGGCGCGCATACGCTTCACGGTCTGCCTGCTTTTCCTCTGTTTCTCCTCCGGGTTTGCCCAGAACAAACCCCATGCCACGCCGGCTGAAAAGGTCTACACGCAGGCGCTCGAGGCACTCCAGAACGGCGACCTGGCGACCGCGCGAACCGGGCTGGAACGGGCGGCGAAGCTGGCGCCAGACAGCGCCGAAGTCCATAACTCGCTGGGTTGGGTGTTGCTCGCTCAGGGACAGGTGGTCGAGGCCATCGAGCAACTGAAAACAGCGTTGCGATTGAAACCTGGCTTGGTGGTCGCCCGCATCAACCTGGCCACCGCATACTCGCAAAATCACGACTTGTCTCGAGCGTTGTTCGAAGCACAAGAATCGGTCCGGTTAGCCCCGAAGGACGCGGAAACGCATCGTGTGCTGGGCCGCGTGCTGAGCTTTCGAGAGGACGGGCAGGGTGCGGTCGCGGAATTCCAAAAAGCCATCGAACTGGCGCCCCAGCGAGCTGAGTTGCATGACGAACTGGGGATGGCGCTGCTGCGCAGCGAGAAGCCGGACGAGGCAGCGACGCAATTCGCGGAAGCGGTGCGGCTGCAGCCGAATCTGGCGCGGGCCCGATTGCACCTGGGAGTCGTGCGCTGGCAAGAGAAGCAACTGGACGAGGCGGTTCAGCAGTTGCACGCTGCGGCACAACTGGAGCCCGAATCAGCACCAGCGCACTACTACCTGGGACGTGCCTTCGAAGATGAGGGGTCACGCGCGGAGGCAGTGCGCGAGTATCGAGCCGCGATCAAGCTGCAGCAAAATTACCCTGATGCCCAGACGCGACTGGGCCTGCTGCTCCAGCGGCAGGGGGAGGCGGAAGACGCGGTCGCGGCCTTCCGCCAGGTGGTTGAGGCTCAGCCTGACAATCCTGATGCCCGCAACAACCTGGGCTTGGCCTTGCTCCAGAGCGGGCATGCAACGGCGGCGGTTCCGGAATTCCAGGCCGCCCTCAAACTGCACCCGAACGACCCGGGCTATCTGGCAAACCTGGGTAGCGCCTATCTGCAGAAAACCGATTTTGACGCCGCCATCACCCAGTTCCGCGCGGGCATCCAAGTTGCCCCGCAGGATTCCACCCTGCACTACGACCTGGGCCTGGCTTTGAAGATGAAGGATCAACTGCCCGACGCCTTGGCGGAATTTCGCAAGGCCGAGCAGTTGGATCCGTCGCAGGCGGATATTCACTACACCTTGGGCGTTACGCTCTGGCAGCAAGGAGAATTTGAGAACGCGGCCGCAGAACTACAGCTTGCCATCAAAGCCCGCCCGGATTACGCAGAGGCGTATTACACGCTGGGCACGGTGCTCAAGCAACAGGGGAAGCTGCCGGAAGCGGCGGAGGCCTTGCGCCAGGCCATCCGGTTGCAGCCGGACTTTGCAGGCGCCCACACGACGCTCGCCTCCGTCCTGCGCGGACTGGGGGAGGAAGAGGCCGCAGCCGCGGAGGCGCGCGCGGGACAACAGATCGGCCAAGAGAAGACGGCTCTGCAGGCGGCGGCGCTCGCCACCAGTTCGGGCGAGCGCTTGCTTAATGCCGGTGATGTTGACGGAGCCATTGTTCAATTCCGGTCCGCCCTTCGCTCCAGCCCGAACTATGCTCAGGCACACTACCAGCTGGGTATCGCGCTCGAGCGCAAGGGTGAGAAACAGGAGTCCTCAGAAGAATTCAAGAAAGCAGTGGAACTCGATCCCCGGCTCTCGTCGCCGGCCCAGCAGAAATGAGGGCACGCTCGATTGAAAAACGATCCTTCACCGTGGGCGTTGGCGTTTAGGTTTCGTTGCGTACGGCCACGATGTTTGATTCCACGGGGACGCCGCGAGCGACCTTGACCTGGAGCACTGCCTCAAACGGCTTGACGTCGCCGGCCGGGGTCATCGCGATCCGGGCCAGAAGCTTGGACAGCGAGTCCTCGCGGCAGACGTACTCGACCGCGGCCTGCGTTCCGATGGTCGTCAGTCCGGCAAGAATCAGCACCGATCCGGAAGGATCCAGTCCGGGCACTAGCGCGATGAGAGAGTAGTCCTCGGTCAGGGGCATATCGGACGGAGTGGCCCGGTAGTATTGCGGCTCTCCGCTTGCGGGATGGAGATTCACGATGACCAGATCACCTTTTTGCGGACCGGATGACAAGCGCTGAAACACAAACTGCCGCACGATAGGGAGGTCGCGCAGGGTTAGGTTTTCAGCGGGTGACCCGACGAAGATCAGGTTGTTGTGCTTGGCGTCATCGAGGGAAAACAGGCTTCCTCGCTTCACCCGGATCTCGCGATAGAGGAGGTGGAAGACGCGGTCCAGTTCGTGTACGCCCAGTACTTCACCGACGCCAGTGTAGTGGTCCTGGACCAGCGCGTGGGAATCCTTTGCAGGGTTGAGATAGCGCATACCGATCTCGGGGCGGCCGACGAAAGCGGCATTGCTGAAAACCACCCAAGGTTCCTCGGGGCCGGCGAGAAATCCCTTCCAGAAGGTGCGGAGGGGTTGAGGCACAGGCGGAGTCACCGGGACAGACGCGATGGCCTGCCGCTGGCTCTCCCATAACCCGGCTATGGCAGCAGCCGCCACAATCAGTAGGAAAGAAAGCACGACCACGGCAATGACCCAATTGCGCGCCCCGCGGGTCTGCGTCTCAGACGAGACTGGAGCAGCGAGTGGCCGCCCGCGGTCCACAGTGCGACGGTGGAAGGTGAGGGCGTAGGTTCCCTTGGGGAACTCCACTACGATGGCGTCGTCAGCACCCTCAGTGGCGTAATACTCCGCCAGTTTCATCCGAAGGCGTCCCGCCTGCACCCGGATGGCGGAATCCAGGTGGGGATCGAAGTCTCGGGGGCGCCCGAAGACCTCAGTCGCGATCTGATATTCCTTGAGTGCGACCCCAGGATTCTGCAGGGCGTGCCCAGCCAGGTACCGGAGCAACTTGCACAGCGACTCCGAGCCGTGCAGAGCGTTACTTCGAGTGATCGACTCCACGGCCGCGAGGTAGGGCTCCCTCGCTTCCGCCGGTGCCTTTGTTACCGACATGTAACCAAGCGTAACAAGGTCCCCCATCTAGCAGCAATACCGGAATTTGTCCTTCTGTAACCGTATCAAACCCCCTGAAACTTTAACTAGACCTAACGAAAAAACAAAGTGTCCGCGCTCGCTAAGGTTGTACTTCCGCGCGGGGTGGGGTGGTGTCGCCCGCATGCCATTCGTATGATCAGCGCGAACGGGGATTGTCTAGTTTTCGTAAGCCAACGCACCAGCCGGGGAGGCTCCTTAAAGGGGCTTCCGCTTTTCATAGCTGGTTCGATTACATTTCCAAATGTCATATGGATCGGCGTACTGGGCGATTCTTGATTTCCTAATGATTTCAACATCCTACGAACAATTTGGATTTGGGAACCTGAACTGCAAGCGCGATTTCCTTGATAGTAGTTTTGTATTACTGCTGAATTTTTTATCACGCGGCGTACTTTAGCAAATCGTGCTGTTTCAATCGGGGACATCGGGGTGGTGTCGAAACGACACTGGGGGATGCAATGAAGAATAAAGCTTTGATCGTGTTGGCGGGTGCAGCCGTTTTGGGGCTAATGTGCTTCCACACACCAGCCGCGCGCGCGCAGGCCGTCTATGGGAGCATCTTGGGCACATTGACCGACCCGCAGGGGGCAGCGGTTGCAGGCGCCAAGATAACGGTGACCAACCAGCGTAAGGGGACGACCGATGAAACCAGCACCAATGCGGACGGCAACTACTCGGTGACCCACCTCGTCCCAGATCTCTATACCGTTAGCGCCGAAGCGGCCGGGTTCAAGGTAAGCCAGCAAAAGGACATCGTAGTCCAGGCCGATGCGGGATCGCGCGTGGACCTGCAATTCCAGGTGGGCGGAACCAGCGAGACGGTCGAGGTCACGGCGGAGGCCCCGCAACTCAAGACGGATCGCGCCGACGTCGCCACTGTTTTCAACGACAGAGCCGTCGAAGAGGTACCTATCCTAAATCGCAACTTCACGCAGTTGCAACTGATGGCTCCCGGTTCGCAAAAAATCGTCGGCTGGAGCCACGCGGCGACGGAGAATCCCCAGCAAGGCCAGCAGATCTTCACTCAGGGCCAGCACTTCAGCGGCACGGGCTTTGAACTGGATGGGACCGACAACCAAGATCCTATCCTGGGGATTATCGTGATCAACCCCAACCTGGATGCCGTTACCGAAGCCAAGGTCGCCTTGCAGAACTACGACGCGGAATTCGGCAAGGCAGTGGCTAGCCTGGTTACGTCGCAGACCAAGTCGGGCAGCAACAGTTTGCACGGCACAGCGTTCTTTTACCGCCGCTCGGATTGGACCCAGGCCCGCGACCCCTTCGCGCAAAGCACCCCGGATCCGCTGACCCACCGCTTCATTCCGGAAAATCGTTGGGCGCAGTTCGGCGGTACTCTTGGCGGCCCCATCATCAAGGACAAACTCTTCTTTTTCGGCGATTACCAGGGAACACGGCAGACGACCGGAGTCAGCGGTTTGTTCACGCTTCCCACATCTACGGTTCTGTCGACGTGTAATCCGGCAACCAACACCACCGGATTCTGTGATCTGAGCCAATATCTGGGCGTGGCGCCCGGCGGAGGGCAGGTCTATGACCCTACAACCGGCAATCTCAGCACCGGGGCTGGCCGACTGAAATTCGGTCCTCAACCCGCGGCCAATTGCCTGGGGAACTGCATTCCGATTCAAGACATCTCGCCGGCCGCGGGCAAGATCCTCGCCGACTTGCCAAACCCCGGCAACGTGGTGTTGAATAATTATTCCGCCGGCGGCTCAGGTCCGTTCACGCAGAATAGCTTCGACACCCGCATCGACTACAGCGCCAGCCCCACGCTGAACGTGTTCGGCCGGTTCAGCCTCTCCTACTACACTTTGTCCGGGAAAGGGTTGCTGGGGCCTTTAGGCGGTCCGGGCGATGGCGGCACGAGCGGCGCCTTAGGCTTGGCCGGCACTTCCAATACGCACAACTATAGCTTGGCAACGGGGTTCAACAAGACGGTCACCAACAACTGGTTGACCGACTTCCGCTTCGGGTATTTTAAGTACAATCCACAAACCTCGAAACCGGACACCGGGACTCCCATGACAGGATTCGGGATCCCCGGGGCCAATATCCCCGGACTTTCCAATACCAATGGCTTGGGGGCCTTTCTCCTGGGTCCGGATCCCATCAGCGGAGAGGGCGGCGCGCCAAATAGTGGCGGCATTGGAGCGGTCATTGCGAGCTTCGGCGATGGTCTCGGCGTGGCCCGCTGCAACTGCCCGCTGACGGAAAGCGAGCAACAGTTCCAGTTTGTCAACAACTGGACCAATGTTCGTGGCAACCACCAGATCAAGTTCGGGGCTGACATTCGCTACGCCATGAATCTGCGCATTCCCAGCGACAACAATCGCACCGGCGAATACAACTTCAGCCCTGAGGGCACTTCCAACGGGGGCCTCGGCGGCCTGGATCTGGCCACGTTCTTGCTCGGCGACGTCACCTCCTTTGCTCGTTATGTAAATAACCCCAATCTGGTCTCAGCCACCAATGCCGCGGAACGCCAGAAGCGCTTCTTCTTCTACGGCCAGGATACGTGGCGCGCCAGTTCCAAGTTGACCATCAACTACGGTCTGCGCTGGGAAATCTACTTTCCAGAGACGGTAAACGGGAAAGGTAATGGGGGCTTTGCCAACATTGTCGACAATGGCGGCGCCGGCGGCATCCGTGTCGCCGGGTTCGGTCCCTACGCCACGAACGGCAACATCAGCAACGATTGGCATGCTTTCGCGCCACGTTTCGGGGTCGCTTACCAGCTGACACCCAAAACTGTGATTCGAGCGGGCTACGGCCGCAGCTATGATATCGGGGTGTTCGGTTCCAACTTCGGACACACCGTAACCCAGAACTTGCCGGTGCTGCTCAAGCAGAACTACGATGCCAGCACGTTCACCACAAACGCAGCCAACCCCAGCTGTACCGCAGCGACTCCTTGTTCCTCGAACTTGGTTTATCTCTTCAAGCTGGATGGCGGTCCCACCAACTCCAACATCGATCCCGCAACGGCGTTTCCTCCGGTTCCTTCCAACGGCTTCTTTCCTCTCACCGCCCAGTTGTCGGGCTCACACATTCGCCCCACCACGCAGGTTCTGCCGACAGTGGACGCCTGGAACGCCACCGTGCAGCATCAGCTCACCAACACGATTGCGCTGGAGGTGGCTTACGTAGGCAGCAAGGGGACGCACGGATTTGCCGGGGACGGACCCAATTATGACATCAATCCGGCAGCTGCCGGGGAGGGACAGGATCTGGTTATAGGCACCCCGGGTGCGCACACGTATGCCGGATTCAGCGCCTTCGTACCTCAGAACAATCGTCGTCCTCTTTACCCCACCATCCCCTTCGACTTGGGCAATTACTACGGCAACGATGCGGCGAGCACCTACAATGCCTTCGAGGTCAAGGTCGATAAGCGCTTCTCCCAGGGACTGCAGTTCCTGGCTCATTACACCTATTCTCATGCGGACAACTACACCGACAGCTATTACGCCATCAGCCACACGGTGGCGTGGGGCCCTGTCGATTTCAACCGCAACAGCGTGTTCGTCATCAACACCATTTACGAACTGCCGTTCGGCCGGGGTAAGCCCCACCTGGGCGATGTCAGCAAGGCGATGGACTACGTGGTCGGCGGGTGGCAGTTGAGCAACACAACGAACTGGAGTAGCGGTTTGCCTTGGACACCGAGCATCGGCGAATGCGGCAGCGTGATCGATACCGGGCCGTGCCGTCCGCAGAAGGGTCAAGGAAGCCTCCACCTGGGTGTGGGTTCGTTGAATCCCGTCGCCCATACCCGAACCTACTTCACGCCCGTGGCCCCGTTAGCGTATCCCAATCCCAACACGTTGGCGCTGGGAACCGACGCTTGCAGTTTGCCACGCCCGATCTCCGGTCCGTTCGGGCTTTCAGACTGTGGAGCAATCGGCGATATCGGCCGCAACAGTTACCTCGGTCCCAGCGGGTTCTATTCCGACCTGTCGGTGATGAAATTGTTTCCGATCACAGAACGGTTCCGGGCGAAGTTCATCATGAACGCGTACAACATCTTCAATCACCCGGTATTCGCCTTCAGCCAGAACAACGGGGCGAACACTTGCGTGGACTGCCCGGGCGGCAACAACGGAAAGATCACAGGACTCGAGTTCGGCACAAGTATGCGGCAGCTGGAGTTCGCGGTGCGGTTCGAGTTCTAGCACGAGCGAGGTTTTCTTCCAGAGGGAGCCCGCGCGGCTCCCTTTTTTATCCGTGATCGATGGCGCCACGCGGCCGATCCCCACCAGAATGGAGCCCAATCCCGCAAGCAGTCGACTTGAGAAGCCGGGATGATAAAGATGAGAAACAAATTAGAATGGCCGCGGTCACCGGGCGATGTGGACAAGCGGTGAAAGTTCCTGCATGCAACAGTTGTCATCCGTTCCCCTACGGCTGATCTGCGCTGGCGCCCTTCTCGCCTCGATCTCCCTGCCGGGCCAAGCCCCTAAACCGCTCCACAATGACTCCGCTCGAAGCGGGTATGTGGGCAATGACGCGTGCGCCCGCTGCCACGCTGCCATCTTCGAGTCCTACGCTGGCAGTTCCATGGCCCATGCCAGCGGCCCGGCTGCGGACCAGTTCCGACCTGCCGATTTCGTCCATGCCAAGTCCGGTGTCCACTACCGCATTTATGGTGAGGGCGGGCACGCCTGGCTGAGTTTCGAACGCCCGGGCGATCCCTTGGTCCACGGCAGACGCGAACTGCTTTATTACATCGGGTCCGGAAGGCGGGGTCTGACCTATCTTTTCGAGGTCGACGGTTTCCTGTTCGAGTCGCCAGTAAACTGGTACGGAGACCAAAGGGTCTGGGACATGGCGCCTGCCTATCAGACGGCGACCCGGATCCCCATGAATCTCCCTGCGTACTCCAGTTGTCTGCACTGCCACGTCAGCGGCATGCAACCGCCGGTGAAGGGCACCGAAAATCGCTACGCGTCTCCCGTCCTCACCCAAGCTGGTGTGGCCTGCGAACGCTGCCATGGGCCAGGGACCGCCCACCTGCAGGGTGGCCCCATTGTCAACCCAGCCAAACTACCGGCCGCGCGGCGCGATGAGGTATGCATGCAGTGTCACCTTGAGGGAAAGGTCGCTATCGAGCGCACTGGCCATCATCTTTATGAGTACCGTCCCGGCGACAATCTTTCCGACTACGTCCGCTACTTTGTGCTGGAAGGCTCTTCGGACTCTCATCTGGGGGCGGTCAGCCAGTTCGAGGCCTTCGCGCAAAGCATCTGCAAGAAGAAATCAGCCGATGCCATGTCGTGCACCAGTTGCCACGACCCTCACTCGGAGCCTACTCCAGCAACGCGAGTTTCTTACTATCGAAGCAGGTGTCTGGCGTGCCATGGTGCGGCTTTTGGCGAGAGGCACCATCCGAACAAGGCCGATTGCACCGCGTGCCACATGCCTGCAACCCAGAGCACAGATGTCGCTCACACCGAAGTCACCGATCACCGCATTCCGCGACGGCCTCTCGTGACGCAGCAATGGCTTGCCGATGCAACCGAATCGAAGCCGCGCCTGGTCCCCTTCCCCTCCTCCGCGGGAGCAGATCTTCGCGACCGCGCGCTCGCCTGGCAAACCCTTGCGGACCGCGGCATGTCGTCGGCATGCTCCGAGGCTGAACATCTGTTACACCAGGCCGTTGCACAATTCCCCGACGATCCCGCTCTGCTTGCGGCGCTGGCTTACGTCGAGCAACGGGGTGGAGAGCGGGACGGGGCGCGAGAGCTATATCAGCGGGCCCTGACCTACGAGCCCGCCTCCCTCGATGCTGCTGACAATCTAGGTGTCCTCGAAGCCCAAACTGGACATCTTGCCCATGCGGTCAGCCTGTGGCAAGGAGTGTTCGAGCACGCACCCTACCGTAGCAGTGTCGGCATGAGCCTGGCGTACGCATTCTGTGCCTCCGGCCAGTACGAGCAAGCTCGCAGTTATACTTTGCGGGTGCTGGAGTTTGATCCTGACTGGGAGGCGGCAAAGACATTTCTCAAGCATCTCGACCGGACGCCGCCCACCTGTGGGCCTTGACGAAGCCAGCTGGCAGGCAGCGAACTCGGCGGGATTGTGCTTCAATTTCGGTCGCTGGGATCTAACAGGAATTTCCTGTGAAACTCGTTTACTGCGTCGTTCTCCTGTTTCTCTTGCTGACAGGCGCTGCCCGGGCTCAGTCGGCAGGGACAGTCTCTCAGCCGACTGCGCCGTCACAGGCTGCCCCTTCGCAGACCCTCGACTCTACCTTTGCGGAGGCGCGTCGTCTTCTCGGGCGGGGCAAGAATGATGAAGCTCTGGCTAAGCTGCATGATCTTGAAGCCACCCATCCCGACATGAAAGGTCTGTCGCACGAGCTTGGGGCCGCCTACTACAAGACCGGAGACTACCCTAAGGCCATTGATGCTTTGAAGAAAGCCGTGGCGGAAGATCCGCAAGACGAGGAAGCCATCCAGTTGCTGGGGCTTTCCTACTACCTGTCAGGCCGGCCGGGGGAAGCAATCCCGCTTCTGGAGAAAGTCCAGGGCTGGTTCCCACGGGCGAACGTGGATGCCTCCTATCTCCTGGGCGTAGCCTACATCCAGACCAAGAACTACGACCAGGCCCGGCACGCCTTCGCGCGCATGTACGATGTACCACCCGCTTCCGCCGCGGCTTATCTGTTGACGGCTCGTGTGCTCCTGCGGCAGGAATTTGATCCGATCGCCGAGGAATATGCCCAGAAGGCCATCGCCCTCGATCCCAAGCTGCCGCTGGCTCACTTTTTCCTGGGGGAGCTTCACCTGTACAAGTCGAGAGTCCCCGAGGCCATCGACGACTTCCAGAAAGAACTCGCGATTAATCCCGGGCACGCCGCGACCTATTACAAGCTGGCGGATGCTTATTCCCGCGTACAGAAGTTCGATGAGGCCGAACGACTCTTACAGCGTTCGATCTGGCTCGATGCCACTTCGACCGGACCTTATATCCTGATGGGAAAGGTATTGGAGAAAAAGGGGGAAGCCGAATTGGCGGCGCGCATGCTGCAGCACGCACTAAGCATGGACCCCAACAATTCAGTGGCTCATCATCTGCTGGGGCAGGCTTACCAGGACATGGGAAACACGGAAGCCGCGGAGCGAGAGCGGAAGCTGGCGCAACAGTTGCAAGATGTGCAGGATTCCAAGCCGTGATCGTGAGAGGCTCGTATGCTTCGCCCTGGAGGTAGCGGGATCGAGCTCGGTTTCCCGACGAACCACTAGTTCTGCGGCTGACGAACGTCGGCTGACGGCCGCATCGTCTCCGGTTGAGCGGATGGCAGCGGAGAAAAGTCGTCCCCGCGCCATGTCGACGCTGGGGTGCCTTGTTCTTTCGCCAGCCGGGTCACCATTTCTTTGGGCAGGGCGTGCAGCAAGGCCAGGAATGTCCCGTTGGTCCAGCCGAAGCCGATCACATTCTGCCGGTATCCCGCCTGGATGTTGGATTCGGAGGAGCGGCTGACCACGTTGTATTTCTCGCGGATGGTTCCGTCGCGGCGAAAATTCTCGGCGATCATCGACAGGAACTCATAGGAGATGCGGTTAGCGTCGTCCGTGAAGCCGTAGCGGCGGAGACCCTCGATGGCCAACAAGTTGGTGGGTGCCCAGCCGTAAGGATAGTCCCACTGCACGCCGTTGTCGCGGATACTCATGGCGAGGCCACCCGCGCGTTCGAAGATGGAAAGGTTGTGCGCGAGGGCCTGGGCCTGCTCCGGGGTGGCAAGACCTGCCCAGAGCGGGTAGAAGGTTGTAAGGTACTCGTAAGTGGAACGCACTCCCGCGTCGAGGTTGTAGTCGAAGAACAGGCCGCGCACTGAGTCCCAGGAGTACTGCTGGATCCGAGCCCTACGTTCCTCGGCCCGCTGCCGCCACCGTGGGGCGTCCTGCGGCAAGCCGAGAATCTCGCTCATGCGCTCGAGATCCTTTTCTGTCTTGTACAGCAGGCTGTTCAGGCAGACAGGGGCGTAATGCTGGGTGGCCGCTCCGTAGGGTCCGAAGCGAAAGGATATGTCGAAGCCTGACTCGCGCATAGCGCGGTCGCCTTCGTAGTAGTCTGCGGTCAGCGAGACGTCTTTCTTGGGCTCGCAGTCGGGCCGTCCCATTGTCATTGGCACGTCGCACACCTGCACGGAATACTGCGCTCCGGGCGCCGGCTCGGGAGCACTGCTCTCCATCGGCACGGTATAGCTGCGCGCACCCGGGTGGAGCAAGAAATAGAGGGCGACCTTCCGGTAAAAGCCGGCTTCGTCTTTCACGCTTTCCGGGGCGGGTCCGCTGCCGAAGTCGTAGTAGCGGGATAGGCCGGTCTCGCCGGCGCGGTGCGGGTCGCGGTTCCACATTTCATAGTCTTTGCGGGCGTAGCCATAGGCCCTCTGGAGCCAGGGGCGGTCTTCGTGGCCCGCGGCCTTGTCCGCCTCATAAACCGCGAGAATCATGGAGGTGAGAAACGGTGGCTGAGAACGGGTCAGGAAGTAAGTGCGGTTAGCGTTCAGTACCGTCCCGTAATTTTCGATCTCGAAGAAGAAATTCTCCACCATGCCACGGGCGAGTTCGAGCCGTCCATCCTCGAGCAGGCCACGCACGATGAAATAGCTGTCCCAACCATACATCTCGTTGAAACGCCCACCGGGAACGACATACTCGTTCTGCAGATAAAGGATACCGGAAGGAGTGAGATTGGTCGTCACCTGGCCCGGGGCCGTAATCACTACAGGCAGTTCCTGGACTTTCACCTTGCAGTGCTTCTCCAATTCACGTACGGCCGACGGCGCCGGGAAATGAGCCGGAAGGTAGAGAATTGAAGCCTCCGCCAACTTAGGATCGGTGATGGTGTCGCAATTCGTCATCGATCGCGTGAGCGTGTCCCATGCGGAAGAGATGTAAGTGAGAATTGGGGTAAGCCCGGACTCAGGCCGCTCAGCCGCAAGAGACGGATCGGCAAGCTCGAAAACTAGCAGGAAAAAGCAAAAGGCAGTCCGCGCGAGGACGGCCCCAATGAGTCGTTTTTTGGTGCGCATACAGGCCAACAGAATAGCCTATATGTGTAGGAAAACAAAGAAGAAAACGCTCTTTCGGTAAGCCGAATCCGGATCGTAATCGCAGTGATTTTACGCCGGGAAAGGCGCTCAGTGATCAAGTCCCATTGCCTGAAAGTCGGAAGCTGGAGCATCCGGAGAGTTGATGCCGGGAAGTCGAATCCCCACGCCTGACGAGACTGGATCTTAATTCCCGCCATTCGGTTCACTTGAGTTACATTGCTTTATCTCCTAAGTGTGCGTCGTAGTCTGGATTCCCGGCGCCCATCTTCACCGCCCTTGGCGAAGGACAGGATATGTCGCACCCGGCGAGACGCGTGCTCATGACAAACCTTATCCTGGCCATGGCGAAGTCGACCGGCGTCGGTCTTTTAAACTAAGAGATCGGCTGGTTCGGTTCACAGTCACTCTCCGATTGCCAATCGCGCCTCTCGCCCCAACCGTGCAGCCTTCTTCTACGTATCTGGCTGTGTGTCTTCAACCAACAGAACGAACGTGTCGTATCAGGTGCGCGTTCTTGGTGGAAGCATTCAGAGTGGTTTGAGTGTTTGAGTCAGCCGAAGACCTCCTGATCCGTGACACATCGATGTCAGCAGTATTGCCTTAACCGTTGCTGAACAAAGTTCGCAACACCAATAGCGTCGAGCTTCAGGTAACAGTTGATGGAGCGACCGTAAGCTATAGTGCTCAAAGGACACAATTGCTAACTTTTTCCTTGACAGCTCCCCTCGGTTCGACTACTGTACCCCGCGTCTCTTCCTCTCAGGGTTCGTTCGCAATTCTCGTAGCGCTACCCGTCTGGGGTCTCCCAGGTCGCTGGATTGTGTGGGTCGGATCCTGCGCACTGTCCCCCGTTTCCAAACGAACGCCGTGGAGTTCGACACTGGCCGAGGTTGCCACAGGGAGAAGGAATGAGGTTGTCGCCTCCAAACAGTGAGAGCCGCTAGGTGCGTCAACACTTAGCGGCCCCGAAACCATAACTCCGGCGAGCCGAAGTCACAGTCGCTTGAAACGGATTATCGGCTTGCCCCCACTCGCAGTCAAGAGGCAAACCGATGAACGCACTGGCACTCGAGAAAAAGCTCGCACTGCTCCCCGTTTTGCTCGAAGACAAGAGCATCCGTTCGATTCACCGCATTACGGATGCGGCTCGCAACACAATCACGCACCTGCTCCTGCGAACGCGCGATCATGGTGCCGATCTAACGGACGGCATTCTGCCCGCAGCTCCAACGCGTCCCCATAAGGAGGGACGCAGGAGACGCAGTGCATTTTCAGCGTCTTTCCGGCCGTTGATGTTCCTGTGCGTGGCTGTAACCGTCGGCGGTTGGATGGGAGCCCAGAACCTTGCCGGGACCGACAAGGCAGCGAAAGATCCCGGACCTCGCGGTGCGCCAATCAGCGCTGGAGGATTCCTCCCTGGCGTAACGGCCGCGCAGCTTGCACAGGCGTCCGATGGCGCGGCCAGATTCGAAGAACCGGAGACCTTTCGGAGTGGCCTCGGCCCGTTCTACAATTCTGGGCCGGTGCACGCTTGCAGCGGGTGCCACGCTCAGCCTAGCTCAGGCGGCACGTCGCCGTCAGCGACAGTGTATCCCTTCATAGGTGCCAACCCCCAAGCCACGGTAGACTACAACGAAGACGGCGCGAGGAACATCATTCCGCCGTTCATCGCGCCTGACGGCCCGGTGCGCGAGATGCGCCTCGATTATTTTCACAACCCTGACGGCAGCCTGAATCGCAAGGTCCCGGACGGCGGTGTTCATGACCTATTCACCGTCACGGGCCGCTCGGATAACGCCAGCTGCACGCTGTCGCAGCCGAACTTTGCACATGAGCTTGCGCTTGGCAACGCCGTCTTTCGTATCCCGACACCTCTATACGGCTTAGGGCTGATCGAGAACATTGATGACGCGACCATTCTGGCTAATCAAGCTGCAAACGCGACGGCAAAGGCTGCACTCGGGATCTCTGGTCAGCCAAACCGCAGCGCCAACGATGGTACGATTTCGCGCTTCGGCTGGAAAGCGCAGAACAAGTCTTTGCTGATGTTTGCGGGCGAGGCGTACAACGTCGAGGTCGGTGTCAGCAACGAGGTGTTTCCCACCAAACGCCCTGCACCCGGAGGTGTCCTGCCGGCAGGCTGCAAAATAAATCGGACGCCCGAGGACCGGTCAAACCCCGAGCTTGCAGGAGTGGCCGTCAACAGCGACGTTACGGCGTTTGCCGCCTTCGCACGCCTGCTGGCACCACCCGCGCGCGGGCCATCGAGTATGTCCACGCAGCGAGGACAGCAGGAGTTCACGCTTGTGGGCTGCGCCCTGTGTCACACGCCGAGCATGACCACCGCGAAGTCGACCGAAGCCAATGCGCTCTCCGGAGTTCAAGCGAATCTCTTCAGCGACCTGTTGGTGCATAACATGGGCTTGGGCTTGGCCGATGCGGTCTCCCAGGGAAACGCAAATGGGCAGCAATTTCGCACTGCTCCGTTGTGGGGACTGGGCCAGCGAATCTTCTTCCTGCACGATGGCCGTACCTCGGATGTGCTGGAGGCCATCGAGGCGCACAGCAGTCGCGGCTCCGAAGCGCAAGGCGTCATTAGCAACTTCAACGCGCTCAGCCCGTCGCAGCAGCAGGATCTTCTAAACTTCCTGCGTTCCCTCTAACCTGAGTTCCTGGTCCCGGTCCTGCGTGTGCGATCCATTCGTCGGTCCGGGCCTCGAGAAGATCGAGCGGGGAGGACAAGGGGTGCGCGGTGACCTCCCACACGTTTTGTAATGTATTGTTGAATGTGCGCCCGATGAATCCGGGCAGGTGGGCCAGCCAAGAACTGCCCTGGGTGGCCGTCGATGATGCCTCCATAGCGTTGGTAAGCGCGAGAGCCACGCTCTCTGGTGCGCTGCTAAGAACCGTTCGGGCGAGGTTGTGCCAGGTGCCCAAATTCGCGTTCCCACCACATCCCTACACTGAAACCACTCGATGGCTCAAGATTCGGAACAAGGATTACAGTCAGTGGGCAGGACGGCACGAACTGGTTTGAGCGCGAACGCAAGGCAGACCCTGACTTGCCGTTCTGGAGTGCCTGCACATTGGACTGCGCGGCGGTCTGATGATTTCCTGTGAAATCGTTGCGGTCAGTAGTTGGGAGGACGCTCTGGCAACGCCGTGTGGCCGCTATGCCGTCTCTCCCTGTACCGACTGCGGAACCGCTCTGTACCTATCGCACGCTGAGACCTACCACATCTGCCACAAGGTGTTCTGCGGGGCGTTTTTCGTCTGGATGGACACGAGAAGCCAGCCAAACAGGATGACACGTGTGCCTTTAAGAAGAGAGCCGCGTAGGCCATCAACTACACGGCCAACCCGCCTTTTGTGAGTTGCACGGCAAATCCTGCGCGGTGGGAATTCGCTTCCTTGCTCGGATCCACCCGCACAATCCGGCAAATCTACCTCTACGCCTGCCAGGTCTCAGACCACTTTCATGCCGAGGGCGTTCGGATTCGGGCGTTGGTTGCCCGCTCGGCGAGCAGCTGTCGGCTATTGCCGCTTAGGATGGAAGTGCACAGTCTCGCGCTTGGTCTTCGGGTCGTAGTGCGTGTAAGTGACGGAGTGGTCGCCGACGGCGATCGGTTCAATATCGACGGGAATGATCCAGATCTTGCTGGGGTCGATGATGATGCTGTTATCGTAAAGGATCGTGTGGCGATCAAACTTGGCATTACACGTGTCGCGCTCTTGGCTTGCAGTCTGCAATGCGGCCTTCGTGCTTTCCAGTTGAACTTCCACCGGGTTCTTTGCCAGTTCAGCGGAGAATTTCTGTTGTGCCGCTTTTTCAGCGGACTCAGCCGCAGCACGCTCCGCACCGGGTATGAGGAGCATGTAGAAGATCAGAATCGTCACCAGGCAGCCTGCTGCGAACCAGAGCACGTATTTCTGCCATGGGCTCTTTTCCATCACATCGGTGATTCCACTGGTTTCGAACATTTCCGCCTCTCCTCGGGGAAAGTTAGGATCGCGCAAGCATCAGAGCTGCGTGCGCGCCAAAGCATGGTGAATCTCTCCTATCGAGCGATCATGCCACAAGATGGGTTGTCGGGGAATATCGCGCCGGCACTCACGACCCGCTTTTGGGCGAAAAAAGAGCGCAAGTTTATAGTGACCCAGAACTTGGGATTTAGAGAGAACAGCAGTCGCGGCGTGCGGTGGGCTGTGCGAATCTTGCGAGAACGCTGTTCTTAACAGTTATCCGGGAACTCCTGAAGGACAAGCAAACCCCGCCGCTGGGACGGAGTTTCCATGCGCCGTTCGATAGACTGTACTGCCGGGGCCGAGATTCAGCGATTGATGTAGCGCTGCGCGGCTTGGGAATAACGAGCGCCTTGGACGTGTATCTTGGCCGTTGCATCATCGATCTGACGAAGATCCTCCCTCGTTAGTTCGACGTGTACGGCTCCAAGGTTCTCCCCAAGTCGATGAAGCTTCGTCGTACCGGGGATGGGAACCATCCATGGCTTCTGGGCGAGGACCCAGGCTAATGCGATCTGGGCAGGAGTGGCCTTCTTCTGTTCCGCGAAACGGCCGAGCAGATCGACCAGCGCCCGATTTGCTGTGCGGTTCTCCGGCGAGAACCGAGGAACCGTGTTGCGGAAATCAGTCTGATCGAATTGGGTATCTTTCGAGATCGCTCCAGTGAGGAAGCCTTTACCGAGAGGGCTGAAGGGTACAAAGCCAATGCCGAGTTCTTCGAGCGTGGGAAGGATCTGCTCTTCGGGCTCCCTCCACCAGAGTGAGTACTCGCTCTGGAGAGCGGTCACCGGCTGGACCGCGTGTGCTCGACGAATCGCCTGAACGCCAGCTTCAGAGAGTCCGAAGTACTTCACCTTGCCTTGCTGGATAAGTTCCTTCACGGTTCCGGCGACCTCCTCCATGGGAACGTTCGGATCCACCCGGTGCTGATAGAGCAGGTCGATAACATCCGTCCGCAGTCGCTTAAGCGAGCCCTCGACCGCCTGCCTGATGCGGTCGGGATGGCTATTCAGTTCGCTCCACTTGCCATCGGTCGAGTTTGCCTGCCAGCCGAACTTGGTAGCGATCACCACCTGATCACGAACCGGCGCGAGAGCCTCGCCAACCAGCTCTTCGTTGGTGAACGGGCCGTAAACCTCAGCCGTGTCGAAGAATGTGACACCGCGATCGACGGCGGCACGAATGAGCGCGATTCCTTGCTGTTTCTCGAGGGCGGGGCCGTAACCGAAGCTCAACCCCATGCATCCCAGGCCCACTGCCGAAACTTCAAGATGGCTTTTTCCTAGTTTGCGTTTTTGCATTGACTCTCCTCTGCACGTACCCAATTTAATTTCTAAAACGCTTATGAGACTAGACGCTACAAGTCTATAAGCTCTATGAGTAGAATTGATGAATCTTGAGTCCCTGATTGGCGACAAATTCCCTTTTACGCTCAAAACCCCTGACGTGACGCCTGGTCCCTGGCTGATTTCCTCAACGATGACCTAAAGTCCGCGAGCAGGGGCCAATGCCTCAGGAGCCATTCAGATTGGGGGCTAAGCAGCGGCAGATTTGGGTGGCAGCTTTCGGGCACGCTCTAGCCGGATTTGTTCTAGGGCTTCGCAGAGGGTTTGGATAAGCTCTATGAGTTTTTTCGGATCGGTTTCTTTCTTCGCCTGGGCGGCGATTTCTGGCCAAGACCCAGCGGGATGAGGATCGAGCTCCGGCATAACAGCCTCACAGAATGGTTGTGATCACCCAATGTACGTCAATTGTCTGTGGAAATGCGTGGCTGGAGAACACATTCTTACTACAGCGAGGCTTGGTGCTGCGACGACAGGGCCTCCTCCCGTTGGCCAAAGATCTCGATTGCGCTCACAACGGGTCTTGAGCGAAATGGCGACATGACATGTCACCCAGCGGCAGCTTCAAGGCGAGAATGAAAGGACTTAATCGCCTGCTCGGAGGAGGCGTAAATCTCAAAGAACCGATCCACCTTCGTGGTCGTCAACACTCCTCGAACTCGCGTCGATAAGGCAGCAAATTTGATTTCAGCTCCACGGTTACGCGCAGAGATAAACGATGCGACCAGCACTCCCAGACCGCTGCTGTCAATGTATTCAATCTCAGCGAGATTAATGACGATTCGACGGGTTTCGTTAAGTAGGCCGAGAATTACTCGCCTTAGCTCGTCTGCTTCCTCCCCAAAGACAATCCGGCCCCGGCAAAGAACGACAGCAATGTCTCTAATTCTGGAGAGGTCTAACTTTAGAGCCATAAGGCGCTCCGGTCTGTGATTCGCTTAGTTGAGTTCGGATTAAATACATTATCCCCAAGACTTTCGGCCACAACCGTGACAGCGATCACAGATGGGAGTGTTACGCGAGAAAGCTTTATGTCGATAGTCAGTATAGGTTCTGACCCGTTACGTCTCGGCAGGTTGCGGCAGTCCAATGCGGTGCAGCAGGTCGGCGTAGCGCGGGTCGGAGCGCATCCCGTAGCAGAATGGGTCAACAGGGAGAAAGACTAAGGCGGGAGAACGTTCGTTGTAAGCCTTTTCGAGCAAACGGAACGCCTCGTCCTTCTCACCGAGTCCCGCGTAAATCGTTGCAAGCTGATAAAAATCGACATAAGCGTGCCTGGACAACTGGCGGAATTCCACCGCAATCCTCAGCGCATCAGTCTGCCTGCCGGAGACGGCAAAAATCCAACCAAGCGTATCCGCAATTAGCTGACTCTCCGGCGCGACAGCCTTGTCCTGATCCGAGACTTGATCGTACTCAGCAAGAGCTTGGCGGTGCATTCCCTTCATTGCATATGCGACCGCTATGAAAGCATGAGCCTCTGGAACGTTTGATTTGAGGTCGAGCCCTTACGGAATTGTGCAATCGAGTCGTCGTAGTTTTGCATCAGTAAATGGGTGAACCCCAGATTGGCAGCGATGTCCGGGGACAGCGGATCAAGTTCTTGTGCCCGCTTGCCCTCGGCTAAGGCTTCGCTGAAGCGCGTTCTCGCTTGCAGAAACTCACCATAGCGCCTACGAGAAAACGCATTGTTCGGATTCAGTTCAATGGCTCGCCTGAAATCTCGTTCGACGTTCAGCCAGTCCCAGTCGAAGAACTCAGCGTATGCCAATGCAGCATGTGCCTCAGCCAGGGTGTCATCAAGCTCCAACGCCTTTTGTGCCGCAGCTTTAGCCTTTGGAAGAACCTGAGTCGCTGGCAAAATTCCGAACTCGCCTCCAATTTGGCAATATGTGTCCGCCAGCCCTGCGTAGGCAAGAGCGTAGCCGGGGTCTGAGTCTATCGTTTGATGGAAGTAGTCGATGGCCTTCTTTAGCTCTTCTGCCGTTGCTTGGTTTGCGTGATATCTGCCCTTCAAATAAAGCTGATACGCCTCGGGATTTGTCGCCGATGACTTCGCCAAACGAGTCTTGTCTTCTGTGGTCAACCGCACCTGCAGATTCCCGGAGATCGCGGTTGCAATCTCTTGCTGAACGGATGCAGCGTCGGCCACTTTCCGCCCCCTGTACTGCTCGCCCCAAAGCTGTTTGTCCTCGCGAGCGTCCACCAGTTCGGCGCTCCACCGTCAGATCATCTCCTCGCTGGACGACCCTACCCGTCACCAAAGCTTCCACGCCCAGTTCCTTTGCCACCCTTTGCGGCTCGACATCTCGTTGCTTATAACGGAATGCAGAAGTGCGAGAGATTACCTTCAGATTTGGAAGACCCGACAACCTGTCAATGACCCCCTCCGTGATTCCGTCGCTCAGGTATTCTGTGTTGGGATCACCATTGGCGTTAGAGAAGGGCAGCACGGCAACGGAGTTGATGGGCGCGTGACCACTCCTGCCCAAATAAAAGGCTGCGACCGCGATGAGTGCGATGATGGACACGAAAGCGACCGCGCCGATCACTGTGGTCCGCTGAGACCAGCGAGGACCTGCTGTACTGCTGGCAGTCGCATGACGCGATTCTGTGTCTCGCTTTAGCCGTTGGAGGTCCGCTTTCATCTCCGAGGCGTGCTGGTAGCGCAGGTTGCGGTCTTTCTCAAGAGCCTTGTTGATAACTTCTTCGAGTTTCGTCGGAAGGTCAGGATTCATCCGCACGGGGGACACAGGCGGACGCTCCAGAATCGCATTGAAAATCACTGCCGACGTGTCGCCGCGAAACGGCAGTACTCCTGTACACATCTCGTAAAGTACCGCACCGAAGGAGAACAGATCCGTGCGGGCGTCCAGTTCCTTGCCCTTTACTTGCTCTGGCGACATGTAGGCAACCGTTCTGAGAGTCGAACCGGGACTGGTTAGTTCCTCGTCAGCAGTGGATTGCGTTGCCTGCTCAATCGTTCCCACGTGGTTAGGAACCGGCTTCACCTTCGCTAACCCGAAGTCGAGAATCTTCGCCTGCCTGCGAGCCGTCACAAAAATGTTGGCAGGTTTGATGTCGCGATGGATGATTCCCTTGGTGTGAGCCGCATCCAGCGCGTCCGCTACCTGTACGCCGAGATCGAGCACAGTTTCGATCTCCAGGGGTTTTCCAGTTATCAAGTGCTTGAGAGTTTGTCCCCCCAGCAGTTCCATCGCAATGAAAGCCCGACTGCCCACATCGTCGATTTCGTAGATGGTGCAGATATTCGGATGGCTCAGGGCGGATGCCGCTCGCGCTTCACGCCGGAACCGCTCCAACGCCTGTGGATCATTGGCGAGTTCTTCTGGCAGGAACTTTAGCGCGACGTGACGACCGAGTTTGAGGTCTTCCGCCTCATACACCACGCCCATGCCCCCGCCCCCGATTTTGCGGAGGATTCGGTAATGAGAGACCGTCTAGCCGACGAATTGGGACGGAGTGACCACTGGCGGGAATTTTAGGGGGCTATTGAGCAAAACTCAAAACAAAGCGAGAGCAGTACGAGAAGACGCAACAACGCAGGCGACAACCTTTGTACACTCATGAGCCCGCCCCACAAAAATTGATGCATTGTCCTCGGCTCCAACGGACTTTGCAAGCAAAAAGTCAGGGTGGCGAGTGTTGAGAAAATCATCAGTTTTACTGGTCCAAAAGTCGGCCTGTGTTCCGCCGTTAACTTGCCGCTCCTCAGAAACACCGGTAGCACCGCCGACCATCACTGCCAAGGTTCCGTACAGTTGCGATCACGGGTACGGGAACCGACGCGGTTCAACATATCCGCTTCTCAGGAATCACTCCTCGCACCCCTCCCGATGAACGTGGGCATGGCCCAAGATCTGCCCCGCGACATCGCCACAGTTGGAACCCACATTGAAGCCTGCTACCTGCTTATCCTCGGCTCGGATTCTCGACTGCAGTGCGCACGACCGCTTGTGCCATCTCGCAACGCAACCCTGGCTGCGTCTGTTTCTCGAAATCGCCTTCGAGTACGGCTGGCGGAAGCGAGTCGGTCGGAAGACTGATGGCCGTTGTTGGCGATCCACAACCTGGTCAGGACCGGGATCCCAGAGAAGCTGGCCAAGGGCGTTTCGGGGCATGAGACTCGGGCTGTCTTTGATCGCTATGACATCAGCTCCGCGAGTGACCTCAGATCATTCTCGAGCGCATGAACAGCAGAACGGTACACAGTTCGGTACGCAGTGCCATTGCGGCTGCTTCGGAAACGGTGCAGTCGGTGCGCGTGACCACAAACACCCTGCCTAGCTTATCTTACTGATGGGGCGGGAGTTGGGTATGTTTGGTGCCGGGAACAGGACTCGAACCTGCACGCCTTGCGGCACTGGATCCTAAGTCCAGCGCGTCTGCCAATTCCGCCATCCCGGCGATAGTGCCCTAAATGGTTGGCAATCGAAAGTTTAGTTCATCTTTCCGCGGGGCAGCAACTGCACCGTGTCGGGTGCAATTTCCGGCGACCGTAGCGGAAACGTAGCGGTTTCGATGGCAGCATCGCGCTTGTCCATCAGCTTGGCTGCTGCTTCGAGGTCGGCAGTGCTCACGATGTTGTACCTATCGAAAACACTGCGCGTCTTGTGTCCGCTGATTTTCATGGCGACCCGTTCCGGTGTGCCATTGCGGACCATGTTGCGTATCGCGGTTCGTCGCCAGTCATGGAATAACGGACCTGACCAGCAACGTTCACGTGACTTCCACTTAACTCTGCATTCAGGACACTGGCTGCGTTCATCGAGGGCCGGATGGTCCTCACATTCGGGACAAGTCCAGCGCCCTACTTTGGCCTTGATACATGTCTTCCGCCATGTTCCGCGAAGGTCACGCACTGGCTTTCCATTTCTGGTAAACACGTGGTCATTCGGTCGTTTCCCGCGTGTCAATTCCGAGAGCAGCACGAAGACATTCGCAGTCATGTAGGCCGTCCTGCCTTCGTCGTTTTTGGTCATGCCCGGTTGCAATGTGACTGTGCGGGAAAGCAAATCGACCTGCCGCACTTTCAGGTTGAGCAGTTCCGACTTGCGCCAACCGTAAGTGCGGGCGCAAGTCACCAAGCCACGGAACCACGGTTGCGGGTGTGCATCGATGATGAAGCGGAACTCCGCATCCGAGAGAAATCCACTTCGTGGCAGGGATTCTTTCAGACGCGGAAACGCGGGTGCTGAACGCAACGTTCCGTTGCGCACTGCGATGCTGAATCCCCTTCGCAGCACGCTTAATTCTCTCCGGATAGTTGCATTCGATGCGCCTTCGCCGCGTCTGACATCCACGTAGCGGTCGAGTGCGCTTGGGGTCACGTTCATGGCTCTGACACCAGCGAAGTGTTTCGCCAGATGCTTCCAGCGCCATTGGACGCTGACAAAACAGATTCGACGGCTTGAGCACGAGAATGGATGTTTCAAGCTAGTTGGAGTGGGGATTGTTCTACCTGCAATCGTTCTATTGTGTATGGCTGCGGTCAGCACGCCCCGAACAGTCGAAGCTGAGAAAATCATTTTGCGGGATAGCCATGGTCGTGCCAGACTCACTCTTGGAACGCCAGAGTTCGCCGGCGCAACGGTAGACATGAAACCTGATAACCCAGTAGTGTGGCTTACGGATGAAAAGGGTATAGACCGGGCAGTGCTGACGATTGATGGTTTGTTCTTCTCAGATAGCCAAAGGAAACCAACTGCAGATTTTCGCAACAGCCCTAAATCCGGAATGTCAACGCTACGATTCTATGCGCCCGACGGGAAGATTTCTTGGTCAGCACCGTAGACGTGGATTAGCACTTCTCCACACTGACAGTGATCGATACGACCCAGCCCGGCACGTCCCTCTTTGCTTTACAAAATTGCTTTGGCGCAACGACCATTGCAACTTGCCGGCGCGGGCGGAGCGATTCAGCTCGGTTGACGAATATACAGCAGCGAATAAGGGCTCAAACTTCAGGATCGACTCTAATGCTTACCGGCATCCTCGCTAAGCGTTGAGACATGCCGCGCAGATGAATGGAATGCATGGCCGACCCGTTGCGTTGTCTACATCATTCCCCTTAGAAAAAAGGCAGCGCCGGGTTCGGAAAAAACTTCTTTGGCTGCAGATACCCCAGGCAATCCAAGTCACGACCAAGGCACGAGGTGGAGCGAAAGGCTTTGTTTCCATGCGGGTTGCACTTATCCTCAATCTGCTCACGCGAACGGCGGGACGCTTGCTCGTTTCCAGCACCAATACACAAGGAGGTGTATGCCGATGATAAGAAAACTGCTCCTCTGCGCCTCTCTCGCCGGTGCACTGGTTCTGGGTGGCGTCGTTTTGGCGCGTCCCGCCGCCGGGCAATCGCAAACTAAGCAACCGCCAACGGGGAAACAAACCCAGCAGGCAACAAAATCGGTCACTGGAAAGGTCGCATCGATTGGACGGCGGCCACTCCTTCACCCTCGAAATCAGCGGCAGTTCTGACAGTGCCAGCACCATGAGCTTTGTCCTGGACAAGAACACACAGGTACAAGGTCACGTCAAGGAGGGCACGCCAGTGACGGTGGAATACACGGTCCTGGAAGGCGGCCAGAATCTGGCGGTGAGCATCACTGCGCAAGCCTGACCTCCCGCCCAACCACCCTTGCGGCTTTCAGAATGGTTGGTACATTTTGGGCAGAAAAATAGGGCGGGTCTCGTCGCGGACTCCGCTCTGGTGGCACTTCGTTAGTCAGCGTCGAGTGGCCTCAATCCGCCGACAACATCGCGCACTCTAGCATCGTCTCGGGGAGACTCAACTGTAAGAACTACGAACTACCAACTGCCCTACTGGAAGAAGTGCCAGTTGTCTTCTCGCGGACTATCCTCCAGCCTCTGCTATGAGGGCGACAGGGACCAGCAGGAGCCCGGCGCAGCTCACCCAGTCGTCCAGGAGCGGGAGGAACTTTCCTTACCCTGCCCTCCCGCTTCTTTCATTGATCTCTGAGGCCCAGCGCTCACGTCACGTAACTAGCCCCCAGGAACCGTCTCACTTTCGATTGCTCCAGAGATAAAAGCAAATGCTAAGACCAACGAGGGCGAGAACAATCAGGACGACTCCAACCAGACGCGAAAGCACACAACGCCTCGCTTGCGGATAATTCGTGGGAGTCTAAGATGCTACACCCAGGTCCTGGACCAGTCCCGCCTTCCATACGAAATCTCTGACCCCGAATCCCATACGATTTCATCCGTTCCCACGAGTCACGACAATTGGGCCAGAACCACAGCCGTCACTGTAGCTCGTCTTTAGCCTCGTCAAGCTCCGACTGAACATTGTCGGCATAGTCGGCAGCACTGCTGGCAGCAGATTCCGCGTCTTCACAAACGCTGTAGCTCGAAGCCTCATTCTCGGCGCTCGAAATCTCGTCCTTCAATTCGTTCAAGTGGCTCTCGGCCTCTTCAACGTGCTCCAGAGCGGAGGCCAGCTTTTCGTGTAACTCTTCGTTCTCCGTCTTCAGCTCTGCATACGACGGTTCGTGGTCGCATGCCGTTAGTCCCATTCCGATACCGAGAAGAACCACGGATACCAGTGTTCTCATGGTTGCGCTCCTCATTGCAAGTGCACGCCGTTAGAGAGGGTATGCGGTCCCTCCTTAACGCCAACCAAATTGTATGCCGTGCAACACGGCCCATCTGCTCTGCCACAGTTCCTTTTTCAGTTCATTCATACGGAGCTTGCCCACGCAAATAGCCAACTTGTAGCCGTCGGCGCCCGTCTCGAAGCGCCCGAAATGCGACCTGCCCCTACGTATCAGAGTCCTACACCGCTTCATGCCGCAAACGAAATCCGGGAAATGCCGCGCCGCACACCACACAGCGAACGGCACAGTGTCTTGGCAGCTTACGTCGGCGCCATTGCCTAGTAGCTCCACGTGCGTGAGAACCGCCAATCCCGGCACCCAGCCTGCGAACAGGCTGCTGATGGGGTCTGTGGCGGCGATGGCGATACCTAAGATGGCTCGGGCGCTCCTGGTTCGCTGGTCTGTCCGTGCTCTCGCTATCCACCTATGCGACAACAGCAGAGGCTCTATTAGGAGGTTGCTTCTCCGGAGCCAACGCGATCAAGGCTACGCAGCCGACCCGATCAGTTCGCCGCGTGCGACCAGACTACGGAAGGCTTGAATGACATCAACGCTGCGTGAGCAAAGCTCGATCATGCGGTGAAAGCGATCAGGCTCCGGTTCTCAGATGGCTTTCGGGCTGCCAGATGCCACGGGGCCTTTTGCTAGGCTTCGCTGAAGGGCTATACTTCCACGAGTATGGATGATCTTGAACGAATCTACGGCAGTGGGGACAGCCCGCCGAAACCAATCAAGAGGAGTCGTCCCAAGAAGAAGAGACCGCGAAGGGATGGTTCCCTGAAGGGGCTGCCACAGAAGAAACGCTCGCAAAAAACCTGAAGACCCACATCGGCCAGGCACCTGGAATATCACATTCTCGGGTGACAGCTTGGCAGACCGCTGATGTGCACCCGACAGAAAACACCGACGCAGGGCTGAATAGCAACACGTCTCGCCGTCTACGCCCGCGGCCGCGTTCTTCTTAATCGCCCAGAACGCTGCCCGAAGTCGCTCCACGTCGTAGATGTGGTGGAGGAGCGCAGTGAACCGCTGTTTTCTTATCTCTCGTTGCCGCTTGACGTACCCGCTCGAGCGCGCTGGGCGTGTCTTCCCGGCCCTGAGTCCGGAACGCGTTACGCTCGGGCGAGTTTCCCTTGGCCAGCCCCCTTCCCTCCCTCGCCTCCACGGCCGGTTCCTCGGCTTTGTTCGGCGTGTTCGCAGGTACTATGGGGCTGTCCGACTTCCCACGTCCGTTCGTCATCGGCGTACGCCTTTCGGCTTTCCGATACGGTCTGCCGCTCTCTCTGCGGCAGACAGACGTGGGATCTCCCGGCTCCCGCGCAAGGTGCTTCCGTACATGCCTGGGGTCTTTGACCGCGCGGGATCCGAGCACACCTCGCGATGGCGGCATGCCCAATGTTGCCTTCCGCGTTCCTCCACGGCGTCGGCATCCCGGAGGGCCTGCTGCTTGCGCAGCAGGGCATGTATTTCACGGCTCAATACCCAACCTGTACGTCCCCCTGTCAACGCTTCGTCGCCACCCTCGCGGGCGGCTCCGCATGACTCGGGGTCGTTGTGGTTCGCTAGACCTTCAACGCGTGAAACTTTCATTCACAGCACCTTGCCGGTTTTTAACCGGCGCACGGAGGAGTTATGAAGAAGACCATTTGCTTAGCGGCCCCCGCATTGCTTGTCAGCTTGATTCTGGCGGCAGTTATCTGGGGTCAAAGTGCGCCCGGCGACCCCGTGACGCTAACCATCCAAGGAACCGAAGTTGTCGCAATGAATGCCTCAAGCAAAGCGATTGTGCTGATCGGCCTAAGACCGTGGCAGGCAGGTCAGCCCGTAACTGACATTGGTGCGCACGACATGTACTTCAGGCCGCTGCAGCCGGGACAAACTCATCAGTTGGTACCTCCGGGTGTGGTCGTTGATCCTCCGGTCACGCGCCAACAAGTCGTGGTGGTTCAATTTATCGATGGTACAACCTGGGGCGATGCGACACTGCTCACATCGCAGTTGAGCGACATGATTAACATACGCCCGGCCATGCGGAAGGTTTACCAAGGCGCGGTGGCGGCTTACAACAGTGGCGGGGATTCGGCTCTGCAGACGTTTTTCGAGAACACCATGGCAAATCACCAGGACGCAGGCGGTGTTGCTCAGAAGTATCTGCAGATCATGAAATCATCTGGTGCGGCTGCTGCCATCAGCACGATCAAGACCCGTCTCGCTGCTGCACCCACATCATTCTAGGACTTCTATTCTCAGGAGGAGAAGAAATGAAGCTGAAACAACTCGCAATGACCGGCTTGGTCCTGCTGCTAGGTTGCCTGACAGTGGCGGCGGACCAGACCGGCACCAGGTCCCTCACCCCCTTGCAGGCAAGTTGTGTCCCCATGCGAATAAGCATTCGCGTTTTCCGACCCTCGCTGGGGGAGAACTGGGGCAACCGCCCACAGGAACACAGCCCACGCAAGGATGACCGTGTTGACCGTCAGTCGAGACAGCGGCATCTATCGAATGATAATCGGACAGCCCGTAGTTGTCCCCCAAGCTTGTGACAAGACGATGTTTCAACAATCATCCGGGAAGGCAGCACGCGAGTAAAGGGGATATCACAACAGCAATCGATCAGTTCATGATCTGAATGTCGGCCACGCAGACGTCGTCGGTGAAGAGAAGCGCCCAAACTGGTTTCTGCATAAACCCCCTATCAATCTCGGGGTTCAAGTGGATTACGGTACTGCCCCACTTCTGAATGTCAATGCGATAATTGCCCTCCGCCAGCTTGGCACTGGCGAACCAACCATTCTTATCAGTCTTCCCGATCCATGCGATTTCGCCGGATGAGGAGTACAAGCGCACTTCGGCGAACTTCAGAGGCTTCTTGTGCAATACCACAGCTCCAGCGATCCTGTTGCCGCCAATAGCCGCTTCTCGCAATCTTGGGTCAGGGCATGGGGATGCCGCGATGCACAACGATGCTCCGAAGACCAGAGCGAGTGCAACGCATTTCATCACTTTACTACCCCCAGGGTAAGGACACCGTATGGGTGCCTTTTGTGCCCAGTACCGAGCAGCTAGCTCATCGGAATCGGCCGTGTATGTGCCACAGCCCTTTTGTAGCGGTTTTTATTTCGGTCAGACGAAGGGCTTACCTTTTGGACTAACCATTCCCCAATGCCGACGCTCCAGCTCCCCATCACCCGCTTAAAAGGTTCGACTGTTGCCATTGGCCAGATAGTCCTGAGCCTTAGCTCGGGCTGAGGCAATACCCGTTTGCTCCTCGGCCATTCGGATTGCTCCAACCATAAAACGCAGTGTCTTGTCCGCCCTCGACTTATCCAGCAATGCCGTGAAATCCGCATCACTGGTCGTAGTCGTCAATTGCCCAAGGAAATTGCGTATCGCAGTTCTCTCAGCCTGGATAGTCACCGGAAAAGACGGATCACCCCACCACGTACCATCACCGAATTGAACCGCCTGCACTTCGACCGTCGCAGGTGTAGCCTGCACGGGTGAGCCACCGGTCTGGACGTCCACTGCCATATCAAACGCTTCTCCCACGGCTAAGGGGCCATGCTTAAAATACTGATCGTGTCGATAGAAAATGCGATTACCGCCAGAGATACAATGGGTGTTCACCGCTGCGTACAGCGCCATGATTGGTTGCTTAGACGTATTTGTGAAGGTGATATCACCATCCTCTTTGCCGCCATTGCAGGTAACCGAGCCAGCGATTGAAACTGGGTTGCTGGTTGAGATGACCTGTACTGGTGCGGTTTGACCAAATAGCGATGCGGACAGAAACGTCAAAACCAGTATTCCTCTCATTTCCTCAGGCCGCCACTCCCATCCACCAGGTGGAGTTTGAACTGCGTCACAGCTCTTGCTGAACCGATACCTTGATAAGACGATTCCTAACACCCTCAGAGAGGTGAACACGATGCTCGCCTTGTTGTTCCAAATCGCCCAAGACCAGCGAGCTGAGGAGAATTGTGAGAACGAGGGCTCCATGCCTAGAGGCACGCCCTGATTCTGGAGACACCACCACACTGCAAATTGTTCCATCCTACTGAGAACAGGCGTTCACCATTTCGACTTAGATTTCCTTCGGAGAAGGCTGTATGTCAAGCTCGACAGTACGAGCGAAAGGGTGATTCCCGAGAGCATTGTTTTCTGTCCCTGAACGGCAGAGGTAAAGTCTACCAGTCGGAATGCAATGACCCATGCCAATACCACTGATAACAGGATCGCAGATATTCGCAATGTCTGTTGCTCAAAGCTCTCAGGGTTGGGAGCAAAAGGGAAAGGCAAGGTGTCTAAGGGGCTAGATGGGGGCGGTTGCAGGGGAGAAGCCCATGTTCGAAGACAGCCTCATAGAATCGGGTGGCAGGTTGAAGACGAAGCGGGGGGTGACGACAACCCTGTCGTTCATCCTGCAGGTGGCATTGGTCGGCGTGCTGGTGTTACTCCCGCTGATTCTTACAGAGGCTTTACCCAAGCAGCAGTTGATGACGCTCGTTGCCGCACCGCCACCGCCGCCAGCCCCGGCGCCAGTGAAGGTGGTGAAACGGATTCAGAGCAACATTATCAGTGGTCAGTTGCGCACTCCCACTAAAATTCCCGAGACAGTCCAGATGATCAAGGAAGAGGAAGCCCCTCCGCCGGAAATGTCATCAGCCGGAGCAGGAGTTCCCGGCGGCGTGCCGGGTGCGCAGATGGGCAGCGTGATGGAGAGGATCATTAGCTCGACTCCGGTCCCCGTCCCCAAAGTAGCTACCCCGCAGCGGGTGCGCGTGTCGCTCGGCGTCTCGCAGGGTCTGTTGATCAAGAAGGTGCAGCCGATCTATCCTCCGCTGGCCCGGCAAGCCCGTATTCAGGGCACGGTACTGCTGCAGGCGGAGATCAGCAAGGACGGAACCATCGAGAATTTGCGCTTGATCAGTGGGCACCCCATGCTGGCGCCAGCGGCGATTGACGCAGTGAAGCAGTGGCGCTACAAGCCCTATCTGCTGAATGGCGAACCGGTGGCGGTGGAGACCCAAGTACAGGTGGTCTTCTCCCTGTCCGGGGGCTAAACCCCTGAGAAGTAGAAAGCGCCATGTCACATTTCGCCATCAACAAAGCGGCGTGCTAGCCTGCTCGGAACACGAAGAGAGCGAAAAGACCGAAAGCACTCCACACAACGGAGAGCCACAGTAGCACCCAAAACGCGATCACGTTGAACGGAATCACTCGGACCGTCATATGGGATTCTTCACCAGTCAGCGGATTCGAGTCTCAATTTTGGGCTGAGTAGAGTCCACGACGAAGCTGCGGCGCACGGATGAGTCGGAACAAGATTTTTCGCTGAAGCTGCCCCGGAGGTGAACCGGAATCAGTCGCGGTATCCCATTCTTCTGCACTCGTAACCAGTAGTATCCCGGCTGAACCCCCTTGAACTCGAACGCGCCGTATTTGCGGGACCGGACGGTTGCAATTGGACTAGTGGCACAGCATTCGTTTTCGGCGGATGTCGCAGGATAAAGAGTAATCGTTGCATCTCCAAGGTACGCCGTATACAGGCGAGATTCAGTTTTGCCGTCTACGATGATTGTTTTCTTTTCTGGGGTTTCGAGCTGCAGTTGTCCACAGAGTTGATCAACATCCAGCCACTGAACTTTTTCGTCAGCCGTGTAGGCAGGTATGGACAGCGAATCAGCGATGAAGAAAAGTAAGACCAAGCGCCCGAGTGTGCGTATGAGAAAGCCCATAATCTATTGGACACCGACACCCGATTGCCCGCAGCTTACATCCGTAACTGTCGCAAGCAGGCCATTTCGCTCAAGTCCCCAGTCAACGGGTCATTTCGCGCCATCACGATGTTTCGCCAGTATTCGGCTCATCGCCGAATCTCGACTTGTGTTCCGTCTGGAACTGCTGAATAGATTTGCTCAATACATGATGAGGCGCTCTCCGCACGGCCCATGATACTCCGCAACCAGAGAGCGCCGACAAACGGAGTGACGGCGACCATCTCATTATCGTGATAGCGCAACGTGCCCACCACTGGTCGATTCAATGCTCTCGCCTGTTCGCGCCAGTTATGTGGCACCATAATGGCTGGAGTGCTCGGATGAGGTGGATTCTATATGCAGCGGGCGCGCTGTCTGCGGCTTTCCTGTTAAATCTTGTTGCGTTCTCCATGCTGTTGTACGGAGTGGAGCACTCCGCCTTGTACGCTTTGTACGGTGGTGCAGGAAGACGCTTATACGTTGCATACGTCGGAATCGCAGATTCGCTCAAACGTAGAGCAACACAGCATCTTTTGAACCGCGACAGTAGTGTGGCTACTGGCACTTCAGCGGTGGGAATCAATCCCGATTATGTGACGGCAATACGTTGGTGGGAACACCGCCAATTCTCTAAACGAGCAGCACTTGAAGCCGCCGAACTGGTCGCATTTGATGTTTTGAATCCAGCCTTGAGAAACCGGAAGCCCGACACCAGAGCCGCACACATAGCCGCAACTGTATTCGTAGGTGGGGTTCGCAAACAGCGGAAGCAGTAGTGAGCGTTCCTGTTTTCTGAGTTGTACGGCACTAGACGCAGATTGAGAATCTGCAAACCATATCGTCGGACTCCGTTACCTGCTTTTCTTTTTGCGACGTAGCCTTGCCCACCTCGCACGTTGCGCAGCCGCGATCCTAGCGCGTCCAGCGGCTGATATCCTGCGTGTCCTCCGTGTCGCCTTCTTTAACTGCCGTGCTAGCCGTCCGGTCGAATTGACACCTTCGAGGGCAGCAATTACATGCTCGATGCGGTCGCGCTCCGCACGAAGTTCGGCAAGAATCCTGTTGGTGTCCATCATGTCTCCTCGGCTAGCATCTTAATAGGCCGAGAGGAAGGCTCACAAGGCGAGTTAATCAGTTTCATGACGACCAGAATGGGCATAGTGCACGAGACTCGCAGCCGATCAAGCTGAACAGTCAATGGATAGTCGTCGTATGGTTATGCTCTGGTTGACCGAGGCCGATTGTTTTTTTCTCAGGCAGACTGTGGCCTTCCGGTTTTCCGCTTCTTGATAATGTACCCTGCGTACACTGCGGCCCCCAGAATGAACATCCCAAGTTCCAACGCGGTGGCTTTAACCGCACTGATGGAGTTGTATAAGCCGAGCCCCACCCTCGGCGAGCTTCCGAAAAGAAGTGGAAGGTCGGGCGGTAGCGGATGCCCATAGCTCCATTGCCACGAACGCCAAGAAAAGCTGGGGAACGGGATGGGGTGGGAAACGAAGTCCAGTACCCAATGGCTGAGGACCAAGAATCCGACGACCACTCCAGCGCGTTTATTGCCATAGAAGCGTGCGGCCACGAGAGCGGCAAAGAATGACCAGATCACTGACATAAAGAGACCATGCGACCAAGGGTTACCTATCTGGCCACCCTCGATACCTGCGAAGCCAAAAACAATAGCTAAGACATCGAGAATCCAAGTGGCCAAGAGCAGCACACCAAGCGACACTCTCGGTGCTACAGGCTTGGCTGCCAGTCCCACCGCACAATGTCCGATTGGGCCCATCGAGTCCTCCCACAAGGTGCGCTCGTTACCGGCCATGCCAACCTATGGTGCGCTGCCCACACAAGCTGTGGCTGGTTTCCGCTGGGCGCGTGGCTGAAGGGGTCTCCTGCATCCGGACGAGTTATTTTCCCGATGTGTACCACGGGGATGCTGTGATTCCGAACACAGGCAGCAGTGCGGAGTGACTGTTCGTGCATCCCACCTGTGTCTTGCGGCCACTCACTAAATGGGAGAAGTCGCGTTTCCAGTGGACTTGTTCCCCGGAGGCGGGTTCAGCAGAAAGCTGCACAGGTCAGAAGCAATGCTTTGACAACTAAGTTACATGTGTGCTGAACCGAGTCCCCTGCCCCTGAATCAAATGCCACAGATGACTCGGAAAGCAGCCTTGCAAGACTAACTGGCTCTGGTCATTCACTGCGATGACAGGAAGTAACGCAGAGCACATGGGAGTGAACCTGCTCCCGTGTAATGCGGTAGCTCGGTTGCAAGCCCGGGCGACGAAGCGCAGATTTCGAGACGGAAGGCAGTGACCTGACTCATGGCAAAGGTAATCGAGTTTTACATCCCGAACGGTTTTCGCAGGAAAGTGGCGTGGGTTCCCTCGCAAGAACGTGGGAAGGTAATCGAGTTCTGCAAACAAGCAACGACAAAGAAGTCGGCCTAGCCAGAAGACCTGTCCCACCGCTACTCTGCCCCAAATTGGGAGTCCGTCTCACAAAAAGCAGTGATCTGCATCATTGCAGAAAATTCGGGGAAGGCCGAGACTGAATTTGAACCGGATGCTTGAACATCGTCTCCTCGTGTCCCCTCGACGCACGGCTGCAGAGTGCTTCGCCAGAGGGCAAGGGAAGAAGTTTCCCGGGTCGAGCCATGGGTATGCTCAAGCTTCCGGTTTTTTCTATTCCCGCAATCACTGCACGAGACTGTGCGCCGGCCTAGTGTGATCTCGGATGAAAAGGAAATTACTGATCATAGTCGGGATACTTGCGGTGCTTGTGCCACTGACGATCTACTCGACCGTGCAAGTCCGAGCAACTTCCGCCGAGCAGGACAAAGCGCTTGCCGGAGACGACCTGATTCCGCAGCCCATCGGCGCAGTCAATCATGCCATCACCATTCATCGTCCTCCCCGCGAAGTCTGGCCGTGGCTGGTTCAGATGGGCTCAGGCCGCGCTGGATGGTATGCCTACGACTCCGTAGACAATGGCGGACATCGCAGTGCCGAACGCGTCTTGCCTGAATATCAAAACATCTCGGTGGGAGACGTGTTCCCGGCACTCCCCGGAGCAAAGGACGTGTTCGTCGTTGCACAGTATGAGCCGGAGCGCAGTCTCGTCCTCTCTTGGCGACTGCCGGACGGACGCTATCAAACGACTTGGGCATTCGTGTTGGAACAGCCACAACCAGACCAGACCCGCCTCATCGTGCGAGGTCGCGTGGCATCTGGTTATCGTCCCTACGGTTTGCCCCAATGGGTCGCCCTAAGCACTGGCCGAGTAGCGCATTTCATCATGCAGCGCAGGCAGCTATTAGGCATCGCCGGTCGCGCCGAAGGTGGCCCTCACCGACAATAGTTTGGCGCCGCTATCTTTCCCAATTTTCGCACCGATCCGTCGAGCGCAATGACTGCGCATACGTTTTCTGTACCGCTAGCCATACGATTTGGCCCATACGTTTCGAAGTCCCCTCAGGCCGCTACTCCCATCCACCACGTGGAGTTTGACCTGTGTTACGGCTCTTGCTGAACCCGATGCCTTGATAAGACGATTTTTAACACCCTCAGAGAGGCGAACACGATGCTCGCCTTGTTGTTCCAAATCACCCAAGACCAGCGAGCCGAGGAGAATTGTGAGAACCAGCCCCATGCCTAGAGAGGCCCCCTCTGATTCTGGAGACACCACCATACCGCAAATTGTTCCGTCTTACTGATAGGGAGAACATCCGTTCACCATTTCGCCTTAGATTTCTTTCGGAGAAGGCTGTATGTCAAGCTCGACAGTACGAGCGAAGGGGTGATTCCCGAGAGAATTGTTTTCTGTCCCTGAACGGCAGAGGTAAAGCCTACCAGTCGGAATGCAATGACCCATGCCAATACGACTGATAACAGGATCGCAGATATTCGCAATGTCTGTTGCTCAAAGCCCAGGATTGGGAGCAAAAGGGAGAGGCAAGGTGTCTAAAGCGGCTAGATAGGCTCGGTTGCAGGGGAGAAACCCATGTTCGAAGACAGCCTTATAGAATCGGGTGGCAGGTTGAAGACGAAGCGGGGGGTGACGACAACCCTGTCGTTCATCCTGCAGGTGGCATTGGTCGGAGTGCTGGTGTTACTCCCGCTGATTTTTACAGAGGCTTTACCCAAGCAGCAGTTGATGACGCTCGTTGCCGCGCCGCCACCGCCACCGCCATCGCCGCCAGCCCCAGCGCCAGTGAAGGTGGTGAAACGGATTCAGAGCGACATTATCAGTATCAGTGGTCAGTTGCGCACTCCCACCAAAATTCCCGAGAAAGTCCAGATGATCAAGGAAGAGGAAGCCCCTCCGCCGGAAATGTCATCAGCCGGAGCAGGAGTTCCCGGCGGCGTGCCGGGATGTCGCAAGTTTGCGCCGTCTGTTCGCCCCCTCAGCCGTCATACTTGTGAGAAAGGGAGTTTCAACAGCTATCGGCCAGTTCTCAGCAAGTCCGATTCTGCAGGCACCCATTTCTCAAACACGTACCAGAGGAAGCCCCACGGCACGAAGAACAGCCACATCCAAGGCTGCCAGCCTAGTTTTTTCCCCCGCTTGACGAACCAATCCGCCAACATCCAAAACGGCCCGATGCACGCTATCGTGTGAAGCGCAATCGTTATCCATAATCGCGCCGAGTGAGCCTTTGGCATATGAACGAAGAGCCACAGATGCACAACATTTATCACTGCAATTGCAGCCGCCCAGAATGTGTGGCTCTGGGTGCTTGAGTTAGGTCTCATTTTCAAATGAGCGCTATGGCAATGTCTCAACAGTGTTGCGTTCAGAAACCGTGGCGTACATAAAGGAGATGGCAAAATCCAACGATCACAGACACAAGCAGCGCGAGTAATACGGCCAAGAACGACAATCGGAGACCACTTCGTTCATAGGCACGCTTGTGCTCCGTCCAGATTCCGTATTGCCCAAGCAAAGGATTGGAGTAGCGCACATCCCACGGGCTGATTTCCTGATTGCCGAAGCGAGCATGGTGTACTTGCTGTCGCATGATATGTTGCATAAACCCAAGTGCAGCAAACAAGATAACAGCCACAATGAACGCGATTGCGTACAGCGGCATAACGGCTAATTCTAGTCTCTCTTCCGTAGGTGTTGTTACCAGGCGTTCTCGCAAGCTTCCGGTTCGTTCACGCCCGTCTCTTAGCTCTCCTGACCTTCGCCCACCGAAGGATGTGTGGAAGAAGGGCTCTGAGCCCTGTGTCCGGTGTTCGTGCGAGTATGCTTTTCATACATATGGCGTTCCCAATACAGATTCGCGTATGTTCTCCACATACATTTCCCAGTTACCGCTGGCCAACGATTGGACCCATACGTTACGAGGTGCTGTCAGACCGCTACTCCCATCTGCCATGTGGAGTTTCACTCCAGCGACGCAGCCAAGCTGTACTCGCTTGACAACTGGGATGGCAACTGCATTTCCAAAACCGGGAAAATGCCATAACAACAGCTCTGAACCTTTGTCGGAAAGGCCTGCCAATCGCTGGTTTTAGCGGATTTTCGGTACTTGCAGTGTGATCATCCACGAACGAGAAGTAGGTCTCGACACATTTCTGAACCGTGTCATCAGTGCAGTTTTCCGGGCAATTTCCGGTATCGTTCCATATAGCTTCATACGAACCGTGGCTCCTGATTCCATACGAATTCCATCCAGCCGGAACCGTCTGTTCCGCCCAAGCATTGACTGTACCGCCCAAGTGCGTTTCGTTGATCAGCGATTTCGGCCCTTATTCCCGATCGCTTCATAGCCTTTCATACGATCCATACGAAATCTGGGGACACCGGAATCAATTGCGAATTTCGTCCGTTCGGGATCGTCCGTTCCCGCCAGAACTCTCTCCGTGAACACACCATGCTTCGCATGCCACGAAACCACATACATAATAGACAGGCCCATACAAAACAAATCAGCATGGCCAAACCTCGGTGTTGTACATCACAGAAAATCTTACGGGGAAGGAACTACACGCGAAACATAAGCGACACGAACACGCATTCATCCACTGAATCCTGATCTGCTCAGT
>DASPST010000017.1:0-10302 GCA_035623795.1 Terriglobales bacterium
GTCGCAAAGGGAGTATGTCTCACCCTACGAAATTGCGGTTAACTATGGCTTTATGGGAGACCGTGACCAAGCCTTCGAGTGGTTGGAAAAAGCGTATGCGGAGCGGTCGGGACGCATGGAGTACATAAAAGTCGAAGACGCGTTCGTGCCCTTTCACTCTGATCCACGTTATGTCGACCTGCTGAAGCACATGGGCTTGCCGCAGTGACCCGGTTCCCAGTTCCGCTAAGTGTATGATTCCATGGTTTTGGGGGGGGTTGAACCACCGACCTTTGCGGACCTCGCTAACCGCCGCTGAATCCCCAAGACTCCTCTTTCTATTCTCATCAAAACCACGAATACAGCCTAGGTTCTGGAGCCTTCCTGGACTTCGAAGTTCTGTATATGACATCACGAAGTGGGGATACGACGTTTGCCTCATGGATGAGTAGGCCGATGGAATTGCACCATCGGCCTCTCGCAGAACCGAGCGTGAGACTCTCGTCTCACTCGGCTCCCATCAGGCATACGTACCGTTCATATCGATTTGCCAGTGAACGAACAGATCCCGGCACTGCACAGCCAGCCGTTGAATAAACCGACTGGCCGGGATCGTGTGGCGCTGAAAGCGCTGAACTTGCGTCTAGCCCAAGCGACGAGCGTCTGATTGACATACCGCAGCAAGGGATACAACGCCGAGGGTGCATAGCGCCCATAATACCCAATCCACCCTCGAAGGAGAGGATTGAGCTGCCGAGCGATATCCTGCAGCGACAACTGCGTTTGTCGCCGAAGGTTCAAGTCCCGGATCGCCTGCCGCATGGCCTTTGCCCGTTCCGGAGACATAGGTAACAGAACGTTCCGGAGACATAGGTTACACTTTTGGCCCGAAGGGGTTCCCCAGGGGCTACTCGCCGATTTATTCGGCCTGTAGCCATAGGAGTCTGCCAGAAAGATGTTTCGGTGATGCAACCACCTGACCCGACCCCTTTGCTCCAGCCCCATTACAGGGCCTTCATCGCTCATACGAGTCGGTCCGCCCCAGTGCTCCGCCTCGGTACTCTCGCCTCGCAGTTTTAGCCGCTTGGGCTTCTCCCTCAACATCGGAGCGACTGGTTCCTGCAGTTCCGTGCAATCGCCAGCATCCGCTTCACGCCCTCTCTACGCCGGTCGCCATCCGCCCCATCATCAGGCACCTGGCGGATTGATCCCAAATTAAACTTACGCACCTGGTTTCGACGACTCTTGAATTTCTAACGACGCGTCATCGACGGGTTTACTTTCGTTCGTCTCTCGGATGCACACCTGCACGAGTTAACCTCGCGCTTTTCCTCCAACGCACACCACCACGGCTTTTGACCGCAGCAGCTTGAAGGTGGTTTGAGACCGGCTCCTGAAAGCCGATCCCGAAGGGCCCGCCCTCATCGATTGCACAGCCTGTCCACGAATTGGTTAGGTCATAGGGACCTCCTCTTTGTTCGTGTACTTCTGCAGCACACTGAGTTCCGGAAATTCTGACCCACCCGATTCCGGATGCGATTGAGGAGTTCATGGCCGCTCTGTCCGGGCAGGTGCCAGACCGGACGCTCGAGGCAAGTGGTCTAAGCTTATGACCGCCCTCCTTATCACGATGGGCTACTGTTTAAGCCAACCTCATCTTGGCCAGGGAAATACCCGCGATGAGGCCACCTCTCTGACATACGGCTTTTCGAAAGTAGTTTTGTTTTTCATATACATAAAATCACAAAAATCGAACTCGGGATTCTGTTGACAGTTCAACCTAACCGCATAGAATATCCGCGATTTCCCATTTCTCGACTCCGGCGTCTTGTTTCCAGGTAGCGGGCGTGCAAAGCATCACCGGCTGCAATCCTTCCTTGGGGGTGGCTTATGGGTAGTCGCCTTTCAGCTGTCCATCTCGGCTCAACCGTTTTCTCAACCCTGTTTGTGGCGCTCGGTTCGATCCTCCTTGCTGGGACTAGTCAGGCTCAGGTTGCCACGACTGGCAAGATCACCGGCATAGTCACGGATGCTTCGGGCGCGGTCGTTGCGAATGCGACGGTGACTGCCAACAGCCCGGCGCTTTTTGCGAAGCAGTCGACCACATCGCATGCTGACGGGAACTATCTGTTGGACTTGCTTCCTCCCGGTGAATACGAAGTGACCATTAGCCAACCCGGGTTTCGCACCTTTAGGCAGACTGGCATTGTCCTCACGGCTGGATTTACGGCGACGGTCAATCCGCAGCTTTACGTCGGTGAGGTAACCCAGGTCGTCAAAGTGGAAGGCGAACCTCTGCTCGACCTGCAAAACAACCAGACAACGACCACGTTTGATGACAAGTTATTAGAGGATATTCCAAGCGGACGTGACCCGTGGTCTACGGTGGCGCAGATGCCCGGAGCCACCAGCAGCACCTTCGACGTAGCCGGCAACAATAGCTATCAGCAATCCACCATGCAGGTGCACGGGAGCACACCCGCGGAGCAGATTTACAGCTTCAACGGTCTTGATCTGAACTGGCCCGGCTCAAACGGAGGTTACACCCAGTTCTACACCAACCACGACTCCTTTCAGGAGTTCCAGGTGGTTGCGGATAACGCTCCCGCTTCTGTTCCCATCGGTGGGCTGTACATGAACATGGTGACACAGTCCGGCTCGAACCAGTTGCATGGGCAGGCGTTGATCTATTACCTGACGGCGGGGTGGCAGGCTGGCGTCAAGTTTCCCATCTACCAGGGTGCACCTGTTAAATCCGGTTCCCCCTTCAACATGACGAGGGACACCACGGCCAGTCTTGGCGGCCCGATTATCAAAGACCGCTGGTGGTTGTTCGGTTCCTACCGGCGCTACGACCTGAACCAGCGAATCCTTTCCGTCACCGATCAGGCGGGCAATCCGGTAACGGACATCAATCACCAGTCCAACACAGACCTGCGCAGCGACTGGCAAATCAACTCCAAGAACAAATTCAGTTTCATCTGGCTCTACAACGAACAGAATCGCTTCTTCCGCCGCGACACGGCCTACTCGTTCGTTACAGCGCAAGCCAGCTGGCGACAGATTGAGCCGGCGTACATCCTGCAGGGACTGTGGACGAGTCAGATTTCGAATAACCTCGTGCTCGATTTTCGGGTCGGCTGGAACAAGATTACCTTCCCGCTCGGCTATCAGTCTGACGCAACCAATCTCAATTACCAGGATGTGGCGGCCTCTACCGAAACCGGGGCAGCGCCCTACGAGTTTATAAACCCTGCCTGGGTGCTGAAGTGGTCGGCAGGCGGCTCCTGGCACAAAGCCGATTGGGCTGGCTCGCACAATTTCCAGTTTGGCTTCGAATGGGGCAAGAGCTACAACTCGTACATCTACCAAGTGAAGCAGGGCATTAACGCTCTTTTGAATGATGGTGCTGCCTACCAGGTTCTGGCCTACAACACGCCCACCACCCAGAAGAACTATTTTCGCGATACCAGCTTCTACCTGCAGGACACCTGGGCCATCAAGCGTCGTTTGACGCTCAATCTCGGCTTCCGCTACGATCGTTTCACCACCTATTATCCAGTTCAGCATAGCGATCCCAACGAAACCTTTCCCGATCTGTTTCCCATCACAACCTATCCCGCGTCCGGGAATCTGGTGGATTGGAATACGGTGTCACCTCGCATAGGTGTCGCCTACGACGTAACCGGCAAAGGCAATTCCGTGCTGCGTTTCAGCTACGGCCGCTACTACATCATGCAGGGTACAGGTCTGGCCGAGACGTCAAACCCCGTGGGTCTGTTCGGCAAGTATTATGCCTGGACAGATACAAACGGGGATCTAATTCCGCAGCAAAGCGAATGGCTGCCGCAAGGAGCGGCCACGCCACCGGTAAATGCGTTCGGCGGTTCCAGCACCCACATTAACTCCAGCATGAGCCGTCCCTATTCGGACGAGATTAGCGCCGCCTACGAGCAACAGGTTTGGGGCGATTTGCGCATCGGTGTCACCTACTACTACCGCACCAAGAAGAATCTGTTCGGCCTCGAAAATACCGCGGTTCAGACTTCGGACTACGTGCCGGTCACTGAGCTTGGCGGTAGCCCAATCATCAACCCGATTACCAACCAACCGCTGACTTTGTATAGTTTCCAGCCCTCCGATCCCAGCAAGTACGGAGCATTTAACTTTCTTGTCACTAACATTTCTCAACTCAACGACAATTCCTACAATGGAGTCGAATTCACTGCTGTCAAACGGTTTTCCCACAAATGGCAAGTCCTGGGTGGCTTCACCATCCAACGTCAGAAGGGCGTGTATGGGCGGGGCTATTCGGACCAGGCTTACAGCGACAATTTCACGGACCCCAATAACAACATCAACCGGAACAACAACTACCTCAACATGGACTCGACCTATGTGTTCAAGATTGATAGCATTTACGAGTTACCCTGGAAGCTAAGCACCAGTGTCAACTTCCAGCACTACACGGGTTATCCGCTTCAGCCGACTGAGACCTTCAACGTGCCCAACGGACAAAACCCGCCTGTGAATGTTGGAGAGTCTGTCATCCTTCAACCCGCTGGAAGCCTGCGTCTTCCCAGCGTGAACATGTTGAACCTGAGGCTCTCCCGCGAATTCGTAATTAAAGATCGCTGGCACCTCATTCCAACGGCAGATTTCTTCAACGTAACCAATGCGCAGACCGTAATTGGCGAAGTCACGACCTGGGGTTCCAGCTACCTTTATCCCTATTCCACCATCAACCCGTATGTAACGCGCTTTGGTCTGCGTTTCACGTTCTAGCGGGTTTCCGGTTTGCTAGGAGCGTTCGCGACTGGCGGGTGAGGCACTTTCTAGAGTCCACCCGCCGATTTCTTGTGTGGGCTCTCGTGTCGAGCCTTTCCAGGGAGGCGGCATGCACATGGCTCAGAAAGCGATTGGACTCATCGTCGGCTTCGCCCTGATTTTGGCGGAACCGGCCTTCGCACAGACGACGGCCCGCAGTTCGCAGCTGACGATTGAGCAGCTAGTCGATATCAAGCATCCGTCCAGCCCGGTCTGGGCGCCGGACGGCAAACACGTCGCCTTTATCTGGGACCGCGCCGGTGTTTCGAACCTCTACCTGGCGAGTAGCGACGGCAGTAATCCGCCCGTCGCGTTGACCTCTTTCCCCGAAGGCGGTGTGCATCAGATCTTCTGGAGCCAGGACTCACAGACGGTTTACTTTCCGCGTGGCGGCGACTTGTGGCAGGTTGCCGTGTCCGGGGACGCACCGAAGCCAGTCTGGACCACTCCTGCACAGGAATCTGATATTGTCCCCTCACCGGATGGCAGGCGTGTGGCATTTGTCCGCTCGAATCATGCGGGGGAGGAGGACGCTTCACGCGACAGCGAGCTCGTGGTGCGTTCGCTCGCGGACGGCAGCGAGACTGCGGTCGCCAGTGACCAGATCAGCATCAACGGCATTGTTTGGTCACCCGATGGTGGTTCGCTCGCATATACCGCGCGCGCGACCGTGATTCATCACGACGAAGCTCCACCCTATTCGGGCGCAAAGATCATTTATCGGACCTCGGAGTATAGGCCCGGACAAATTTATGCGATCCGCCTGGGCGGCGGCCGGCCCGTGGCCATCGGCAGTCCGGCTGAGTATGGCGGCCTGGCTTGGCTCGACAATACGCATCTCGTCTTCGACCACGTTTCAAACAACTTCAAAACCTACACCATCTACGTTGCCGACTCATCCGGCGGCCCCCTACGCTCCGTCTACGAAATCACCGAGAAGGAATTCTGGAGCATTCCCGATTGGGGCGAGGCAGGTGCACAGCCGTGGCCCTCACCGGACGGCAAGTGGATCGCCTTCCTCAGTGACCGCGATGGATGGGATCATCTGTATATAGTGCCGGCAGCGGGTGGAGAAGCCACCCAACTCACGAGAGGGCACTTTGAGGCTTGGCGGCCCGCCTGGTCGCATGACAGCACGCGCATCGCCTTCGACGCCAATGAGGCAGACCGCCCCGGGGACCGCCAGATTGGCATCGTTGCGATCGGTGGCGATCCGGCGCACGCCGCAATCACTTACGTGACCGCGGGCAGGGGGACGAACATTGAACCGCACTGGTCGACCGACGACGAACGGCTTGTCTACCAGCACACGGATACGCGCAACAGCGCGGATTTCTTTGTCGCCGACGCCAAGGCGAACGCCAAGACGGTGCGCCTTTCCGACTCGATGCCCGCCAGCATCGACAAATCGCAGTTCGTCGAGCCGCAATTGGTTCACTTCCCCGGCCCTGACGGCCAACCCGTGCCCGGATGGCTCTTTGTCCCCCCCAGTCTAGACCGTTCCAAACGACATCCCGCGATCATCTGGGTCCACGGCGACGGCGTGAACCAGAACTACGACGGCTGGCACGTCCAGCGGAACTATGCCGTCTACTACAGCTTTCACCAGTATCTGCTGCAGCAGGGCTATGTCGTATTCGCTCCCGATTACCGCGGCAGCATTGGCTACGGCCGAGATTGGCGCAACGGCGTCTACATGGACGTAGGCGGGAAGGACGCCAAGGACGCGTGGATGTCCGCGAACTATCTGAAGACTCTCCCCTACGTCGACACCGATCGCATCGGGATCTGGGGCCTCAGTTATGGAGGCTTCTTCACTTTGATCGCAATGACCGACCAGCCCACTCTGTTTAAAGCCGGTGTTGATGTGGCCGGCGTGGTCGACTATGTGATGTATTACTCGGACCCTTATCATGGTGACTGGACCGAGAGCCGCATCGGCCGGCCGGAGCAAAACCCGCAAGTCTACGCACAGGCTTCCCCCATTTCGCACATCGATCGCCTCGCGCGTCCGTTGCTTGTCCTGCACGGGACAGCCGACATCAACGTTCCCTATCTCGAATCCGTCTGGCTCATCGACGAAGCGCTGAAGAAAGGCAAAGGCCCTCTGCTTACTTTCATGATGTATCCAGGCGAATTTCATTACTTCACGCGCGCGCATGTCCTGGACGATGCCTGGCATCGCGTCGATGATTTCTTCGCTTATCATCTGCAAGGCAGGACCGATCGTCCGCAGTGAGGCTACTGGTTCGGCTGTGCGAATCGCCAAATCAGGTCACATGGCCCTGGTGTCGCAATTGGCTTCGGCAGAAGCATGACCGTTCGAGGTTCTTTCGAGGTTCGCGGATTCTCCGCTCCGCGAATTCTCTCCTGTTCGGCGCACGGCATTTTTTGATCTCTACGTCTCGGGAGGTTTGATCTGATGCGTCTTGCGAAACACAAGCTCTATCCAGCACTCTTCGTGGTTTTGGCAGTTACACTTCCGGCCGTTGCCCAACAGGCTGACTCCGAGGAGGAAGGTCGGCTACGCTTCCGCTTTGTTGGCCCGAAGGTCGGTAATCGGATTGCATCTGTCACCGGCATTCCCGGAGATCCGAGCACGTATTACGCTGGCGCCGCCTCCGGCGGGGTCTGGAAATCCACCGACGGTGGCAATCGTTTCGTGCCTGTCTTCGACAAGCAGCCCGCCGCGGCCATCGGGGCACTGGCGGTCGCTCCTTCCGATCCCAGCGTGGTGTGGGCAGGCACGGGCGAGGCCTGGGTCATTCGCGATAGCGACGTCATGGGCAACGGCATTTACAAATCCACCGATGCCGGCAAGACATGGGCCAATGTCGGTTTGCAGGAAACTGGCCGCGTCGGCCGTATCATCGTCCATCCCACGAACCCGGACATTGTCTTTGTCTGCGCCCTGGGCCGGGCTACTGGTCCTCAACCGGAACGCGGAGTTTTCCGCACCACTGACGGCGGCCAGCACTGGGAGCGCGTGCTTTTCACGAATGAAAATGTGGGCTGCTCGGGATTGTCCATGGATGCGCACAATCCGCGCACCTTGTTTGCCGGAATGTGGCAATTGGAGATGCACAGCTGGGCCGAATTCAGCGGTGGACCGGGCAGCGGCATCTACGTTTCACGCGATGGCGGTACCAAGTGGAATCGTATCGAGGAGCCCGGATTGCCCAAGTCGCCTCTCGGCAAGATTGACGTAGCCGTCGCGCCTACGAATTCTAACCGTGTCTACGCCCTGATCCAGACCAAAGACCAGGGGTCGGTGTGGCGCTCCGATGACGCGGGAGAGCACTGGAAAGTGGTCAATTATCAGCGCGCTTTAATTGGACGGGCAGGGTACTACATTCGCATCGCGGTTTCGACCGGTAGCGACAATGAGGTCCTGGTGGCCAACAGTTCGTTTCACCAGTCACTCGATGGCGGGCTGAACTTTCAGGAAGTCCGCCGGGGAGGCGACACGCACGACATCTGGATCGATCCGGTTAATCCTGACCGCTTTGTCATAACCGATGATGGGGGCATGATCATCACCACGGTTCATGGTCGTGGCTTCCACCGTGTCACGCTTCCCATCGGCCAGATGTACCACGTTGACGTCGACGACCAGATTCCCTACTTCTTCTACAGCAACATGCAGGACGATGGAAACATGCGTGGCCCTAGCGTTCCCGAGTCATTTGGCGAGGCGGATTGGAATCGGGGTATGGGTGGCTGTGAATCCGGTTTCACCGTTCCCGACTGGGCCGATCCCAACGTCGTCTGGGCTACGTGTTACGGGAATACCGTCACGCGTTGGGACGCCCGGTACAAACATGCTCGCTCGGTCAGTCCCTGGATGCACACTTTGGATTCGCCTCCCAATGATCTCAAGTATCGTTGCCACTGGACTCCGCCGCTCGCCGTCGATCCCTTCGACCACACCACCATCTATTACGGCTGCCAGGTTATCTTCAAAACCACCAATGGCGGCCAGAGTTGGTCTGTCATCAGCCCCGATCTCTCCACCCAGGACCCGTCGCATGTCGTTGCTTCGGGCGGTGTGGTGGGCGACAACCTGGGTCAATTCTATGGGGAAGTGGTGTTCGCGATTTCTCCATCCAAGATTCAACAAGGCCTGATCTGGACGGGGACGAACGATGGCCAGGTCTGGTACACCAAGGACACCGGCACGAACTGGACCAACGTCACCAAGAATATCCCCGGTCTTCCACCCGGGGGAACGATCACCAGCATCGCTCCGTCAAATTTCGATGCCGCCAGCGCCTACATCAGCGTCGATTTGCACTTGATGGACAATCGTGATCCCTTCGTCTACAAAACATCCGACTTCGGGAAGTCCTGGAAACTCGTAACCGGCAATCTTCCGAAACACCCTCTCTCCTACGTCCGCACCATCACCGAGGATCCTAACTGTGCAGGCCTGCTCTTCGCCGGCACAGGCAACGCTCTCTTTTACTCCCTTGATGATGGAGCAAAATGGACCACGATTGATGCTGGTCTTCCGCATGCTCCTGTTACTTGGGCTGTCGTTCAGAAGAATTTTCATGATTTGGTCGTCTCTACATACGGCCGCGGTCTCTACATTCTCGACGACATCACACCGCTCGAGCAGATGGCCAAAGCTAGGTCCGATGCCGCTGTCTCGCTGTTTGAGCCACGCCGTACATATCGCTTCACCCGTGCCCCCCTGGTCATGCTCAGTTTCGCCCTCAAGGTGGCGCCGAAAACCCCGGCGGTTCTCGAAATCCTTGACGCTAACGGCAAGGTCGTCCGCAAGCTTGAACCTAAGGCCCGGGCGGGCTTCAATCGGGTGGAGTGGGACCTCCGTTATGACTCTCCGCGCTTGGTCGCTCTGCGCACCGCCGCTCCCGACAATCCCCACATCTGGATCGAGCCCCGCTTCCGGGAAGAGGACGCACGCCAGATCACGCACTGGGGAATCAAGCCGGCCGAAGTGGGTCCCATCGCCGCTCCCGGGCAATATAAGGTCCGCTTGACGCTCGATGGTGAGACCTTTACCCAGCCTCTCACGATCCTGCGCGATCCTCGCTCGCCCGGCTCCGAGTCCGACATCGATCTTTCGGTAAAGATGCAATTGCGCATCCGCGAAGACATTAATCGTGCCGCGGACACCGTGAACCAGATCGAGTGGATCCGCAAACAGCTGGAAGTAATCCAGGCAATGCTCCGCCCGCCGAAAAAGAAGGAACCTGAGAAACCTGCCGCGGAAGAAGAAAGCGAATACGAATTGCCGGAGCCCGCGCTGGCTCCTCCCAAGCCGCTGGAGGAGGAACAGGCCAAACTCAAAGCTGAGTTGCTGAAGTCCGCCGAAGACTCAGACAAGAAACTACTCGCGATCGAACACAAACTCGTCTCGTCCGCCCTTACCAACAGTGACGACAAGTATTTCGTTGAGCAGGACCAAGTCTATGTCAACCTGCTGTGGCTCAATGCCGAAGTCGGGACCGGGGGCGGGGACGTTGCCGG
>DASPST010000097.1:0-9152 GCA_035623795.1 Terriglobales bacterium
TGTCAGGCCGACTGCCTTGACACGCAGCCAACCGCCAGGAATCCCAAAACGAACCGACACCAGAACTGACACCGAGTTGGGTATAACCGGTTGGCCGACAATCAACTCACATAAGCTTCGATCCGCGACGCAACCTGACGACAGCCACCGCTGTTAACACTTTTTCCTCGATAAGCGTCTATGATTTTGCGGGGATTCTTATGGCCTTGACGTCGCGGGGCGGAGTTTGCTTGCTCACGGCAGGGATTGGGACTTCGTCGATGACGGAGCTAGAGGCATCAGAGCCCTCCGAAGACGCGAGGCTAGTAGGTGCGGCACGTGAGGGGGACCGCGCGGCGTTTGGGCGTCTTTATGAGAGATACGCTCGCACGGTCCATGGTGTGTTGTTAGCCAGGGTTCCGCCACACGACGTGGATGACTTGGTGCAGGACGTCTTTATGGTAGCCCTCAGACGCTTATCGGCGCTGCGCGAAGGCGGAAAGTTTGGGGCGTGGGTGGCAGCGATTGCCCGTAATCGAGCGAATGACTACCATCGACATTCGCCACCAGAAGACCAATCTGCGGACGACACGCTGAACGGAGAAACTGAAGGCGAAGCTAACCGCGCTGATCTTGAGGGTCCAGCCGCCGCGATTCTCAACTTGGTCAGGAGCCTACCCATCACCTACAGAGAGACATTGCTTCTGCGGCTGGTAGAGGGGATGACGGGCCCTGAGATAGCGGCGCGCACTGGAATGACCCATGGCTCGGTTCGGGTCAATCTTCATCGTGGTATGCAGCTACTCCGCGCAAAGCTGAGCTCAACCGCGCGCAGCGGCCCGCAACACGACAGGCGGTAACCATGCAAACGGAGAAGAAGAAAACCGAAAAGGAAGCTCTGACGAGAAATAGCGACTATTTGTGGGATAGATCCGGCGAACCGGATTGTGAGATCCAGGGACTTGAAGCCCTGCTAGGACAATTTCGTCATGACCGTCCTGCGCCGATATTTCCCGCTATCATACCCGAAAGGCGATGGACGCTATTTTCGTGGCGGGCGCGGTCGCTCCCCATCATGGCGGCGACCGCTGCGGTGCTGATCATCGCTTTCGCGGTATTTTTTGTTCACGGAGGAAAACCGGCCCTCAACGCGGAAGCAGGTTGGGATGTGACCCGGGTGGCAGGAGCACCGCGAATCGGGCAAACCACAGTGGGAGGCGAAAAGACGAACCGTCTTGGCGTCGGCCAAACGCTGGAGACCGACCTGCAATCGCGCGCCAGCTTGCGTGCGGAAAATGTCGGCCAGATTGAAGTGGAGCCAGGTACACGCCTGCGACTGCTCAGCATGGGTGCAAACCTGAAGTGGATCACCCTCGATCATGGAACTATTCACACTCAGATCTGGGCGCCTCCTGGTCAATTTGTGGTCGACACGCCGTCGGCAGTGACCGTGGATTTAGGCTGTGCCTACACGTTGCATGTGGACGATTCAGGCGCCGGGACGGTACGTACATCCATGGGATGGGTCGGTTTCAAGCTGAACGGACACGAGGCATTCATTCCTGCTGGTGCAGCTTGCGCGACCCGGCCCAAGCTCGGCCCCGGCACTCCTTACTTTGAAGATGCGTCGGCGGAGTTGCGTGCCGCGCTGGCGAGGTTCGATTTTGAAGACAGCGCGCCAGAGCAACGTTCTGACGATCTTGCGATCGTACTCGGCGCTGCTCGCAAGCGCGATGCGCTGACGCTCTGGCACTTGCTGGCCCGCGTTGCTGAGCAGCAGCGGGTGCTTGTCTACGATCGGTTGCGAGAACTTGTGCCGCTTCCCGCAAAAGTGACCGAGGAAGGTGTCTTGCGTCTCAATCAACCTACACTTGATCTGTGGTGGAACGAACTAGGGTTCGACGATATATCGGTCTGGCGTCATTGGGAACGTTCATGGTCTGGAACGGCCACGCCTGTCATCGAAAAATAGTAGTGCCTACCTAATCTTATTTCCACTTCTCTCCTGATTTAGAGCTCCTGTTAACACTCCGGAGTCCGACAGCGTCTTTCTGAACGTGGGGTAAGAGCGACACACAAGGAGCATGAGGTTGAATTCACATTCATTTTCACGCCTGGCACGGAGAGCGATAAGTGGGATCACGTCCGGAGGGCCGGGGCATGAGTGAAGAACGACCCCTCGAGACCCGACTTCGCGTTTCAACCGTGATCTGAATTGCTGGCCGCCACCTCGGTAGGAAGATTTGGAAAATGAATTTACCGATTGGAAAGTTCTCACCAGAACGAACAACTAGATTCAGCCTTCCCCTCTTTGCTGCGTTCGGGCTGTTGGCCTTGTGGTGTGCCAGTTTAGTCTTTGCGGGCGAGCGGCACACTGCGATGAACCTGACGGCTCACGAGTGGGGAACGTTTACCGCAGTAGCTGGCCAGGATGGCAATGCGGTGGTGTGGTCGGCATTGACAGGCCCCCCCGACCTTCCTGGATTCGTCGAGCATATCAGCGATGCCAACTTCAAGGTGGGACTGCGTGGAACGATTCGAATGGAAACACCGGTTCTGTATTTTTACTCACCAGAAAATGCGACTGTGTCGGTCAATGTGACGTTCTCGCGGGGATTCATTACCGAGTGGTATCCACACGCAGTGCGCGTTGAGCCCAGCGGCTTTATCCGTGACACCGACTTAAGCCGGTCGCAGACATCTGGAAGTATCACCTGGAAGGACGTCGCAATCTCTCCCGATCTAAACCGTGAGTTTCCGCAAGAGTCCGGCGCAAACCGCTACTACGCTGCGCGCGATACCTCTGCCACTCCCCTGCTCGTAAACTCGCCCAAGGGCGACCAAGAAGAAAGGTTTCTTTTCTATCGGGGAGTGTCCGCGGCTTCTTTACCGATCGCTGCCAAACAAATTGTGGCCGGAAAACTGCTCATCAAGGAACTCGATGAAAATGGAATTCCGGCGATCATTCTTTTCGAGCGCCGGGGCGAACGGCTCGGCTATCGTCTCGTGCGCGGGCCCGTGGATGAAGCGGTTCTTGACCCTCCAGTACTGACGGGCAATCTGGATTCTCTCTGCAGCGATCTGGAAGGGATTCTCGTCGATCAGGGTCTCTATGCGGACGAAGCGCACGCTATGCTAGAGACTTGGCGGGACTCCTGGTTCGAAGAAGGCAGCCGTCTGATCTACCTCGTGCCACGCGGATTCATTGACAAGATTCTCCCACTCACGATTGACCCTGAGCCTTCGCAGATTGTCCGTGTCTTTGTGGGCCGTATTGAGATCGTGACGCCTGCGACCTTGAAAGCCGTGAAGACCGCGCTTGCTTCCGATGATGAAACGACCCTGCGTAAGTATGGCCGGTTTGTAGAAGCAATTCTCCAGACCGTGAGGACAGAATAGCCGTGATCACGGGCCATCAGGACATTAAGCCGGACCGATCTATTTTTCTTTCCAAAAATGTCTCCACATCCAGACACCCAAGCGGCCTTGATCTCACTGGGTTCCATCATTGTTTAGTCGCGCCATCAAATGAGCTGTCAAGCACAGAACCAAGTGCCACACCGGTCAGCCTGTGGTACATTTCCACGACTTGTCGTTCGGTCAGCCGAAATCAGGTCCGCAACCGCTCCTGTCATGAGACTAGGCTGACCTTCTGGCCTCCTCCAGCGAACCGGACAAGACGTTCTACTCGATTCTGGGCAAGCGGAAAGGTTTTGTGCCTTCAGGACGAAACGTGGGCCGGGCATCACTCCGTCTACCGTTACGAGTCGCAGTTGGTGGCTCCCGAATTTGCGGAGTTAGAGGATCTTATCTACAGCCCAGAGATCCGTTCTCTCCCGAAGACGATTTCTTGAGATCAACCCTGTATGGCCCGTCAAATTCAGACCGTGAAGTCGCGGGCGGAGAGCGTCTGGGGTGCCGTGGTTTGCAGCCTGCTCGGCGTGGCAGGCGTGCTACGTGCTCCTCCGCTGGCCTGTCCAGAATGGCGGGCTGCCCAAACGGAAGATGAAGCCAAACTGGTTCGATGTTTGGCCTTGACTGAAGCGCTATACTTGCGCAAGTTAAACTTTGGCCCTGGTTAGCCGACTTAGCGCCCAGGGCTTTTCTTTTGCCCAGAATGCGCGAACCGACAGGAGGGCGAAATGCTGTGGAAGCGAACATTGACCGTGCTCACATTATGCTGGCTCTGCGCAGCCATGGCCTCTGCCCAGAGTGCCCCTGTAACCTTCACCGTCCACGACAACAAAAAGGTAGATGCTACAAACGTATCGACGAAAACGATTGTCTTCATGGCAACCAACCTAGGAGCAGATGACTTTTATTTCCTGCCGGGCGGTAGGCCACCCGGTGCCACCTGGTTGGCGGGCTGGCTCGAGTGGACGCCTGCTGATCCCGGCGAAGCCCCCCCACCAAAAATCACCAAGGTCGAGCTGCGGTTGATCCAATTCAGCGATGGCACGACTTGGGGAGACAGTTCGCTGTTCCAAACTGAGTTCGTCAGTATCATAAAAGGCAGAGTTGTGACCCGCGAGTTCTACCAAGGCGCGATCAGCGCGTATGACCTGCATGGGGATCGGGAGTTCGTCAGTTTCCTGAAGCAAGCTAAGAACACGCCATTCGATCCGGACCCTGATGCGCCATTTCCTGATGCAAACTCGTTAGCCAACAAATATCTGAGTATTCAGCAAACTTCTGGACCAGCTGCAGCAATTAGCGAAATCCGATCACACCTGTACGCTGCCGCTGGCAGATCATTCTGACGGGCTGGAACTTTAGGCCTTCGCCTCCGCCTTCCTGGCCCGCCAGTTCCGCGCGGCCTTCCTGCCCAGTCGATTCTGACGCTGCTCACGTGGCCGGGGACCAGCCTTCTTGTCCCGCCCCAGGCTAAGCCGAGGCTCGGCACCATTGCATGACATTGCGGACATGGATGATGGGGCGACTGTGATAGCAATGCGGAAGTCTCCGCACTGATTACATCGGGTCCGAATCCAGGCGCAGGGTGTAAGTTTGCCGCTTCGACCACCTCCGCCAGGACGTTGCATTTCTAGCGATTGATGGATGGATACGTGGCGATAAAGGTTGATCAAAGAACTATTCCTTCTGCGTCACCGATGGCGGTCGAGTAGCTCGGCCACGTCCGCCCCGATTGTTCCCGCATACGGCACCTCCCGACCCTTTAGGTGCTTGTGGGGATGGGAGGTGCTGACACTACCGCCGACCAACTTCACTAGCGTCACCCTTCGTCGACCGGAACTACTTGATGAAGCCACTCGGACTATATGAAGTTTGCTGGTACGTGGTTCCACTTCGAAATCTGGGCAAAAAGCCGGGTTCAGGGCCGTCCGTTTATCCGGCCGGTACGGGGTCTAGGACGCACCAGGACGCGACGTAGCCGGCGGGACAGGTTACGTAGGGGAAACCGCTCGAAATCGCAGGATTCAGTGCTTCCGTGCGGTTTGCACTCACTACTCTCTTTTCGGTCTTCGCTGGCGAGAAGTCACCTTCCATTTTCTAGCGACGAAAACGGCACCCGTGCAGGTTTCCGTTGTGTTCAGTTGATTTCGGAGCCTAGGCGAAAGCGTCGAGGGTCTGGGCGGCAGGACTGCAGCCGTCTCACAGAGTGCCGCCTCTGCTTTCAATGTCAATCAACTCTCTTCATTACATTTCAATCTGATAGTCTCCACTCGTTTTTAGATTTTCATGAGTTCAATCAGATTGTTCATGACAGTCATTCCGCCTGGACCCGAGACGCTTTCGCAAGGGCTCTAGCTTTGATAACAGCTACCTTCAGTCTGATTCGTTGGTAGTAGTAGTGTTTTTTCATGTGGATGGTATTTAGGGGCCGAGGAGTGCAACGCAGCGACTTACCGGACGCTGCTCCGATTGGGCGCGTGGGTACATGCAGTCCTGAAGCACGTGCCAAGGAGGTCGGCCTATCTCAGTGCCCTCTGGATGGTTTTCAGCAACTGTGCCCGAGTAAACGGCTTCTCCAGCAGGTTCACTCCCGGCTGCAGCGGTTCCCGCTCGCCGATGAGTTCTCCCGTGTATCCAGACATGTACAGCACCTTGATCTCGGGTTGTGACTCCTTCAGTCGCAGCGCCAACTCTGGGCCGCTCACCCGCCGCATGACCACATCAGTCAACATGAGGTCGATTCGCCTATCTTTTCCCGCACGCTCCAATGCAGTATCCCCATCGCTCGCTTCGAGCACATGGTATCCGTGTTCCTCGAGCATCTGCCGGGTCAGCATCCGCATCATCTCGTCATCTTCCACCAAAAGGATAGTTTCCCCCGTCGCCCGGGGGAGGACGACATCTGCTTCCTTGTCCCTGACAATCCCAATCTTGTGCTCCGCGGACGGCAGGTAAATTTTGAACGTCGTCCCCCGTCCCGGCTCACTGTAGACCGAGATGCTTCCTACGTTACGCTGCACGATGCCATAGACAGTGGCCAAGCCCAAGCCGGTCCCTTTGCCTGTTTCCTTGGTGGTGAAGAACGGCTCGAAGATGTGGGAGACCGTTTGCTGGTCCATGCCCATGCCCGTGTCACTGACGGCAAGTACCACGTACTTGCCTGTCGTCAGTGGCGGGTGGAGCCGGGCCACAACTTCGTCAAAGTCCACCGTGGCTGTCTCCAGGATCAGCTTGCCACCCCGCGGCATCGCGTCCCGTGCATTTACCGCCAGGTTCAGAATAATCTGATCCACCTGGCCAGGGTCCGCGTCGATCACTGCTACGTCCGTGCGGGGTGCGAAGCGCACTTCGACGTCATCGCCCATCAGGGGCCGCAAAAGTTTGCCAGTTTCCTTCAGGCGCTCATTCAGATCAAAGACTTGAGGTTGGACGACCTGCCTGCGGCTAAATGCCAGCAACTGGCGGGTGAGCGATGCCCCACGATCCGCGCTCTTCTTGATGGCCTCCACGTACTGCAAGACCGCCTCCTGCCCGTGGACGCGATCGCGTAGGAGTTCAATGGACGCCGTAATGATACCCAGGATGTTATTGAAGTCGTGTGCGACCCCTCCTGCAAGTCGGCCGATTGCGTCCATCTTCTGCAGCTGTCGCAGTTGATCCTCTATCCTCTTTTGCGCAGTGATATTGCGGGCAATCACTGATGCACCCACGATCTTTCCCTCAGGATCGATCGCCGGAGACACCGTGATCGAGACGTTCAGGTGGCGCCCGTCCTTCGCCACCCGCACCGACTCGAAGTGCTCTACGCTCTCTCCCCGCCGGATCTTCTCCAGGATTTGCGGAATCTCATCCGGCCGGTCCGACGGGGCGAGCGTGGAAATATGCTTTCCCACCATCTCGTCGGCCTTGTAGCCGTAGATGTGTTCCGCGCCCTTGTTCCAGCTTGTGATGTTGCCGTCCAGATCCTTGCCGATGATCGCGTCCTCCGACGAGTCCACGATCAGCGCCAGCCGCGACTGGTACTCCAGCAGTTCCCGGTTCTTGTTGCGCTCCAATTCGTGGTTGGCTTGGCGCAGCTGCTCTTCGATTGACTTGCGGTCGCTGATGTCCCGGATCGCACTAAACACGACCACGCCGCGCTCGGTGCGCACCGGGCTCAGGCTGATCTCTACCGGAAATTCTGAACCATCCCGTCGCCGTCCATGAAGCTCGAGGCCGGCGCCCATCCGCCGAATCTTGGGGTGTTCCACAAAATTCGATCGATGGCTGTGGTGCTGTGCACGGTGTCGCTCCGGAACCAGCAACTCGATCTTCTGCCCCACGAGTTCGTGGCCGGCGTAACCGAAAAGTTCGTCTGTCAGTGCGTTGATCTGAAGAATGGTCCCTTCATGATCCACCACTACCATTGCATCCGGAAACGTCTCCGCCAGCCGCGGCGATAACAAGACCTCCACCGAGACGTCATCCCAAGTCTTGACGATAGGATCACTCGCATTGAACGAAGATCGCGGCATTTTCGGCTCGAAGGCCACGATGAAGAGAAGTTTGTAAGCCTATTGAAAGCCACTTTAGTCGAATCCAACATTCGGAATCAACAATTTTCCCGCCTGAGAAATCATATGCTATCTATTGATAGCACATACTTGTTTTTCAGGTCGATGTGGAGTATGTCTATAAAGTCCAGAGGAGGCGCCGCCGTGAGTAGTTCGCGCCGTCATCTCTTAATTCTAGATCTGGACGAGAGCATCCTCCTTGCGCTTCAGCAGGTTCTTGAGGATGCGGGATTCGACACCACAATTACCTGGGACGAAAACGAAGCCCGGCATTTGGTCCAGAGAAAGCCTTACGACCTCATAGTTGTTGGCGAACACCCTCCAGAGCTCATGGCTGACACCGTTCTGCGTGACTTCTCCCAACAGGGAAACCGACTCCCGTGTTTGATCTTGGGCAGAAAAGGCCCCGAGACTGCTCTGCAACATCTCTCCGAGATTGGAGTGATCGGCGTAATTCCGAAACGGGAGCCCCTCACGGTTCTAGAACAGGTATGTAAGTACTTGATGGCCCCCACAATACGACCACCGCTAGCGGCCGCTTCGTGACAGAGGCCGCTTGATCGCGGGCAGGGACAAGAAGATTGTTGCCGCTGGCGTTTGCCGTCAGCCGAGTGAGATTGCGATGGTTGAAGAGTGCGCCAATCCCGCCTGCTCGGTGTCATTTCACAGTCTCCGGGAAGGCCGGGTGTTCGTGATACAAGTCGAAGATGACTCGCGCAGCGGTGTGCGATCACTGCTGCCTCGTTACTATTGGCTGTGCAAGACGTGCTGCCGCACAATGAGCGTGGGTGCAGAAAAAGGCCAAGGTGCTTATTCCAATGATGTGAATGGTCGATTCCAGCGCGATGTGGATAAGCATTCCGGCGATGTGGATAAAGTCGGAGCGCAGCGACGCTGGGATTGCAATCATGCCTGAGAGCGTCGAGCTAAATCAAGGTGGTGGACGATTTATCATTGTTTCGTCTCCGTTTTTGTTATCGTTTTGTCTCCAGTTGTCCTGACGCGAAACCAGCCCATTCCTGCTCGAAGGTGTGCACTTTGTAGGCAACATAGGTCCAGTACTGAGTCGATATTTGCTGTTGCACTTCTTCGAAGAGGTTGGTGAAGTAGTGCAGGCTGCTGATGGGCGTGCCGCGTCCATTCTCGAGGAGCGCAGCGTACTTGCGCAAAGCGCCCAGCAAAATGGCACGTTCCACGTGGACCAGG
>DASPST010000001.1:0-3748 GCA_035623795.1 Terriglobales bacterium
ATTATGCGGCTTCGACCCGCGAATATCAGGCTGATCAACCGTCGCAAAAGCTACCTCGATCGCTACCCGCTCTACCTCGAAAGGCGAACAACATGAAACCCAACACCAAAACCAACATCGCCGAATAAATAAAGGGATTGACAGTTCACTCCATATCAGAAACTCCTCGACCAAGGAGCGGGTCACTTCGCTTCTGAGTAGTGCACGTTCAAATGCCGTGTCGTCTGCCTTGGAGTCGCGGGTAAACCTGCTCGAAACGAGACCTGCGTCAGTAAAGCTCATGTGATCCGCACCATTCACCACCACGTAGTACGTATTGGATTCGCTGCCGACGTACTCACGAGCTCGGCTCTCACCCGAAGCGTGCTCTTCGGTGGCAAGGAATAGAAACGGCTTGTGCAGTGGAATTGGGCGAACATCCGCGTTGATGCCGGGATACGTGGAGCCGTCCAGGTTGACTCCGGCCAGAATACGGGACTCCTCCTCCGTGGCCAATGATGCGGTCGTTCCACCCATCGAGTGACCTACGATTCCAACCTTGGACAAATCCAGGTGGCTCTGCCAAAAATGGTCACGGGAATTCATTTCCTGGAGCTGGTCGAGGACGAACCGCACATCTGCCACCAAAACTTCTTCCGCGAACTTACCAATGGCCACGCCTTGGGTTCGTCGATCGGCCTCAGCGGGCCAGTATGGCGTGAATTTGAGCTCATGCCCGTCCGGGAACACCGAAATCAAAGAGTCTGGCCGATGATTGGTGGCAACCACGATGAATCCGCTACTCGCTAGACCCTCAGCGAGAACTGTGTAGATGGCAGGCACGACACTTGAGCCATGTTCCAGGAGAACAACGGGGAAAGGGCCGCCCTCAGCGATCGGTGGCAATAGTCTCGCGTGCGTACGCACAAGGCGTTGGAAATCCGGTTGCAACTTCCACTCCTCCGCCAGCGCATCCGCTGTCTTCTTGTCCATATAGGGCGCAAGTGTGGATGTTCCTCCCACTGCCGGATACCACATCGTGACTAACAGATCCCGGCTACGGTGCGCGTCTCTCAGCACAACTGTTCTAGTGCCTACCGGGTAACAGCCATTGGGTTGAGGAAGATCAAACCCCGTTTGGTCTGCATCAGAAGCCTGAGAGAGCGGAACAAGGAAAATCAGCACGAAAATGGGAAAGACAAGGAATCCAGCTTTGTTGATCATTGCTTCTTGTTCCCAACGGCGACGATGGTTTCCCTTTCTAAGACGCGCAGAGGACAAGTTTGTGAGCGCTACCCCGACCTCTGATCCCCAATCTGGCCGATCCATCCCGACTACCATGACGTACCTCAACATCCATGACCTATTGCATCGAGGACTCTTCGGGGTAGGGTTTTCATCATGGCGATGGGAACGCGCAGACAGCGTCAGCGGCAAGAGGAGCTTTGGTACCGTCGAGATCTGGCAGAAGCTCCAGGCCATCCTTTCTATCGGCGGTTGAACAAGGTGTTGGAGCAGGCCGGGTTCGAGGAGTTTTGCGAAGGCCGCTGCCGGAAGTTCTATCACGAGAAGCTGGGGCGTCCGTCGCTGCCTCCCGGGATGTACTTCCGGGTGATGCTGCTCGGGTTCTTTGAAGGGATTGAGAGCGGATTCGTTGTGTTTGCGGCAGTTTCTGCAGATCGGGCTGGATGAGCGGACGCCGGATCATGTGACCATCTTGCGCACGCGGCGGTGATGGACCAGCCACGCACCAGGAAGTGTTTAGCTGGATGCTGCGGCAAGTAGCGCGAGCGGGATTGCTGAGAGGGAAGACGATCGGCATCGACGCCACGACGCTGGAAGCCAACGCCGCGATGAAGTCGATTGTGCGACGGGACACAGAGGAGAGTTACACCGAGTCCCTGAAGCGTCTAGCGGAGGCTGCCGGGCTGGAAGGTACCGATGATGCGGCATTGCGTCGCATGGATCGGCGACGCAAGAAGAAGGGGTTCGAATGAAGAGTGGGTAAACTCGCATGATCCGGAGGCCGAGATCACGCTCCTGAAAGATGGCCGCACGGCGCTGGCCTACAAGGCCGAGCACGCCGTGGACACGGACACTGGAGCGATTGTCGCAGTGACCACGCATGGCGGAGCGGTGGGCGACTCCACGTCGGTGGGTGAGACGCTCCCGGCGGCGGGAGAAGCGGTTGCGGAACAGATCGCAGAGCCGACAGGGGACGGCAGGTTCAAGGTCAACCTAGAGGGCGTGGAAGAGTTCGTGGCGGATAAGGGCTACTACTCCGGAGGCGTTCTGGTCTCGGCGGGGGAATGTGAGGTGCGGTCCTATCTTGCCGAACCAGATCGCGGTTTTCGCCAGTTGAGCTGGTTTGCACTCAGAGCAGCGGCCTGTTGAGAGAGCCGCGGACCCCTTTCGGCGGATGTCATCAGGCCATCGATCTCCTCAAACCACGTGCATGCTGGAGCCGTTGTATCGGCACGGTACCCAATTCTCATCATCTTCTCATCTTGCCCTCATCTCGGACCGTTTCAGGAGTTCTAGACTCACCTGTGTCTGCGACAGACGCAGAGATAAACACATTGGAGAAACGAAATGTCAGAGAAGAGTGCTACCCCTTACACCGTCTTGCACCTGCGCTTCAAGTTGCGGGTACCGCCAGATGTCTTGCTTGCCCAGAGCCGAGAAGCCGCTCGCATCATTGCTTCGGTAGATGGTCTGATCTGGAAGATATGGGTCTCGCAAGAAGAGCAGTTTGAGATGGGAGGCATGTATCTATTTGCCAATCGGGAAGCTGCCGAGGCCTACCTGAACCACCCGGTAGTCCAGGCCGTGTGCAGCAATCCTGCTGTCATATCCAGCCAGTCGGAGCTGTGGGAGGTAGAGAGTGTCCTTTCCGCTCTCACGCGGGCTCCTCTGCCGGAAATTTGCATGCAATATGCAGAACCACACGCCTTGATGGTAGGAGGTCAGTGATGCAGAGTCCCAGTACACAGCCCATCAGGGAAGACATGCAGCAGAGAATCCAGCAGTTCGCCGGCCAGGTAGTAACTGATCTCGCAGCCACGATGGCTGGTGTGATGACCAACCTTGGGCACAAGCTTGGCCTTTACCGGGCCATGGCAGAGAGTGGTCCCATCAATTCAGATGAACTGGCACGCCGAACGGACACCAATGAGCGCTCTGTGCGAGAGTGGCTTAACGGACAGGTCGCCGGGGGATATGTGCAGTTCGACACCAACACGAAGCAGTACCTACTGCCACCGGAACATGCTTTTGTATTGGCGAATCCGGATAGTCCCGTATTTCTTACGCCGGCTTTCGACGTAGCGGCTTCGTTGTGGCACGACGAAGACAAAGTCCTCGCTGCTTTCCGCTCGGGCAAGGGAGTGGGCTGGCACGAACACGATTGCCGGCTGTTCACCGCAACGGAGGCCTTTTTTCGCAATGGATACCAGGCGCACCTGACTCAAACCTGGATTCCATCTCTCAGCGGTGTCCAGGAGCAGTTAGCTAACGGCGGGCGTGTAGCCGACGTCGGCTGCGGGCACGGGGCCTCGGTCATCCTAATGGCGCAGGCATTTCCCAAGTCAAAGTTCGTGGGAATTGACTACCATGAATCTTCGATTGCCGTGGCGCGGGAACGAGCGAAGCAGGCGGGAGTGGCCGATCAGATTCGGTTTGAGGTGGCAACCCCGCGGGTGCTCGCGAGCCGTAAGGAGAAGTTCGACCTGGTCTGCTTCATGGATGCACTTCACGACATGGGTGATCC
>DASPST010000020.1:0-49637 GCA_035623795.1 Terriglobales bacterium
GTAAGTGGTTGAAAAGGTTGGTTGCGGGGGGTGGATTTGAACCACCGACCTTTGGGTTATGAGCCCAACGAGCTACCAGACTGCTCCACCCCGCGCAAGCATGATAACAATGGGTCCCTGCGCCGTCAAACCGAGGGGAACAGGCTCGGCCCGTGTGCAGCCTCTTGTCCACTCCTCTTCTTTGCCTAGTCCTTCAGTTTGTGGCGCTCACACGCGGACACGATCTTGGTGGGATCGATAGCGTCGCGGTCCACCTGCTCCTCGAGGATTTTTCCGTCTTTCCCGATTAGGAAGTTTACCCGGCGTGCCGCCTGATATTCTTCGTGGTAGATGCCATACTCGCGCGTCACTTTTCCGCCCCAGTCGCTGAGCAAGGGGAAGGTGACTCCAATCTGGTCGGCAAAGGCTTTGTTGGCGAAGGGACTGTCCATGCTCACACCCAGGACCTGGGTGTCGGCGGCTTCCAGCTTCTGGAGGTTCTGCTGGAAGTTTTTCATCTGCTGGGTTCAACCGCCGGTGAAGGCAAAGACATAAAAGGCCAGCGCAACGTTCTTCTTGCCGCGGTAGTCGCTCAGATGGACGTCTTTGAGGCCACTCCCATCAAAGTACTTGAGCGTGAAATCAGGGGCTGTGTCGCCCACCTTAAGCTTCAAGGAGGGCTCGGTTTTGGCTTGGGCCTGAGCGAACGCCCGGGGGCTCAACTGTGAAGACAACACGCTCGCGATGGCCAGAGTAGAAGCGGCCACACTGAAGAAGGCTTTCCCCATGCCATCCTCCTGGAATGGACTGGCTTCAGAGTACTCTTCGGGAATTGCCGGAGGCAACTGGGACGGGTTTGAGGTTGCCTAATCTGCATTCAGCCGGTACAGTTCTATGTACTGATCAGTATCGCCGAGTCATGGTGCAGCCTTCGCGGAACTCCTTCTTCATCCTGACCTGCAACCTCCCGAGGCTCGAACGGTGTTCCTCCCCAGGGGTGCTGGTTGTGCCGGGCGGGGAGCAGCGTGCCAACTACGGAACCGCTTGAGCTGCAAAAGCCGATGAAGAAACATCACAGCGGAGCCAAGCATCCAGCTGACGGCAACTTCGGAAGGTTGGGAGGAGATTTTCAGCCGGGATGAGCGTCAAAACCCTCAACGACATTTTCTACGCCATCGTGGAAAGGAACCGCGAGCGGGTGATGATGCACCGCCAGGCGATCCAGTGGGTGCCCATCAGCTCGCGGGAACTGTATCGCGACGTGGGGGGCGTGGTTCGCGGCCTGTCCGCCTGGGGCCTAGGGAAGGGAGACCGGATCGCTATTCTCAGCGAGAACCGGCCGGAATGGGTGATCGCTGACTTTGCCTGCCAAATGATCGGCGCCGTCTCGGTGCCGATCTACTCGACACTGACCGGCGAGCAAACGGCCTTCATCCTCAGGGATTCAGGGGCGCGGACCATCTTTGTGTCCTCCGAACCGCAACTGCGCAAGGTGCAGGCCATCCAGGGCGAAGTCGGGATCGAACGGGTCGTGGTGATGGATGCGGTCGAGACCGCGCATGCGGCGCACATGGAGAGGATGATGCACGCGGGTCCGGTCAGCCGGGATGCAGAACTGGATGCGTGCGCCCGCCGAGTCACGGCTGACGATCTGGCAACGATCATCTACACTTCCGGGACTACGGGCATATCCAAGGGGGTGATGCTGACGCATCGCAACCTGGTGTCCAACATCGAGTATTCGCTCAAGGGATTTGACCTCGGCGGAGAGCAGACCAGTATCTCGTTCCTGCCGCTGTCGCACGTGACCGCGCGCCACGTAGATTTCGCCATGCTCTACCGCGGCGTGATCCTGGCGTATTGCCCGTTCATCGACCAACTGCCACGGGTTCTCGAGGAAGTCCGGCCGACGATGTTTGTAGCGGTGCCGCGGGTGTACGAGAAGATCCACTCGCAGGCGGAACTCAAGGCGCAAGGCTTTCCCAAGAGCGTGATGTTTCGCTGGGCGCAATCGGTAGGCCGCGCGCACCTAGATGAAGTTCTCGCTGGGAACACGCCGACATCTCTCGGGTGGAAAATCGCGAACAAGCTAATCTATGCCAAAGTGCGCGAAGGCATGGGCGGCCGCGTCGAATGCTTCATCTCAGGGGGAGCACCGCTGGGCCGCGAACTGGCGCACTGGTACGCGTGCATGGGGATTCGCATTCATGAAGGCTATGGGCTCACCGAAACCTCTCCCGTGATTGCGGTCAACACGCCGCAGGCGCACAAGCTGGGAACGGTGGGCCGGCCGCTTCCGAACGTCGAGGTGCGCGTCGCGGAAGACGGCGAGATCCTGGTGCGCGGGCCTTCGGTGTTCCAAGGCTACTGGAACCGGCAGGAGGAGACGGCCAACGCCTTCGCGGATGGTTGGTTCCGAACCGGGGACATCGGGCAAATTGACGGGGACGGATTTCTCTCGGTAACGGATCGCAAGAAAGACCTGATCAAGACTTCCGGGGGCAAGTTTATAGCGCCGCAGCCGATCGAGAACTCGCTCAAACACAACGCGCTGATTGCCGAGGCAGTGGTCCTGGGAGATAAACGGAGATTCCCGGCGGTTCTGATCTCTCCCTACTTTCCCTTGCTCGAGGACTGGGCGCGGAGCAATCAGATCACGTTCCAATCGCGGGAGGATCTGGTCTCCCAGCCCAAAGTTCAGGCCCTGTACGAAGGCATTGTCGCGGATTTCAACCAGAATCTGGCACGCTTCGAGAAGCTAAAAAAAGTGGTGCTGGTGTGGGAGGAATTCTCGGCCGCCGACGGCACCATGACGGCAACGATGAAACTCCGCCGGCGGGCCATCGAGGAGCGGTATCGAGCTCGGATCGAGAACTTGTACGCGGAGGCCAGCGAAGCCCCGGTTCCCGGTCATCTCCCGGGGTGAGCCAAACCCTGCGCGCGAACTGTCTTTTCATTACAATAACGGATATGTCGGAGTCCTTGAGCATTGCCGGTCGCACATTGCGTTCGCGCCTGATCGTGGGCACGGGCAAGTACAAATCCTTCCCGGAGACAGCGCGGGCTCTTGAGGCCAGCGGCGCCGAAATGGTCACGGTGGCGGTGCGCCGGGTGAATCTGGATCGGAGCAAGGAATCACTGCTCGACTACATTGACCCAACCAAGTACTTGCTTTTGCCCAACACAGCGGGTTGCTATACGGCGGAGGAAGCGATCCGTGCGGCGCGGCTGGCGCGTGAAGTAGGGCTCTCCGACTGGATCAAGCTGGAAGTGATCGGCGACCAGGCGACGTTGTACCCGGATGTGCAGGCCACGCTGGAGGCGACACGCGTGCTGGTGAAGGAAGGTTTCACGGTTCTCCCCTACACATCGGACGACGTTGTTTTCGCCAAACGCCTGCTGGACGCGGGCGCGGCGGCGATCATGCCGCTGGGCGCCCCGATTGGCAGTGGGCTGGGGATCCAGAACCAGGCTAATATCCGCATCCTGCGGGAAGTGATTACCGGCGTTCCTCTGATCGTGGATGCGGGGGTGGGCACCGCGTCCGATGCCACCATTGCCATGGAGCTAGGGGCCGATGCCGTGCTGATGAACACGGGCATTGCGGGCGCGCAGGATCCGATCGTAATGGCGGAGGCGATGAAACATGCGGTGATCGCCGGCCGTCAGGCCTACCTTGCAGGCCGCATGCCCAAGAAGCTCTACGCGACTGCCAGTTCACCGTTGGAGGGTGTGGTGCGGTAGAGCCGTTCCGGTAACTCAGGACTGAGACCCTTCGTTTCAAGAACTCTGAGTGCAGCGCTCACGCGCTCGGCCCCCACCGCCAGGCCCAGTAGGGCAAAAAGCTCTCGGTTGGGCGCAGATAAAGAAAGGGCGGCGCAAGGCCGCCCGGCATTCCCGATCTCAGTCTCTTAGAGCATCTTGACGCTATCCACGTGGATGGCGTCTCCGTTGACATGGCCGGTTATGGCGATGTGGTGCCCGATATGGTCTTTTAGGGCATCGGGATTGTCAACCGTCAGCACCTTGTCGTCGCCATCAGTAACCACTACCATTTGCTGCCCTGAGGCGAGACACTTCTTGGTGCACTCGGCTGCGGCGGCGCTTGCCCCCTTCGCCCCGCACTTGGCGTCCGACACCCAGCCATTGACGGTTTCCGCCTTACCCGTATCCTCTGCCAGGACATAGGACGCGAGAACGAACATTAGGCATAGCGCCAGACAGATAGCAAGCACTCTCTTCATCACAATTCCTCCTACAGGTGCGGCGCGCAGCCGCGAGGTGTTTCCGGGCGAGACACGACTCGCTCCCGGATTCGAAAAATCACCGAAACGGGCAAGATAGCCGTTCTGGAAGCAAGAACCAACAAGTGAGAGCCCTAGTCCCCGGGCCCGGCGGGAATGGCGGTACTATATCACACGGGGATGTGATACGTCGCTGGGCGGCACAGGTGGTGGGTGCTGGGGCTAAAGCAGTGTCCCAACAACAGTCGTGAGATTGTTCGCTTTGCCAACACGGCAGGCAGTACGGGGGTTTGCGAATCACCTGACGGCGAGCAGCGGTGGGACGCTGGCGAAAGGCCAGCGCGACGTCGTTACTCCGCAAGCTCTAACCCTGTGCTCGGATACAAACCATGCTTGAAACGTAGGAAAACCCCAATCGCAATTACTTGCGAGCTGCATCGGTCCCGGGCCTGGGCTGCGCAGGTTGCACATAGACGACCTCACCTGGTTTGGTGTAATGCAACTCCTCCCGCGCCTCCTTCTCGATGGCCTCGGGATCAGTTTGCAGGCTCTTGATTTGCCGGGTGTACTGGTCATTCTCTTTTTGCAGGCGCTGGATTTCGACCAATAGCTTCTGATACTCAGCCCGCTTGGTGCGGTAAACAACCATTCCGTTGGCGCCGAACATTACGTGCAGGAAAAGCCAGCCGGTGAGAAGGGCGACGCCGGTGGTGGCGAGCCTGCGTCGCGCGGCGTAAGCTGCGCACGCTATCGGCCTTGCCCGCTCCCCCCAACGCTGGAAAAGGGCTTCGGCCTGCGGGGCATGCTCCACCATGGCGCGAAGCCCCAGTTTGGGATGGCGCAAGACCTGAACCGCCGACGCTTTTTCTACTCGAAGATCCATTGTTTGGCAGCGGCGCTCAGTTTCGCCAGTTCGGCCGTGTCGCGGGCTTCGGCGTAGACGCGCACCACCGGTTCAGTGCCGGAAACCCGGTAGCAGATCCACGATCCATCGCCGAAAACCAGCTTGAGACCGTCCTTGCGAACCACGGCCGCGACTTTGCGGCCCGAGAAGTCGCGTGGCTCGGACTGCAACTTTTCAGTGAACTTCTCCTTCACCTCCTGCGTCAAGCGGAAGTTCTCGCGCCGCGGGCAGAAGGAACCAACTTTGGCAAACAGGTCCTCCAGTTGCCTGCCCAGCGGCTTGCCGCGCCGCGCCACCATTTCACAGCACAGAAGCCCTGCCAGCACGCCATCTTTCTCGGGCACATGGTGGCGGATCGAAAGTCCGGCACTCTCCTCCCCGCCGATGCAGATCTTGTCCTGCTTGATCAGTTCCCCGATGTACTTGAATCCCACCGGCGTTTCGTGCAGTTCCACCTTGTGATGCCGGGCCAGGGCATTGATCAGGTTGGTCGTGGCTACAGACTTGCCCACACCGTTTTTCCAGCCGCGGCTCTCGACCAGGTAATCGAAGAGCAGGGCGATGATGTAATTCGGCTGAAAGAAGACGCCATCCTCGTCGACGATGCCGAAGCGATCAGCATCCCCATCGGTGGCAATGCCGATATGGGCTTTCATCTCGCGCATCTTCGCACGCAGGTCTCCGAGCAGATGATCTTCGGGCTCGGGGGCGTGACCGCCGAAGAGCACATCGCGCTGGTCGTGCACGGTCCCGACCTCGACTCGGGCCTCGCGCAGGAGCGCATCGGGATAACTGCGTGCCGCGCCCCACAAAGGATCGAATGCCACGCGCAGGCCCGCTTTCCGGATTACCTCGAGGTCGACGATTTCCCGCAGCCGCGACAGATACATGCGTCGCGGGTCCAGGGCTTGTGGCGCGGGGGGATTGGTCACGGCCGGAGGCGAATCTGGAGTATCCGGAATTTCCGCCTCAATCGCCCGGGTAATTTCCGGCAGGGCCGGAGCGCCATCGGAGGTGGAAAACTTGATGCCGTTGTACTCGGGAGGATTGTGGGAGGCGGTAAAGTTGATGGCGCCATCGGCCTTGGCCTGGGGCACGGCGAACGCGATGGCGGGGGTGGGCGCGGGTTCAGCGATCAGCAGCGGGGTGACGCCGTGGCGGGCGAGGACCTCGCATGCCAGGGAACAGAAAGTCTCGCCCAGGAAACGCGGATCCCTGGCCACGATCAGCTTAGCCCCGAACGGTTTTGTTGCGACGACGTAGCGGGCGATGCCGCTGACGGCGCGCCGCACGTTCGCGAAAGTGAACTCCTCCGCAATTACCGCGCGCCATCCGGAAGTGCCAAACCTGATTTGTGTCGCCATGTCTGGACCATGAAGTGCGATCGGGCGGATTCCTTGCCCTCTTCTGGGCCTTTCCCTATGATGGATTCGCGATGATGGTTTCGCGCCCACCCGATCCTGGAAGTCCGAACCACAGATTCTATATGACGGACAAGAGACTCGTGCTTACCACCGCCGGATCACGGGAAGAAGCCGGCAAGATCGCGCACGCCCTGGTGAAACGCCGCCTGGCGGCTTGCGTCAACATTGTTCCCATGGAATCGGTGTATCGCTGGAAGGAGCAGGTCGAGGAAAACGCGGAGTGCCTGCTGCTGATCAAAACCACGGCTGCCGCCTTCGACGGCCTGCGCGACACCATCGAGGAACTGCATTCCTACGAATTGCCGGAGTGCATTGCGGTGGTTATCCAGGAAGGCTCTAGCCGCTACCTGAACTGGATCCAGGCGTCGGTAGCAAAGGAAGGACGTCCCCGCTGACACTCTCGCCTGCCCCGGATGCGCGCCGGTGAACCGTTTCCCGCCGAACTAACTCGAATGATGCCGGCGGGCGCCGCCTGCCGGCGAACTTCCGCAAGGCCAGCGTTCGAAGGAGTCTGCACATGCGATTGGCTCACGTTTTCCTGATGGCCTGTCTGCCGTCAAGCCTGGTCTGTGGCGGTCAGACAGCTTCCGACCTCGAGGCCCGCCGCAAGGCGCTCAACGATCTCCTGGCCGAGCAGTGGGAATATACGCTGCGCACCAACCCGATCTATGCCTCAATCCTTGGAGACAAGCGCTACAACGATCGGCTCGATGACTTCTCCCAGCAAGCCATCGACGACAACCTGGAGCAGACCCGGAAGTTTCTGATGCGCTTCGAAGCCATCGACACAACCGGGTTTCCCGAGCAGGAAGTGCTCAACAAGACCCTCATGGTCCGCGACTTGAAATACACGCTGGAGGGCGCACGCTTCAAGCCCTGGGAAATGCCGGTGAGTCAAACTCAGGGGGTTCACATCGACCTTCCGCAACTGATCAACGTGCTGTCGTTTCAGACCGTGAAGGACTACGACGACTATGTCGCCCGGCTGCGCCAGGTGCCGCGCGTTTTCGACCAAACCATCATCCAGATGCGAAAAGGCATGGCTGACGGCCTGATGCCGCCGAAGATTCTGCTCGAGGAAGTGTTGACGCAGGCTAACCGCCTCGCCATCCAGGCGCCTGAGGATTCGCCGTTCTTCGAGCCTTTCAAGAAGTTACCGAACAGCTGGCCCGACGCTGACCGGACGCGCCTGCGGGAACAGGGCCGAGCGGCGATCAAGGACTCCGTGCTCCCGGCCTACGTGAGTTTCACCGGGTTCGTGCGGGGCGAATACGTTCCGCACGGGCGCAGCGAGCCGGGCGTGTGGGCGCTGCCCGACGGAGCTGAGCGCTACGCCTTCGCAGTCCGGCAGACGACGACCACCAACCTCACGCCAGAAGAGATTCACCAGATTGGGTTAGACCAGGTCAAAGCTATCGAAGGCCAGATGTTGGAGGTGGCAAACCGGCTCGGCTACAAAGACATGAAGAGCCTGAACGCCGCGATCCGGGCGAATCCGGCGCTGCATCCCAAATCGCGCGAGGAGATTCTTGATCTCTATCGCAAGTACCTTGACCAGATGTCTGCCAGGCTGCCGTCGCTGTTCGGGCGGTTGCCGAAGGCGAAGCTGGAAGTGATGCCCATCGAGGAATTTCGGGAAAAGGAAGCCTCCACCCACTATGTGGAGCCGGCACTGGACGGCTCACGCCCGGGGCATGTGATGGTGAACACCGGCGATTTTCAAAAGCGGACGACACTCGAAATCGAGACCACGGCGTACCACGAAGGCGTTCCCGGACATCATCTTCAGATCGCGATTGCGCAGGAACTTCCCCAACTCCCTGCCTTCCGGCAAAACGAGTATTACACGGCCTACACCGAGGGCTGGGCCCTCTACTCTGAGCGATTGGGCAAGGAAGTCGGATTTTTCCGAGATCCCTATAGCTACTACGGCCACCTGCAAGATGACATGTTGCGGGCCATCCGGCTGGTGGTGGACACTGGGTTTCACTCCAAGAAATGGACTCGACAACAGGTCGTCGATTTCTTCCACGAGCACTCCACCATTGATGAACCGTTGGTGCAGAGCGAAACCGATCGCTACATGGCCTGGCCAGCGCAAGCCCTGGGTTACAAGATCGGACAACTCGAGATCCTCAAGCTGCGAGGGTACGCGCAAGAGGAACTGGGCAACCGCTTTCGCTTGAGCGCTTTTCACGACCAGGTGCTGGGCGCAGGAGCTTTGCCGCTCGACGTTTTGGCTGACCGGATCCACCAGTGGGTTACAGTGATGAAGGCATCGCTCCCCGGCGACCCGGCTTCCGCTGGTAGCACCGCGGTGCCGAGGACGCGGTGACGCAGCGGCTGCTCGGGACAGGGTTGCAAGACAAGACGACCGGCTTCCACCCCGCTCGCGGTCTGGTAGGTGTCCCAATTGGGGATCGCTTCTATATGCCCATCAGAGCCTGGTCCAGGTCCAGAAGAATGTCTTCCACGTCTTCGATCCCCACGGAGATGCGAACCATTCCGTCGGTGATGCCGATGGCTTTGCGTCCCTTCGCGCCGTAGGCCGCATGGGTCATGGTTGCCGGATGTGAAATGAGGGTCTCGACGCCGCCCAGCGACTCCCCCAGAGAACACACACGAACCCGGCGGAGCATTTTGTTGGCCTTCGAAAGCGAGCCGGTCTCGAAGGTGATCATGGAGCCGAATCCCGACATCTGCCGCCGGGCTAACTCATGCTGGGGATGGTCGGGCAGTCCGGGATAGAACACCCTCTTCACTTGCTTGTGCTGCGCGAGGAACTCGGCCACGCGTCGCCCGTTGCGGTCGTGCTGTTGCATGCGCACCGCCAGGGTTTTCACTCCCCGCAGCACGAGCCAGCATTCGAACGGTGAGAGGATGGCGCCGGCGGCCTTCTGCAAAAACGCCAGCTTGTCTGCCTGGTCCGAGCGCGTACAAATTACGACGCCCCCGAGCCCATCGCTGTGACCGTTCAGGAACTTGGTGGTCGAATGCACGACAAGGTCCGCACCCAGCGTGATGGGCTGCTGGAAATAGGGCGACATGAAGGTGTTGTCGACAACCAGGTCGATCTTCTTAGGCCGGCATACCTCGCTGACCGCCCGGATGTCGGTAAGGGCCATCAGCGGGTTGGTCGGAGTTTCGATGAACACAAGCCGCGTATGTTTCCCGATGGCGCGCGCAATGCGCTTGGGATCGGTGGTGTCGACGTAGCTGAATTCCAGGCCAAAATCCGCCCACACCTGGTTAAACAGGCGGGGGGTTCCGCCATAGAGGTTGTGGCCGCAGACTACATGGTCGCCGGCCTTGAGCAGCGAGGCCACGGCGTTGATCGCTGCCATCCCGCTAGCAAACACGCGGGAGGCCATTCCACCCTCGAGAGCGGCGAGACTTTCCTCCAGTCGCGTACGGGTCGGGTTGGAGACGCGGGCATACTCGTAGCCTTTGTGCTTGCCGATCTCCTCTTGCACATAGGTGGAGGTGGCATAGATGGGGACCGTGACCGCGCCGGTGAGAGGATCGGGTTGCTGGCCGACGTGGATTGCGCGCGTGGCAAACCCGGGAAGTCGATTGTTCCTGGACATGGTGAACGAATTCTTCTTCGAGGCGGACCGTTCTCAGTTTTTCAGTGCCAGAGTTGCCACCTGAAGCTGAGGGTCACACCGTCACCCGCCTACGGAGAGCTGACGGCTGATGGCAGACAGCCACCCCTAGCTCCCGCCTTCAAAGATCTTCTTGGAAAGATAGCGTTCCGCCGAATCGGGGATAATCGTGATCACGCGCTTCCCCGACCGGAGGCGGTGCGCCAGTTCAAGAGCAGCGTGAACGTTGGCGCCGCCGCTTGACCCGGCCAGTACGCCTTCTTCCGCGGCTAATTTCTTCACCATGCCGAACGCTTGTTCGTCGGTCACCATCATGACCTCGTCGCAGACGGAGCTGTCGAAATTCTTAGGGATGAAGCTCGTCCCGATGCCCTCCACTTTGTGAGGACCTGGCTCTCCTCCGCCCAGCACGGAACCTTGGGTTTCCACCGCGACGGTGTGGACCCGCGGGTTGCGGTGCTTGAAGAAGCGGGCCAGGCCAGTGAAAGTTCCCGCTGTGCCCGCGCCAATGGCGACGGCGTCAACGTTGCCATCCATCTGCTCGAAAATCTCGCGGGCAGTGGTTTCGTAGTGGTAATCGGGGTTGGCGGGATTTTCAAACTGCGCGGCCATGAAGGCCCTGGGATCAGACGCGGCCAGTTGATTGGCCTGCCGGATCGCTCCGGACATCCCCTCGGCGTCCGGGGTGCGAATCACCTCGGCGCCGAGGGCCCGCATGATCATGACCTTTTCCTCCGAAAAGCCCTCGGGCACGAACAAGCGCACCTTGTAACCCCGGTTCACGCCGATAAGCGCCAGCCCGATGCCCGTGTTTCCTGCGGTGGCCTCGATGATGGTGCCTCCGGGCTGCAGCCTTCCTTCTTCCTCGGCACGCCGGATGATTCCGATCGCCGCACGATCCTTCACGCTGCCGCCCGGGTTCAGGTATTCCAGCTTGGCAAAAACTTCCGCCGACCCCGGGGGAACCAACCTCTTCAATTGCAGGATTGGGGTTTCGCCGACCAGTTGGGTAATGTCGTCCGCGACTCGCAGGCGGGAAGTCGGTGTTGCCATTCGCACCCTACAGAGTAAGGAAGGCGACCAGCCAGCGTCAACGTTACCTGCGTGCGATGGTTGGTCAGGGCTTTGATTGCGAATGGCTAGAGTGAGCGGTGCGGGCGGGTCTATGGTGACCGCTGTCGAAGCGGCTCCCAGCGGACCGAGGCGCGAGAAAGCCCGCTCGAGGAGCGACGGGATGCGCTGACTTCTGCCATTGGCCTGAAGGGGGGTAAGCCACGACCAAGGCCCATTGGGCTCCGCCGCCAGACAGCGACAGCCTGCGTTCGCGGAGTGCCCTGGCCCACGTAACACCATCAGCTCACAGGAGATTGTGGGTGGACGGTAGAGGGCAGTTACGTCCCGCTAGCAGCGGCTCGATCAACCCGGCGATTGGACCCTCTCCGAAGTGTTCCTAAGCCAAGCTGAAGCTGCCGGTGACAGGGAATCTGACTGACCACGGGACTTGAGGAGAAATGTGAAAACGGCTCAGCGGTTGGCTGGTCTGGACGGATCTCGACCGGAGGTGTCGGCGGCTCTTTCCTCGCCGGCGTAGTAGCCACTCTTCGTGCGGACCATCAGTTTGCCGAAACCCTTGGCCTTGGCATCCACCTTGATGGCCCGGTATCCACCGCTGGTCTTGGGATTGCTCGGTTTGTAGACCAGGGTGTACTGGTTGCGGATGTCATGCGCGACTTGCTGGCTGAGCGCATCCACTTCGTCCAGAGATTTGGGAAAGAAGGCAATCCCACCCGTCTTTTCGGCCATGAATTGCAGCGCCTTGCGCGCCCGGCGCTGCTTCTCCTCGCCCAGCAGACCGATGGCATACACCGCTGGGCCATTTTCTTCCTGCAGGCGCCGGATAGACTGCTCCAGGGACTCGCGGCTGGCATTGTCCTCGCCGTCGGTGACCACAAACAGCACTTTCTTGTCGAGCTTGGCGTATTTCTTCAGGTGGTCTGCCGAGGCGACCGCCGCGTCGTAGAGGGCGGTTCCGCCGCGCGTCTCCACCTTCTCCAGCGCATCCTTCAGTTTGCTGAGATTGTTGGTGAAATCCTGGTCCAAGTAGTACTCATCGTTGAAGTTCACGATGAAAACTTCGTCCTGGGGATTGCTGGCCTTGACCAGGTTCAGGGCGGCTTTGTTTACTTTCTCGCGCTTTTCGCGCATGGAGCCGGAGTTGTCGATCACGACTCCCATGGCCACCGGAATATCCTCGTGGCGGAAGGAGACGATGTTCTGCGGCTTTCCATCCTCGTAGACGGTGAATGCCGTGCGGTCCAGGCTGGTGATGATGTGCTGCTTGTCATCGACCACGGTGGCGTGCAGGACCACCTCGTCCACTTCCTTATGAATCAGGAAGGTGCCCTCCTGCTCGTCGGCCGACGATTGGGCAGGCTGGCTGCGGGACGACGAACCCTCGGCTGACGGCGGCGCGGGCTTGGCGGGAGGCGGGGAAGGGACGGCCGAAGGGAAGGCATCGCCGGGCGTTGTATTCTGCGCCACGGTGGGTACGACCAGGAAAAGCAGTAATAGGCGGGAGAGCAGGACGCGACTATTCCGAAGGAGCATAATATCCGGTCTTGGCATAAACCCGCAGCGGAGGCAGACCCTTAGGCGGCAGCAGCTTCACTTTTATCTTACGCCATTTGCCATCCCGCGTCGGATTGTGCGGACGGTACCCCAGCACATATTGGTTGCGCAGTTCGATCCCGATTTTTGTAGCGACATCGGCGAGGTCGTTTGGGTTATCGATGGTGAAGGCGCGGCCACCGGTCAGCTCCGTGATCTCGCTCAACAACGCCGGTCCGAGCCGCTCTTCTTCCGTCGGGAAGTAGTGGTCGTAAATGCCGATGGCATAGATCAACACGTCGGCTTCCTTGACTACGGACTTGATCTCGCCCTCGGTGTACCGGCTGTGATTGTCGCCGCCATCGGAGATGATAAGCAGAGCCTTCTTGGGGTACTTGGCCGCTCGCATCTTGCTGATGCCCAGATAGATGGCGTCGAGCAAGGCGGTACGTCCCTTTGGCACGGTGTAGATGAGTTTGCCCTGAATGTCCTCGATCGAACTGGTAAAGTCCTCCACTTCCTCGGGTCGATCCGCGAAGGTGATCATGAAAAACTCGTCCTGCGGGTTAGCGGTCTTGAAGAATTCCAGCACCGCTTCCCTGGCACGATCGATTTTTGAACTCATACTGCCGCTCATGTCGAAGATCACTCCCAGCGACACCGGTGCGTCCTCGCTCGAGAAAGACTTGATCTCCTGCTGTTCCTTGCCCTCGAAGACCTCGAAGTTCTCCTTGTCCAGGCCGGTGACCAGGCGATTCATGGGGTCGGTGATGGTCACCGGAACCAACACCATGTCGACGTTGACCTTGAGCGGACGGGTGTGCGGATTCAGGCCATTTTCCTTGACGCTGTCGGAGTTGGTGGGCTTGGATTCTAGGCGTGGGCGGATGTGGACATCATCCTCGGTGTTTTGCGTCCAGGCAGCCGGCGGGGCAAAGCCGACCAGCAGCATAGCCAAGACGCAGCTCGGAATAGACCAGCGACGGGCGCGCAGCATAGGCTGGCTCAGCTTCAGGGGATGGGCCGAGTGGAGCGTCCGAGCTGGGTTCGCAGGGCGAAGAGACCCGCGCCCACACTGGCGGGTCATACAAACCTCTTGCTCCGGATACTAGCATAAAGTGACTGAGCAGAAGCGGCAAAATTGGCGGTCTTTCCCACAACCGTTCTGAAACCGGACCCAGCCAACAACGATTGCGGCGGTTCTTGCTAAAATGCGGAGTTTCCATGGCTTACATCGTTCCCTTCCGTGCTCTCCGCTACAACCCGGAGCGGGTCTCCCTGGCCGAGACCGTCACCCAGCCCTACGACAAGATCTCCCCGGCAATGCAGCAGCGCTACTATGCAGCCAGCCCCTTCAACCTGGTTCGCATCATTTTGGGAAAGCACGAACCCGGGGATGGCGCGGAGGAAAATGTCTACACTCGCGCCGCAACCTCCTTTCGCGACTGGCGGCGTCAGGGGGTATTCCGGCAAGATAGCGAGCCCTCCATCTACGTGTACGCCCAGCGCTTCGTCGTGCCCGCGACCCGGACGGAGATGGAACGTCGCGGTTTCATCGCCCTGGGCCGCCTGGAAGACTACTCGGCCGGGGTGGTATTCCGCCATGAACAGACTCTGGCCCGGCCCAAAGCCGACCGCCTGGCCTTGCTGCGAGCCACCCGAGCCCATTTCGGCCAGATCTTCATGCTCTACCGTGACAGCGGCGAAATCGACCGCCTTGTTGCCCAGAACACCGCCCCGCTCGTGGCGATCACCGACGAATACGGCGTCCTCCATCGACTTTGGCGGGTTTTTGACGCGGGTGTGCTCGCATCGGTTTGCGCCCGGATGCGGGACAAGCAGCTCATCATTGCCGACGGCCACCATCGCTATGAGACGGCCTTGAATTACCGCGATGAACGTCGCGCCGCCACCACCCCGAGCACCGGTGCTCTCGATGCACACCCCAGGGAACCAGGCGTGCTTCCCCCTTTTGAAGGTTCGTACCCTCCCCATGACTTCCTGATGATGACCTTCGTCAACATGGAGGGCAGGGGAGTGGTTATCCTGCCGACACACCGCGTCGTGCATGGGCTGCCGTCGTTTTCCGCGGAGAGTTTCGGTGCCTCCGCGAGAGCATATTTCAATCTGGAGGAGGTCGATCCGGCGATCGACCCTGCCCGCGCCGCCGCCATCCTTGGGCAGGCTGGCCAGGTGGGCGCCGCGTTTCTGGCGGCAACGGCTTCCCGGGTGTTCCTGCTGCACACGCCCAAGGCGCCACCAGACTTATTTCCTGGGTGGTCGCTGCGCCAGCAGGCGCTCGACGTGGTGCAGTTGCACCAGGTAGTTCTGGAACGCGTCCTGGGCCTCTCCCCAGAAGCGATCCGCAATCAGCAGAACCTTGCTTACGTGCGGGAGGCCGGGGAGGCTTTGGCGGCGGTGCGGGGGGGCAGCGCCAACGTGGCCTTTCTGATGAACCCCTGCCGCATGGAGCGAGTGCGTGATCTCGCGTTGGCCGGCGAGGTGCTGCCCCAGAAATCTACCGATTTCTACCCCAAGCTGCTAAGCGGCCTGACGATTTACGCGCTGGAATAGCGGGCTTGCCTCAGAACCCGGTCCCCGGAGCTAGGCTGTGGCTCATGGAGGATTCCGCTCTGCCCAGTAACTGCGCCGTGCCAATACCACGCGTTTTCCGGGTTCCCGCATCTGAACCCGAATCTGATGCAATCCGGGATGCGGATTCTGCGGCTCGAAGCTGAGCACATAGCGACTGTGCAGGTGGTTGGTGAAACTGGTCATGTCGTTCTCGAAACCTTGACGGGAGGCGAACACTTGGTATTCGCCGCCGGTCATCCCCGCAATGGCTTTGGGGGTGTTCTTTCGCATCGCCTGCGTCGCCATCACCAACGGGGCGAGCAGGTTGGGAGTCGATCCCCATTCGTCCTGGTTGCTGCCTCGCTCGGTGTCGAGCATCTCGGAGAGGGCGGGAGAAAACGGAAGAGCGTATACGACGGTGTTGCCATTGCCAAGGGAAGTCACCACATCCTCGAGTTTTGCAAGGTGACTGCCGTGATCGCGCGTCTCGCTGATCAACAAGAGCACCTTGCGGTACCCGGCCGGGGTTCGGTCGAGCATCCTCAGGGAGAACTGCACCGCATCCAGAATTGCCGCCCCGCCATCGCCGGGGTGAAGTTGCTGAAGGTCTCCTGCGATGGCAGATAAATCCGGCGTGAAGTCGCGCAGGAAAAGGACGGTGCTGTCGAACTCAACCAGGGCGACCTGCGACCCGGGATGGGCAAAGACCGGACCCAGCATCGAGCCCAGGCCTCGCACCCGCGCAAATTCGCGGCTTGCTCGGCGCCCACGTTGCAGCGCCAGCATTAGGAAGACCGGCTCGGATTCGCTGGCCTCATCCAGGCGGGCCCTTTGTTCAATGCCATCATCCCGAATCAGGAAGTCCCGGGCCTCTAACCCGTAAACCGGGTTCCCTGCCTCGTCCTTCACCAGTGCGGGCACGAACACGACATTCGATTGGCTGCGAAACGTCGGCTCCTGGCCGCTGCTGTGCATGGCCAGCATCACCCCAAGGAGCGCGGGTAGACTCGCCTTGATCGAACTCATACGATGAGAAATTCCCCGGGCTTCTCCCTCTGTTAGTCTGATGCAGACCGGAACCGGTCAGAGGCTTCTGGATTGACTTCAGCGGTTCAAATCGGTCCCCCTCGGTACGCCCTGCGAGCAGTGCCCGGTTATCTTCCCATCGTACTCATTTTGTTGGTCCTGCCCCGGCACCTCCCGGCCGGACCGGCAGCCGAGGAGAAGCGGCTTTCGGTTTACGCCGCCGCCGCCGATTATTCTCTGGCCGTCAGCGAGCGCAATGGCCGGGATTATGTTGGCCTGTTGGAACTGCTGGAACCGTTGGGGCCGGTCAGCGCCCGAAGCGATGGGCTGCATTGGAGATTGCGCTTCAAGGCTCTGGAGATGGAATTCATTCAGGCCAAGAGCCAGGCCAAAGTGGGCCGGCAGGAAATCGATCTCGGCGCCCCGTTCGTACTCGAGAACGGTCGCGGGCTGGTTCCCCTAACCTCGCTGAACCCCTTGTTGCCTCATTTCGTGGCCGGACCTCTGAACTTTAACGAAGCCGCGCGCCGCCTTTTCCTGGGAAACGTGGGTACGCACTTCACCGCGCAATTGAGTCACGGCACACCACCGCGCCTGGTCATGAACTTCACGGCGCCGGTAAATCCCACCATTGCCACCGAGCCCGGCCGGCTGCGCATGGTCTTCCACCGGGAACCGGTGGTGGCGCCGAGTACGCCCACGCTGACCTTCAACGATACGGCGATCCCCTCGGCCACGTTCGCGGAAAGCAACGGGCTGGCGGAGATCACGGTCACGAGTAGTGTTTCTCTCATGGCAAGCTTCGGCAACGATGGGCGAACCATCACCATCTCGGCAGTTCCGCAGCAGACGATGGCGGCCCAGCCGAAGCGAGAGGCGGAACAGATTCCCGCCGCGACGCTGCCCCCGTCCGGCACTGGACCCGCCCTGCCCCCCGCACCCGGTTCGACGGCAGTCCCGGCAACGCCCGCGGGCCAGAGGGGCTATTTCGCGGTCGTCGACGCGAGCCATGGCGGGGAGGATCGCGGGGTGGCGCTTACTGGCCAGCTGGCCGAAAAGGACGTGACCTTGGCAATGGCTCGCCGACTGCACCTGGAATTAGAGGCCAGAGGTGTGCCTTCCCTGGTTCTGCGCGACTCTGATGCCAATCTCACCCTCGACCAGCGGGCAACCCTGGCGAACGCGACGCACGCGGCCCTCTACATCGGCTTGCATGCTGCCTCCGACGGCAGTGGGGTTCGGCTGTACACGGCCATGTTACCTGCAGGAGGCGACAACAATGGACCCTTCGTCGCCTGGGACGCAGCCCAGTCCCGTTTTGTGCCGCTGAGCGTGGCGGCCGCATCCGGGGTGGCCTCCGAGCTAGAGCGCAAACAGATTCCCGTGCGCGTGCTGACTGCGCCCTTGCGTCCGCTTAACAACATCACCGCCGCTGCCCTGGCGGTGGAACTTGCGCCGCCCCCGGGGTCAGCCCCCAGCCAGCTTAACTCTCCTGTCTACCAGCAGCTCATCGCGGCGACGCTGGCGAACGGAGTGGCTGCCATGCGCGACAAGCTGGGAGCGCCACGATGATCCCGCGCCATTTGCTGATCGGCATCGCCCTCATGTTGGCGGCCGCGCTCGCCATGAGTGCTTACGTTTGGCGCATGCGTGGGCGGGTCGCCGCGGTCGAACCCACCGCCGACACCCGTCCCCTGGCCCCGCCGGTCTCCGGGCCCATGGAACCCGTCACTCTGTATGTGGCCGATGATGAAACCGGCTCCCTGCACGTCCAGGGCGCCAGCATTCCGCTGCCTTCCGACCGCCAACAGCGGGCCGAGGAACTCCTGCGTGCCCTGCTGGGCATTTACCTCGACAAGGCCTCACCTCATGCCCTTCCGCCCGCGTCGGAGGTGCGGGCCATTTACCTGGTCGATCCTGGTCTGGCCGTGATCGATCTCAACGCCGTGTTTGCCGACGCGCATCGCTCCGGAGTGCTGCAGGAAGAGCTCACCGTAACCAGCCTGATCCAGACCTTGGCCGCAAACATTCCGGGAATTCTACGAGTCAAGATACTGGTGGATGGCAAGGAACGCGCCAGCTTAGCCGGTCACGCCGACCTTTCCAACTTTTACGACGTCGCAGCCGTCAATGGTTTTGTCGCCCAAGCGCAGGCAGCACCGTGAGGACGATTTTCGATTGCCAGTTGCCTCAACCCGGGAAGACACCGTTTCGAGGTGATCTTCGCGGTGTTTTTCGATCGACATTTGGCAATTGAAAATTCACAATCCTTCCATGGTCTTCCGTTCCGACAATCGTGCCCCCGAGCAGTTGCGGCCCCTTAACATTGTGCCCGACTTCATTCATACCGCGGAGGGTTCCGCGCTGATCGAAGTGGGAAACACGCGTGTAATCTGCACCGCCTCGGTCGAGGAAACGGTGCCGGCGTTCCTGCGCAACCGAGGCAAGGGGTGGATCTCCAGCGAATACGGAATGCTTCCCCGCTCCACCCTGACCCGCATGCCGCGGGAGGCCAGTAAAGGCCGTCCCAGCGGACGTACGCAGGAAATCCAGCGACTGATCGGCCGTTCTCTGCGCGCCGTCGCCGACCTGGGGCGTCTCGGCGAACGCACCATCTGGATCGACTGCGACGTCATTCAGGCCGACGGGGGAACGCGCACGGCCTCCATCACGGGCGCGTTTGTGGCCTTGGGTCTGGCGCTGGAAAAACTGGTTGAGGCGGGCACTCTGACGGCCGTCCCCCTGCGCGACTTCGTGGCGGCGGTGAGCGTGGGCATCGTGGATGGAGAGGTTCTGCTCGATCTTTGCTACGAAGAGGATGCGCGCGCCGAGGTCGACATGAACTTCGTTATGACCGCGGGGCATAAGATGGTGGAAGTGCAGGCCACTGCCGAACACCGCGTGTTCGACGAGCCACAGCTGACGAAGATGCTGGCATTCGCCCGGAAGGGCGTGGAAACGCTGATCGCGAAGCAGCAGGCGATCTTGAGTACGCTGACGCTGCGGCAGTGAGGACGGCGCAGGCGGAGAGCTCAGGGTAACGTTTGCGGCCAAGCGCCCCGAAGCCCACGATGTTCATCCGTCACTACGCGAGTGCCAGCCGCGTATTACAATAAAAATCCGCCCCCAAACAGCTTGCCGGCGGACCGAATCCGTAGTCGATTCCACGCATTCATTGATGGGAGGAAAGATCATGAAGCTCACCCCTGGAAAACTTGCTGGCCTCAAGCGTGTTTCAACTGACCAAGGTGTTATAGCTGCCGCCGCCATGGATCAGCGCGGCTCGCTGCAGAAATCCCTGGCCAAGGAGAAAGGCGGCGAAGTCAGCGACGCCATGATGGAGGAATTCAAGTCGCTGGTCACCGAGGTCCTGACCCCGCATGCCAGCGCCATCCTGCTCGATCCCGAGTGGGGCTTGCCCGCCTCCAAGCACCGCGCCAAGAACGCCGGCTTGCTCCTTGCCTATGAGAAGACGGGGTACGACAAGACCGGTCCAGGCCGCTTGCCCGACCTGCTCGACCACTGGTCGGTGCGCCGCCTGAAGGAAGCCGGCGCCGACTGCGTGAAGATCCTGCTCTACTACACCCCCTACGATCCGAAAGACGTGAATGACCGGAAGCATGCCTGGGTGGAGCGCATCGGCGATGAATGCCGGGCTAATGACATTCCGTTCTTCCTGGAGTTCGTGGGTTACGAGGAGGGTGCGGACGAAAAGGGCTTCGAGTACGCGAAGAAGAAGCCCCAGATCGTCATCGAGAGCATGCGCGAATTCAGCAAAGAGCGCTACGGCGTGGACGTGCTCAAGGTCGAAGTGCCGGTGAACATGAAGTTCGTCGAAGGCTCCAAGGTGTTCGCCGGGCAAAAGGCTTACGCCAGGAAGGAAGCTGCGGATCTGTTTCTGAAAGCGGCTTCGGTGGCGACCAAGCCCTTCATTTACCTGTCGGCCGGGGTGAGCAATGCCGAGTTCACCGAGGCGCTCGAACTGGCGGGCGCATCGGGCGTAAAGTTCAACGGCGTGCTCTGCGGCCGCGCCACCTGGAAAGAAGGCATTCCGGTGTACGCCAAGCAGGGGCCCTCAGCCTTCCGCAAGTGGCTCGAGACCGAAGGCGTCCAAAACATTAACAATGTCAATCAACGGTTGAAGGCCGCAACCTCCTGGCATTCGATTTACGGTGTGGAACCGGCCCTGGTGGGAGCCTAGACCACAAACCTCATATGGGTTCGATTCCAAGAGGCGTGCCGCGAGGGGCACGCCTCTGACGTTCGCGACCAGGCTCCCGCCCAGCGGTTGTCCGGAAGAGCGTTCCGCCGTCACCCTACCCGACCCGGCGCCCTCTGGCCAAGGGAGCGGTTTAAGATGGGAGACGACATCCCATGAACGCCAACTCGCAGACAGCCCTCATCACCGGCGCCTCGGGCGGTATCGGATACGAACTGGCCAAGCTTTTCGCGCGCGACCAGTACAACCTGGTTCTGGTGGCTCGCAGCGGCCCCAGACTGGTCCAGGTGGCCGAGGAACTGCGCCAGAAACACGGCATCAGCGTGAAGACCATCCCACTGGATCTGGGACTCCCCCAGGCCGCGCCCGACCTCTTTGAGGAAACGCAGCGCGCCGGAATTCACGTGGACATGCTCATCAACAATGCGGGCTACGGCGCCTCCGGCAACTTGGCCGACATGCCCCTCGAGGCCTGTTACGGGCAAATTCAACTGAACGCGACGGCGCTCACGTTGCTGACGCGGCTGTACCTTTCCCCTATGCTCGAGCGGCATTCCGGCAGGATCATGAATGTCGCTTCCACGGCCGCCTTCCAGCCGGGTCCGCTCATGGCGGTGTACTATGCAACCAAGGCCTACGTGCTGTCGTTCTCCGAGGCAATCGCCAATGAGCTCATGGGGACAGGTGTCACCGTCACCTGCTTCTGCCCCGGCGCCACGCTCACCAACTTCCAGAAACGGGCCGGAGTGGAGAGCTCGCGCCTGTTCAAGCGGGTGGGTGCCATGAGCGCGAAACGGGTGGCGGAAGACGGATACCGGGCCTTGATGTCCGGAAAAACGCTGGCCATCCCTGGCTTTCACAACTGGCTGGTGGCGGAGTCGGTGCGCTTCGCACCACGCAAGTCAGTGACGGCGATCTCGCGATGGATTGCGCAGAAGGTGGAATAGATGGGATTTCGCCGGAGACGGACGGCGGCGCGTCAGGCCGGCTCGGTCACTCCCACTCGATGGTGCCGGGAGGCTTGGACGTTATGTCGTAGACCACCCGGTTCACCCCCTTGACCTCGTTGACGATGCGGTTCGAAAGGGTCTTCAGGACTTCGGGGGGGAGCGGTACCCAATCGGCAGTCATGCCGTCTTCCGAGTGCACGGCGCGAATGGCACACGTGTAGGCGTAGGTGCGCTGGTCACCCATCACCCCGACCGACTTCACCGGCAACAGCACGGCGAAGGCCTGCCAGATCTGCCCATACAAGCCGGCTTTCTTGATTTCATCGACAACAATCTCATCGCAATCCCGCAGGATGTGGAGGCGCTCCTGGGTGACTTCTCCCACAATGCGGACGGCCAGGCCCGGCCCGGGGAAAGGCTGGCGCTGCAAAATCTCCTCGGGCATGCCGAGGTCGCGGCCGATCTTCCGAACCTCATCCTTGAACAGGTCCTTGAGCGGCTCGATCAACTTGAGTTGCATGGTCTCCGGCAGGCCACCGACATTGTGATGGGTCTTGATGATCTGGGAGGGGCCGCGCACGGAGCGGGATTCAATCACGTCGGGATAGAGCGTACCTTGGACCAGCCATTCCACATGTCCTTCTTCCCTCTCGATGCGGAGCGCTTCTTCTTCAAAAATGGAGATGAACTCGTTGCCGATGATCCTGCGCTTCTTTTCAGGATCAATCACGCCTGAAAGCTTTGCCAGGAAGCGGCGGCTGGCATCCACCGCGACGAGGTGGAGACCGAGTTTCTGGCGCAGGTTCTGCTGCACCTTCTCGAATTCGTTCTTGCGCAGCACGCCATTGTTGACGAAAACGCAGGTCAGGCGCGAACCGCCCTGGTCATCGCGTAAGGCGCGATCCACCAGGGTAGCCGCAACCGAAGAATCGACGCCTCCGGACAGCGCGCAGAGCGCGCGTCCCGCGCCGACCTGCTGCTTCACCTGCGTCACCGTGGCCTGGATGAAGTGCTGTGCCGTCCAAGTCGGCTTGGCGTCGCAGATAACCAGCGCGAAGTTGCGCAAGATGTCCTTCCCCAGCGGCGTATGGTGCACTTCGGGGTGAAACTGCACCGCCCACAGGTTGTGCTCGGGATCTTCGATCGCTGCGACCGCGCTCGGAGATTGTGCGGTGAGGCGGAAACCGGCAGGCAACTGCTCGGCCTCGTCGCCGTGCGACATCCAGACCGAGAGCGTGCCGGGCAGTCCGGCAAAAAGCCGAGAATCGCTGCTCTTGATTTCGATCTGGGCGTGCCCATATTCGCGCTTGTCCGCGGGGCGCACCTTGCCGCCCAGGGCAAACACCATGAACTGCAAGCCGTAGCAGATGCCGAGTACCGGCACACCCAGGCCGAAGATTTGCTTGTCGGCGTGGGGTGCATCGTTGTCGTACACGGACGAAGGGCCGCCCGACAGGACGAGGCCCACCGGCGAGTAGCCGCGGATTTCCGCCAGGCTCGCATTGAAGGGCAGGACCACCGAGAAGACGTTCAATTCACGGAGGCGGCGCGCAATGAGTTGGGAATATTGCGCACCAAAGTCGAGGACGACAATGGATTGAGCTTCCACGGATGAGTGTCTCAAACCCGGGCTGGTAATGTAAAGCCAAGCTGCGCCACACAGCCAGAGGTCCTCGTTAGGGATCGAGCGGCGGGAGAGAGCAGCGCTCCAGGTCGATGTGGCTCAGGATGAGCTCATCCTGGTCCACCATGCCAGAAGAAGGACCGGGTTCGGGCGGGGGGCCATATAGCGGGTTGGGCGGGCGGCCGGGCGCTTCCAGGATCGCCAGGTAGCCGGCCAGCCTTCCGACATAAAGCACATCGACGCAGGCGAAGTAGACGAGGACGAGCAGCACCGCCACTCCGGCCACGATGGCGGACGGCATGGCGGACAGCAGAGCCACGACCAACATGGCGCTGGCCAGGGCAAGCAGGAAAAGGCCGAGGTGGGAGAGTCCGAACCATGCGCCCACAGCCAGTACGGATCCAGGGCGCTCCCGGACCAAGCCGACAGCTTCCGACAGGGATCCGAAGGTGTCTGCTCCCGAGCGCACGACAAAGACCGAGGCCAGAGACAGAAACCAGTTCAGCCAAGACCAGGCCAGCCATACCAGCAGGCACATCACCAGCAGAGTGACCGCAATCACCGCAGGCTGGAGGGTGACCCCAGCCAGAACCATTGCGGCGAGGCAGCCGGCACAGGCGGCGAGCGTCACGCCAGCACGGAGAAAGTTCAAGCCCATGAGAGAGCACAGCTGTCCGCGCTTGGCGGGTTGTGCCAGCTTCTCCCCATCGGCGCCCGCCTGGCCTGCGGGGCCAAGGCTTCGGAGACGTTCCCGCAGGCACGCCCACAGCTCGGCCAGCACGACGGCGCGGCCCACAGAGGCGAACAGGATCCAAAGGACAAGCAATGCGGCACACGCGACAATGCCCGCGAGGACTGCGCGGAGACCGCTGCCTTGCGCCATGTGAGCGAGGGCCGGGGAGGCCGGAAAGGAATGCCGGGGCAGCAGCAGCAAATCCGTGTCTGAGAGGGGAAGAGAGTTCAGGTATTCGAGCAGGCCGAAGCCCAGCAGCGTGCACGCGGCAGCGCCGAAGCTCCAGCGCCAGGCGATTTCCGCCAAGGGCAGCGCCGGATGGCGCAGGACCGCACGAAAACCTTCAGCCGACGGAGACCAGGAAGACATCGACTGCAAGGATAGCCGATTGCCAGGCGCCCGGGCCGGGGAAATTCACGCCCGGCCGGCACGCAACTCCAGGCAACGGTTTATATCGTAACAAGATATTTATCGATCGCGGCCGACGCCGCATGCATCTAACCTACATGTGACTCACGAACGTCGGCACGGGAGTGTCCGTGCGTGCGCACGGCTGCTGCCGCGCCCCAGCCAGAGATATCCAACCTAAGGAGTGTGATCATGAAGTGCGTGAAGTACGTTGCGGTTTTGGCTACGCTCATTCTGGGCTTGTCCCTGGGCGCATTCGCCAAAGACAAGAACGAAGGGAAGTTCACGCTGGGCAACACCGCGAAGGTCGGTTCGACGGAGCTGAAACCGGGTGATTATAAAGTGGAGTGGCAGGGCTCGGGCGATGCCGTCGAAGTGAAGATCCTGCAGGGCAAGAAGGTAGTCGCAACCACGACCGCCAAACTGGTGGAGCAGAAGGAGCCCGCACGGGCCGATGCGGTGACCTTGGACAACCAGACCAGTGCCAAGATTCTCCGGGAGATTGATTTCGGGAACCGTAAAGAATCGCTGGTCTTCGGAAGTAACCAGATCCTACAAGGCTCGTAGCGCCCGTCGTCAGCCGGAGTGGCACGCCGCGAGGGCGGAGGCGGGTTCCGCCCTCTTCGGCCTGCCCGCAGGGCGTCAGCAAAGCACGATATTGACCAGCCTGCCCGGCACCACGATCACATTCTCCACCTGCTTGCCGGCTACGGCCTTTCTAATCTTCTCGTCGGCCATGGCACGTTCGCGGACCAGCACCTCGGTGGCATCCGCCTGAACCGTAATGCGGCTGCGTACTTTACCGTTAATCTGCACGGGCATTTCGATTTCTTCTTCCTGAGCCAGGACAGGATCGTACTTTGGCCAGGGAGCCCGGAGCAGGTTCCCCTGCTGTCCCAAGATTTCCCAGAGTTCGTGTGCAAGATAGGGCGCGAATGGCGCCAACAGCAGCGCGAGATCGCGCTGCAATTCGGCGAGCAATCCCGCGGGAACAATTGCAGCCACCGACTCCCCGCGAGTCCTATTTTCTTCCAGCCCGTAGAGCTCGTTCACCAGTTCCATGATGGCGGCGATGGAGGTGTTGAAGTGCCAGCGGCCCTGGAAGTCGTCGCTGACTCTCTTGATCGTCTGATGCAATTTGCGTTGGACGGCGCGCGCTTCCGGGGACAGGTTCACCGCCTGCGGGGCGGCTGGGCCGGCATTGCGGGTGGCCGCCGCATGGCGCATCACGAAGCGGTAGACGCGGCCCAGGAAGCGCTGGATACCCTCGATGCCCTTATCCTGCCAGTCCAGATCGCGGTCCGGCGGAGCCGCAAACAGGCTATAGAGGCGGGCAGCATCCGCCCCGTAGCGCGCCACCATTTCGTCCGGGGTCACCACGTTGCCCAGGCTCTTGGACATTTTGGCGCCATCCTTGATCACCATGCCCTGGGTAAAGAGGTGCTCGACGGGTTCGTCGTTTCTGACCAGACCGAAGTCGCGCATGAACTTGGTCCAGAAGCGCGAGTAGATGAGGTGCAGAATCGCGTGCTCGACGCCGCCAATGTACTGGTCGATAGGAAACCAGTAGGCGATGGTGTCCGAGGCGAACGGCGCTTGACTGTTCCTGGCGTCGGCGTAGCGGTAGAAATACCAGGACGAGTCGACGAAGGTGTCCATGGTGTCGGTCTCGCGGCGCGCCGCACCGCCACATTTCGGGCAGGTGGCGTGGAGAAACTCCGGCACTTCGAGCAAGGGAGAGCCCCCGGTAAGCGTGATCTGCACGTTATCCGGGAGGAGAACCGGCAGATCCTTTTCGGGCACGGGCACAATGCCGTCCTCCTCGCAATAGAGCATGGGGATGGGCGTGCCCCAGTAGCGCTGGCGGGAGATGCCCCAGTCTTTCAACCGATAGGTGACGGTGGCCTTGCCGAAGCCGTTTTGCTGGGCGTATTCCGCCATTTTCCTGATGGCCTCGGGGGAGCGCAGTCCGCTGAAGAGGCCGGAGTTCACCACCAGGCCGTTCTCGTCGACAAAGGGGAGCGGCGGATCTGAGGAAGTCTCGTCAGCATCACCGCCGCCGGGCAGGACCACCAGCCGGACCGGCAGCTTGTACTTCTTGGCAAACTCGTAGTCACGTTCATCGTGCGCAGGCACGCTCATGATGGCGCCCGTGCCGTAATCCATCAGGATGTAGTTCGCCACCCAGATGGGAAGCTTTTCGCCGTTAAACGGATTGATCGCGCCCCATCCGGTATTCACGCCGTGCTTCTCGATTTCGCCGATGTCGCCGAGTTCCTTCGCCTTGCGCTGCTCGGCAATCAACTGCTCCACCTTGGCCCGTAAGACGGCGTTCTCCGCCGTCATGTCCGAGACCAGCGGGTGTTCCGGGGCAAGTTGCACCGAGGTCGCGCCGTAGATCGTGTCCACCCGGGTGGTGAAGACGCTGATGGCGGGACCGGAGGGAGGCGCGGGGCCGTCGATTTTGAAATCGATGAGGGCGCCCTCGCTGCGGCCGATCCAGTTGCGCTGCATGACTCGGACTTTTTCAGGCCAGCCGGGAAGCCGGCCGAGATCGCGGAGCAGTTCCTCGGCGTAGTCGGTGATGCGCAGAAACCACTGCTCAAGCTCGCGCTGCTCGACCAGCGTGTCTTCATGACGCCAGCAATAGCCGCCGTTGATGACCTGTTCGTTGGCCAGCACGGTACAGCACTTCGGGCACCAGTTCACCTTGCTTTTCTTGCGGTAGGCCAGGCCCCGTTCGTAAAGTTTGAGAAAAAACCACTGGTTCCACCGGTAGTACTCGGGGAAGCAGGTCGTGACCTCGCGTTGCCAGTCGTAGGCGAAGCCCAGGCGTTGCATCTGCGCCTTCATGTTGGCGATGTTGCGCAGCGTCCACTCGCGAGGCGGCACGTTGGCAGAGATAGCCGCATTCTCCGCGGGCAAGCCGAACGAATCCCAGCCCATGGGATGGAGCACGTTGCAGCCGTTCATCCACATATAGCGGGCGAGGGCATCGCCGATCGAGTAGTTGCGCACGTGACCCATGTGCAGCGCGCCCGAAGGATAGGGCAGCATCTCCAGCACGTAGTACTTGGGCTTGAGCGAGGTCGACTCGGCCGCATAGAGCGTGGGCTCCTGCTGCCAGCGTTCGAACCACTTGGACTCGACGCGCTGCGCATCGTAACGTTCGTCACGAGCAGGAATCACTTTTTCGTCTTGCGCCATCGGAGAGTTCGACGTGTGCCGAATAAACCTTCATTTTACCAGCCCCTTCAGCGTTTCCACGTTCCGACGATCATCGCCCGGCTTGTCGATGGGCGTCTCAGCGATGAAGGCTGCGTGGGCGAGGCGACCGTCGTTCAGCAGGCGGCGGAAGGCGGCGCGGCCGATCTGACCCTGGCCGATGTGCTGGTGGCGATCTAACCCGGAGCCGCGCGCCGCTTTGGCGTCGTTGCAATGCCAGACGGGAACGTTGTTCAAGCCGATGGTGGCCTCGAGGTGCTCGAGGGTTGCACGGAATCCAGCAGGGCTGACGATGTCGTAGCCCGCGGCATGGGTGTGGCAGGTATCGATGCAGGCAGCGACGGGAATGAGATCCCGCAGAAAGCCGAGGACTTCGGCAACCTGTTCGAAGCTGCCGCCCAGAGAGAATTCGGCGCCGGCGGTGTTCTCGATGAGAATGGTGAGGCCATGCCCCGCCAGATCGAGACCCCGAGTGGCGGCGGAGATAGCCGCCGCCGTCCGAAGCAGCCCCCGTTCGCGGTCGGTCCCGCGGAAGGAGCCGGGGTGCAGGACGAGATAGTCGGCGCGTAAGGCCAGGGCGCGTTCGATTTCGCCGCGGAACGCCTCCACGGATTTCTTGAGAAAAGCCTCGTTCGTGGCCGCCAAGTTCACCAGGTAATTGGTGTGGACGACCAACGGCCGGAGATCGTAATGGTGGCGCAGACGGTCGAGTTCCTCGTACTGGGGCCGGCTCAGGGTATAGGGCGCCCACTGGCGAGGACTGGAGGAAAAGATCTGGAAGGTGCTGCATCCCAGGCGATAGGCTCGCTCGGCGGCGTTGTGCACTCCGCCCGCGATCGAAGTGTGGATGCCGATGCGCCGGGAGGTACGGCGCGCCGGCCGCCGGGGAGGCGGTGTCCTGAGGATGTCCTGTTCCCGGGCGATGGCGCGGGGCATGGCAGGAGTATAAAAGGCACAGGGAAAAGGTCGCAGCTCCCACGGCCTCCCCGGAATGCATAGTTTGCGGTGCAGGTCGAGGGGCGATACACTCGGGGCGAGGTGGGTCATGCTGGTGGTCATGCAGGCGCACGCCACCGAAGAGCAGGTGCGCCACGTCTGTCAGAAAATCGAGTCCCTCGGATACCGGGCGCACTCCATCCCCGGCACGCAACGAACCGCTATTGGGATTACCGGGAACCAGGGCGAGGTGGAGGCCGGCACGCTGGAGGAAATGCCCGGCGTGCAGGAGGTCATCCGCGTCAGCAAACCCTACAAGCTGGTGAGCCGGGATCTGAAGGAAGAGAACACGGTGATCGGCTTTTCCGGCACCCAGGCCACGTTTGGCGGCCGGAACCTGGCCATCATCGCTGGGCCCTGCGCCATTGAGAGTCGCGAGCAGGCGTTGGCCATAGCCGAGCGCGTGTGCCGGGCGGGCGCGCAGTTCTTCCGCGGCGGCGCCTATAAGCCGCGCACTTCACCCTACACGTTCCAGGGACTGGGTGAGGAAGGGCTGCGCATCATGGCCGAGATTCGCGACCGGTTCGGGATGAAGATCGTCACCGAGGCCATCGACAACGAATCCTTAGAGCTGGTCGAACAGTATGCCGATGTGATCCAGATTGGCGCGCGCAACATGCAGAACTTTTCCCTGCTGAAGCGGGCGGGGCGAACCAAAAAGCCGGTGCTGCTGAAACGGGGGATGTCGGCGACGCTGGAAGAATTCCTCATGGCGGCTGAGTACATCATGAGCGAGGGCAACTACCGGGTGGTGCTGTGCGAGCGGGGAGTGCGAACCTTCGCCGACCATACCCGCAATACTCTCGACCTGAGCCTGGTGCCCGCAGTGCAGCGTCTGAGCCATCTGCCCATCGTGGTCGACCCCAGTCACGGGACGGGAAAGCGCAACAAGGTGACGCCCTTATCCCGAGCGGCGGTGGCGGTAGGCGCGGACGGGCTTATCGTCGAGGTACACCACCAGCCGGACAAAGCCCTCTCCGACGGAATGCAATCGCTGTATCCCGAGCAGTTCGAGGAATTGATGGCCCAGGTGCGCCAGATCGCGGTGGTGCTGGGTAGGACGATTTCTCCGATCCGTGCCGACGCGCCGGTGGTGAAATCCGCTCCCGCGCCAGTCCGTCCCCAGCCCCTGGCCCAGTAGCCGGATGTAGTACACCTCCCACCTCCCTGGTAACCGTGGTTTTTGTGCCTCATGGCTGAGCGGACGGTTCCTGCTTTCCTCCCGCCGACCAGCACCGCATCCGGCCCCATCTTTCGGAGCTGAGCCGATGCGAGCAGCTATCAGATTCTCCGCAAAATGAGAATCACGGATCTCCTGCTCTAGGCCGAGGACATGTACTCGCCGGGCAGCGGAAATGGCATGCACTGAAGCCAAGGGCAGTGCGTCCACCGAAGCTCCGAACCGACGGGGATCTGCAACGGGTCCTGCTCCAACCCGCTTTTACTTTATTGATCATCTCTTCCCGACTGTCGTAATCTTTCCACTCCGGCCAATTCTTTGCGCAAGATCCTGCTCATCACAGTGCTGCTGCCTTTGGCAGCCGCTCTTGCCTGGTGGTACTTGCACGAGCGCACGTTTCCCGACTACGGCCCGGCATACCGGGAATACGCCTACGTGACCAACGGGAAGAGCAATACCGTCTCCGTGATCGATCTGCGCACGTACCAGCCAGTGAAGACGCTCACGGTGGGCAGCGAACCGACGGGGCTGGCGGCGAACAGCCGGAAGAACGAGATTTACGTTGTCAACAGCGGCTCGAATAACGTAAGCATCATCGACGCGGAGAAGAACCAGGTGGCGGCTACGCTCGGCGTCCATGGCAAACCGTATTTCATCGACGTCGCGGCCGACGGGAAACGGGCGTACGTGGCCAACTCCGCTTCCGCCAACGTCTCGGTGATCGACCTCGAGAAGCGTGCTGTGGTGGGAACGGTGCGCGTAGGTGGCGCCCCGGGACTGGCGCGGGTTTCGCGGGACGGCCGCACGGTAGTGGTCAGCAACCGAACGGATAACTCCGTGTCGATTCTCGATACCAACAAGATGGCGGTGCGAGCGACGATTCCGGTTTGCGAGCACCCGGAGGATATCGCCATCCTTCCTGACTCCAGCAAGGCGTTCGTAGCCTGCACCGGCTCGGTGCAGGTGGCTTCCATCGATCTTAAAGCGGATAAGGTGCTGGCCCTGCTCGAAGTGGGCAAGACTCCCGTGAACCTGGCGCTCAAGCCCGATGGCGGCGAACTGATCGTCTGTAATTTCGATTCCGACAACATCTCCATCATTGAAACCACCACCAACGAAGTATCCGGGAGTTACCTGATCGGCACCAAGCCGTCACGCGCGGTCATATCGGCGGATAATGCGCGCCTCTACGTAAGCAACTTTGGTTCCAACACGGTGGCAGTGTACGACATCGACTACGGCAAACTGATCGCGATCCTCCCGGTAGGAAGCGCGCCCGATGCGCTGGCTCTGTCCATGAACCAGAACTACGTGCTCGTGCTGGACTCGGAGTCGGGGGATGTCACGGTAATGCAGAAGAGAAAACCGACGAGGCTTGAGCCCAGCGAGTACAGCCTACTGACGATGATTCCGGTGGGAGTGCAGCCCAATAACATCGTGGTGAAGTCGTTTCTCATGATCAAGCCGGGAGCGAAGTGACTGGTAGCGGCTTCAGGCGCGGTTCGGACATGCTTGGGATCGAGCTTGGGATGGATGCTGGACAAGGAGGGCGCTGATCGCATAATCTGAACCTAGCCCGTGCGCAGCTTGCGCGCGGGCATTTTTTTTGGTTGGGAGGGAGTTCGACATGGCGCCACGGGTCAAGTACAAGGATGAACGCGAGCTCGAAGAAGTCGTGAAGAAGTTTGAAAACTGCGAGTACGGGCTTGCGGAGTTCCCGCATGCGCGGCATCTGACCGTGGCAGTCTGGTACCTGTCACGGCTCCCGGCCGGGGAAGCTATGGCAGCCATGCGCCGCAGCTTGTTGCGGTTCACCGAGCACCACAAGAAGCAGGGATATCACGAGACCATCACCCGTTTCTGGATGGAACTGGTGGCGGGCTTCCTGAGCGAGGATGGCATGGACAGGCCCCTGGTGGACTCGGTGAATGCGCTCGTGGAGGACTATTCCAACAAGGACATCATCTTTGCGTACTACAGCCGGGACCGCGTCATGTCGGAAGTGGCCAAGCAGGAATGGCTGGAGCCGGATGTCAAGCCATTGCCCAGAGCGCAGTTGTCCGCTTAACACAGTCTGACCGTTCTGTTTCTACCCCTGACCTAGCCGATCATGAACGAGCCCCTCCGTCCCGGCGAGGGGTGCTACCGCCTCCCGCGGAGATCATCTGGTGATTTGGGCTAGCGCTGGCTTAACAAATCCAAGACAGCAGTGGTTTCGACCAGGATGCCGGTCTTGAGGCTGGGTTCGAGGTCGGGGGCGAACAGGGGAGAATGGGGGCCGGGCAGAACCCTGCCGCTCTTTTCCGCGGCAGCGAAAGTGGCGGGATCGGCGGCGCCCAGTTCCAGCATCACGATCGGGACACCGTCCCGGCGGTACTCGGCGAAGTCGTCGCTGGCCATGACGGGAGGTTCCTGAACCACATTCGACTTTCCGAGCGTGTCTTGGAGAGCAGCGACGACTCGCCCGGTGACGACCGGGTCATTGTAGACGGCGGCGACGCTTTCGAAGACCTTCACCTCGGGCTTGGTCTCCGCTCCCGCGGCTTCGGCCTCGGCATCGGCGATGCGCTCGATAGCGGCCAGCACGTGCCGGCGGACTTCTTCCTTGTAGGTCCGCACGGTCAGAGACAGGCGGACCTCATCCGGAATGATGTTGTTCTTGGTGCCCCCCTGGATGGTGCCGACCGTGACCACGGCCGGGTCCTGCGGATTGGTCTCCCGCGACACAATGGTTTGCCAGGCAAGGATGGTGCGGGCGGCAATCACGATAGGATCGACGGTGACTTGGGGCGCGGATCCATGACCGCCCTTGCCGAAGATGGTTACGTCCACCGAATCAGCGTTGGAGGCGGAGTAGCCTGGCGTGTAGCCCACCTTGCCGGCGGGAAGGCCGGCCGAGTCATGCACGGCAAAGACGAAGTCGGGTTTGGGGAAGCGGGTGAAGAGTCCTTCCCGGAGCATGGCCGTGGCACCCTGGATGCGCTCCTCGGCGGGCTGGCCAATGTAGATGAAAGTCCCGTGCCAGTGGTCTTTGTTCTGCGCCAGGAGCGCGGCGGTGCCCATTCCCACTGACATGTGCAGGTCGTGACCGCAGGCGTGCATCACGGGAACTTCTATGCCGAGATCGTTGCGCGTGGTGACGTGGCTGGCGTAGGGCAAGCCGGTCCTCTCCGGCACCGGTAAAGCGTCGAGTTCGGCGCGAATGGCAACAACCGGGCCGGGGCCGTTCTTGAGCACGCCGACCACACCCGTGCCACCGACGCCAGTCGTGACGTCATAGCCCAGTTTGCGGAGCTGGTCGGCGATCTTTGCCGCCGTCTTCTCTTCGTGGAGCGACAGCTCAGGATGGCGATGAAGGTCCATGTACAGCGCCTCCATTTGCGGGTAAACGCTGTCGATCTGTTGGGGGGAGGGAGCCTGCCAAGCGTCCGCGGCCGAGAGCCGGCCGGCGCCCAGCATGAAGCTGAGGATCGCCATTGCAATGGTGCGTTTCATGGAGGTCTTATTTAACCACGGACTACCAGCCGAGCGGCTCTCCCCTTCATATATAGTGGGATGGATTCCGATGCAGATGCGCGAAAATGTTCCTCTCGCGCCGTTGACCACGCTCGGCGTCGGTGGCCCCGCCCGCTACTTTGTGGAGGCGAAGACAGCCGAGGAAGTACAAGAGGCGGTTCGTCACGCCAGGCAGAAGGATGCGCCGCTGTTCGTCCTTGGTGGTGGCAGTAACCTTGTGGTCTCGGACCGTGGGTGGCCTGGGTTGGTGCTCAAGGTTGCCATCGTCGGGATTGAGCCGCGAGAAGAGACCGGGCACTTCGATGTCGGCGCGGGGGAGAACTGGGACAGGTTCGTGGCGACTGCCGTAGGGCTCGGCTGCGAGGGCGTGGAATGCCTCAGCGGCATTCCCGGCAGCGTTGGCGGGACGCCGGTGCAAAACGTGGGGGCGTATGGGCAGCAAGTTTCGGAAACCATCGAGTCGGTGCAGGTGTTCGATCTCAGGGACCACCAGATTCGTGATCTCTGCACTGAGGCCTGTGGATTCTCCTACCGCTCGAGCATCTTCAACACGACCGAGCGGGACCGATATATCATCCTGCGCGTTACCTACGTCCTGGTGCCGGGGGGAGGGCCTCAGCTCCGGTACGCGGATTTGAAGAAATATTTCGAGGGCAGGCAACCAGGACCCAGTCTCGAGGAAACCCGGGAGGCGGTACGGCAGATTCGCGCCAGCAAAGCGATGCTGATCACGCCTGGCGATGAGGATTGCCGCAGCGCCGGGTCTTTCTTCAAGAACCCGGTGCTGAGCGCAGAGCAATACGGAGAACTCAGCCGGCGGGCTGGCGCGCGAGGTCTTGAGATCCCGAGTTATCCCGCGCTGGAAGCACAACGAAAGGTCTCAGCGGCGTGGCTGGTGGAGCATTCCGCATTTGAAAAAGGCTACCGGTGGGGACAGGTCAGAATCTCCCGCAAGCATGCGCTGGCCATCGTGAATGGTGGAGGAGCGACGGCGGCGGACGTGGTGGCTCTAAAGGATGAGATTCAACGGCGTGTCGAGGAAATGTGGGGCATCCGGCTGGAGCCGGAACCGGTATTCGTGGGGTTCTAACCGCCATCGCCAGTCCTTGTTCGTTCGTCATCGGCCGTCAGCGCCAGTGGGCCATGCTTCGTTTGTGGCGGAGGAAGTGTGCCCCGGCTCCGGCAGCGACGGGCTTTGGGATTGCTCTGGCCACATTGTGCTCCGGCTCTCCTGCTCATTCTCCATGGGCGAGGCGAGCGGCTTCCTGAAAGATCTTCACGAACATCGCGCGCGTGAGTTTGCCGGTCTGGGTGTTCTGGTTGGAGGGATGGTAAGAGGCCAGCAGGATCTTGCCATCAGGAAGCTGGTATCGGACGCCATGGGCAAAAGGGTACGCGGTTTTGCTCCGCAACAGGCCGCGGCGCTTCAGAGAATTGAGGTAGGCATCAAAACCGATCCTGCCTAAGGCCACCACGATCTTCAGTTTTCCCAGCCCGGCAATCTCCCGGTCCAGGAAAGGGGCGCAGTTGGCGAGTTCCCGGGGCACGGGCTTATTTCCCGGCGGGGCGCAGCGGAGGGCGGCCGTGATGTAGACGTCCTTCAGCCTGAGTCCATCGTGGCGGCTGGTGGCCGCCGGTTGGCTGGCGAAGCCGGTCTCATACAGGACCGGGTACATGAAGTTCCCCGAGGCATCGCCGGTAAAGGGACGGCCGGTACGATTGGAGCCGTGGGCTCCCGGGGCGAGGCCCAGGATCAGCACGCATGCCTTTGGATCGCCGAAGCCGGGAACCGGTTTGCCCCAGTATTCCCAATCACGCCAGGCGCGCTTTTTCTCCCGGGCGACTCTTTCGCGGTAGGCGACCAGGCGCGGACACTTACGGCATGCCACAACTTCGCAATTGAGCTGCGCCAGCCAGGAGGGCAGCCGTGGTGGGTTAGTCGTTGGTCGTTGGCCTTTTGCCATCTTCCCAGCAGTATCCCATGACCCAGAGTGCAGTCGACGTTGACGCATCCCGCAGTCCGAGCTTGTCACTTGGCCGGCCCCTCGTTCCCTCGGCCAATGGAATCAGGGACGGATACTCAACCGCTGTTTTGGCGCGTTTGACGGTGCTCTCCCCAGTCTTTACACTGAGCAATTGCAGTGCGGGACTGTTCCCCGGCTGCCTGCCCGGGGATCCTCCCCGACGTCGAGGTTGCGAAAGGTCCAACGTGAGCCCCACCGACACCAGAGAAAGCACGAAACGGGAGATTGCGGTCGAGATTCCGGCCGAGCAGGTTGCGCGCGAGGTCGAAACCCTGGTCCAGAAGTACCAGAAGCTGGCGCGCCTGCCGGGGTTCCGCAAGGGACATGTTCCGGCTTCGGTCATTCGCCAGCGTTTTGCCGAGGAGATCAAGAGCGACGTGGTAGAGGCACTGGTGCCCCGTTTCTTCCGCCAGGCGGCCGAACAGCAGGGGCTGGTTCCGGTATCGCAGCCGCGGGTGACCGACCTGCATGTTCATGAGGGCGAGCCACTCAAGTTCAAGGCCAGTTTCGAGATCCTGCCGGAGATCAGGGTGGAGGGCTACCAGGAACTGCGCGCCGACAGACCGGGGATTGTGGTCACTGACGAGGAAGTGGAACAGGCCTTGAATCAGTTACGCGAGCAACACGCGACGTTTACCGCGATCGAGGGTCGGGGGCTGGCGGATGGCGATTTTGCCCAAGTTTCGCTCAATGGCCAACCGAAAGAGGGCGAAGGGCAGCCCGTCCACATGGATGACGTGCTGGTCGAGATCGCGGGCAAGAACACGATGCCGGAGTTCACGCAAAACCTGCGCGGCGTGGCGGCGGGCGAGGAGAGAACTTTCGATGTCCGCTACCCGGCCGATTCGTCCGACCAGCGCTTGGCCGGCAAGAGCTTCGCTTACACCGTCAAGGTGCAGGGGTTAAAGCAGAAGACGCTGCCCGAACGTAATGACGAATTTGCCAAGGAATTGGGTGAGTTTGCCAGCATCGAGGAAGTGCAGCGCAAGATCCGCGAGAACATCGAGGCGGAGAAACGGCGCACCGCGGAGCGCGAAGCCAAGGACAAGCTAGTGGCGGAACTGGTCAAGCGCAATGACTTCGACGTGCCCGAGGCGCTGGTAGAGCATCAGATCGACGTGCGCCTGGAGCGCGGCCTGCGGGCGCTGGCGGCACAAGGCATGCGCGCCGAGGACATGAAGAAAATGGACCTGAACCGTCTGCGCTCGGGGCAGCGGGAGCAGGCGGTGCAGGAAGTGAAGGCGTCCCTGCTGCTGGAGAAGATCGCCGAGCGGGAGAAAATCGAGGTCAGCGACCAGGAGATCGAGCAGGAGATCCAGGCGCTGGCGCGGCATACGGGACAGACCTCGGAGGCGGTCCGGGCTCGTTTGACACGTGATGGGGCGCTCGATAGGATTAGAAATCGAATCCGCAACGAGAAGACCCTCGACTTTTTGTATCGCCAGTCCGCCTAGACGGACCACTTTCGATCCTCCCCGCAGACGCAACCCGTGGTTGGGGCAGGAGTGTGGCAGGTGAGCGTGAACGATCCAAGAATGATGCTGGTGCCGATGGTCATCGAGCAGACCGGGCGGGGCGAGCGTGCCTATGACATTTACTCCCGTCTGCTGCGCGACAACATCATCTTCATCGGGACCCCGATTGACGACAACATCGCCAACCTGGTGATCGCGCAGATGCTGTTCCTGGCCCAGGAAGACCCGGAAAAGGACATTCAGCTGTACATCAACTCGCCGGGCGGGTCGATTACGGCGGGCATGGCCATCTACGACACCATGCAGTACGTGAAGAACGACGTGACCACGATCTGCATCGGCCAGGCCGCCTCCATGGCCGCTCTGCTGCTGGCGGCGGGGGAACCCAAGAAACGTTTGGCCCTGCCCAACTCCCGCATCCTGATCCACCAGCCCTCCATGGGGGGCCTTTCGGGGCAGGCGACTGACATCGACATCCATGCCCGCGAGATCCTGCGCATGCGGGAAATCACCAACCAGTTACTTTCGAAACATAGCGGTCAGAAGCTGGATAAGGTAGAGAAGGATGTGGAGCGCGATTTCATCATGAATGCGCAGCAGGCTAAGGAGTACGGAATCATAGACGATATCATTTACAAGACGAAGTAGAGGTATGATCAGCCTCTCGCCCGTCGGTTTGCCGGAAGTCTCGGCTAGCGACGGGTGAAAGCGGCATGGGAGCGGGCAAGCCAGGGGTGAAGAAGGAGTAAAGCCGAGTGAAAAACCGGTCGGGCACTGACGAAATCTTGCGCTGTTCGTTTTGCCACAAGTCGCAGGACGCGGTGGCCAAGCTGATTTCCTCGCCCAGCGACTATCCCCGGGCTTACATCTGCGACGAGTGTGTCGCGGTCTGCAACTCAATCCTCGAGGACGACCGCACGGCCACGCCTGCTTCTTCGACTCCCAACCAGTTACCCAAGCCGCAAGAGGTCAAGGTCTTCCTCGACGAGTACGTCATCGGGCAGGAAACCACTAAGAAGAAGCTGGCCGTGGCGGTCTACAACCACTACAAGCGGATCTTCATGAACCGCCAGAAGACCAACGATGGCGTGGAACTGACCAAGTCGAACATCATGCTGATCGGCCCCACCGGGACGGGCAAAACGTTGCTGGCGCAGACCCTGGCGCGCATGCTGGATGTTCCCTTCGCCATCGTGGATGCGACCACCCTGACCGAAGCGGGTTACGTCGGCGAAGATGTGGAGAACATCATCCTGAAGCTGCTGCAGGCGGCGGAGGGAGACGTGGCGCGCACCCAGACAGGCATTATCTATATCGACGAGGTCGACAAGATCGGGCGCAAGGACGAAAACCCGTCGATTACCCGGGACGTTTCCGGCGAGGGTGTGCAGCAGGCCTTGCTGAAGATCCTGGAAGGCACGATTGCCAACGTGCCTCCCCAAGGCGGGCGCAAGCATCCGCACCAGGAGTTTACCCCGGTCGATACCACGAATATCCTGTTTATCTGCGGCGGAGCTTTCGTGGGCTTGGAGAAGATCATCGGGCGGCGCGTGGGGCGGAAGTCACTCGGTTTCCGCACCGAAGAGGACCTCGAGAAGGAGGAGGCGGTCAACGTCAGCAAGCGCAATTACCAGCTTCTCAGTGACGTGCAACCCGAAGACCTGATCAAGTTCGGCCTCATTCCGGAGTTTGTCGGGCGTTTGCCCGTGGTGGGCGTTCTCGAGGACCTCGACGAGAATGCCCTCATCGAAATCCTGACCCGGCCCAAGAACGCGATTATCAAGCAGTACCAGCGCCTGTTCGAGTTCGAGAACGTGCGTTTGAAGTTCAGCGATGACGCGCTGCGCGCCATCTCCCGGCAGGCCATGGCCCGCAAGGTCGGGGCACGCGGGCTGCGGATGATCCTGGAGGAGTTGATGCTCGACTTGATGTACCATCTCCCCAGCCAGAAGAGGGTCAAGGAGTTCGAGGTAACGCGGGAGATGGTGGAGAAGCGCGACGTATCGCTCGCCATGATGGAGAAGGCGGGATAGCGAATCTCCGGGTTGTCAAGGGGGGGCGGAGACCGCAGCCGGTGTTGGCGCGCTACAATGTAAGGTTTGGAGCCTAAGTGACCCAGTCCAAGGAAAAGTTCGAGACCCGTAAACTTCCCATGATGCCCATCCGGGACGTGGTGATCTTCCCGTACATGATGACTCCGTTCGTGGTGGGCCGCGAGTCCAGCGTGCGCGCCCTGGAAGAAGCCCTGGCGGCAGACAAGAAGATCTTTCTGGCGACCCAGCATGACGCCTCGATCGACGAGCCCAAACCCAACGAGATCTACCAGGTCGGCACCATCGTCAACATCGTGCAGAGCCTGAAGCTGCCCGACGGCAACATCAAAGTTCTGGTCGAGGGCATCGAGCGCGGCAAGATCCTGCAGATCACCGACACGGAAGGCTTCCTCGAGGCCTCGGTGCGGGTGGCGCGCTACGTCACCGAGACCAACCCGCAAATCGAAGCCGGGATGCAGCGGGTCACGTCGCTGTTTGAGCAGTACGTCAAACTGTGCCAGTCGCTCAACTACGAGACCATGATCGCGGCCGTACGCATGGAAGATCCGGCCAAGCTCACCGACACGATCGCCGCTAACCTGCAGCTTTCCATCGAAGAAAAACAGGAATTGCTCGAGATCTTCGACCCTGCGGAGCGGCTAAGCCGTATCGCCGATGTGCTGGACATCGAGATCGAGAAGCTGAACATGGACCGCACCATCCAGTCGCGGGTGAAGCGGCAGATGGAACGGGCCCAGAAAGAGTACTACCTCAACGAGAAGATCAAGGCTATTCAGAAGGAACTGGGACGGGGCGAGAAGAGCGAGTTCGACGAACTCAAGAAGAAGATCGAAGCGGCCGGGATGCCCAAGGAAGTCAAGGACAAAGCGGTGCAAGAGCTGAAGAAGCTCGAAGCCATGCCGCCCATGTCGGCCGAATCCACGGTCTCCCGCAACTACCTGGACTGGCTGCTGGCGGTGCCCTGGAAGAAGCGCTCGAAAGAAATCCGGAACATCGGGCGGGCGGAGAAGGTTCTCAACGAAGATCATTACGGCCTGGAGAAGATCAAGGAACGGATTCTCGAATTCCTGGCGGTGCGCCAATTGGTGAAGAATCCCAAGGGTTCCATCCTGTGCTTTGTCGGGCCTCCGGGAGTAGGCAAGACTTCTCTGGGCATGTCCATCGCCAAGGCCACCGGTCGCAAGTTCGTCCGCATGTCGCTCGGCGGAGTGCGGGACGAGGCGGAGATTCGCGGCCACCGGCGCACCTACATCGGCGCGCTCCCCGGGCAGATTATCCAGATGATGAAGAAGGCGGGCACGAAGAACCCGGTCTTCATGTTGGATGAAGTGGACAAGATGTCGATGGACTTCCGTGGCGACCCCTCGGCGGCGCTGCTGGAGGTGCTGGATCCGGAACAGAACTTCATGTTCGTGGATCACTACCTGGACGTCGAGTACGACCTATCCCAGGTTTTCTTCATCGCCACGGCCAACGTCATGCACACCATCCCTCCTGCCCTGCAGGATCGCATGGAGGTGCTACGGCTGCATGGCTACACCGAACCCGAGAAGGTGGAGATCGCCAAGCAGTTCCTGGTGAAGAAGCAGTTGGCGCAAGCCGGACTCACCGATAAGAACCTCAAGTTCTCCGACGAAGCGATCACGGGAGTCATCCGCTCCTATACCCGAGAGGCGGGGGTTCGCAACTTGGAGCGCGAGATCGGAAACGTGTGCCGCAAAGTCGCACGCAAGGTGGTCAAGGAAGGTGCCAATTACGGCCTCGCCGTCACCCCGGAGAACGTAGGAGACCTGTTGGGCGTCATCAAGTTCCGCGACACGCTGGCCAATGAGCGCAGCGAAGTCGGGCTGGTGACCGGCCTGGCTTGGACGGAAGTGGGCGGCTCGATTCTGCTGACCGAAGTTACGGTGGTGGATGGCAAGGGCAAGTTGACGCTGACCGGCAAACTGGGCGACGTGATGCAGGAATCGGCGCAGGCGGCGATGTCTTATGTGCGCTCGCGCGCCAACCGGCTTGGTCTGCCGCGCGATTTTTATCGCAACCTCGATATCCATGTCCACGTACCGGAAGGCGCCATTCCCAAGGACGGGCCTTCGGCGGGGATTACGATCGCGACGGCGATTGCCAGCGCGCTGAGCCGGATTCCGGTGCGGCGGGACCTGGCCATGACCGGCGAAATTACGCTTCGCGGCAAAGTATTGCCGATCGGCGGACTGAAGGAAAAACTGCTGGCCTCGCACCGGGCGGGCTTGTTCGAAGTGATCCTGCCTAAGGATAACGAGAAGGACTTGTCCGAGGTGCCGGAAAACCTGCGCAACCAGATGAAACTTCACTTCGTGGAGACCATGGACCAGGTACTGGAGTGGGCGCTGGAGGGGCCGTTGCCTCAGCTCTTGGAAGAAACGGCGCGGCCGATTGCGCCCATCGCCCCACCTCCCGGGGAGAGTCCGGCGGCACACCAATAGACGGGGAATCCGATCCCGTGTTCACAGTTTTCTGAAGGGCTCGCGCCAGCGGGCCTTTGTTTTTGCGAGTTAAAATGTGGGGAGAGGGTTGTCATGCCCGAAACGGACCCCTTCCGCGGCCGGTTCTCGTTCAGAGGGAAAACCGGGCTGGTTGCCGCAGCGGCGATCGTCGCGGTCCTGCTGGTGGGGTTGCCAGCCTACCGCTGGTTCTTCGCGATCAGTGTTCTGATTGCCCTGGTCGTCGCAGCTGCGCTTCACTTCTGGTACAAGTACAAGCCCATTAAAGAAGCAGATATCAAGCACAAGAAGCCCCTGGGCTTGGAGTAGCGGGCAGCGGGCCGCGCTGGGGGCCTTGCGGTTTCCGGGGCGAACCCTGACACTGGTGTGTGCGCGTCTTTGCCCGATTCCTGCTGTCCGCAAGCGATGTCTCCCACTTCCCCACCCCGGGACTGCCCGAAGTTGCGTTCCTGGGACGCTCGAATGTCGGGAAGTCGAGTGTCATCAATTCCCTGGTGGGATCGAAACTGGCCAAGACCAGTTCCACTCCCGGGCGCACGCGGGCGATCAATTTCTTCGAGATCCGGTGGCCGGGCAGGCCACGGGCGGAGCTGATCTTCACGGACCTGCCCGGCTACGGCTATGCCAAGGTTTCGCGGGAGGTCTCGGCGCAGTGGCCGGTTTTCATCCATCCTTACCTGCGCGAGCGTCCTACCCTGGCGTTATGCCTGGCGCTGGTGGACGTGAGCATTCCACCGCAAGAGAGCGATCGGCAGTTGCTGGAACTTCTCGCCGCGAGCGGACGTGCGTTCGTGCTGGTCGCCACCAAGAGTGACCGGATTTCAAGTAACGAACTGCGCAAGGCGCTCGACCGCTTGGAGAAAGAACATCCCGGGGCTGCCGTGGTGACCTTCTCCGCCAAGACCGGGATGGGGCGCGAGGAGCTGTGGCGAGTGATTCGCAACGCTACCCAAGCGGCGCCGGTTTCCCAAATCTGAACGGTTCTGTGTGCAGCATGCCGGAAGCGAGGTTTTCAAGCTGGCCGTGCTCCGTAATCATGTCGGATCCCTGGCTCCCGTGGTTACGCATCTTGCCGCGGGCAGGATGCGCGGGCACACTTCTTCTTGACCTGCGCCCGTGACCGGCAGCAAGAACGTGCGCGGGCGGAGCCCACACGAGGAGGGGTCGGCTGCTTCACTCTCTGGGCCTCGGTTTCAGCTCTCGTGGCAGGCCTCCACTCCTCCCGGAAGACGGTGTAGACTTGGTTTATTCGAGGTCTCCCCGCGGAGGTGACCTGTGGTACGCCTCCTCGCTGCGCTTTTCCTAGCCAGCCTGCTGCTCTTGTCCTGTGGTTGTAGCGGTTTCTTCTTCGTCGGAGGTGCGATCAATCCCGGCATGCAGACGGTCAGCGGCATGGTGACCGTGGTGCACCTGAGCATCACCAACGGTGGCTCCTCCATTACGGCGGTGACTTTGGCCGCCGGCGGTGCGGCCAATACCATCAACTTCTGTGGCGACCAGCGTTCCCAGTTCCCCATGAGCCAGTTTGTCGAAGCGAGCTTCAACCCGGGTGTTCCCTGCGCTACCCTGCTTACGATTGTTGTCGGTTGAGCGGGCCTCACACCTCGACACCGCGCTCGCAAATCGATCGGCTTTGGTTATCATGCTGCCCTATGGCCCTTCACCTGGTCACGGGCATCGCCGGCTTCATTGGTTCTTCCCTGGCGCGAGGCCTGCTGGAGCAGGGCCAGCAAGTTCGCGGTATCGACAATCTTGCCACGGGAAAAAGGGAAAACCTCGAGGAGATCCTTCCCCGCATTGAGTTTCACCAGGCGGACCTGATGGATCTGAATGCGATGCGGAAGGCCTGCGCCGGGGTGGCATGGGTCTTTCACCAGGCTGCCCTCCCTTCCGTACCGAGGGCGGTGAAGGATCCGCTGGGCAACAACCGGGCCAATGTGGACGGTACGGTGAACCTGCTCGTGGCCGCGCGGGATGCCGGCGTGCATCGCGTGATGTACGCGGCGTCTTCGTCAGCCTACGGCGATACCCCGACCCTGCCGAAACACGAAAAAATGGCGCCGAATCCGATCTCGCCGTACGCCGTCGCCAAGCTGGCCAGTGAGCATTACATGATTTCCTTCTATCGCTGCTACGGCTTGGAGACGGTGTGCCTGCGCTATTTCAACATCTTCGGACCCCGCCAGGACCCGTCGTCACCCTACTCAGGAGTTCTCGCCAAGTTCATCACCCAGATGCTCAGAGGCGAACAGCCGGTCATCTTCGGAGATGGCACGCAGAGCCGGGATTTCACCTATATCGACAACGCTGTCGAGGCGAACCTGCTGGCGGCTCGGGCGCCTGCTCGGAATGTCGCCGGTCAGGTGTTCAACGTGGCCACGGGAACCCGTTTTGACCTGAACCAGACTTTTTGCCTGCTGCAAACGCTGACTGGTTACTCCGGCAAGGTAAACTACGCTGCGGAACGCGAAGGCGACATCAAGCATTCGCTCGCGGATGTGACCCGCGCGCAAGAGGCATTCGGCTATCGGCCCAGCGTGAACTTCGAGGACGGCTTACGCAGGACGGTCGAATGGTACCGGGAGCAGGCTTCGAGAGCTGGAGCCCGGAGTAGGCGGGTCTAGCTTGGCAGGGAGCGAGTTTGGACTGGGGGACAGGAGGCGCATTCCCTCCTTCGGACTCGTGCCGATCGTGATTTCCTCCCGCCTCCTCCGCTTCGCTTCCTCCCACATCTGAATCCTGTCCTGGCCCCGTCATTACCTTGGTGATCTAGGGGTCAGTTACTTCGCGGTCTACAGTGGCTGCATGACACTTTCCTCGATGGTGGTCTCGCGCGATTGGCAGGAGGTCAGCGTTCTGGAATGCATTCTTGGCGGCCTGCACATCGACGTCGAGGTCGAAACCTATCCGGAGCGGGCACAAGCGAAGCTGGAACGGACGAAGGTGGACGCGCTGATTGTGGATTGCGATCTCAACGGAGCTGATCGCTTTCTGCGCAACCTCCAACGCGACCGACGATCAGGGGGACCGATGCCCCTGGTGGTCATGAGCGGCGCGCGGGAGCGTCCTCAACTGGAGGCCACTGGCGCGCTGTTCGCCTTTGAAAAGCCGATCTCCGTGGAACAAGCCGTACGAACCCTGTCGGCCGCACGCAACCTGATTCTGGACGGGCGCCTGCGGTATCACCGTCAGACCATTGAGATCCCGGTTTCTCTGCAATGGGGACGCAAGCGACATCTGGAAGCTGCCCTCCTGAATCTCAGTCAGGGTGGAATCGGCATCCACGTCGATCAGCCGCTCAAGCAATCGAAACCGGTCGAAGTCTCATTTCGCCTGCCGGGCATTCGCAGTTCGGTGCGCGCGCGGGGTGAGGTAGCCTGGGCGGACGAGCGCGGCCGTGCCGGGATTCGTTTCGTCGAGATGCATCCCCGCCTGCAGCGCAATCTTCAACTGTGGCTCGCGCAGCAATACTTTACGCAGTGAGAAGATCCGGTTTCCGACCTTGGTCTCATTCGGACTAACGAAAGCGTGATTCCTGTTCCCGGGGACCTGTCTTGGCAGCGCGGTCCTGCATTCCAATTTTCGCGAGTCGGGCTCCTGCCGTACCACCTCCGAACCGCGCAAACACACCCCAGTACAGCACAGCGCAGAAAGCCCCGACGCCCGCCACGATTACGACGGCGACTGGCCATGAGGGCAAACTCTGGTTCACCGACACGAAGACTACAAAGAACAAGAGGACCGCGCAGCACAAAACCAGGCCATCCATCAGATCTGCCAACCTGGAGGAGATGGAACTCCGGTGCGCGGCCGGTGGCTGCGGCCTGGGGACAAAGCCCGGTTTCGCCACTGCGCCCCCAGCACTGCCCAACACGATTGCCGAACGAGCCCCCGGCGACAGAACCAGATCCGGCGAGACTTCCTCGGAACTCTGCCATACCCGCCCTTCCTGAACGACGCGGGTGAGCAGATCACGAAAGATCCAGTCTTTCAACCCACGCCGGAGGTGGGGTTCGAGGTCCACAAAGCGCAGCCCCGCCTGCCCCAGTGGGTTGGACCAGCGAACCTGCGCCTGCACCTCTACCGAGAGCTTTGGATTGAAGAGGCTGAAACGCAGGCGCACAGTGTGGCCCTCGTGCAGAACGCTGACCGCATGGATGCCTGCCCCTTCGGCGCTGAGATCGCAGACGATTCCCCCATTGCCTTCATCGATGGTTGTGTAGGCCAGGGGAAGAATCTTATGCCGATACGGGCGGCGTCCAGGTCCGCCCTGAAGGGCGGCCCGGCGGGGTTCCGCGGCCTGACCGAGCGAATCCTGCACGAGGTAATCTTAGCCTCCGGCCGAGCTTTATGGAGTGCCGGGGATGGTTCTGGCGTGGACTTAGGAGGCAGTGCGCTCTTCAGCCGGGCGCTCCACCGGACGTCCCTTCATCCGCTGGGCGCGGTCCCAGGCCAGCAGTCGTTGCAGGTCGTAACTGTAAGGTCCGTGGCCGCGGAAGGCTTCCTCATCGAACAGGCGCTTGATGCCGCAGCCGGTGCAAACTTGGTAGGAACATCCCTGGGAGCGGATCGGCCAGCTCATCTTCCCGTGCCAGCAACCGCGCAGGAGTACGGCAACCCCCGCCACCCCGGTCGCCAGCAGGCCCATTGGCCAGAGCCAGCGAGATCGCTTGGCTTTATCCGTTGGTTGTACCTCGTTCACCGACACCACTACCCATCCCGGGAGTTCCAATTCAGCATAGGCGCAAACGGGCGCGAAAGCAATGCCAGCCTGGCCAGTCAGGCCTCTCGTCCTCCCCCATCCAGGAATTTCCTGTAGGATTCGCTCTTCAAGTGCAAAATATTGAATCGAAGGGGGTTGCCATTGTGCCCAGGCTGTAGGAAATGATCGGGACCGGGGCACGGAAGGTCAGCGACGGCGGGATCCGCGCGCGGACGTTGCATCGCCGCAAAAACCAGGGTAAGTTAACTACTGACGCGTGATGGCAGGACCCGCCCTCCTGCCGACGATTACCGACCGCTTTGAATCTCCCCTACGGTGAATCGACCAGGGCTTGCCGTTCGATAACACTGCGCGCCACGGGGCACCAGCCCGGTGGACGCCGTGACCTTTTTCATGTCCACGAACCCGTCCAATGCGGACCCGCGGCTAACGCTGGGATCAACACCCTCTCCGGCCAGCAACCCCGAGGCAGCCACTGACCCGGAGCGCAGGGAAGTCCTACAGGCACTGCTCGCGTTCTCCACCCTGCACGAGCAGATCCGTCGAAGGCGATCCGAACAAGGCCACCCGTATGGCGGAGGCGAAGGGAGCAAGTGGGATGACGCCTGGGATTTCGAACAGTTCGTTTTAGATGAAGTCCTCGAGCTCGTCGCCGAGCGCGCCCGCGTGATTACGGGCGCCGACGGAGTGGCGATCGCGTTGGCCGAGGGTGAGGTGATCGTTTGCCGGGCATCGGTGGGCCCGATGACGCCGGACCGAGGCATCCGGCTCGACCCCAATTCAGGTTTTTCAGGAGCCTGTTTTCGCACCGGAAAAGTAATTCGGTGCGATGACGCGGAAGCTGATCCCCGGGTGAATGTCGAGGTGTGCCGCCGGCTGGGAACACGCTCGATGGTGGCCGTACCGCTCCTCGGTCAGGAAAACGTAGTTGGACTGTTGGAGGCCTTCTCCACCGCGCCTTACGGATTCAGCGATGCTGACGTCCACAGCTTGAAACTTCTGGCCGAATTGACCCTCTCGGCGCTGCGCCCAGAGGAGGAAGATCGGATTGTGCAAGCGGCCAAAGCCGCCACGACGGGGTCTGGAGTGGCTGATCTGGAGCGGCTGTGGCAGTTATCCCGAGAGGTCGCTCTGCCCGCACTGCCGCCGCCGGTTCCGCCGCAGCGGGAAGAGCTTCCGCTCGAATTCTCTGCGGGGAGTTTCGCGCCCGATCTTTACCTGGCACCAACCAGCAGCAGGTACTCGCTGCTGCTGATCGCACTGGTGGCGGTAGGGGCGACGGTGCTGGCGGGCAGCTTATGGTGGAAAACACAAACGCGCGCTCGCCGGGCGGATACACGCCCCGTAGCTCGAACCGCAACCCAGGCGGAAGCTCCGGTGGCAACGCCTGCTCCTTCAGTTCCGGCACCGGAACCAACCGCTGCCTTGCCCAGTGGCGCCTCCGTAGGAACGGAAGGGTCAGCGACCGGAGACTCCTCGGGCGAGACCGCTGCGAACACCACCCCGGTTCAGGTCACAGCTGTGCGGCACTGGTCAGCAGCCGGATCGAGTACGGTGTCCATCGACCTCGAGGGTGCCGTTCAATATGAGGCTCACCGGCTGAACGCCCCGGAACGAATCTACGTTGATTTGCCAGACACTTTCCTGGCACCCGGCGTAAGCGTCAAGCCGATGGACGTGAAGGACGGTCTCGTGGACCGCATCCGTGTTGCCCAATCGCAGCCGGGTATGACACGCGTGGTGCTTGAGATCAAACAAGGTGCGACCTACTCGGTGAGTCTTGAACACAATCCTTACCGGTTGGTGATCGAGGTTACCAGTCCCGGGGCGGTCGCTCCCAAGTCGGAGATGCAGGCGCCCGCACCCGCGGACAAGGCCACGGTGACGGCATTACTGGCCGCGCCGCCCAGCCGCGAAGACCTCGAACTCCGTCCTCATGTTCCCAAATTGCGCATTGTGCTGGATGCGGGGCACGGAGGGTGGGACCTTGGCACGGTAGGCCGCCAGGGACTGCTGGAAAAAGACCTGGTTCTGGAAGTCGCGCAGCGACTGGGGAATTTACTGGAAAAGCGGCTCGCTGCCGAAGTGGTCTTCACCCGCCGCAACGACAGCTACGTCCCGCTCGAGCAGCGGGCCGAGATGGCCAACCGCGCACAAGCCGACCTGTTTGTATCCGTCCACGCGAACTACAGCGAACTCGAGTCGGCCAGGGGTGTGGAGACCTATTACTCGAACTTCTTCGTCGCGCCTGAGGCGCGCGAAAGCGAAGCGGCAGGAGACGCAAGCGCCGATTCCGCCTCTCACGCGCACCTCACGGGTGTCGAGTTGAAGGATAAGGTCGACGGTTCCCGGAAGCTCGCCGCCAGCGTGCAACGTGCCTTGTACGGCTCGCTCGTCCAACAGAGCCCCGGAATCCGCAACCGGGGCGTGAAAGAGGCGTCGTTCGTAGTCCTGACGGGGACGCAAATGCCTTCGATTCTGGCCGAGATTTCCTTTGTCAGCAGCCCCACCGACGAGGAAAGGCTGCAGAGTGCGGAATATCGTGAAAAGATCGCCGAGGCGTTGTACGTGGGCATCGAGCGCTTCGCAGCTGCTTCGAACCGTATGAAAGTGGCCTCCGCTTCAGGACGGCCGGGCGGCAGGTAGGAAGACAGTTCCCGCTATCATTTCCCCGTTCTCCTGGACAATTTACTGCACTGGTTCGGAGTTTTTGAGGGCATCGTCCATCGATGGGCCGCCTCGGGCGGCGCTCCCTTCCATTACGCGCCAGCCATCGTCGTAGAGTTTGAAGCCCACCCCCGACCGGTAGACAACGCTGCCCGAGTTGAGCGCCGCGCCTACCTCGTTCAATGGCGACCACCGCCAGGTGAACTCCACTTCCGCCAGGTTGCCGCTGCGGCTGATACCCGTGATCGCCACCAGTTCCCGGCGGGCGGTGGGCACGCTGAAATACTGTTTGGCGGTGTCGTCACCATGAACCAGGTCGTGGAAAGCGTCGACGCCGAGCGGAGTCAGGGAGACATCCCAGCAGGGGGGCGGGGTCAGACCCGGGGGACAGGGAGCATTCGCCCCGCCGATCCAGCCATGACGCTGAAGCACCAGATACTCGGGTGAGGAATAGTCTTTGCCGGACATCACACCGGTTCGCAACCAGAACTGCTGCGCAACTCCGAAGGAACCCGAGGCCGAGATCAGGTCGCTAGCCAGGCGGCGCGTCAGGAAGTCCCGTGGCGAGCAAGAGTTCAGCAACAGGCAGAGGGCTGCCGTGATCGAAGGGAGTTTGCGCATCCGGTTCGGTATCTTAACGTCGACTGTGAATTGTAACCAAAGGCGAGCTGGGATGAGGCAGGAAAGGCCGGGTTGAGACTTGCCCAGAGAACTTCGCAGCCCAGCGTCCCGGAATCAATGTGCCACAAGAGGGACAATGGCCTTGCGGCGTGATGCGGTATTCTTCGACCAGGTAGCCCGAGCGGCGGATCAGCGTCGTTCCACATTGATGGCAAAGGCTGTCCTCCAGGTTGCCGACCATGCCGGGCAGGTTCCCGGCATACACGTAGCGCAGGCCGGAACGTTTGCCGATCTCGGTGGCGCGCAGCAGGTCGCGCGGCCGCGTGTTTTCTGGATCTGTCATCTTGTAGTCCTTGTGAAAAGCTGTGACGTGCCA
>DASPST010000034.1:0-7593 GCA_035623795.1 Terriglobales bacterium
GCCGTGCTTGCGCGTCTGGCGAAACGCAATATTTACGCGATCACCTCGTTCATCTTCGGCATGGATAACGACACTCCGGGAGTCGCCGAACGCACCTTGCAGCAGGTCCGCACATGGCCTCCGGGCCTGCCGATCTTCGGACTGCTCACGCCCCTACCTGCCACGCCTTTATACAAGCGACTGGAGGCCACCGGACGGCTCACGCGCCCCGGCACTGGCTGGATTTTGTTCCCTTCACCATGGCGCACACTCCGCTGCTCCCCTCACAATTCACTTTTGAAGGCTCCCTTCCAAATGAAGGCCGTTGACCAAGCGCACCGGAGATGAGAACCTCTAGCCTATCCGATTCGTGCAAATGGAGGTGGTTAGTTTGGCAGAAGTTCGCATTCAAGAAGGCGAAGGCCTTGAAAGTGCATTGCGTCGCTTTAAGCGCAAGGTCCAACAAGAAGACATCATTAAGGAAGTAAAGCGTCACTCGTATTACTTAAAGCCAGGAGAGAGGCGTCGGGTGAAGCAAGCTTTGGCGCGAAAACGTGCCAGAAAAAAGAACCGCAGAGATTCGTCTGGCTCGGGAAGTCCGAAAGATTAGCGGTGCTCAGACTCGCGCTCTTCGAAGTGTGCCTGCCGAGCGTGGGTTGCTTCTTGCGAGTCGATCCCTGGATTTAGATCGGGATTCTGTGTTGAGGCTGCCAGCCCTTAGGGCCCTTGGTCACGTCGAACTGCACCGACTGGCCTTCCTGTAGGCTCCGGAAGCCGCCCGACTGGATGGCTGAGAAGTGCACGAAAACGTCTTCGCCATTCTGGCGGCTGATGAATCCATAGCCTTTGGCATCGTTAAACCACTTTACGGTTCCTTGTTCCATGTGTTTGTACTGTTGTTCCTTCTTGTTAGTTACGCTGGAGGGACTCGGAAGAAAACTTGCGCAGGTTGCTTGCTGATGAGGCGAGTGCTGCTTACGATCGTAACGTGCACGGCACACAATTAGCAAGCAGATTCGATATGTGTGTCATCGGCGTCTGGGCTGAAGCTCTCACCACATCTCCGTTTGTTCCCGCTTCGTCAGGCCGACGGAACTATCGTATAATCAGACTGCTTAACCTCGAAGATACGCGATCAAAGCACCCAGCGCCTTCGCGATTGAGAGATCGAGAGGCGTTCTTATTGCGTCAGCAACCTTTCTTCAACCCACCAATTGCTGCTACAACCGCTGTGCTTTCGCGTCTGTCGCCAACAACCAGCCCGAAGTACAGGAGTTCAGTATGTCTCAAATTAATGGTGACAAGGCCAGATTTAACCGGGAACGGAAGCAGAAGATTGCTCGTCGGAAGCGAACCCGCGAACTGCTGAGGCGCGAGGCAATGCAAAGCAGATCAGTTGACAGTCCAGTCGCCGCGAGGAAAGGTTCGGTGTCGGCATGAACACACCACTGCTGGCTTTTGCGCTTCCCCCAGCGATTCCCGGTGTAGGCAAAAAGAAACGAGTGCTCCTGGTAGATTCGTCTGCCCGCAAGCGAGAGTTGCGCGCTGAGATCCTGAGAAGGCTGGGCATCGAAGTGGACTGCGCCGCGGATATCAACGAAGCGCGATCTTGGTGGCGAGCCGACCTCTACAACCTGGTGCTCATCGACCTGGAGAATGACGCCGGCCGAGACGAATTCTGTCGAGACCTTCGCAGCTCCAGATCCCCACAGCAAATCGCGTTCCTCGTAGGCAAACCTGAGTACCTGGCTAACACTCCGAATACGGAGGATGCGTCTTCAGGTCAGCCGACGAGCGCCCTAATCCTTCAGAAGGAGACCGCCGAAACACGGTCAGCCGATGTTTCTGGAACTCAGCCTCACCGCTGGGGGATTCTGGAAGCCTCCCAGCGAATCTCTGCGGTCAGGTCCGCATCTCAGGCTCGCTTACAGGCGATACGGGAGAGACCAGCGCCATCACGAGATCTCGAACCGCGTTACGCTAAGCGCCCCGCAACTGAAACACGAACTCTGGATGAATTGTTAGGAGAAGCGAAATGAAGAACCTTTACGTTGGGAACCTGCCCCACAGCACGACCGAAGCCGAACTACGAAAGCTTTTCGAGCCGCACGGTGCTGTGGAAAAGGTCAGCCTCGTGACTGACCGCGATACGGGCCGCTCGAGGGGTTTTGCGTTTGTAGAAATGACTGATGCCAGCGAAGCCGACAAAGCGATAGGGGCATTGAACGGAAGCAACCTGGGTGGACGCACATTGACCATCAACGAGGCCAAGCCTAGGTCTGATCGGCAGAGAAGTGGCAGCCCACGCTTTGGCCGTGGGCGCGACGACTACCGTGGACATGCGCGTCAGCCGCGCGAACCGCGCTGGTAGATTTTCCTGTTGACGAAAATCGGGCCGGGCCTGGTTTGTACGAATGCCCGCCAAGAACAACGTTCGTATTGGGAGACTTGGGTATGCCACGAGGCCGATCAACGTTTATGAAGCGCCAGAAGGAACAGGCGCGGCAACAAAGACAACGGGACAAAGCAGAGCGCAGGAATCAACGAAAACAGGAGAAGCTCGCCGCAGGTAACTTGGATGAGATGGCCGAGTTTCACGAACACGCCGCCGCCCAAGCCGCTCTATTCAATCTTGGCGTCGAACAACCCGGTCCCAGTGAAACACCGATTGCGGCTGCCAAGGATTAAAGCCAAGGCTGGGGATTCTCAAGTGAGAGGCGTGGTCTACTGATGTTCCTGCGGGGTTAAAAAAGCGCACCCGACAAACCCCTTAGGTGCGGAGTATGATCTTCGACATGGCCACGGCTCGCAAACGCGGGAACCCTAACTGGGGCAAGCTTATTCCCTGCCCTCCAACTTTACCTACCGAATTCGAGATCGAAGTCAAGCGATTACGACTCACGAAGCAGCTGTACGTCCGCTCAGCTGAGCTACGCTGCTGGTGCGAGCGAAACAAGAATCGGATCTACATTCCCGAATGGCTCCTTGAGGCGTGGGGCATCGTCGTAGACTTAAAGTACGGCGAACGCATCTAGCTTTCTTCTTCGTTCATACTCCTCCTATTCCAGTCGGGAGGTGCTTTCCGAACGTAGCACCTTTACAGAGACTAGGGTGCGCCAACGTAAACACGCTGAGCGGGGAGATCGGGCGCGGGCATAGAACGCGGTCCCTGCCACCCTGGGCGGATCGGGATGGGAGCGGGGACGGGTGGACGCGCGGCGGGCGGAGTGCGAGGGCGAGAAAGCGGGCGCGTGGGAGTGACGATTAACCCCGAACTACGGACCGACAAAATCCTGTCACCTACTTCCATGCCTTCTGTCACTTCTGACAGGTCCCTAATCCCAGCACTCAGCTATAGAATGCACCGGTTGTGTCCAAATGAGGAGATCTTTGCCTCCGACATGATGAGCATGCATCCCGCCTATGTCTTCAAGGCGGGCGGGAACGACGCGTCTCTCGACGGACAGGATAACGTCAAGAGCTTGTATCGCTTCTGGGCGGAAACCAATCAGGCCATCTTTTTCGTTGAGAACGAAGAGGTCGCTGTCTCCGACCACAACATCTTTTCAACCGCAGTGATGAACCAACAGGTTTCGGGAAAAGTCTTCACAGCAAACAAACTGATGGCCCATTTACCGAATGCGGTTTCCCACAAAATACTCGAGAAACTGCTCGCCGCAAAGAGCCATAAAGCCAACGAGAACGACATGTATCTGTACCGTTCAACCATCCACATGGTCTGGCCATATGACGACCGCTGCAGGTTGATTGGGGAGGACGTCTACGAACCATACCCGGAAAAAGCGGAACTCTTTAAACTGGACCCTGCCGACGTGCTAACCACCGAAGAGGCAGCCAAACTCCTTGCTCCACTGATCAAGCCGTTGCCCTCATTCGACGAGGTGGTTTTGGGCAAGAAGTCAGTCGCGTAACGCTGGACGGAACTTGCGTGTCAGTACACAGACCGTGTGTTATGCAATGTAAGAAGCATACGGCCCAGCCGCGTGTCTCTTGCCTGTGGTGCCCACTTCGGTGCCTCAGGCCGAACGGGTACCGATGTATAGAGGACAGCCATGAAGTGCACTCAACGTAGTGTAGTCGTGTTGTCTATCGCTCTCTCACTCGGAGTCTGTTTCACCGCTTGCAACAGGGGCATGTCCGCCAACGACAAGGTCGGCTTAGCAGAGACGGTGGGCATTGCGACCGACGCGTACATTTATGGGTACCCACTGGTCACGATGGACATGACGCGCAAGCAGATGACCAATGTAGCTGTTCCCGACCAGGGTCATGCGCCGCCGGGACAACTGGTGAAAATGCGGACTTACCCTGCGGTCGATTATCACGCCGTCACAGCACCAAATGCCGACACGCTCTACACCACCGCCTGGCTGGACGTCTCACGAGAGCCGTGGATTGTCAGTGTGCCCGATATGAGTGATCGCTATTACCTGCTCCCCCTGCTGGATGGGTGGACGGATGTGTTTCAAGTGCCCGGCAAAAGAACCACAGGGGGAAAATCGCAGAAGTATGCCATCACTGGGCCGGGATGGTCGGGGACTCTGCCGGACGGTGTGATCGAATACAAGTCGCCCACGGGTCTGGTCTGGCTGCTCGGGCGCATCTATTGTACCGGCACGCCGGAAGACTACAAGGCTGTTCACGCTCTGCAGGATCAGTTTGAGTTGGTTCCCGTGAGTTCTTACGGCAAGCCGTATACTCCGCCGCCGGGAGAGGTAGACAACAACTTCGACATGAAGACGGCTGTCCGCGACCAGGTGGATGCGCTAGGAGTGGATGAATACTTTTCTTACCTCGCGCGCTTGATGAAGACCAACCCGCCGGCTGCGGCAGATGCGCCGATGCTGGCAAAGATGGCGAAGATCGGGTTGGTGCCGGGACAGGACTTCGATGGCAACAAGCTGAAACCCTTCGACCAGGAACTCATCAAGGCCGTGCCCAAGCTCGCACAGTTGAAGATCTTGGAGTACTTCAAGCAGGCCGGGAAGCCGATCAACGGTTGGATGTTTACCACCAAAGCAGGCACCTACGGTACCGACTACATCCAGCGGGCATTGATTACAGCGATCGGTTTGGGTGCGAATCGCCCGCAGGACGCGGTTTATCCCACCGGGGAAAAGGATGCCGATGGAAACTCGCTTGACGCCGCATCCAATAAATATGTCATGCACTTCGACAAAGGCCAGATGCCCCCGGCAAATGGATTTTGGTCCATCACGATGTATGACGCGTCGTACTTCTTCGTTCCGAACCCAATCAACCGATACAACCTCAGTTCACGAAATGAGTTTGTGGTCAATCCCGACGGCTCTGTCGACCTGTATCTGCAGGCGCAGTCACCCGGCAAAGCGAAAGAGCCAAACTGGTTACCAGCTCCAAAGTCGAAGTTCGTCCCTATGATGCGTCTGTATTGGCCAAAGGAGACACCTCCGTCCATCATCGATGGAACGTGGAATCCTCCGGCAATCAAGAAAATTGAGTAATTAGTCCCGCCCGAGCAGCCGCTCTTCGGAGCAGCGTTCTGTTCTTGCTGAAGTAGCTGTTGATAGCGGGTAGGATGGTAGTACCACCTTCCGACTTAGGTCGGACTGAGCGAAGGGCATCGCATCCGCTCGCTGTGCTGGATCACGATAGGGCATGTGCATTTCTCAGAAAATCAATCACCCTGGCGTGTGACCGGGGGGATGGGGATGGCGGCACAACAGAGGGGGCAGTGGGGCGCGCGTCGGGCGGCGTTCAGGTGCGGGCGCGGCTGGCGGAGTGGAGCGGGCGGAATCGGGGGCGCGGGGCGAGGGTTAAAGATGAGCTGAAGGAGCCACAGGTCCTCACTGCGGTAGACCCATTTTCTTCAGGAGCGCGGCATAGCGGGGGTCAGAGTGCAGACCATCCAATTGATGCATCGCTTTGATGTAATTGAGATTATTGGATTTTTCCAAGTAAGCCTTCTCCAGCAGGCGAAAGCTTGGTCTCGATCGCCCAAGTCAGCGTAGTTGGAAGCAATATCGACGGGGTCTCCATAACGTCGTTTCGCCAATTGTAATTGCAGTTCGATGTATTTCTTGATCGTGGCGTGGTATCCAGACTTCGCATACACAGCTCGGGTCGGACGCATCCAACAGGTATCCGATGAAGAACGACAGGAACCTATTCTGCTGGTAAGGATTGTGAGAGGCTTATGAGATTCTGGGGAACCACTCGAATGAGGCCATGACGCGGGCTATCGATGTCAGCTATGAGGAAAAACGCGAGAGATACAGCCAGCGGTAGGACCAAAAACACAGTAATGCCTCTCCGGTGAGAGGAATAGCCGATTAACGCACTACTGAAAATAGCAATAGCGGCCATAAACCCCCAGGCCGCAGTTGGCAGGCGATACCACCACGCGGCCTGAGTGTATCCTTGCGAGTTCAATACGTCGTTCATACCGGAAACCGCAAGGCCGACCGGATACGTCGGCTGCTTCGCAGCGGCTGCTTGCACGACTGACCAAAGTTCGCTCTGCAATTGTGCTGTTTGGGCGTTGATGCGCCCAAGTCGCTGTTCATCACGAGTTTCATAGAACAATATGCGCTGATCGAGGTAGTCCTTCAGCAGTTCACGCACTTTGGCTGCGTCGGAGGCGGAAAGCAAGTCAGCGCGGACGTACTCTGTACCGATCGCATTCGCTTCTGCCTCCTCGTAGTTCTTGCGTTGATCGTAGCGACCGGCAGCCATCGAAAAACTGAAGCCGATAACTAGTCCAAGCAGTGTCAGCGTGGCGGGTATAACAATGCTAAAGTCTTCCCATTCCTCTTGCTTCAAGGGCACCACCCTACTTCTCACGAAAACTCCCATCACTGCTGAAAGCAACAGGCCGACGAGAGAAAATACGAAAACGTCAAGTGGAACGTCTAGTAAGCTTGTCATAAGGAATGAACTGCCGTCCTTCATTCTCTCTGCCAGCAGGCGGTGACTCAGTTCCCCTCGTGAGTCTCACTAAGGTTCACTGGCTGCGGGGGCATTGTAGCGCATGGTTGACGCTATCAGATTACACAAGGTTGAATAGTGGTCAACTTGCGCTATGGCGATGTTTTCCAACCAATCTCACGAGAAGATCAGTCTGCTGTGTCAATTCTAGCGGACCGCTGAAAGAGGGCGGCTGAACAGGTCGGAGGCGATGTGGTCGCCTAGCTCCCAAGGCTTGTACGAATCGAGGTTGGACAATATGACGATGCAGACTCGATCGTTTGGGTACCGTTGTATGCTGCTGGAAAATCCTTCAACACCTCCTCCGTGGTAGTAGAGCAACCTGCCAAACTTGAGGCGCGAAATCACGATGCCATGGCCGTAGTGCTGTCCTTCATGCGTTGCCTCAGGATATTCGGTGAACATCTGTTTCAGTGAGTCAGACGATAGCAGTTTCCCCTCCGCCGTGAGCGCTTCGTTCCAGCGGTACATATCCTCGACCGTGGAATAGATGCCACCCGCAGAGAATGGAACACTCATATCGATGAAGTCCGCGTTGGCGGTGTGACCGTCGATGGTTTAAGTGTTCGCCGCAGAGATGACACCGCAGAGAATAAGCGCACAGAGTGCAATACCTGAATCGCGTTG
>DASPST010000037.1:0-20368 GCA_035623795.1 Terriglobales bacterium
GTGATTGGGCTCCACGGCATAGAGGACGTCGTCCACGGCGGTCATCCCGTACCAGGTTCCATCAGGTTCAAAGTCATCGGGTTCCGGGTTTGCCACCGGATGCGACTTCTGGAAGTCACTGAGGTCGGCGATCATCGACCACGTGCCGTCAGAATTGACGCGGATCACACCGTTGTCGGTGCCCTGCAGGCCGTGTGAGCACCCTGCTCCAGCGAGGATTGCGTACAGCTTACCGTGGATGAACGCGACGTCAGCCACACCGCTGACCAAGCTGCCCGAACCGGGGTTGGTCTGGCTGGATGGTAATCCATCCACCACTGTTGAGACAGCGCCGTTGCGAGCTACTTTTGAGATGCGCGAGGTGAAGCCGCCGGAATATGGGCCGACGCCAGCTGCCTGGTCGCACAGGCCTACGGTGGTCATGCTACCGCCCGCGCCGCCTTCGGCCACGTAGAGATTGCCGTCGCGTCCAAACTTAAGCCCGCGCGGATTGTTGAGACCGGTAGCAAACACAGATTGATTCGAGGACTGTGCGCATACAGCCGGAACAAAAAGCAAAACGAGAATGCCCGTCACAAGGCAGAACTTCTCCCTTTTGACTCTTACCGCAAACATTCTTGCGCGCAACACCATCTCTGACATGGGTGTCTCCTTAAAATTTTCTTGTTTAGTCGTTCGTTAAGACCTCCCAAAAGCCGCGCCGGAAAATGGGCGTAGTGATGTGGTCGCCTCCATGTTGAATCCGCGAAAACCCCACTCGGGCAAGGGAAACAGCAATGAGCTGAGGGCTACAACTGTGATCGCATCGGCCACCACCTGTCAATATGCAAGAATTTGCGCAACAGTGGAGGTGGGTAGAGTCGTAGCGTTGAAGCGAGGAGTTCGAAGGGCGCCGAGGCCGAACCTATCCGTGGCCGAACCTATGCGTGTACGAGCACTTGCCGCGTACCAGAAGTTTTTCACTCTCCGGACAGATGTCGACACCAGGACGTTCCGATATCGCAGCAAGCCCGCCGCAAACGCCAGCGGCTTCATCCAAATCCTCCTATCGCAAGCGCCCCGGCGTGAAACGATCCGATCCACGCGGACTGCTCAGCGCCGGCGCGCTTGTCGATAGGACCCTAAGCATGAGCCACCCCGTGGGGGTGGTTGTATGAGCCAGGAATCTCCCGCCAGCTGTAGCGCTCGCAAGCAAAACGTCCCTAGCCACGTTTGACGCGCAAGCGTAAACTGCCTGCCTAGACCCGCGGACTGTTGTGGTGCCTGGCTTAGAGAAGACCCCCCACAACACAGGAGGCCACATGGGCTCCCTGCCGACAATGAAAAAACTCTCAGTGATCGAAGGCGGCCCGCTGGATCGGCTTCAGCGTCGCCTGGGACTCATCAAGCTTGAGGCACCGCTGATCGTGAGGCGGGCCTTGGTTTTCTCCCTGGTTGCCTGGCTGCCTCTGCTCATCCTTTCGGCTGTGCAGGGAACGCTCCTCACGAACGTCAGGATTCCTTTCCTCTATGACCCTTCTGCCCACATCCGTTTCTTGTTATCCGTTCCACTCCTGATCGTGGCCGAGGTGGTCATCGGCCCGCGGATCGTCGCGGCCACCAGCCATTTCATTACTTCAGGACTCATTCCCGAGGACCGCTACCAGGATTTCGATGCTGCAATCGTCGACGCTATCCGACTTCGCGATTCCACCCTTGCCGAAGCGATTATTCTCGCGATTACTTACTTTGGCGCTTTTCTGTCGATTCGGTTCCTTTCCGCCACTGTTTCAACCTGGCACTCATTGGTTACCAAGTCGGGTCACCGGTTTACGTTGGCGGGGTATTGGTATGCGCTCATCGCCCTTCCGATCTTCCAATTCCTGGTTTACCGGTGGCTGTGGAGAACGTTTATCTGGTGTAGGTTTCTGCGGTGTGTTTCGAAGCTCGACTTGCAGCTGATACCTACCCATCCGGATCAAGCGGCAGGACTCGGCTTTCTGGGTGAGACGCACCGTCTGTATGCCATCTTCATCTTTGCTTATGCTGCTACGGCCTCGGCTGTGGCCTGCCGGGAAGTTCTGTTCGATAAAGTGCCCATCCAGACCTACAAAATTCCCGTTGCTGCCCTGATAATCCTAATGCTGCTCCTCTTCCTGGGACCGCTGTTCATGTTCGCGCCGATCCTGCTACGGACCCGCCGAAAGGGCCTGCATGAGTACAGTACGCTCGCCTGTAAGCTGGGACGCCTTTATGATCAAAAATGGGTAAAGGGAAATCCTCTCGGCGAATCGCTGCTTTCCACTCCCGACAATACGTCTCTTGCCAACTATAGCCGTGACTATGAGCTGGTCGACCGTATGAGAGTTTTTCCCTTTGAGCTCAGAACGGCTGTTGCACTGGCGCTTGCCGGTCTCATCCCCATGCTGCCACTGCTGGCCACTGTCATGCCGATGGAAGAAATATTCAAGCTCCTTTTGAAGGCACTTGGTTGATGTCCTGCCTAAGTAGATGAGCGCAATTGATTCCATGACAATGTCGGCTCCTAATCCCAAGTAAAGTTGGTGGTGCTTATCCAACCAACAGGCTCGGGAGAAAGGAGCCGAACGATGATTATTATAGGGGTAGATTTCCATCCCGAGTTTCGGCAAATTGCTTCGGTGGATACCGACACCGGAGAGTTCCAAGAAAAACGGCTGGCGCATCGCGAGGAGGCGGAGAACTTCTATGGTGCCCGTGCAGCTATGGGCCAGCAAGTGCGTATTGGCATGGAGGCCAGCGGGCAAGCCCACTGGTTCGAACGCCTGCTAGCGAAGTTGCAGTTCGAGTTGTGGGTGGGCGATGCGGCCAAGATCCATCGTAAACGAGACCGTAAGCAGAAGACGGATCGGCAGGATGCGCAGCTGATTCTGCACCTCATGCTTAAGGATGATTTTCCTAAGATCTGGGTACCGAGCTGGGAGAACCGCGATCTGCGGCAACTGTTGTGGCATCGGCATCGCATGGTGCAGGCCCGCACCCGGATCATGAATCAACTGCAAGCGATCGCGCTGAAGGAGGGCTTGCGCTGTAAAAAGCGGTTGTGGCGAGAACGCGGGCGGCAGCAACTGGAATCCTTCCCGCTGGCGCCGTGGGCAAGCCGGCGCCGACGGGATTTATTGGAACTGCTCGACCGACTGAACCCGACGATCACAGAGCTAAGCCAGGCGCTCGAGCGAGAAGTGGAAAATCATCCCGAGGCGCGGCGATTGATGACCCACCCCGGAGTGGGTCCATTAACTGCTCTAGCCTTCGTGCTGATCATCGGGAAAGCCAATCGCTTTCAGTGTGGGAAGCAGATTGCCAGCTATCTCGGACTAGTGCCGCTGGAAGACTCCAGCGGGAGTCGGCGACGGCTAGGGCACATTACCAAACAGGGGAGTTCGATGTTGCGTTTCTTGCTGGTAGAGGCGGCGCAGGTCACGGCGCGCAGCCTGCCGGAATGGCGCAGCCAGTATTTCCACCTGATGATGCGACGGGGACGAAAGATCGCCAAAGTCGCCCTGGCCCGGAAACTAGCAGTTCGCCTGTACTGGATGTGGCGCAAGCAGTGGGATTACGAGCAGCTCACAAAGTTCGGTTCGCACGCGGAACAGCCCGGAAATCGCGATGGTGTGCGGTAGAACACCGAGTAATTGATTGGGCGTCCCGCTCCCCTAACTGGGGAGTCTGAACTGGTAATCATGATCGCGGTTGTGACCGAAGAGATGCATGGGTCGGACTGAGTCCTGACCGGAAACGATTACGAGCGAGCCTACGGTTGGAAAAGCAAAAGCAAAGGCAAAACCTTCAACTAGAGCGAAGTGGCTCTCTTTTCTGGGTGCACGCCGGAGTGTGCTCAAAAAGTACTTGACACCGCCGACATTGTCAGAGACGCGATTTTGCAACAATTGACCGGTAAGGGTGGGTTTGTTACTTGTTCGGCTGCAGCAGCGATTTTTCGTCAACGATCGCCACGACCCCATTGACGGTTTTCAAGCATCACTTCTTATCAAACTGGAGAAACTCGATTGGGGCTCCATTCTCGACAATAAAGGCGACGGTCACGCCCGGTGAGGGTGAGTTGGGCGCAATAAGTATCTGTTTTCCGGCGATTTCAGCGGAGAGATCGTCCACTTCGAAGGCGACATGCGGAACAGTACGCACCAGTTCAGGGACCGGCGCTTCGGGTTCGAAGCGCATCCACTCGATTCCGTAGGCGCTCGTTTCATATCCAGACACGAAGGTCGCGTAGTGCTCGATCAGGCGTTCGCCTTCCCGACGTTCGGTAGTGGGAATTCCGATGTGATGGTACCGCCTGTTGGAAGCAACTGGTGACTTTTTCACGTGAATTAGTTTAGCCCATGGCGGGCATCTATTTCTGTCAGTTGTTCAGAACAGGCGATAGCGCTCAGAAAACGGTCAGGCGGCGTCCTTCGTTAGGAATTCAGCGAAAGAACGGATCAACTTCAGCTTGTCCTCGCGCAAGCCGCTCAGCTCTTCCTCGCTGACTCGACCTTCGTACAGGAGTCTCCCAAACACCTGCGTGAGTCGCGAATACCGATAGTCGTATTTGCGGTCGATCTCTTTACGACGTTGGTTCAGGAAATGTTCCAAGTCCCACAGGTCCGCGAGTTCGTTGATCTGGTTGGCCATCCGCTTTGCTTCCTGCATTACCTCGTGAAGCTCCCGCTTCAGAGCAGCGTCGAAGGCGGTGCGGGCGACAGCCCAACTCGGCTGATGTCGGCCGACAGTTCGGGACTCAGTAGACCTGAATCGGCGGCTTCGTGGGCGAGGCGGCGCACCGCGGCCAGTTGCTGATTGATGGTGTTCGCCGCAAGACCGCGTGCTTGGAGGTACATGCGGTAGCGAACGACTACGATGCGATTGAAGGCTAGGCGAGGTTCGGAGCAATACCAGGAGATGAACGGATCGATGGCGTACTCATAAACGCGGCGCGAGGCGGGCGAACCGACCAGGTCTGGTAGCCGAAGCACTCTATGAGAAGGTCGTAAAAGTCAAGGCCGACGTGGCGGCCTTCCATATCTTTTTTCCTTTCATTGCCCGATCCTCGTGTGGCGTGGAGAGTTGTCAAGGGCGTTGCCATTAGGAAACGTTCATCTTGACCTTGACAACTCTCCCATGCCACACATAGTCGAGCGGGGAACGAAGCGAAACGAAGTTCAGTTGAGCTTGGTTCCTTAGGGGATGGATTTGGGTTTTGGGGCATTCAACCTTGCCCCTGCCAATCGTCTTCTCCATCTTCTCCACTGTGCCCGCCGGCTCATCTCCACGGGTTTTCCGTTTGCCATCCGTCATTGATTCGCTTCTGTCCAGGAGATCCGCGAAGCGCTGCTACCGTTGCCTTCTATTGCGTTCCCTTTTCGTGTAGCCGTTTCAGGTTCGTTTGGAGCACCGAGCGGATATTCTCATCCTGCTCTTTCACGATTGCGACTTCGAGATAAGGAACAGCCGGATCTCCAAGATGTCTGCCGCGTGGGCTACTGAGCAAGGTATCCGCCGTCGATCACGAGTTCGGCGCCCGTCATGAAGCTCGACTCGTCGGAGGCGAGGAAAAGACAACCGTTCGCGATTTCAAGCGGCGTGCCTGCGCGCTTCATAGGCGTCAACGCGATGACGTTGGCGTTGATGGCCGGGTCCTGAGCCTGGGTCAGCGGTGTGTCAATAAAGCCGGGATGGACAGTATTCACGCGAATCCCGTCACCGACATAGGTGATGGCCGCGTTCTTCGACATCATCACCAACGCGCCTTTGGTCGCATGATAGGCGTGCGCACCCGGCACCGCAGCGGTCCCCCAGATCGAGGACACGTTGATGATCGAGCCGCCATGATGGGCCTTCATGTGCGGGATCACTTCTCTCATCCCGAAGAAGCAACCGTCCTGGTTCACACCCAGAACCTTGCGCCAGTTCTCAGTGCTGCAGTCGTGCACGGCGTCATAGACGGCGATGCCGGCGTTGTTCACGAGAACATCCACCCTCCCGTGTGCAGCCACGATGTCTGTAACCACTCGCTTCCAGTGCTCTTCCTTCGAGACGTCCAACTCTACTCCGGTTACGCCGGCCGGAAAGATGACAGACGGGTTGCTTGAACTGGCGGCATAGACAATCGCACCTTCCCGGGCGAACAACTCGGCCACCGCGAAACCGATGCCGCGTGATGCGCCGGTCACCAGCGCCACTTTTCCTTTGAGCCTCATTTCCTTCCCTCCTAGTGTTGATCATTCGACAGCACGTCCGAACCGACATGTGAGGTTCGCGTACTCCGCCTTGGCTTCCTTCGTACTTCTCGCGGAATTTCTCGACTACGGATTTCACCATCTTGGTATCAGGGATGGGAACGGTTCGGATTCCGCTTTCACGCCTCGCGCATCGATCCGATTCGACAGGTTCTGGAGCACGATCTTGTACCGCTGCGTGTCGGAGCCGCGCACGGGCAGCAGAAAGAGCTTTGCGCCTTCCAGCACGAACCAGACCGGAACCGAGATTGTTTTCCCGGACTTCCTGCCGATGACGTTGATCTTGATCTGGCGGTACGGGTGAGGTGTTCTCTCGGATCGTTGTTTGGAGTTTGCATACCGGCACTGGGCAAAAAGAGAGCGGGAGCAGGGCCCGCTCTCGAATGGAACAGACCGAACCTAGCGTTTTAACTCTACTGCGATGACCTCGAATGGCGTCTTGCTGAGGTTTTCCGGCAGGTGGGTAAAGGCGTCCATGTGCTGCACCGTCCCTGCATTCGCATTGATGTCTTCCGTCCGCCCGTCTGGATAGGTGAACTTGTGATGGGTATCTGTCAGGAACACGGCAATGGCTTCTGGGTGGCTGTGCATCACCGATTTTTCGCCCGGCCCATACTTGATGCGCAACACGCGGACACGCTCGTTCTCGAACTCGACTTTGTAATGCCGAGGATCAACTTTCACTGGGTCTTCGGCGGGTGGTTGGGGCATTCTCGCGGTTGCCATGTCTCCTCCTTAGATTTGATGAGATGGGCAAAAGTGTAGTTCCCAGATGGTTGAACGTACAACAGCATTTCGCGACGGGGTGGGCGCTCCCCTGGCTTTCGTGATCGGCCTAAGAGGTTTACCCGCTTGACTCCCAAACCGCTAGTCCCGTCGCTTGTTGCTCAACGACTTCGCCCATTGTTGACCTAAAATCGAGGTTACGCTCAAAATCCCTGGCGGCTAGGCATTGGAGGCCAACAGACGGCGCAAACTTGCGACATCGCCTGTTCTCGACAGTTGATATGAGAGTTGAGATGCGCGTACTGAAAGCCATGCTCGTGGTTGCCTGCATAATGTCGGCGATCTCAATTTTTCGACCAATCGTGCTGCCGGGTGGTACGTTCACAATAGTCTCGTCCATAATCGATACAGCGGTGTTCGGCTGCGCATTCTATGGCATCCACAGACGTGCGCCGTTGATGTGGAAACTGGGTTTTGCAATCATCGTAGGCCCAGGTGCGCAGTTTCTGATGCAGTCATTGATTATCTGGTCGAGCATCCTCGGCAGTGCAACCAACGCCCGGATTGAGTCCGGGTTCCTCACGATTGCTACGCTCGCGGTGACTACATATTGGCTGTTTTGGTGGAAGCGACAGAAGCCCTTCTTCATCAATGGTTCCGAGTAGTTGTTGAAATAGTGCGCCGTGAAAGGCGCTGGACTTCAGCGGGTGCAACTCCCGCCCGGGAACTGGTTCGTTCCACCCGGTAGCAATCGAAGCGGCAGTGGAGGCAACGAATCTGTCGGAGCTTTCGATGGAAAGGGTCGCTAGGCGACTCCGCGAGCGTGCAGGCCATAACGTGAGTAAACGCTGAGCAGGCCCCGAAACAATAATTGCAGGAGCCGACCTGACTTTTTCACAGGGAAGGCCGCCGACGATGGAGAGAGACGAGCGAACAAGCTCCATCGGACCTGCCGGGGTAATGGCGATGGCATGTAGGCATAGGAGACCAGACGCAACACGGGAAACCCCAAACGGTGATCGCAGTCAGGGATCAACCGGCGACTCGTGAGAGACAGGCTGGGCCGTATGGGGTGGCGGAGAGGTCCGTATTACCAATGAAGCCGGGTAATGCCGGCGGAGGAAAGGGGCCTCAGTTAAAGACTAACGCCAGAAGCAACAAAGGACATGGGGATTGACGACGAGTCTAGCCACCCCAGCTTAGTGTTCAGAGGTTGCAGACGGCGTTACACGCCTAGTTAGTCAGGTGTGCGTCTTTTCCGAGAGCCGGATGCGGGAAATCCGCCTGTCCGGTTCGACGAGCGGGAACAGGAAACAGAGTCAGGCCAAACCGGACTGAGGCGGGCGAGGCGAAAGCTTCGTCCAATCGCCACCGGGAGGCTAAAGCCACTGCGCCTGTTCTCGACTCTACTCGCGATTGAACTCGTAACCGCAGGGTTACAAGTGTAAACGCCTCTCTCATGGAAGGCGATTGCACTTCTATGAGAAGGTCATAAAAGTCAAGGCCGACGTGGCGGCCCTCCATATTTTTTTCTCAAAACCGCAATTGGCAGTGAAAGCACTGTCCGTATAGTGTGCGCGCGTCTAGCTGGTGCGACCCCCGAGTTGCTGCTCTTTTTTAGCGCGTGCAAGGCTCAGCTGCTCGATTGCTGATGCCATGCTGTTACGAGCATCCTTCGCATAGTCTTTCAAAAGATCATCCGTCTGGAGTGGTAGAACCTCACCGAGACACTCTTCCAATCGTTCCACCAACCAGTCAATCAGCTGTATTGTACGGTCACCGTGCTGGACCGTGGGATCATCATTAGGAACTGCCATTCCGTACGTCCTCCCATGCAACGATAGCACCCAACCGCCTGCCATGGTCGGCCTATGCGCCGATGAATTGGGCGCCAGGCCCCCAGATCTGATACACTGGAAATGCGTTTGATTTGACTCGGTTGTTGAGCAGCTGCTTGCAAATCAGCTAGTCCTGCCCTCTGTACCTCCGACTCCCGTCCAGCGTAAGAAAACAATTAAGGATAAAAAACAAAATGGAACAAGGAACAGTAAAGTGGTTTAACGATGCCAAAGGCTTCGGCTTTATCAGCCGGCAGAACGGTGAAGACGTATTCGTTCACTTCTCCGCCATTCAGGCGGGAGGCTTCAAGAGCCTGCAGGAAGGCCAGACTGTGCAGTTCGATGTAAAGAAGGGACCGAAGGGATGGCAAGCTGAGAACGTTCGCCCGTTATAGGGCTTTCCGCGAATTAATACGTGCCCGTTTTGGTAAACGATAGCAACGGGCACGTATCTGAACCACATTAGTCTTCGCAGTGTTCTCTTCCTCCAGAATGGACAAGCCTTCCTCGATGCCGCACAGACCGAAATCTGCATTTGCGATCGTCCGTTTTAACGCTAAAACCTACGATCGCGGCGCGGTCATTGCTGTTATCGGTGGCCGTGCAAATGCCGAAGCGACTATGGAGGAAATACAAAGGGTCCAAGAATCGAGCGACTGGATCGCAGGCTGGCGTTACTTCCTGGAGCAGACTGATCTAAATCCAGGGACAGACCCGGAAGAAGCAACTCGCGCTCGGCAGGCACACTTCGAACAGCGCGAGTCTAACCACCGCTAATATTTCGTGCTTCCCGAGCCATACGAATCTTTGCGGTTCTTTTTTCGGGCACGCTTCCGCGCCAAAGCTTGCTTCACGCGACGCCTCTCGCCGGGCTTGAGGTAATAGGAGTGACGTTTCACTTCCTTGATGATGTCTTCCTGTTGCACCTTGCGCTTGAAACGACGCAGAGCATTTTCAAGGCCCTCGCCCTCTTGAATGCGGACTTCTGCCAAACTGACCACCTCCCAAATGGCCCTGCTCGGGCACACAAGAGGTTCTCATTTGTGGTGTGGTCAGTCAACGACCTCCCCATTGCGCTGTCAAGACCATTTAGAAATGTCCCCATTCTTAACTGATTAGAAATGTCCCCTTTTTAGGCCTCAGCCCACCGCGCTTCGAGAAGAGGTTGCTGGTAGGTGCTTAACGTCATCCCGGCAGGTGCCAATACCAGCCGTTTCATCAGTTCTGGAAACTGCTGACCGCTGATATCCATCAAGAGCTGCTGCATCACTTCGGCCCCTCCGCCCGAATAGCGGGACTTCGAGCCAGGAGTGAAATCGACGCGAATCGGCGGATTGTTGGCGGGCTTTTCACCGTTCAGAATCTGTATGAGACTGGGCAGCGGCTCGCCCGCTCCATATCCTGCAAAACTGCTCACATTCAGCCCATACACACAGTTCGAAAAGCTCGGTAATCGGGAGCAGACTCTGTCCCGCGTGACTAGGGGACTCGCCGCACTTTTCGTCCGTGGAGACCCAACCAGAAAACGCGCGGCACATCACGAGACTTTCCAGTACACCGAGTAACGCCTGTCATACAGGCTGTTTAGCGGAACCAGCGTGATGTCTTTCCGCTGCCCCGACGTCCGGAATGTTAGCGGCTTGTCTCCCGACTTGATCCACGAACTCGGATCGGACCCTGATGCTTTGAAACTCGGAATTTCGAGATCAGGCACAGGAGGAGTCCTGTTCACCGGCCCTAACGGCGAGCCGTGCTGCTCGGGAATCGGGGCGCCCACCCGCAAATTTGGCCCGATGATGTGGGCTTCGGTTAGCCCCTCCGCGCCGAGGTCTCCGGCCAGAACCAGAGGTCCATACAGAAACGCCTGGGTGTGAGAATCATCCGGCATGACTTCCACATGTAAGTGCATGGGAAGGTGCATCTCCACCTTATCTCCTGTTTTCCACACTCGCCTGAGAGTCAGGTACGAGCCAGGAGCAGCCGATGCATCCAGTACCTTCTCGTTCAACTTCACAGTCGGCGCCGATTGCAGCCAACCGGGAATGCGCAGACGCAAGGCCATTTCGTCCCGCCTTGCCGCTGTCACGATCAGTGTCACGTCCTGCGACTCCGGGTAGTGAGTTTCTTGACGGACCTTGAACCCCTTCTCCGCCCAATCGAGCTCCGACGGGATGAAAAGGTTCACATAGAGCCCCTCCTGATCTCGCCAGTAAATGCTGTCGTTCAGCTTCGAATACTCCTCAATTCCCGTACCCGTGCAACACCAGAATGTCTGATCCTCCGTATTGAATGTCTTCCAAGCGCCCGGAGCTAGCGAGAGGTAATACTGCGTGTATCCAACCTTCGGCCGGATCGTGCCGATGCGATGATTGAGCAGCAAGCGCTCATAGTAATCAAACAAGGCGGGCGACGGATTCCAGCCATAAAGCTGTCGGGTCAGCTTCAGCATGTTGTAAGCGCAGCAGCATTCCGCCGTATTTACGCTCTGCTTCAGCTCAGCGGCCAGACGCCGCGGAGGAGCGAGCCACGCTTCCGCATTGCCCGTCCCGCCTGTGACATAGGAGCGAGCGGTCGTGACTTCATAAAAGAAGTACTCGGATAAATCGCGAAAGCGGCTGTCGCCCGAGATCTCGTATCTTCGTACGGCCGCAATTACCTGCGGGATATGCGTGTTGACGTGCAGTCCCTGCAACTCATCCCGCCGCGCTGCCAGCGGATTGATGAAGCTCTTTTTCTGGAAGCGGTCGCCTAATTTCGCCCACCGGGCGTTGTTCGTCTCCGCAGCGAGATGATAGAAACTCTCCGCGATGCCGCCAAATTCGATCGTGAGGATCTGTTGCATGTGCGCTTCTGTCTTTGAAGCCGTCCACTCGTCCGCCCAGGCCGCCATGCCTTCGAGCACTTGCAGCGCCTGTTTGTTCCCGGCCAGCCGGTACATGTCGAACATCCCGGCCGTGATCTTGTGAATCGTGTAGAAGGGAGCCCAGACCCGCTCGCCTTTCTCGAGCCGATCCCACCATGTCGTCGGAAAGGCGCTGAGATACTTGCCGCCCAGCTTCTCCTGACACTTAGCCATCTCAGCGACCATGTAATCGCCCTTGGCTTTCGCCTCTTGATCCCCCATCAGCGCCAGTTGTGCGCTGGCGGAAAGGAAGTGGCCGCCGAAATGTCCGCGCAGTTCGCTCGACCGCTGACCGTTCTCCGGCTGCTCCCAACCTCCGAGTGGTTTCGCCGACCCCACCGACAGTCCGGCATTGGCGCGGAACGTATACAGGAGGCGGTCCGCCTGCAGTCGGGCCATGTAGCCGCGGTTCCACTCCTGCGGATCGAAGTAGACACTGTTGGGCAGCAGTCGAACCTGACTCATTGGGAAAGGCTGTGCCCTCGGTACAACGTCTCGACGAGTGAACTCTAGCGGCCCGTCGAATGCCGGCGTGTCCGGAACAAGCGGCCGCCCGAAAGATCCCGGAGCCAAACGTGTGGAGGCGGCGTTCGGCTGCTGAACCTGCTGGCCACCTAACGCCGTAGCCGCCGCGCCGGCCGCAACAAGAAAGCCGAAATGGCGTCGGCTTAGAGCACCTGCATTTGTCTGATCGCTCATTCGTTTACCCTCAATCAGAAACACGGCGGAAGTTTAAGATAGGGTGCGTGTCGTGGGCACGGTATTTTTCGCTTATGCGGCCTGCGAAGACGAGGGAGAGAATTCGTCGGGATCGAGTTTCGCGGCCGAGGTGAGGGCCATCAGTGGGGCCATTATAGCCCTGCGCAACAGGCCCCAGCCAAGTCACCGACCTGAGTGGTTGGTCGGCCATAGCGGAATTTATCCGAAACGGGCTTATATGAAGAGTCTGGATTAGTCGGCTTGCGGAATGCGGTCGGCAGACTGTCGCGGCGCTGCGATAGCGCTGTCCGTGCTGCATAGAGTTCACGGCGACCCGTTCTTTTGTCTTTTCCTTACGTAGTGCCGAGCCCGACAATGGCAACAGTGGTTCAGTGAATCTCGCTGGGCTATGGCTAACACCTCACAGCCACTTCGCCACTCTTCGGCAGTGCACCACCAGGGCATCTCTCAGCATTGATCGTTGCCCCTTTGCAACCGGTTTCCGGTTTGCCCATCAGCACTAGCGTCAACCGGGAGCAACCGAGTCACTTCCCACAAGCCGACTTCTCATTACTAATCGCGGTGAGCTGACACTAGATTACTTCCGCGTGTCCGACGATCCAGCCACAACTCTAGTGAAAGTGCTGCAGGGGATATAATTTGGCGCATTTATGGCCCTGGCCCCCGGCAACAAGCTCGGCCCTTACGAGATTCAATCGCCCCTGGGAGCGGGTGGAATGGGCGAGGTGTATCGCGCACGCGATACGAGGCTGGCGCGAGATGTGGCGCTGAAACTTCTGCCGGAGGCTTTCGCGGCTGATAGGGAACGAATGGCCCGGTTCGAACGCGAAGCGAAAGTCCTCGCATCGCTCAACCATCCCAACGTTGCCGCGATCTATGGACTCGAAGAATCGAATGACATGCGTGCCTTGGTGATGGAGTTGGTGGAAGGGCCGACCCTGGCCGAGCGGGTTGCAAAGGGAGCGATTCCCGTCGACGAGGCGCTGCCGATTGCCAAGCAAGTTTGCGAGGGGCTCGAATACGCACACGAGCGGGAATCATCCATCGCGACTTGAAGCCGGCGAATGTGAAGCTGACTTCGGAAGGGCAAGCGAAGATTCTGGACTTCGGCCTGGCGAAGGCGCTCGATGGCGTTGACGGGACTGCGAGCGATCCGGCAAGTTCACCGACGATAACCCGATTGGCGACCCAAGCCGGAATCATCCTCGGCACGGCGGCTTATATGTCCCCGGAACAGGCCAAGGGAAGGCTCACCGATCGCCGGGCCGATATTTGAGCGTTCGGCTGCGTGCTGTACGAGATGCTGACAGGCAAGCGCGCGTTCGGCGGGGAGGCAGTATCGGAGACGCTCGCCGCTGTCATACGGGATGAGCCCGACTGGAGCGCTCTTCCAGCGCAGGCTGTGCCGCCGCGCATTCGCGATCTGCTCAAGCGGTGCCTGTGCAAGGACGCGAAGCAGCGGCTGCAAGCCATTGGCGACGCCCGCATCACCATTGAAGAAGTACAGAACGGTGTGTACGCGCCGGATCTTGCGTTCACGCGCACAGGTGGAGGCAGTCGGGCCTCTAGCTGGACCGGCGTGGTGCCGTGGACAATGGCCGCGATTCTGGCCGTCGCTCTCGCGGCGACGCTGATTTTCGTTCCTGCCCGAACGCGCCAGCCGCACGGCCCGGTGATGCACCTGGCGCTGGCGGCGCAGGCACGGCACTACGAAGCGGATCGCGCGAGTGCGGTGGCAATCTCGCAGGACGGAACCCGAGTTGCTTACGTTGCCGTGCAGGGGAGCCCCGCGACAGGAAAAGGCGAAGACTTGCCGTCCCCTCAAACAGAAACATTTGAGCTGGTAGTGAGGAAACTCGACCAATTGACCCCAACCCCTTTGACGGAGACTGCCGGGGGGGCGGCGCCATTCTTCTCTCCCGACGGACGCTGGATCGGATTCTTCTCCGGCGGAGCGCTCATGAAGATCTCTTCCGACGGCGGTCCGCCAGTGACCGTGTGCGAGGCGCCTAGCATCGTTGGTGCATCCTGGGGAGATGACGGATTCATTTATTTCGCCCCCAGCGGCGGGGCGGAGATCCTGCGCGTACCGGAGGAGGGCGGAACTCCAACGGTGGTGGTGCAGGCCGGGAACACAGAAAAGGTGACGGGCTTTCGCTGGCCGCAAATTCTTCCCGGCGGCAAGACCGTGCTGTTTACTACGGCGGGTGTCAGCTGGCTGGCACAGCACTACAGAACGGAAGCCTATTCGCTCAATACCAGCAAGCGGACCGTGGTGATGGACGAAGGCGCCAACGCACGATATCTGGCCCCCGGGTACCTTGTTTTCACGCGCGGCGACGTATTGATGGGAGCGCCATTTGATGTGGACGGCCTCAAGGTCACTGGGCCGGCGGTGCCCCTGATCGAGGGCGTAACCAGGGACGAATGGTTTGGCGCCGTCGACTACGCGCTGTCGTCCACGGGCACACTGATCTACCTGACAGGGGGCGTGCAGACGGCCTACCGCCTGGTGAGCGTGGACATGGCGGGCAAAGTCGAGCCGCTGGGGGCCCAGGTGCGCGGATTCGAGGATTTGAGCGTCTCACCCGATGGCAAGCGGATCGCCACAACACTTGTGGAGAATGCGAGTGCCGACCTGTGGATCTACGACCGAGAGCGCGACGCGTTAACGCGCCTCACGCAGAAGGGCGACTGCGGGGACCCGCTCTGGTCTCCCGACGGCAATCGCATTCTCTACACGAACCCGGCAAGTCTGTATGCTGTCGCGGCTGACGGCAGCAGTCCGCCGGAAACGCTCAATTCGGGACAATGGGCGCAAGCGGACTCGTTCTCGCCCGACGGCGGGGAATTGCTGTACAGCACTTTCTCCCCAGCCACAAACGACGCGGCGCTCTGGCAGTTGCCGATCAAGGCAAGCGCACAGCCGAAGCAGATGTTCCCCGACGTGGGGCGTGTGGTCGATGCGCGATTTTCTCCCGATGGACACTGGATCGCGTACGTTTCCGCGCAGTCGGGCCGGGCGCAGGTCTATTTACAAGCGTTTCCTGGTCCTGGCGAGCGAGTGCCAGTGTCCACGGATGGAGGCCGCGAGCCGGTTTGGGCGCCGAACGGGTCGGAGCTGTATTACCGCACGGCTACGAAGTTTATGGCCGTGGACGTGAAGGCGCGACCGGCGCTCGCCGTGGGCAAACCGCGGTTATTGTTTGAAGGCGACTTTCTGCTGACCCACCATGACTACGGCATAACGCCCGATGGCCGGCATTTCATCATGATTCAGCCCGTCGGCAAAAAGCCGCCGGCGGAGCTGCACGTGGTAGTGAATTGGTCTGACGAATTGAGGGCTCGCTTGGCCTCTGCGCGCAAGTGAGGGGGGAAGGGGTGGCGGGGAGTCGCGTCGGAGCATTAGTGAACGGCCCGCTCTCAGACCAGTCTCAGTCCCGAGCGGTTAATGGGTGAACCGGAAGTGTGTTGAAATCGGCTCGCCTTAGTGTCTGTTTAGTGTCCATTTTTCTAACGAGACCCGCCGCGGGCCAGGGTGAGCGTCAGAAGGAACATGCCGGACCGTGTACCGGTGTTGGTGATTGGCCGACTTGCTATCGATCAGTCAATTCAAGGCCAAAGGGACCGGTCCAGCCCTGCTGCCAGACGCCATTCTGCGCACATTGCAGATTGCCGGGAGTCCAGTCCCCTTAGGCGCGGCTCCGGCTCACCGCCTGCTGTTTCTGCTGCAAGTGCTGCTGTTGCTGGGTGTGTCTTTGTTGCAAATCCTGAGTCTGTTGTTGGTGCCTTTGCTCTAGCTGCTGCTGTCTGATTTCATCCGCGTTCTGGCGCGCTAACTTCTGGTGTTCCTGATCCTGCTTTTGCTGGAGTCTCTGGCGCTCTTGATCCTGTTTCGCCAACAACTTTTCCTGCTGCTGCAGGTATTTCTTGTCTAACTCGGTGCTCCCAGTATTTGGAAAAGCCGGGCGTTCCCTCGGAGGCAGGTCGTTGGGATGAACAGCACTACCGGGGCGAGGTACGTAATTCGCTGGGCGCGACCCCGGCCCACTGCTCCGCGGTTCCGCTTCCCCACGATTGGTCGAGCTCGCCTCCCCCGCGGAAACAACTTCGCGATCTTCAAATGCTCCCGGTCTAGGAGTTGCCGCAACCCGCGGCTGGCCGTGGTTCACCGAGGCCCGGAGTTCGTTATTGGCTCGCGCCGCTTGCACGTGCTCGACTTGAGCTGCCACCTGGGGGATGTGTCTCTCACGTTCCGCAGACTCTTGTTCGGCGGTTGGACGCGCATTAATCCCAGCCTGCCCGCCGTTGTAGCTGACGTGATTGACGGTGATGTTGTTGATCACCGTCGTGTTATAAACATTGTGAATGTTGGTTACATTCACGTTGCTCACGGCACGGTTGTAGAAAAACCGGTCGTGGTCCCAACGCCCGCCTTCATAGCCGCTTCCAAAGTAGCCAAAACCGTAATTGATCCCCCCATAGAAGCCGACTCGTGGTCCCCAATAACCTTCATGGAATACAAACCTGTCGCTAACCCAGCCCCAGTAACCTGGAGTCCAGAGGAAACCGACCTCCGGCGGCATTACCCATGTGCCGGGTACCCAGTAGTAGTCACCGTCATGGTAATCGTAGGCCCAGTAGCCGGGCGTCCAGATGTAACCCTCAGCCGGACAAGCGGGCTGTACATACACGGGTAAGGGAGGCGGGCCGATCCTGATCGCTATGCTTACCTGAGCGAACAAAGCCGCTGAAAGGGCGAGCACGACAAGCGCGAACGAAACGAAACGAGCGGAGCGACCAATACGCATTTGTGTTTCCTTTCCCCTCATCATCACCCGCCGCTGACCCGCTCCAAGCTTCCACGACCTTGTTTCTAGTGGTTTTCTTCGAGAAGAATGAACGCCCACCAAAGTTGAGAGTTGTAACCGGTCTTTGCGAGAGCGGATGTCACCAGCTTATGGGTTTGTTCCACACTCGTCTACGTTACTTCTGTACAAGGCTCAGCCGTATCACAAGACTGACTTCTCTCCGCTGCGCAGAACCTTGCCGACTAAGCTAGTGTCCAGTGTGCATGGGCCCAGGTAGACAGGAGGGGATTGACGAGACTTTACAGACGTCGTCCAATTGCTACCGGACACAGCGTTATAGCGTTAACTTCTGTTTTGAGTGCAATTTGCGCGATGTGGCCTGGGCTTACCGGTTCGGCTGCCACAAACCTCTCTTTTCGGCTACTTGCGCACCTCGAATTCCATTGTGACGCCGGTGTGACGCATTCTGGTCGAGTGCGAAGCTGAACTGCTGTCTGCAGCCACCTCTCAGAAGCGGATGTGGACCGGCATCCGATGGCAGTCGCGATCCGCAAGGTTACGTTCCGCTTGCGGGCGATTCCGCCGCCTGGATGCCTCGTTCGTGTGCCCAAAGACGACCACCGTGCGATCCGAGAAAATGGAGGGGCTGATCACAAGACCCATGCCAGCGCCTTGCGGTTTGAGGCATCATATTGCTTTTCTCACACGAACGATAAATCTGCGCGATCCATTCCATATCGCGCAGGCCTTCATGACCCGGAGTCTTGGGTTCTTTGTTCTGCAGGATGCAAACCGCCATGTGATCTGCCTCACGAAGAAACTGCGTCGGATCCGGTTCGTCTGGCGCAAACTCCTGTGTCTCTCCACCCTCGAACTGCGCCAACAAGTGAAGCTTGTCGTAGTTGAATGCCGGGTCGACGGTAATCGTGCCGCGCGATCCGCGCACACGGAAGTAGCCGCGCATTGCACTGCCATAGGTGCACGTGCAGCTCGCCAACGTACCGCTGGAAGACTTCATGGTCCACGAGAGCGTCTCTTCCACTTGCGCAAAACGCCCGTCCCGGTCCACAACAGAAGAGATGCCTTTTACCTCGGCGGGCTCCTCTCCAGTGAGATAACGGCTGGCATTCAGGCAATAGATTCCTACGTCCACCAGCGGACCACCCCCGGATAATTTTTTGTCGAGACGCCATTCGTTTGGTGCGATGGGGAAACCAAACGCACTCTCAATGGATTGGATCGAACCGACCTTGCCTTCCCGAATCAGTTGCGCGGCACGCAGGTGCACCGGTTCATACTGACAGCGGTAAGCGATCATCAGCTTCCTGCCGGCACTTTCGCAAGCCTGAATCATCGCGTGCCCGTCTTCGACGGTGGTGGCCATGGGTTTCTCGCAAAGGGCATGCTTGCCGGCTCTTGCTGCACGGATGGTGAACTCCGCATGCATGCTGTTCGGCAGGGCGATATATACGGCGTCTACGTCCGGGTTCTTCGCAATGCTGTCATAGTTTTCGTAGTTATAAATGCTGCCGGAAGGCACGCCATATTCGGCAGCCATACGCTCCGCCTTGTCCCGGTGCCCGCTGACCAGGGCCGTGATCCGCGACTTCTTCGACATCCTCACTGCTGGCATGAAATGCTGCATCGAAATGCGGCCCAGTCCCACGATGCAGTAGCCAATGGTTCGATCTTCTGCCACCGCAGGAACACTAGGAAATAATTGCGCCCCGGCACCCAGCGCCAGTAGACGGCTGAACTCCCGGCGAGTGATTTTCATAGGACCTAGTGTACGACTGCTGACGCACCCGCTAAGCTGCTCAACGTGATCCCCGAGGAGAAGGAGAAACAGACAATGCTGACGCGGTGGCCCGCAAACCCCGACCAACTGAAGAGCAGCGGATGTGGCAACTAGCATGGATACGAATTGTCCACTTCGACTAACGAATTGCCGCTTTGATCATGCTGACCCGTTCCACCAGACTTCTTGGCTCGACTGAGACCAGTTCGAAGCCGAGGCTGCGGTAAGTCTCTTCGTGAAGTTTTTCAAAACGCACCGTTTCCTCAAAGCTGATTCGCCGCGCTTCAGTATGCGTGATGAAGCCAAGATTGCGAACGAAGAAGACCCGGTTTTGGTAGATTGCTTCTGTTGTGATGCGCTCCAGTTCGCCGGCAAGAAAGGAGGAAAAAGGGTGCCCGAGGTGGACTGCCAACGCCGCGGTACACACAGCGGAACGGTCGTGAAACTGGACCTCATCTGGTTGATAAGACGCTCGAATCTGACGATCCCTTTGCAGATTCGCGACTACATCAATGAACGAGGGATGGGTCCAGGGTTGAACCGTTCCTTGGCCTTGCGCGGCGGCGATGACGTCGGTAGCCGCTTCCTCGACTACGCTGAACCCCTCGAGCTCTAACTGGCGGATGATCGCTGTCTTCCCTGCACCAGGCGCGCCGGTGATAATGAACCTTCTCATGTGGTTCCCTTCTTGCGAACTGTGTCGTGAATCAGAAAAAGTTTAGAAAGTCGTGTGACCTTGCCCAAGATCAGATCGGCATCTGCCGTTCACAAAAACGGCTTGGATCTTTGTTGCGCTCATCCAAGTAGTCGAGCACAGCCTTCTCCAAGGATCGAACAGCCGTGTGGCTGCCGCTTGAAACTACACAACGGCCAGGGCCAACCTTGTGGAGCGAGTTCCTGACTGCGCTTGGCGGTCCTCGAACCAGGTCCGGACCGTCTGCGACACGGAAGTTGTCCGCTCCGAACTTAGCCGCTGGCTCTAAACTCGGCCCTTCTGAAATTCGATCGCTGCTGGGCGTGGGCGGAATGGGTGAGGTCTATCGCTCCCACGATACGCGGCTAGGGCGCAATGTGGCGCTGAAAGTAGCGCCCTGGAGCTGGTGGAAGGGCCGACCTTGGCCGAGCGGATTGCGCAGGGAGCGATTCCCGTCGAAGAAGCGCTGCCGATTGCCAAGCAAGTGTCTGATATGGAGTGAACTGTCAATCCCTTTATTTATTCGGCGATGTTGGTTTTGGTGTTGGGTTTCATGTTGTTCGCCTTTCGAGGTAGAGCGGGTAGCGATCGAGGTAGCTTTTGCGACGGTTGATCAGCCTGA
>DASPST010000040.1:0-2928 GCA_035623795.1 Terriglobales bacterium
CCCGCGAAAAAAAAGCTCGTATGCATCGAGGCTTTCCGTGGGTTTTCGCTTGGCTCGCTCTATTTCCGCTTGCTGCAACTGGGGCGCAACCGCGCCTACCACAGTGGCCGTGAGGCGGTCTTGCAGATCGAAAATGTTTTCGATGGCGCTGTCGAATCGATCGGCCCAGAGATGCGTCGCGGTGGTCGCATCAATAAGCTGGGCAGCGATGCGAACCCGATTATCGGATCTACGGACGCTGCCTTCGAGCACGTAGCGCACGCCCAGCTCGCGACCGACCTGCTTTACATCGACCGCGCGGCCCTTGTACGTGAACGTTGAATTGCGAGCGATTACGAACAGCTGCCGAAAGCGCGACAGGGCCGTGATGATCTCCTCCACCATCCCGTCGGCAAAATACTCCTGCTCCCGGTCACCGCTCATATTGTCGAACGGCAGCACGGCGATCGATGGTTTGTCCGGGAGCGGTAGGGGCTTTGGTGTCGTAGCGGTGCTTCCAGGCACGTCCTTCACGTTCTCGGCCTCACAGGTCACAACGCCGACAAAGCGAAAGCCCTTGCGCGGAACTGTGCGAATCAACCGCTGCTCTTCACCAGTGTCGCCGACCGCTTTGCGTGCGGCATTGATGCGGGTGGTCAAGTTCGACTCGGAAACGAAACGTCCGGACCAAATCGCGTCCAGCAGGTCATCCTTGGTGACCACGCGCTCTCGATTCTGAACCAGATAAACCAGCAAATCGAAAACCTGCGGCTCGACGGCGATCTGCTGGGCACCTCGCCGAAGCTCGCGCCGGTCGATATCCAAGGCATAGTCCTCAAAGAGAAATTGCACTTCGACCCTCCAACGGTCGCTGGCCTGCGGCAATCTTAAGAAATAATCGAGCAGACCTTAAGAGCAAATTGAGCGACGCTTAAAGCCTTTCCCGGCTCGCACAGGCATCATTCCCGTTATCGAGACGCTCGCGAAATCAACGGAGAGATACCATGAACGCGCACCCGCGGCCCCATCCGGGGATGGCCAGGATCAGCTTATTCGGCATTGCCGCAATCTTGATGCTCGCCGGCATTGTGGCATGGGCCAGCCCAACTCACTCTGCGGTTAAAGACGTAATTGGACCCTCCCCGATCGACCCGCTCTCGCTCATGGCGACCGCAAAGAATTTGCCCAGCATGCACGTTGCAGAAGTCATCGGATATGTTGCCGCCGTCCTCGTTTTCACGACGTTTTACATGAAAACGATGATCCCGCTACGCATAGTGGGGATCTGCAGCAACTGCGCGTTCATCATGTACGGGTATCTGGATGGCCTGTACCCAGTCTTGATTTTGCATCTCATTCTTCTGCCGTTGAACAGTCTGCGCCTGCGCGAGATGTTGAAGCTTATAAAACAAGTGCGCGAGGCAACGGGTGGCGACCCCAACATGGACTGGCTAAAGCCGTTCACATCGACACGACACGTGCAACCCGGTGAGAAAGTGTTTCACAAAGGGGAGCCCGGCCGAGATATGTTTGTCGTGATGTCAGGCCGTTTCCGACTGGTGGAGACTGGTATTGAGCTTAAAGCTCGGGATGTGGTTGGCGAATTCGCCTTACTCACGCGCAAACACGGCCGCACGCAAACGCTCGAATGCACCGAAGCGGGGATACTCCTCCAGATCTCCTATGGACAGGTTGAACAGCTGTTTTTTCAGAACGCCCGGTTTGGATTTTATTTTCTCCAGTTGATCTCGCATCGTCTATTGCAGAATAACGCGCGACTCGAAATGGAGCTTGCGCATTACCGACGCGCACCCGTGGTCTATCGCCCGCAGTGGCAGCGCGCATTATCCCGCACCGAAAAATCCGCCACATTAGGGAATGAGAGCCGGCATGGAGGGTGGCGACGTAAGTCCGCCGGGCGCGCCGTCGCTCTGTGCCAACCAACAACGAGGAGGCATTGATGGACATCAGGATCGGGTCACCGGCACCTGACGCCGGACTGGATTATTGGATAAGAGGCGCCCATGGGCCCAAGCGTATGACGTTAGCCGAGCATCGCGGTAAGTGGGTTGTGCTGTTCTTCTATCCACGGGATTTCACATTTATCTGCCCCACAGAACTCGTCGCGTTCGGGGAGTTGGAGGCCGACTTCAAGGCCGAGGAAGCGGTCGTCATCGGGGCCAGCACCGACAGCTTCTTCAGCCACAAGGCATGGTTCGAAAGCGACGCGCGGCTGCTGCGCGTGAGCTATCCGGTGCTGGCCGATACCTCCCACCAGCTCAGCAAGGGGTTCGACGTCTTATTGGATGACGGCGCGAGCCTGCGAGGAACATTCATTATCGACCCCCAGGGCGTCGTGCGCCATATCACCGTGAACGATTTGGAAGTGGGTCGGAACGTTCAGGAGATCCTGCGCGTGCTCCAGGCCTTGCGCTCGGGAGAGCTGTGCCCGGTAGCATGGAAGCCGGGAGAGTCGACCCTTACGACGTACAATGAATGGGTCGCTCAGACATTTCCGCGGCTGAGTAAGGCAGCTTTGGCCCGCGCCTCCAACCGTCTGCAGACAATGCGATTCCAGTCGGGCGATGTGGTGATCCGGCAAGGAGATGAGCCGGACCGGTTCTACATCGTCGCCGACGGCGAGGTGGACGTGGTGCAACATACGGTGGAGGGCACGAACGTGCCCTTGGCTACGCTTCACCGCGGGGAAGTTTTCGGCGAGATAGGAATCCTCGAAGAAACACGGCGCACCGCCGATGTACGGGCGCGTACCAACGTCGAAGTGCTGGCGTTGGACTGGCGGGACTTCAAGGACCTGCTCGACGCTTCAGATCCCACAGCCCGAGATTTCATGCAAATCGTCGAGCAACGCAGAGCGACGCTGTCGCCATAGCACACAGTGGGACCTTTAAGTCCAATTGGAACTGGTCGCATGTCCGCTTTGGGTCA
>DASPST010000058.1:0-230778 GCA_035623795.1 Terriglobales bacterium
CCCGAAGTGCCGGCGATATTTGTCGTTGATCTGAAGACCAAGCAGGTCGCAACCCTGCCCGGCTCCGACGGCCTGTTCAGTCCGCGCGTCTCGCCTGATGGGCATTTCCTAGCCGCTCTTCCGTGCAGGGATCAGTCAAAGCTGATGCTGTTCGATTTCCAAACCCAAAAATGGTCCGAGTGGGCGAAAATGGTCGGGCAGATCGGATTCATTTCGTGGTCAAAAGATGGGAAATACCTCTATTACGATACATTGACGACAAGTTCACCCTTCTTTGGCCGCGTCAAGCTCGGGCAAACCCAGTTTGAACCGATAGTTGACCTGAAGGGTATTCGTCGATTCTTAGGCCCGTTTGCCGAATGGAACGGCATCGACCCCGACGGCTTTCCTTTGCTCGTGCGCGACGTCAGCACACACGAAATCTACGCTCTCGACACAGAGTGGCCGTAGGGTTTCGTTCCAAACGCAACATCCATCATCCTGACGCCTTGTATTTTTTCGTCGCACCAACAGTTCCGGGCGGCGACCCACACGACGTCAGCGAGGGAGCATTCGCGAGCCCAAACACTTCCCGGTTCTCCTTACGAGAACCGTGTGAAGCTGGCCCTTTCTGCTGCGGGGCTGGAGGGGACAAAAGAAGGCTGGCTCCCAGCCGCGATTTATTTCCTCGGAAAGTTCGGGTCGTTCTTGATCTCGCGAATCTGCTGGATATGGCGCTCGGCGTGCGTGGAGATCTCCAGCATCCACTGCCAGCAATCGATCACCTCTCGATCTCCGAAGCTGTGGGCTCGCATGTCGTCATTGGTGGTCTTGATGTATTCGATCATGATGGCGCGCAGCGCCTGAAACTTTCCGAGTGCCTCGCCCAGGTCCTTATAAGTATCGACTTTTTCGTGCCCACCGCCGGTCTTAGTATGTACGACACGATCGATGCCGTACCAAAGGATGTCAGCGTCGGTGGCCGTCGATTTCTTCTCCTTCATATCCGGCGCGGCCTTGAGGGCTTTCTGAATTTCGCGCCAATAGTCCGGTTCGGCCACGGCCAGATGTGAAACGACTTCGCGGATACTCCAGCGATCCGGCGAGGCCTTGTACTCCAGTTGCGACGGCGACAAGCCACGAACCTGCTCGGCCACCATTTGCGTGGTCATTTCGAAGTGCACAAGGAGGTGTTCGCTCCTCCTTGGCCATGGGCGCGGCGAACAGGGGCCCGGTCAACAGACAAACAGTGAGTGTGAGAATCGTCCAACCTCGGAGCACATATGTTCGGAGCGTGTTCATGGTGAAGAGCATGGTAATAGGGGCCGTTTCAAAAACACATCACTTGGACGATTAGAGGAGGGGAAGGTCATCATATGCTGAAAGGAGGATGATGAATTCAAAGGATAGCCGCGTCGGGTGTGCGACGACGCCGGAACGTAGCCCCGGTTTCGCCCGCCATCCCCGATCGTCCGCCCGCCCGACACGCCCGCGATCCCAAGCCCCCCAATGTGTTTACTCATCGGTAACGAGGGCAGTTTCGGATTCACTTATCTCCTATCCCCTCCGGCGCTTGACGGGGTAGGCTTATATGAGCGGGAAAACTGCTACACCCCTTGTGTGCGCCCTGGGGCGTTTGGGAGCGGCGTGGAGCATGGTCCCCCCACTGGGACGGAGTGGGTGATGGGAGCTGTCGCGGGTGTAAGCCGGGCAGGACGGGTACGGGTTCTTTTTGGGACCATGCGCAACAACAATGGCAAATAGACGGATGATCGGCTCTAGCTTTTCTTAGTGTCCGAAGTTACGTTCTCGAGCGGATTCGCCTCCTTCCGTGCTCACCATTCTTTTCTGCAATCATTTGTACAGTTCTGCAGTGGCAAGAAACAAGCTGCGAGACTGCTTTGCTCCGGACACGAGCACTTTGCCATTTTGGAGCAGAGTTGCTGTGTGCCCAACGCGTCTAGTCTCCATACCGCCAGTAGTGGTGAACAAGCCGGTGGACGAGTCGTAGATTTCTGCGGTCGAATCTCCTCCGCCGGCGAGGAGCACGGTGCCATTGGGGAGCAAGGTGGCTGTCTGCGAACTGCGCGGCTGCCCCATGTCCCCAGTGCGCAAAAAAGAGCCCGTAGCAGGATCGTAAAGTTCTGCAGTCGGAAGATCAGAACCTCCAGCAATGAGGACCAGTCCTGTGGCAAGAAGCGTTGCAGTATGCCCCGCACGGGCAGTTGTCATGTTGCCAGTAGGGCTGAAGGTGAGAGTGTTTGGGTCGTATATTTCCGCCTTAAAGGTGGCTGTCCCAGAAAATGGCTGATCACCGGACTCGATACCACCGGCAATGAGCACTTTGCCATTGGCCAGCACTGTAGCAGTGTGGCTGGAGCGACGTGTACTCATATCTCCAGTCGAACTGAATGCCCCAGCTTGCGGGTCGTAGATTTCAGCTGTTTTGGTACCGACGAAAGTCTCGTCATTCCCGCCCGCAATCAGCACCTTCCCTCCAGGCAGCAGGGTTGCTGTGTGCCCTTCACGTGCCGCAGTCATGCTCCCCTTAGCTTCGAAAGAGCCATAGGAAGGATCGTAGAGTTCCGCGCTGTTCCAGACTGGAGGAATGCCACCGTCATCACAGTCCGGGAGAGAAGTGATGACCCCAATACCTCCGGTTACCAACACTTGTCCGCTCAGGAGTAAGGTAGCGGTGTGATTGTAGCGTGGTGCAGCCATGTTCCCCGCAGCAGTAAAAGAGCCGGTCAGCGGATCGTAGAGTTCAGCGGACGGCATTCCCCCGTAGCAGGGAATGGGGATCGAGGGGTTTGTTCGATAGGCTCCGCCAGCCATCAGGACCTTACCATCGGGAAGCAAGGTCGCAGTGTGAAAGCCGCGCGCGTGCCGCATACTTCCCGTTGGCATGAATCTGCCCCCAGAGCTGGTCACGGTAATGGTAGCGCTCCCACTCACGGTCGCGTCCGCAACGCTGGTGGCGACTAGGTGAAAGAACCCTGTGCTCGCAGGAGCGGTATAGGCGCCGCTGCTGCTTACCGATCCACCGGCTGCTTCTTGAATGCTCCATGTGACCGATGTATCCGCCGGTCCGGCTACCGTTGCGGTGAATGCTTGTGTCCCGCTAGGTCCCAACGTGACAGTGGCCGGGGTGACCGATACCTGGGGAACCAGCACGCTTACGGCCGCGCTTCCCTTGGCGCTTGGCTCAGCTTGACTGGTAGCTACCACATGAAAGGGTCCTCCCGAGGCGTCTCTCGGAGCCGCGTAAACTCCTCTGCCGTCAATAGTGCCCAGGCCTTGCTCGACGCTCCACGTCACGGCCTGGTTGTTCTGGCCAAATACATGGGCTGTAAACTGAGCAGTCATTCCCTGGTAAACAGAGGCAGTAGCGGGCGTGACAACCACGCTGGTGCCATTCCCCGGCGGATCTGATTGTGAGCCGGAATTCGAGCCTCCGCCGCAACCTGATCCTGCTACACCTAGAGCGACTACAAGGGTGAGTAAAAAAGCGCGGAACATAGGATCTCCTTTAACCGCAAATGTTGTTGCCGCATGCGTATCGGAGACTTGACAGTGCGGGCATGCACGTCACCACGGCGTCTCAAGTTACCGAACTAACATCGAAGACCGATCTTTACGTACTCCCTTAAATCCGTGACTGACACCTTGTTCGTCGTAATAAAAGCCGACGATCACTCCATCGTCATTCACCGCGGTGACTGCCGTATCCGTAGCGCCCGGGACATCGATGGCGATGTACTTTCCTTGTCGCAGAAGGAACCCACGGAGCGAACCTGAGTTGTAACATTCGTCTTCTGAATTGGCGATTACATAGATTCCCGAGATATCGCCTTTCTCGTTGATGTACCGAGAGGAGGTACAGGGGAATGATCCAGTGTTTGGAAAACTGATGAGTTGGAAACCACTTCCTGGCTGTCTTCTTAGGTATCCATACAAGGTGGAATCGGAATTCTTGCACAGGTCACCGACAGCGGTTCGACCATTGTCCTGGACCATCCACACGTCGGTAGAGCAAGCGTTGGATTGCGCAGCCTGCACTTTCTGAAATCGTCCATCCTGGAAGATGAAGCCGATCTCCAGCCCGGTGCTATCGAGATAATTACCGCTGATGTCGCCAGCATTGTTGATCCCGCGCACAACTGTCGCACTGGCTCCCGGATAATCAATCTTGGTAAAGTGGTCGTCACGCAATACGTACCCATGCTGATTGCCATTTGCATCCGAGAAGCGGCCCGCAATGTCCCCGCGAGCGTTTATCGAGCGTGCCGCCGTGAACGAAGCACCGGGAAAGTCAATGACGGAGAACACTCCTTGTCTTAGCAGGAAGCCATGGCCAGTGCCGTCGACGTCGGTAAAGTTACCAACAATGTCGCCGCGAGCATTGATCGTGTTGACTATAGTAGATGTAGCGCCGGGAACATCCACCCTTGCGAAGTCGTAGTCCTCTGCTGCGGACAGTGCAGTCAAGCACAGCAACAATAGAGAAACTCCAGTTGTTTGAAACATGACACACGCTCCTTAGGGGCCATGCTGACCCGAACGGCCTGCCATGGTCGATTGCGCCGGGTGGCCCATGCTCCGCCCCCTGTCTCTTAATGCGGGAATTCGGGAGAAAACCTGCAATCGCCGTTCGCAACGTCGTGGAAATGGTTCCCGAGGTGTGGTACCCTCCCGCAGAAACTGGGGGGTTTATGGCTGGTGGCGAGGAGAATAAGCCGGCGGCTGCCCACGAAATTACCAGTTTGTTGCAGGCGTGGGGCCGGGGGGATAGCAGCGCGCTGGAGCAGCTGATGCCCCTAGTTTATGAGGAACTTCATCGCCAAGCTCACCACTATATGGGACGGGAGCAGCCCGGCCAGACACTACAAACCACTGCTCTCGTACACGAAGCATACATTAGGCTATTAGACGTAAAAGGGGTGGACTGGCAGGATCGCGGGCATTTCTATGCCTTGTGCGCCCGCCTAATGCGTCGCATATTGGTCGACTTCGCCCGTTCGCGAAATTATCAAAAAAGAGGCGGCCAAATCCCGCATATAGAGTTAGAGGAGGCGGCTACGGTTTCGGCAGTGGCCGCATCTGACGTTCTAGCCGTGGACGAAGCTCTTAAGCAGTTCTCTCTCGTTGATGTGCGCAAGAGTGAAGTCGTGGAGATGCGCTTCTTTGGCGGCCTCACAGTGGAGGAAATCGCAGAGGCGCTTCAGATGTCCCCGGAAACTGTCATGCGCGATTGGAAGCTCGCGAAGGCATGGCTCTTGCGGGAACTCAGCGACGAGGCCTCCACATGAGGCCGGAAAGGTGGCGCATCGTCGAGGAACTGTACCAGCGCGCTAGCGATCTGCGGAGCGACGACTGGCCAACGTTCTTGAAGCAGACTTGCGGCACCGACGAAGAGTTGCTTCGCGAAGTCGAGTCGCTGTTAAGACACGGTGCGAAGTCTCAGAGCGTTCTAGACATGCACGCAATCACTGTCCTTGCAAGGGATATAGTGGCCCAGGGCTATCCTACGCCTTTGGCAGAAGGTCAGATTCTTTCTCACTACAGAATCCTCAAGGCTATCGGGCAAGGTGGAATGGGCGTCGTATACGCGGCCGAGGATACGAAGCTTCGCCGACGGGTCGCCCTCAAGCTCTTACCCATGTTCATGGCCGGGAGTCCGCAGGCTCTGCGACGATTTGAGAGTGAGGCGCAAGCTGCATCGGCGCTCAACCATCCAAATATCTGCACTGTTTACGAGATCGACCAGGCGGAAGGGCTGCACTTCATTGCCATCGAACTTCTGGAGGGTGAAACACTCAAGGAACGAATCGCACGCGCCGCTGTGGAACCGCCTGAGACGCTCGCGGTCGCCGATGACATTTGCAGCGCGCTGGACGCTGCGCATTCGGCAGGCATTGTCCATCGCGATATCAAACCGTCAAATATATTCATCACTCGGGACCGAACGGTCAAACTGCTAGACTTCGGAGTTGCGAAACGCGTCAGTTCGGATTTGGCTTCTCACGTTGAAGAATCTCCTGCTCTCTCGCCTGACCCTAGAGATTTGCGATTGACGAGCGCCGGAGGGGCGGTGGGGACAGTTGCCTATATGTCTCCGGAACAAGCCCAGGCTAAGGACGTAGACAGGCGCTCCGATTTGTTCTCACTGGGAGCTGTCATGTATGAGATGACCACGGGCCGGCCCCCTTACCCAGGGAAGGACGTGGTGGCTGTTCTGCACGCGATCCAGGAGGGTCCGCCCGTTCCCATCGAAAAACTGAATGCGAAGGCTCCAGCAGAACTCGTGAAGATTGTTAACAAGGCTATGCACCGGGACCGCACCCAGCGCTACCAGCAAGCATGCGACATGCAGGCAGATGTGAGATTACTGCAAGGTCGCCTACAAGAATCAGCGACCCGGCGGCCATGGCGTGCGGTGGCCCTCATCACTCTATTTTTTGCGCTCACGGCTTTGGTCTTTGTTAAGGTCTGGCGTTCTCGCGGAGTCGCAGCCGAGAACTCTGCAGTCGTTCAACGTGGCATAAAGTCGCTGGCTGTTCTCCCGCTGAGAAATTTAACAGGGGATTCGTCCCAGGAATACTTCGCGGACGGCGTAACGGATGCGCTGATCAATAACTTAAGCAAGATCAGTTCACTTCGCGTCATCTCTCGCGATTCAACAATGCAGTACAAGGGGACGAGCAAAGCCGTGCCCCAGATCGCGAGCCAATTGAACGTAAATGCTGTGGTAGAGGGTTCTGTTGTTCGCAATGGAGATCAGGTTCATATTCACGCCCAGTTGTTAGATGGCTCCAATGGCCAGAGCCTCTGGGAGAGCAGTTTTGAAGAAGGTGGAGGGCGGATCCCACAGCTTGAGGATGAATTGGCTCAGGCCATAATGCGAGAGGTCACGGGGAGGCTCAGTCCGCAGGAACAGCAACGTCTGTTGTCGGCTCGCTTCGTCCCACCGGAGGCTTACGAGGCATATTTGAAGGGCAGATTCTTTGCCAGCCGAATGAACGGGGATGACCTGAACAGAAGTGTCGACTACTTTCGCGAGGCCATCCAAAAAGACCCGAATTACGCCGCGGCGTATGCCGGGCTGGCAGAGACATACCAATTGATGGGTGTGGGGAATGGCGGAAACAGCGTCGACCCAGCACACGATGCGTTCGCCGCCGCGAAGAAAGCCGTCGAGCTTGACGATTCTTCAGCCGAGGCACACACAGCACTGGGAACAGTGCTTCACCGGTTTTTTCAGGACTGGGATGGAGCCGAGAGAGAATTTCAGAAAGCTCTCGAACTCAATCCAAACTTTAACCTCGCCCACGTGAGATATTCTACCTATCTGGCGACGATCGGGCGTGAGGCCGACTCGTGCAAGCAAGCTCGGATCGCTCATGTGCTGGACCCTCTAAACCCGAGGGGCAAAAGCGGAATTGCGGGGTGCCTCTATGAAGAAGGGCACTTCGACGAAGCAGTCAAGTTGCTTCAAGATGCGATCGAGATGGACCCCAGGAATGTGGAGCTTCGCTTCGCACTCGGCGACCTCTATGAACAGAAAAACATGTCGCCGGAAGCAGTTCAGGAATACGAGTCTTGCCTTAAGATCACCGGCAGAAGCTGGATGACGCTAGCCTATCTCTCCTCTGCTTATGCTGGATGGGGCAAGACGAAGGAGGCTGAACAGATCCTGAAAGAAATGGCTGAACGCTTCGGAGATGACACCTGGCTCGATGCATCTACCCACGCCCGGATGGGACGCCATGAGCAAGCCATTCGAGAACTAGTGGGGGATGGCCATTGTGAAGGACCCGGCAAGGACGATCCGGGTATGTCCTGGCTCCGCATCAACTGGCGCTTTGACCCGCTCCGGTCCGATCCGCGATTCAAGGCACTGGAACAGTGCTACCACTATCCGGCCCCAGAACCTTCGCACTGATGAGGAGATTTTCTCGCATTGAAAAGCGCGGCCAAAGCAGGCTTTATGCCAGATCGTGCCTCGTTGTATTGAGCTTCTCTCTTGCGGCTCAGGCTCAGACTTTCACCGGTGCGGTTGCCGGCCGCGTAATCGATGCACAGCATGCGATGATTCCAAATGCTCGCCTGACCCTCAGCAGTTCCTCCTGGGGCTACGAACGGAACACAACCACGAATCCGCAGGGTGAATACTCATTTCAACTTGTGCCTCCGGGGGAATTCACATTGCGTGCTGAAGCAATCGGCTTCGCGGCTGCGACCTTAAGAATCGAGGTCGTCGTTGCAACCACTGTTCGAGTGGACCTGAGTTTGGGAATTCAATCGCTGCCGCAGAGGGTCGACGTAGTGGGGGAGAGCGGAGTTGCCGTGCAGACCCAAACCGCAGATCTCGGGCGGACCGTCAGTCCACACGAGATGTCGGAGCTTCCTTCGTTGACCCGCAGCCCATATGACTTTATCGCGCTCATGCCAGGCGCGACACCGTCCAATGACTTGTTGGGTGTCGGATTCGCCGTAAATGGGGCGCGCACGCAAAGTGCAAACTACCTGCTCGACGGCAGTGAGAACAATGACACCTTCATGTCAGCGCCCGCCCAAGATGTTCCCCTCGATTCCATCGAGGAGTTCAACATCCAGACGAATCACTTCAGTGCAGAGTACGGTCGCAATGTGGGGTTCACGGCGAACATCATCACCAAAGCCGGCAGCAACGAATTCCACGGCACGATCTACGATTACATCCGCAATTCGGTGTTGGCAGCTAACACGTATGACAACAACGCCCATGGCTTTCCGCGGCCGCAGTTCAATCGGCATCAATTTGGAGGCACGCTGGGCGGCCCGATTCGACGAAAACAATTTTTCTTCTTCGCTTCAGCTGAGCCCATCCGGGTGCGGAGCAGTACGACCAATTCGTTCTTTGTGCCCACACCGCAACTGCTTGCGATCAGCGCTCCAGGAACGCAGGCGATCTTCCAGAGATTTCCGTTGCCCACCGATTTATCCACCACTAACGTGCAAGAACTACCACTATGTCCATTTGGAGCGACGTGTAACCCGCAAACTCAAGCCGGTTTCGTCACCCTTCCAGCGTTCGCGTTTACGACGCGTATCGGCCCGCAGGACGTCGGCGCAGGTGCCCCGCAGAATACGATTCTGGCGACCGGCCGGCTCGATTGGATGATCAATTCGAAGATGCAGGCTTTTGTCCGCTACGCGGTGGAGGACCAGCACGTATTTGCCACTGTCACACAGCCTTATTCGACCCAACTGGACGTACCCCAATCTGGCCTAAATCAGAATATTGCTTTGAATCTCATCGGCACGTGGTCTCCGAATCTAGCAACCGAATCCCGCATTGGTTATAGCCGCGTGGCAGGCGTTTACGAGAGGTTCGGTGCCAATTCCCCCGAGGTCCCGTTTCCCGCATTCTCTATCGCCAATGAATCGGTAGTGTTGCCAGCTGGCACCGGTGTGTTTGACGGCCTAGCCGGCTTCTATCAATTTTTCCAGACGGTCACCTGGGCCCGCGGTCATCACCTGTTAAAGGTAGGGGGGCAGTTTGTCCAGTTGCGAGACAAGCATACGTATGGTGTAGGCCAAACTGGTGACGCTACATTCTTTGACGCTCAAGGTTTTGTCAATGGAGTGCTGCAGTTGTATGAGATTGCGCTCAACCCCAAGGGGCGCTTTCCCGGCGAATTTGTAGATCCGCCCTTCGGTCCTCCCAACTTTACGCGTCATTTCCGCTATAACGAACCTGCGCTATTTGTCGAGGACACGTGGCGAATCACACCCAGGCTTACCTTGACGCCGGGGCTGCGCTGGGAATATTTCGGCGTGTTGCACAGCGCAGGTGTGGAACACACGCTGGACTCCAACTTTTATCTTGGATCAGGCAACAATTACCTTGAACAGATTGCCAATGGCCGTTTTCTGCGGACTGTAGATGCTCCAGGTGATTTGCGAGGCCGTTTCTACTTGCCAGACTACAAGAATTTTGCTCCACGGCTGGGCATTGCTTACGACTTATTCGGAGATGGAAAAACTGCCCTTAGGGCCGGCATTGGGACTTTTTTCGACCGGAGGGTCGGATGGGAACTGTTCCGTGTTTTTCTGAATCCGCCAAGTTACAGTCTTGTGCAGCTTGCCAATGCTGCAGTCACGCCGGAATTACTTGCCAATCCCTATGCCGCGCTTCCGGATGCTGCAATCCAGTTGAGCCAGAGCGATTCAAAACCTATTGCCACAAACCTGCGCAGCTCCTATACGGTGTCATGGAATATTACCGTCGAACGTGAAGTCCGAAACAGCATGGTTATAGGAGCATCTTACCTGGGGTCGAGTGGGAACCGGCTCTATTCCCAGAATGACCTCAGCCGTGTTGGCAGCGGCGGATTGCTTGACTCAAGCTGCGTCAGAACGAGATTCGCCGCGGACAGTATTACACCACTAGGCCCCGACTACACGAACTGCCCTGGGCTTAACTCCAACGTCTCAGCTCTCACCCTGCGTGAGAATGGCGCTCATTCATCATTCCAAGCTCTTGAGCTTAACCTCGACAGCCGTCGTCTGGCGCGGTCGGGGATCGAATTCGGCACGAACTACACCTGGAGCCATTCGATTGACAACGTTAGTGTGAGTGGGCTCAGCGGCTTTCTGGGCAACACGCCGAGTGGGTACCTTGATGCCTTCCAGACAGGTCTTGATCGGGGGGACTCTGACTTCGACGTGCGTCATCGCATTGCAGCGTACTGGATTTGGCAGATCCCCCTGGGTAGAGACTCGCGAGCATGGAAACAACGCTATCTGTTGGGGGGGTGGACGATCAGTGGGCTTCTCAATTATCAAACTGGCCAGCCGTTCAGTGTTGCCGACTCTGGGGTGCCCGACTTCGACTTCAAGAATATGAACACGCGGCCGCGCCTTACCGGGCACGCGCCTCGTCCCGGCGTTTTAATCCCTGATCCAGTTTCACCCAATCATTTTCTCTATCTTCCAATCAACCAAGTCTATGATGCGAGCGGTGCTTGCATAGCTAATACGGTTCCATTCGGTTGCGAAATTTCTGTCAACGGACCGTTTGATGGGACTCTCGCCCGCAACACCTTTCGTCAGCCAGGGACGTACTTCCAGAATGCGGCCCTACTCAAGAGCCTCCCGCTTCCATGGAAAGAGATGACCCTGCAATTCCGCGCTGAATTCTATAACGTGTTCAATCACCCAAATCTCTATGTAAACGGTGGAACGAACGACGTGAATGCCCCTTCATTCAATCAGCGCGATGGCCAAATCGTCCCAGGGGTGACCGCCTCCTTCAGAGACAGTCGTCAGATCGTGGTAGCGCTGAAACTGATTTTTTAGATTGATGCCATTAACAATTATTTTGTCAGCATCAACTCTCTCTCTCTCTCTCTCTCTCTAGCGCGAGTCGCAGCGTGTCTACTGGTCAAGCACTCTGAGACCCCCTTCCTTGCCTCCTCGCCTCCCCCGTTTGACGCAGCAGCTAGACCGAGCCCACTAGATAGCGTTCAGCCAAGTAGACGTCATTGCTCTGTAGCAATGAGATGTTCGGTTAATCACGCGATTAGTTAAGGGTCAGTTGCTCTGCACTAGCTAACTTTGCATTCGGGCGGAACTTTCGTGAGCCCCGCCAGCGCCTGCCAATGCCGTGGATGCGGTCGGCGTCGACCCGAGCGGATCAACCCTGCGTAGGCCTCGGACACTTGGAGTGCTTGCGCGATTTCCCGGACCCTGATTCTTCCGAGTCGCGGCTGGATTTGCTGAAGGTAGTACTCCTCGGTTAGCCACTCAGGCAGGCTCGATGGCGACCACCACGAGATCGCGACCGCATGATCGCTTAGCGTTTTGGAGATGCGAGCTTTCTCTTGCTCGGTTTTCCGTTTCGCATGCCCGATTAGTGCGACGTTAGCCATGGTCTCCTTAGCGGTTTCGACTGTGCACGACCGGCAATAGCGACTCTTGACGCCCTCCGTGCCACAGAGTTCACAAAGTCTAGGCCGCCGCGCAAGGGGGACGGCGACTGGCGTAAATTCATTCCCTCTGCCTTCACTTCGGCGGCGTTGCGTTAAGCGTGTCGGGAGCAGCTGCTCACTGTGTGCGTTCTTCCGGCTGCTCCAAAGTGCCTGCGCCACCCACTCCGCAACCGGTGCAACTGCGCGTGCCCATACGGGGCCTGTCTCAGAGAGTCGCGCCGCGTATGGCCCCATAAGTCTTGCGTTGCCGTTACGCTCCTCAAAGAACCACTCTCGCCTGAGCGGCTGGCTGAGGAAGGAATCGAGTACGTACGAGTCCACTCGGGGCCGCACAGGTTCCAAAAGGTCAAGCGCGAAACTGTCGCGATTGGACGTGTCCACGTGCAACACACCCATCCCTGGATCGAGGCCTAACGCAACCGCCGCCAGTCGGGCTTCCGATTCAAGCACGGCATAGAGGTAATTCAGAATCGCGTTCGGAGGATTGGCGGCGAGACGAGGAGATGCGGTCAGGGGCGAAATCCGTGCGCCGAAGCTGCGCCAATGATCGGGGAGTCTAGGCAGGTCGTTCCTTGGGAAATTGATCGGCAGAGTGCGCCAAGCGGACCAGTATGCCAAGGCGCCCTCCGATTCGATCAGTCGGATCGTGGCGATGCTCTCAGCAGCGGGAAGCTTAGTCCTGAATTGGGCGATTGTGTCAGCGGTTGTGGAGTTCAGCAACTTGTTACGTGTCACCTGCTCCTGGGCGGCGAGTTTTCGGGAGATCAGTTCGCGCGCGATCGGCAACGCCGTCCCGGATGAATGCGCCAGGGCTTGGGCACGTCGGAGTCGGGCGTCGGAAGGAAAGACGGGACCAGTCGCGGCGAGAACCTTGCCATCGCGTTCAAGCATAGTGAACGCTGCGTCCTGGTCTGCGAGCCAGCGCAATGCAGCAAGCGACACAAATCCGTCGGAGCCGATCACAACCAGACGGCGAAGGCCATGTCCGACACGCGGAAGGCGGAAGTGTCTGCGATCAGCACCGATGCCGTCGTCCAGAAGAAGGTGACCGCGATCCACACGGACTTGGACGCCGTAGCCGGAGAGGGAGACGACGCCAGAGCGGGGCACCAGTGAATTGTGGGATTGCGGCTGTTGGCGTAGGTTTTCTGTAGCTGCCATGGAGCTAATCCTCCTTGGTGGTCAGGGCTTGTCGGCTGCTGCGAACAGTCGGCAGGCCTGCTTCATATTTCCAGTTACCACAGTCGCGCGTCTTCAGCCAGGATCGCATCTACTGGCGTGTGCGACTGATGAAGCTGTTGATATTCAGTCATAATCCGAAATGGGACCGCATCGTCAGGATGCGTCTCTTTCTCGATCCGCTCAATTGCTTTTTTCAAGTAATACCACTGCTGTTTCAGTTCCACGACCGCGTCCTTTGTCTCTTTGTCCAGCTTTTTCCGTTGGAGGTAAAGCCTTATCCTTTCGACCAAAGATTGCGCCTTCACGTCAGATCGTAGGCACGCGGAGATGATCTTGAATTCGCGATACACGACGCTATTTGCAATAGGGCAAGCCCAAGGCAGGCAACGTTTGAAAGATTGACGCCATGCCATGTATGGGAGGCCTGCCATGGCGTTGGCGAGGTTCAGAGGTGTCAATTCATAGCGAGCCTCGAGAATGAATCGCAGCAGTTCTTCCTGGGCAAATCCCGCCTCTTCTTCTGCGATCCGCCCTGCTAATGTTCGCTGCTGTTGTTCCAGTTCCTGATGGCGGTGCTCAGCTTCCGCAAGCGCTCTAGCCCGTACGTCGTTCTCGTGTTCCATGCCCTGCTGCTGATGTGTCCCCTGGGCTGCCCGTAATGCGGCTTGAGCAACGATCAAGGAATTGCGGCATTTTTCTTCCGTTTCTCCTGCACGGCGGACTTGTTCCGTGAGTTCTCCGTACTGCGTGCGGTCCCGGCGTTGCTCCAATGTCTTCGTCGACATCGAGGAAGGCCTACAGAACAGTAGGAATTGATTGCGCGGCGGTTCGGGTAGGGTGGAAAAGACGCTGCGAATATCCGCCGTTCTGGCTGCTTTCGATAAGTCATATCCGATTTGCCCCCAATAATGCTCGAGAGGCCAAACAAAAGAATCACGCCTTCCCTCCAAGTTAGTGTCCCGAATAGTGCCCGCTCCCTTCGGGCGGCCTCTCGCCCTAGACGCTCGTGAATTCTTGTCAAACGAAATGTTTGCCATCAAAATATGCAGCACTCTACTTTATTGCCATCTTTTATATCAAGCTTATAACATCATTGCCATCTAAATAAGGAAACCACAGACCGTAGCAACTAAGACGATGAAAACACGTCGCTTATCCTCCATGGCGTGCCGCGATACTACCCCATTCCCAGCAACAAACGCCAAGCCGCCGCTCGGAGCCGGGCGTTGAAGGTGCTCCGCCGGATGCGGCGAGGCATGCCGCTATCTAGGGCCGCGATTGCCGAGCACGTGAAGGTCGCCACGGTCAAGAAGTACCTGGGAACGCACCTAAAGCAGGACTTGCCCGGGAAGCGCTGGAAGGCAAGCAAATCGGATCGGCTGACCGACCGAATGAATGTTGTCACTCCACTGGGGACAATGGCGGTACCGATACACGGCTCGGCGGAACGCTCCCGCCTTGGCCGGTACAGCGCTGCACTCAGAAGATGGCGGGAGGGGAAGCCCGACGCTGATGCTGAGTTGGCCGCGTTTGAGGGTCAAACCGTTGCCGATCACCCCCTCATAACCGATGTGAAGCTACTGGCCACGCTTGAGGAGGCTGGAGTCCTCGACTTTGACGAGCTGTATGCCTCGCTTGCAGGTGGGAAATGAGCAAGCCTGACAAGTCGACGCGTGGTTGCGTCATCTGCGGCACCACCGTCGCTTTGCAATGCAATCACGTCGGCGGTCAGAACCACGTGGCATGGTTTCGGATGTGGTTCTGCGTCCCACACCACGACCAGTTCCACGCGCTGGTAAGAGCCGCCGGTATTGATCTTGAATACTCCCACGATCCACGTGAGCGGCTCCTGCGCGCGTTGCAGGCAACCATGGTCTGTCAATGGATGTTGACCGACGCACTGAAAAACCTATCAGGGGGGAACAATGAAACCAACCCGAGAGCCTTTACCAACAAAGACGATCAACCATGAAGTTCATGAAATTTTCGTGCGTGCTCATACAGTCAGCGTGCGGAAGGGGCAACCACAGCTCCCTTTGCCTCCCAAATGGCCGGAGGAGGTGCTGGTCTTTGACGCAGAAACCACGCTGGACACCTCCCAGAAGTTGAACTTCGGCGCTTACCGGAGGCACAAGTTAAGCCAGGCGGGATATCAGTGTGTGGAGGAAGGCCTGTTCTATGCGGATGACCTCGACACCCGACAACGAAAGATGCTGCAGCATTATCGGAACGACCCGAAAAATATTCCGGCGATGGAAGTAAACATGTTTCCGCCACAGATGCGGCTGAAGCTCTACAGACGATCTGAATTCGTGGAACAAGTTTTCTGGCGAGCAATGCGCAAGCACGGCGCGATGATCGTCGGATTCAACCTGCCCTTCGATCTTTCAAGGTTGGCGGTTAAGTCATGTGCCGCTGCACATGGAGGCTGGTCACTCGTTCTGTCTTTGCGCAAGAGCCGCAAGACCGGTGGAATGGAGGTTGACCTCGAGCGACCCCGGGTTGTCATTGCCTCCAAAGACAGCAAAACGGCATTCATCCGGCTCAGGGATATTCTCCGACCGGGAGAATGGCCGCGTCCGCGCGAAGGCCGGTTCCTTGATCTGCGGACACTGGGCTTCGCCCTGCGGGACGATGCGGACAGTTTGCAAGGGTGGTGCAACAAGTATGGCCTTCGAGGCAAGCTTGATCACAAGCCAACGGGGCAGATTAGCGCCCAAGAGATTGACTACTGCCGAGCAGACGTGCGAGCTACTGCAGGTCTCTTGAACGCAATGATGCGGGAATTCAACCAGCACCCCTTTGAACTGCTGCCCGACCGAGCCTATTCGCCTGCATCCGTTGCCAAGGCTTATCTAGAGGTGATGAACATTGCCCTGCCAAAGGCGAAGTTCAAGGTTTCGGACAAAGACCTGGGAATCGCTATGCAAGGCTACTACGGCGGGCGCGCCGAATGCCGGATTCGAAAAACACCCGTTCCGGTCGTGCTGCTTGACTTCACCAGCCAGTACCCTACGGTGAATGCCCTCCTCGGCAACTGGGACGCGCTCACCGCTGAGAGCGTCAGTTTCGAGGATTGCACGGATGAAGTGCGCGTGAAGCTGCGAGGCCTGGAACTGGGTGATACCTTCAATCCTGCCTTCTGGAAGGGCCTATCGTTCTTCGCGCTCGTGTTACCACAAAGAGACATTCTTCCAGTGCGGACTGTGTACAACGGCCGGACCCAGAACATCGGCATCAATTACCTGACGTCTGAACAGCCCATCTGGTTTGCAGGGCCTGACCTAGTTGCATCGGCCCTACTCACAGGGAAAGTCCCACAGATCGTGAAGGCGATTCGGTTGGTGCCTCAGGGGCGGCAGGCAGGCTTGAAGAATACGAATCTGGCGGGGATGGTGACAATCAGTCCAGAAGCGGATGATTTCTTCTGCCATGTAATCGAACAGAAGAGCGTGCACAAGCGCACAAACAAACCGCTGGCACATTCACTCAAGACCATCGGCACCTCTGGCAGCTATGGCCTATTTGTCGAGGTGAACCAGGAGACTACGAGCAAGCCGGCGCATGTCAAGGTGTTCTCAGGTGAAATTGCACGTGAGGCCGCCTACTCCACCGTGGAGAACGCTGGTCAGTGGTACTTCGCGCCCGTCGCATCGCTCATCACTGCCGGGGGTCGACTGCTGCTAGCCATGCTCGAACGCTGCGTCGCCGATGCTGGCGGTAGCTACTTGTTCTGCGACACGGATTCTCTCTGCATCGTGAGCAGCGAGCAGGGCGGACTTGTTCCCTGTCGCGGCGGCCCGTACAGGCTGGATGGGCGTGAAGCGATCAAGGCGCTTCGGTGGACGGAATGCGATGATATCGCCAAGAAGTTCAACCGCCTCAACCCGTACGATCCGGACCTTGTACCCGACCTGCTGAAGATCGAGGACATCAATTTTGTTGACTCCGATCCCCGTAGGCTGCAAAGGCAGGTCATCGGCCACGCGATCTCGGCCAAGCGCTACGTGCTCTACACGCAAACCGGGAGCGACATTTCTATCGTGAAGGCCAGCGGCCACGGGCTCGGCTACCTCTATCCACCAAAGGATGGATTCAACAAGCAGGCGGATGCGTCGGAGTGGGTCGTGGAAGCGTGGGACTGGCTGCTGGGGAACGAACTTGGGTTAAAGTGCCGGGAACCACGGTGGCTCGACCTGCCTGCACTGATGCGCATTTCGCTCAGTTCGCCAAATATTGTGCGCAATCACCGCCCCCGGTGGCTGGCGCCCTTCAATTTTTTCTTCCTGCCGTTGCTTTCCGACCTCGACGGGTATCCGGCCGGATGTAACCGCTCGAATTCGAGGTTCATCGCGCCCTTCAGTTCCAACCGCTCGGAGTGGAAAAACCTGAAGTGTATCAACCTACTGGACGGGCGGCATTACCGGATGGCGACGTTGCCGAACGACCGACAGGATAGGGTCGTGCCGGAAACGTTCAGGACTATTCTGCGACAGTATTTGCGCCGTTCAGAAGCCAAGTCGTTAGCACCTGATGGGACCCCGTGTGTTGCTGATACGCGAGGCTTGCTCCAGCGCGTTTCAATTGTGGCGGGCGAGATTATTCCGGTCGGGAAGGAAACAGATCGGCGCTGGGAACAGGGAGAGGATATGAGTATGGTCGATTTCAAGGTATTGGAGTACAGAGCCGCCAATAACATGGTGGTTGCTGACCCGACCCTCAGAGATGAAATCACTACGCAGGGAGTGCGGAAACTAATGCGCACGACCGGGTTGAGCCAACACACCATCGAAGCCATCCGAGCGGCAAAGCCGGTTCGTCGCGCGACTCTGAAGAGTTTTCTGGTTGCGGTTAGACGATAAAGATCGCGATTGGGTCGTGCCATTTCGAGAAGGGAAACAGTCATGCCGTACAGAAACCCTGAACGTAAACGCCAGTGGGAACAGCAACATAGGGTGCAGCGCAACGCAAGGCGGAGAGCGCAGCGCCTGGCCGCGCGGTCGGCACACCGGAATGTCCCGAAGCCGTTGCCCGACCCGGTTGCAGGTGAAAATCAGCCAGGCGGCTGGAAAGTGGCGCTGGGCTTGGCCGTGGGGATCGGGATCATCCTGCTCGGGGCGATGGCCGGGGTCGATCTGCCCACTGGTGATCTGGGTCAATAACGGGGTTCGGGCAACTCGAACAGCTAATTACCTGATCCCGTTGTGGATCGTGATTGGTTTCTTGCGCGTTTTCCTGGCACTCTACCTCTCCTTGCCCCGCGCCGTCCCGCTCCGCCCCAGGGTGGGGGGGGACCATGCTCCACGCCGCTCCCAAACGCCCCAGGGCGCACACAAGGGGTGTAGCAGTTTTCCCGCTCATATAAGCCTACCCCCTCCGGCGCTTGACACCCTCCAGAACTCTGTCTTATCCTAAGCGAACAAAAAGCGAAGATGCACACCCTCCCTCTTCTCCCCGACTGCGCCCTGCACAAACTGATTGGCATCGCCCGCCTTGCAGCTGCAGGCGATTCTCTCCGTGAGGGACACGACGTCGAGTACTTTACCCTCTCCACGCGCTCGCTACTCAACCGTGTCGTCAGCCGCCGCTATTTGCCCTTCACCTGGGCTATCAATCCCTATCGCGGCTGCGAATTTGCCTGCAAGTATTGCTATGCCCGCTACACTCACGAGTTCATGGAGCTGACCGACGCCGATTTCGAACACAAAATCTACGTGAAGCAGCACGCCGCCAGGCTTCTCCGCCAGGAATTGAAGAAGGTTAAGCCTGGCGAAGAGATCGCCATCGGCACCGCTACCGACCCTTACCAGCCCGCCGAGCGCCGCTACGAAATCACCCGCTCCCTGCTCGAGGAGTTTGCCTGCCACCGCGGCCTCGAGCTCGGCATCGTGACCAAGTCCGATCTCGTCATGCGCGACGCAGCCCTGCTCCACGCAATCACGCGCCACAACCGCCTCTTCGTCAACCTCACGGTAACCACCGTCAACGCCGAACTCGCACGCCTCCTGGAACCGCGTGCCCCACGTCCCGACCTGCGCCTGGAAGCCGTGCGCCAGCTCAACCTCGCTGGAGTACCCGCCGGAGTGATCTGCGCTCCGGTGTTGCCCGGCATCACCGATGCCCCGCGCGACCTCGAAGCCGTCGTCGCAGCGGCCGCGGAAGCGAAGGCGAAGTATATCTTTGCCAATCCTCTGTTTCTGAAGCCCTGCTCCGCTAGCATCTTCCTTCCCTTCCTCGAGAAGGAATTTCCTCAGCTGGTCGCCACCTACCGTGAACGCTATGGGCAGCGTGCCTTCCTGCCGCCCGCCTACGGCAAGCGTCTCTCCCAGTTGATGGCTCGCCTGCGTCAAAAATACGGCATCCGCACGGACTACGAACGCTACAGCCGCCGTTCCCACCCCGTCGCTTCCTTCTCCAGCAAAGACCAACTCGACCTCTTCCAGAAATCTGCTTGAGAGAACATCCCGGCCATTTCTTTGGCCCGGAAAGAAAGCGAACGGACAAGAGAGGACGCCCGTGCCCCCTCGGAGAAGTGTTGCCCGCTCGACCCGCGGACCCATCGGGTTCCCCGCACAATGTAAAATCATCGGCTCGGGTGCAAGGCCTCGTAAGGGTTCGCAAACGTGCCCACCAGGCGTCCTATCTTTCGCTACATCGTGCTCGCCGTTCTTTTCCTCATAACGGCTGCCTACGAAGCCTTCTACCTTAGAAACATCCTCGAGGACGAGCGGCGCGCAGTTCCGCTCGTCATCGTAAAGAGCGCCAGCAACCAGATCGCGTTCGTTTCCGAAATCGCCGCCCGAGCCGGCCTGCAGGTGAACGATCGCATCCTCTCCGTCAATGGCGTGCCTTACCAAGGAACAGGCCTTCTGTTCGACGCGCTCCACCACCTGCCCGCCGGCACCCCGATCCTGGTCAAGGTTCAATCGGGCAGTCCTCCGCATCCGGAGGAGCGCATCGTCACCCTGAAGGTGACCAGCAGCCCGGCCACCTTCTGGGATATCACCGGCGATGTGGTGCTGCACATCCTGCTCCCCGGTATCAGCATCCTGCTGGGCTTCTGGGTGGCAGCCCGGCGGCCGCAGGATCCCCTAGCCTGGATGCTGCTCGCCCTCATGCTTACCTTCCCGCACATTCTGCAGACCCACAAAGTGGAAGGCTGGCTCCCTGGGTGGCGCGAGGCGGCCATGCTCTACCACATGACGTTGGCCACCATGCTTCCCGTCGTGATGTTCCTCTTCGGCAGATTCTTCCCCGAGCCATTCCCCCGGGGCTCGGGTCTGGACAAGACGTGGAAGGTGATGCAATGGGGCATTGTCCTGCCCTACACCGTCTACGCCCTCGCCAGCGTTGCGGTGTCGGTGGGCGACCTTTCGAACTTCCGGGCGATGGCGCCGCTCGATCACTTCTTCGAGCGCTTTGACCGTCCGGCGCTCGTGGTCACTTATATCCTGGTCGTAAGCTTCTTGGCGGCCGTGGGCTGCAAGTACTGGCTAAGCCGCTCCTCGGACGCCAAGCGCCGCCTCCGCATCCTTTTTTGGGGATCCATTCTGGCCTGGACCCCGGTCCTGATCGTTAGCCTCTACGCCCGTTTGGTCGTGCAGCGCCCCCTCTCGGATCTGATCCCGCAGTGGGCAATGGTGCTCCTCCTCATTCCTCTCGTTCTGTTCCCACTCACCTTGGCCTATGTCATCGTGGTGGAGAAGGCGATGGGCGTGGGCATTGCGCTGCGGCAGGGCCTGCAATACGCCTTCGCGCGTGGCGGAATTCGTGTTCTGCAGGCTGGGGTCAGCGCGCTGGTGATCTGGACCGCCATCACCCTCGCCAGCCACCAGAGTCGTGCCCGGTGGGAAAAAATCATCGTGATCGCCCTGGGCGTGGTCGCGGTCTTTACCGTCCGCCGCATCGGCGACCGATTGCGCGGCTGGACCGACCGCCGCTTCTTCCGCGAAGCCTACAACGCCGAGCAGGTGCTGACCGAACTGAGCGAGCAGGTGCGCACCCTGGTCGAACCCAAGTCCCTGCTCGAAACCGTGACCCGCCGCATCGCCTCCACCTTGCACATTCCCCGCGTCGCCGTGCTATTGGGTGGGGATGTGTATAAGCCTGCGTACGCTGTGGGCTACGGCGACTTGTCGCAGGTTTCCTTCCAGCCTGGCGCAGGCACGGTGAGGCTGTTGAGCCAGCACAAGGAACCGGCGCAGGTATACCTGAGCAATCCCGACGCCTGGGTAAACACGGAAGAAGATGTCAGTGATAGCGAGCGCGCGCGGCTGGCTGAACTGGGCTCGGAGTTGCTTTTGCCGCTGGCCGTGCGCGACAAGCTGCTGGGCTTCATTTCCCTCGGCCCCAAGAAATCCGAAGAACCCTACACCGGTTCCGATGTTCGCCTGCTGAAATCGGTGGCGGCTCAGACCGGCTTGGCCCTGGAGAATGCCAACCTCATGCGCACCATCGCCGACGAGGTGGCGCAGCGGGAACGTCTCAACCGTGAAGTGGAAATTGCGCGCGAGGTGCAGGAGCGCCTCTTCCCCCAGAAACTGCCCGCCATCCAGGGCCTCGACTACGCCGGCCACTGCCGCCCCGCGCTGGGGGTGGGCGGCGACTATTACGACTTTCTAGCCCTGCCGCACGGACACCTGGGTGTGGCCATCGGCGACGTCTCGGGCAAAGGCATTGCAGCCGCGCTCATGATGGCCAGCCTGCAGGCGTCGCTGCGCGGCGAAGCCACGCGCGCTCCGGAGAACCTCGCCGTGGCCGTGGCCAACATCAACCGCCTGGTCTACGAGGCCTCGCAGGCCAACCGCTACGCCACTTTCTTTTACGGCCAGTATGATCCCTTCGCTCGCACCCTCGCGTACGTCAACGCCGGGCATAACGCCCCCATGCTTTTTCAGGCCCAGGGTGGCGCCGCTCGTCTAAGCCGACTTGAAGTGGGCGGGACGGTTGTTGGACTCATAGAAAGCTTTCCCTACCAGCAGGGCTGCGTGACGCTCGCACCCGGAGATTTGCTCGTGGCCTTCACCGATGGCATCAGCGAGGCCATGAACCAAGAGGACGAGGAGTGGGGTGAAGATCGCCTCATCCAGACCGTCAAGCAGTGCCCGGGGCTCGACGCCCAGCAGATCCTCAACCGCATCTTCGTGGACGCCGACAGCTTTGTCGCCGGCGCCCCGCAACACGATGACATGACCCTGGTGGTGCTGCGAGTGAAGTAGGAGTGAGAAAGTTTCCGGTTCCGGTGAGGCGATCAGGAATCCGCATTCGGCAATCAGCACCCCGCATTCATGAAACCTGGCCACCATCTCCAAGAACCTTCTCTATAATCGAACCCGGATGTCCTCGCCTTCGCCACCCGCCGTGCCTTCGCAGATCGCGCCGTCGCTCACCTTCCGCGAGAAGGTGGAGCGCTTCTGGTTGCGCGTGACCGAAGGACTGGAACTGAATCAGCTCTGGTCGCAGTTTGAGAAGGACGCGCGCGCCGGCTACCAACTCTATGCCCGCGAACTGGAGGGCAAGCAAGCCCAGGACACGCGTCCCGGCCGCAGGTGGCTGTACACAGCGCAGCAATTCTTCTGGGCCATCCTCGAGAAGCTGAGCCCGGCGCGCCGCGTGCTCCTGCTGCTGGCGGTCGTGTTGATGGTCTTCAATCCGGAATTCCCCTGGCACGGCCGGGAAGGGGAGCTCCACATCGTCAGCCTGGATTTTCGCCTGTATGGCGGGCTCCTCCTGCTTGGGCTGCTGATCCTTGAGGTGGCAGATCGTGTGGTCATGAAGCGCGACCTGGAGATCGCGCGCGAGATCCAGACCTGGCTGCTGCCAGGCTCACCGCCCGCGGTTCCAGGCATGGAGATGGCGTTCACCACGCGCCCGGCCAACACCGTCGCCGGCGACTACTACGATGTCTTCCGCCGGCCGGACGGCACGCACCTGCTGCTGGCGGTAGCCGACGTCGCCGGCAAGAGTGTGCCCGCGGCCATGCTCATGGCCACGTTCCAGGCCAGCCTGCGTACCCTTTCGGGGACCCGGTCTTCCCTGCTGGACTTGGTCACGGGGATCAACCGGTACGCGTGCACCAACAGCCAGGGCGGCCTGCGCTTCACTACCGCCTTCCTGGCCGAGTACGATCCGGCCACGCGGGCTCTCTCCTACGTGAATGCGGGACACAATCCGCCCATGCTCTGCCGTCGTTCCGGCGCGCTGGAGCGACTGAAGGCGGGCGGGCTCCCCATCGGCATCCAGGCCGACGCCGCCTACCAGAGTGGCAGCGTGACTCTGGCTCCGGGGGACTGGCTGGTCGTCTTCACTGATGGCGTGGTGGAAGCTGTGAACACGCGCGGCGAAGAGTATGGCGAGGCGCGGCTGCTGGCCTCAGTGGCGACCTCGTCGGAGGCGGCACCCCAGGAGATGATGCGCCGCATCCTGGCCGACCTGGACGCGTTCGTGGGCAATACACCGCAACACGACGACGTCACCTGCTTGTTGCTGAAAGCTACCGGAGCCTAGAGGAATGACCGGTTCCGCCTGGCGGGTGATTTCCAGATTAGCTGCAAGATAAGATAGATCCGAAACCCGGCTGCGGCCAAAGCGGTTCGCGGGATCGCGCACTGGCCGCTGGTCACAGCTGCCAACTGCGCAACCGGCGAGATGCAGGCGGTCAGGCATGGCTGTAGTACACTCCGATTCGCCTTCCAGCGAAAAACGGGAAGCCACAGGGGACAAAAAGGTGCCTGCAGCACGAACCCGGACGGGACATGCCAAGCCCAAAATCTTAATCCGCCGAGCGCAGGGAGGAGGGGCGGAGGGGAGCCCGATCTGGGGGAAGGTGTGGAAGCAAGGCACCGCAGGCGGACAGAGCATGCGCCGGGGGTGGGCGGCAGGCGGGCGCTGGCTGATCTTGCTGCTTCTGCTGCAAGCCTTCGCGGGGATGGTTCAGGCTTCGGACAACCGGTTTGCTCCGGATGTTGCCGAGCCGGGTTCGGTGGAGGCGATCGCTAAGGCCACCGGCGACAGTCGTTTTCTCTCGCCCTGGGTGGCGTACCTGCCGCAGTCGGCCACGGTGCCCACCCCGGCCGCATTTTTTGGCCGGATCATGGCAGCGCCGGGGGAACTGGTCAACAGCGAGAAGGCCTACGAGTACTGCCGGGCGTTGGCTAAGGCTTCGCCGCGAGTCAAGGTGTTTACCCTCGGGCGCAGCGAGGAAGGAAGGGAGATCCTCATCGTCGCCATCGCCGACGAGGCCGGCATCGGCGACTTGGACCGGCTCAAAGCGACCACGGCGGCGCTGGCCGACCCGCGGCGGACCGACCTCGCGGCGGCGGAACAATTGATCCAGAATGCGCGGCCCATCTATTACTTCAACGCGGCGCTGCACTCGGACGAGACGGGGTCGACCGAGGCCATGCTTGAGATGGCTTACCGGCTTGCGGTCTCCGAGCAACCCATGATGCGGAGAATCCGCGAGCGACTGATCGTGCTCATCAATCCGGTTTCCAATCCGGACGGCCGCGACAAAATGGTGGACTGGTTCTACCGCTACCTGAAGGGCAAAACGGACCGGGCCACTTTGCCGCGCCAGTCGCCACCTTACTGGTCAAAATACACCTTTGTCGACATCAACCGGGACACCCATCAGCAGACGCACGAAACCACCAAGGCGGTACACCGCATGTTCTACGAGTGGCACCCCACCGTGGTTCACGATCTCCATGAAGGCGTGCCGCTGCTGATGACCTGGAATGGCACCGGGCCGTACAACCCGGATGTGGATCCCATCACCTTGAGCGAGTTCCTGGAGATGAGCTTCCACGAAATGCGGACGCTGACCGCCATGGGGATGCCGGGGGTCTCGACCTGGAATTTCGGAGAAGGATTCTCCGAACTCTACCTGGATTCGGTGGCCATGAACCACAACAGCATTGGCCGCGGATACGAAACGTTTGGCAACGGAACCGCTGAGACTCTGCACCGCGTGCTCTCCCTCTCCGACACCACAACGGAGTGGTACCGGCCTTTGCCGCCCCCGGCCGAAGTGACCTGGTCGATGCGCGACAACCTGAACTACCAGGAGACGGCGGCGCTGGCAGCGCTCGATTACAGCGCTGACAACGCTCCGCAGATGCTGCGCAATTTTTACAAGAAGGGCTGGGATTCATGGCAGAAGGGCCTGCACGAGCCGCCGTACGCATTCCTGATTGCGGCCGACCAGGGAGACCGGCAGCGTGTGGCGCAGATGGTCGGGCGATTGCTGGGCCAGCATATCGAGGTAGGGGTTGCACAGGCGCCGCTCGACATGAAAGAGGGCAGCTTTCCCGCGGGCACATACGTGGTGCGGCTTGATCAGCCCTACCGCAACTATGCGGTGGATCTGCTGACACCGCAGAATTATCCCAAGAACAGCCCGGAACCCTACGACGATGTTTCCTGGGAGTTGCCGGCGCACTATCACCTGAAGGCAGTCCCGACCGCCGACGCGTCCGTGCGCTCGGCTCCGCTCACCACGTTGAACGAGCCTCCGCATCCGGCGGGACACGTGGACGGCACCGGTCCCCTCTTTGTGATGAAGGATAGCGGACAGGAAAGTCTGCTGGCGGCGCGTTATCGGCTGGGTAAGTTCGACGTTGAGATTGCGGAGAGGCCCTTTCGGCTGGGGCCTACGGAGTTCCCGGAAGGTTCCTGGATCCTGCCGGGGCAGGCGGGGGTGAGCGCGGCGCTGCTGCAGTCGATGGCGACCGAGTTCGGGCTGGACTTTTCCAGTGCGGCGGCGGCGCCTGACGTGCCGCATCATGCCGCGAAGGTGGCGCGGATCGGGGTCTGGGTGCCGTGGGCGGACACCGATTCGATCGGCTGGATTCGCTACATCCTGGACCAACGCCAGGTTCCCTACTCCTACCTGCGCGATGAAGACCTCCGCGCGGGCGGCCTGCGGGACAAGGCCGACGTGCTGATTTACGGGCACGTGGACCTGGAGTTGGCGGAACAGATCCAGGGATTACCCAAGACGTGGGGACCGATGCCGTACAAGAAGACTCCGCAGACGCCCAGCTTTGGAACCCCGGCGGCGTCAGACGACATCACCGGCGGAATCGGATGGGCAGGCCTGGGAGAGCTCGAGAAATTCGTGGAACAAGGTGGACTGCTGGTGACGCTGGGCAGCGGATCCATGCTTGCGCTGGAGGGAGGGATCGTGCGCGGAGTGCGGCGCGCGGCTGGCGGAGTGCCACGCAGCACGCAGGGCGGCGGAGCGGCGGCCGCGGCCGCGGCACAGAATGCGGAAACACGGACCCCCGGTGCCCACCTGCGCGTGACCTTCGATCGTCCGGATCATCCGTTGTCCTACGGATACCCGGTCCACAGCTACGTCTTTCGCCAGAACTTCCCACTGTATGACTTGCCCCGCCACTGGTTGCGGATGGCGTATTGCACGACCTGCCTGGACGGCCCCGTCGACCGCAGCGGTGTGGTGCTCGAGTGGGGCGGGGCCGAGGGAGAGTCCTTCGTGGTGAGCGGACAGGCGTGGGGTGAGCAGCGCCTGATCGGACGGCCTGCGATTCTCGACATGCCGGTGGGGAAGGGACACGTGGTGAGTTTCAATTTCAATCCTTTCCACCGCGACCTGAACCGTGGCGATCAACGACTGGTGTGGAATGCGATCCTGAACTGGGAAGCGATCGTGAAGGAGAGCGCGGATCCGCCAAAGCCGGGCGAGGACGAGGATTGACACGGCCCACGCCTAAAGACGGGGAATTCTTGCTTCATTCGAGGACCCGGTTAGGAAGAGAACAGGTGCGGGGACTTTAGACATCCGTCTCAGACTTTGAGCCGGAGATCGAAGAAGCAGCTGTCAGGTGGGCGTCGTAGGCGTAGAGGTATCGCCCCTGCCCGGCCAAGATTCCATAGACGGCACGCGCGTCGGAAGTGAGAAACCTCATCCCGGCGATCGCTGTCCAGAACCCAAGAATCGTACTGATCGGGAAGGTGCCAAGTGGTAAGGTAGCCGTGATTCAAGTTTGTCATGCGGGAGGGGACAGCTCCGATGTCCAGGACACAGGAGAGGAAGGCCGCCCACATTTCTGCGCAGGTTTGGTTGTTCGCCAGAAGCTTTTTTGAGGACCCCGCCATGCTTGGATCGATCGTGCCGAGTTCTCCCTTTCTCGTAAATGACGTGCTTTCGCAGGTGGACTGGCAAAGGGCGAAGGTGATCGTGGAATACGGGCCGGGGGTGGGTACCATGACGCAAGAAATCCTGAAGCACATGCGCCCGGATGCAGAGTTGGCGGTCATCGAATTGAATTCCCGGTTCGTGCGCTTCCTGCAGGAGAGGATCGACGACCCACGATTACGGATCATCCACGGATCGGCCTCGAATGCAAGGCGGGTGCTGGCCGAAGTCAATCTGGAGCGCGCTGACTACATCATCTCCGGAATTCCCTACAGTCTGATTCCGGATGCAACCCGGCGCGATATCCTGGAGCAGGCTCGTCAGATTCTCGTTCCGGATGGTGCCCTGCTGGTCTATCAGTTCACCAGTGCAGTGTTGCCCTATCTCAAATCCATCTTCGGATCGGTTCGGGAAAATTTCCAGCCTTGGAACATATTGCCGGCCCGTATTTTTCACTGCACGCCGTAGGCTACCTGGGTCAACTGTGGAACGGAGCGGCTTGGCAAGCACGCACCCGCTCCCTCCTCGCAGACTGGGGAAAGATATTGCCAGCGACACAAATTGGTTGACGAAAACTGTCAATACGACGCGGGATGGCATTCGAGCGGCCCGGGACCGACGGGCGGCGGTATCCGCAATTGCTGGCTAAGCTTCTGATTTTTCTCGCCAAGCGAGGTGACTACCCGATTTTGAGGCAGGCGGCGAGGAGATTGGCATGCCAGGTGCCTTACAAAAAAGCGTTCGAGCGAGATAGCTCAGACAACCACAAGTTGGGCAAAGTACCTGGGGGAGGGTACGAAGCCGGAAGCAGCGGGAGGAAACTCCCGCTGTTTCTCTTTTGGCGGCGTCTGGGGGGCAAATCGCTCAAGTTCTGACGAAAGCTCAGTTCAACCCAGTTTTCTCCGTGGCTTTGTGTCTTCCTGGCTGATTGCTTCGGCGCGCCAGAACCGAGCCGTGCGGTCGACGGGAAGCGCCCAGGCTTTTCCGGGATGGATTCCTGAAACTGACAATGTTTGTAGGGTGTTAGCGCCGAAATTTGTCAGCGATGGCGGATTTCGTGCCCGAGTTGAGATTGCGTGCCGAGTAACCGAAGGATAGGGCATAATTGAAAACAGGCACCTTAGGGGAGAGCCGGGTTCTTACCAAGGTAATGTTCGACTCTGGCCCGTCAAATGCGATGATTTGGGAGACACCGGTGATTACGGGACAAATATAATTCCACCGGGGATGAGGGAAAAAACGAGATGCGGAAACAGAAGGGCTTTTCATTAATTGAGTTGCTGATCGTGGTGGCGATCATCCTGATCATCGCCGCGATCGCTATTCCGAACCTGCTGCGCGCGCGCATTGCGGCCAACGAGTCGTCCGCGGCCAGCGCTGTTCGTACCATCAACACGGCGGAGGTTTCCTACAACTCCACCTATCCCACTACCGGCTACTCGCCAACCTTGCCTGTCCTGGGCAATGGCGGAATCGGAGCAGTTTGCCCCAACCCGCCTACGGCTGTGACGGCTTGCTTGATTGACGATGTGCTTGCTCAAAACGGCAACCCTCCAGGCAGCGGTAAGAGCGGTTTCCTCTACACTTACGGAGCCGCGGGTGGCGCCGGTGGTATCAACACCACCTACCACGTGGAAGCGAACCCGGCCGTCCCCAACCAGACGGGCGTGCGTTCCTTCTGTTCGATTGAGGACGCGGTCGTGCGCTTTGTGCCCAACGGTGGGGTCAACCCCTGCACCGCTGCAACGGCACCGCTGTCTTAGTAACAACCTAAGGCCGGCGGGTACATAGAAAAAGTACGGCGAATGGGGCGTCGGAGTAGTCCGATGCCTCTTCGTTTTTCCTCGCAACCGTGGCATCGAGATGGGACACGGCTGACGCTGCTTGGCGACTTGGCTCGAGAAAGAGGATGCTCGACTCCCGCTTGGCTGCAGTCATCGCTGTTAAGGGGTTAAAGTTTTGTGCGCAGCGTTCTATAAGGTGGCCCTTGGTTTGCAACGACCTTGGTGGCTGGTCCTATTCACGCGGCACAGATGAGATTGGATTTAGCAACAAGGGACTTATGTGGGGACAGAAGGGCTTTTCGCTGATTGAGTTATTGATCGTGGTTGCGATCATACTCGTCATTGCGGCCATTGCCATTCCGAATATGCTGCACGCAAGAATTGCGGCTAACGAGTCCTCGGCAGCAGCTTCTCTCCGGGCAATCGCGTCGGCAGAGATCACCTATTTCAATACCTACCCCGCCATCGGATACAGTGCTAGCCTTCCGGACCTCGGTGGAGCAGCACCATGCGTCCAAACTCCGGCTTCGGCATGCCTGCTCGACCCTTCTCTCGCCACGGCGATACCGGGCAGCCCAGGCAAGAGCGGATACGTCTTTCAGGTAACCGGGATTGCGAATGGCGGCGCCATCAACAGCAATTATGTGACCGGTGGGGTCCCGATCACGCCTGGATCCACTGGCAATAGGAATTTCTGCTCGACTTCTGAACAGGTGCTGCGGATCCAAACCGGCGTAATTGGGCCGCCGGTGAATACTCTGGCCGCCTGTTACGCGTATCCGATCGCCCCCTAGTTCTCGCTCCATACACGATACAGGTTCGCGGGAAGCGCCAGCAGGCGTGATGGCCGGGCTTCGCTCTACGGGGGTTCGCGACACTCGCTGGGCAGAACCAGCTGCTCTGGTGAATCGACGACGGGGCGGCAGTGGCCACGCGGCGGATTGGCTTCCCTGACGTGACTTGCGTAACCATGGGGTGCACACCGGTTCCAAAAAACCTGCATATAATGACCCATGGAGTAGGGCGTCAAAGATCCTCGGCCATGCCTGCGATTGACATTCTAGGTCTGGAGAAAACTTACTCAGTTGGCTTCTGGCGCAAACGGCCCAGGCGGGCCTTGTGTCCCTTGCACCTCGCGGTCGAGGATGGGGAGATCCTGGGCTTTCTCGGGCCTAACGGTGCGGGCAAAACGACCACACTGAAGCTGCTGATGGGGCTGATTTTTCCGACGGCGGGGTCGGCGCGGATTCTGGGGAAAGAATGGACGGATCCGACGGTGAAATCGCAGATCGGATTTCTGCCGGAGCAGCCTTATTTCTACGACTACCTGACGGCGCGCGAACTGCTGGACTACTACGGTCGGCTCTCCGGAGTGCCCGCCAAGCAACTCAAGTCTCGCATTGAGGCGGTGCTGGCGCGAGTTGGGTTGCCGGATGTGAGCGGAATGCAGCTGCGGAAGTTTTCCAAGGGAATGCTGCAACGAGTGGGTATCGCCCAGGCCATCCTGCATGAACCGAAAGTAGTTTTCCTCGACGAGCCCATGTCCGGTCTGGACCCGATGGGCAGGCGCGAAGTGCGCGACCTCATGGAGCAACTGAAGAGCGAAGGCAAGACGGTATTTTTCTCGACCCACATTCTCTCCGACGCGGAGGCGCTGTGTGACCGCGTGGCCGTGATCCACCTGGGCGAGTTGCGCGGCGTGGGCGCCGTGGAGGAATTGACTTCGGGTGTTGCCGGAAAGGTGGAAATCATCTGGCAAGGCACGATGGTGCCCGCTTCCCTGAAGGCCCTGGGAGCCGAGTGCCATGTTACGGGCGATACGGTGCGCGCGGTGCTGGCGGAAGCGAGCCAGGACGCGGCCATCGACGCGCTGCGCCGCGAACGGTTGCAGCTGCTTTCGGTGACGCCCGTGCGCAAGACCCTGGAACAGTACTTCGTGGAGAAACTGAAAAAGTCGGAGACGGCGGGAGGAGCCCCATGAGCGCGCGCATCGTAGCCATCGCCGCCAACACCTTCCGCGAGGCGGTGCGCGACCGCGTGCTGTACAACCTGATCGCATTTGCCCTGCTGCTGTCGGGAGCGGCCATCCTGGTGGGGCAAATTTCCATCGACATCGAACGCCTGGTGGTGGTGAACCTGGGCTTGACGACGGTGTCGCTGTTCGGGGTGGTGATTGCCATCTTCATCGGCATCGGGCTGGTCTCGAAAGAAATCGAGAAGCGGACGCTCTATACCGTGCTGTCGCGGCCGGTGCGGCGCTGGGAGTTCATCGTCGGGAAATTTTTCGGGCTGGCGGGGACGCTGGTGGTCAACGCGTTCTTCATGGCCATCGGCGTGTTGGCCGCTCTGCTTTACGTGGCGCACGCCTATCACAAGCCGGACGGCTGGATCCTGGTGGCCGTCTATTTCATCATCCTGCAGTTTCTGATCATCTGCTCGCTGACGCTGCTGTTTTCCTGCTTTTCCTCTCCCCTGCTCTCGGCCGTGTTCGCCTTTTCGCTGTTCGTGATTGGAAGCTTCGGCGACGATCTGCGCGGCTTTGCCGCGATGGCACACGGGCTGACGGGCTTGCTAGCCACGGCTGCAGCCTACCTGGTGCCCAACCTCTCCCCCTTGAACGTGATCAGCTCGGTGGCGCACGAGCAACCGGTCGCGTCGCAGCTGATCGTCTACAACACGGCCTACGCGCTGCTCTACGCGGGCGTGGCGCTATGCGGGGCGGTGCTGATCTTTGAGCGCCGCAACCTGAAATGAGCGGGTCACGGCGAGTCACGGTGACGGCCGGTCTGTTGCTGCTGCTCTCGATGGCCGGGTCGATCGCCGTGGTGCGCCGTCTGGACCAGGTGCGCAGTGGAGCTACGCTGGAGGAGGTGCTCTACATCTCGTCGCCGAAGCTGTTGAAGCGGATGAGCCTGGGCTATGAGGGGCTGCTGGCCGATATCTACTGGACGCGCGCGGTGCAGTACTTCGGAAACCGGCTCATCGTGCGGGCGAGCCACTACAACCTGCTGGCACCGCTGCTGGAGATCACCACCGGGCTCGACCCGCATCTGCTGGTGGCCTACCAGTTTGGCGCGAACTTCCTGGCACCGAGTCCTCCCAACGGAGCGGGCGTGCCGGACAAGGCGATCCAGTTGGTGGAGTTCGGAATCCAGAACAACCCCGATGACTGGCACCTGTACTATGAACTGGGCTTTGTTTACTACCTGGAGCTGAAAGATTACGCCAAGGCTGCGGATGCGTTCGATCGGGGATCGAAAGTGCCGCACGCGCACCCTTTCCTGAAAATACTGGCGGCAGAGATGGCACAGCATGCCGGGGACATCCAGATGGCTCGCGCTTTGTGGACCACGACCTATCAGACCACCCAGGATAAACAGATCCGCGCCAATGCCGTGGCCCACCTGCGCGCCCTCCAGGTGGATCAGGATGTCACGATCCTGGAGCAAATGGTCGGGCTGTATCGGGAACAAACCGGGCATTGGCCTTCGGCTATGGCGGACCTGGTGACGGCAGGGATGCTGCGCGCGCTGCCCCGCGATCCCACGGGCCGGCCGTACCGGCTGGCGGTCGAGGGACGGGTGGAGGTTGAGGCTCCGGACGACATTCCATTCATCGAGAAGGGCACCCCGCCCGGGTATCAGCCGCCACCACCGAAGCATCTCGAAAGCCAGCCTTAGTGGCCTGCGTGGGAAGCCCGCAGCGGAAGGGCAGCACCGAAGCCGGCCGCGCTTCGGCCGGGTCCGGCGCGGGAAGCGTATCGGCAGCTACCCTTACGGGCGCACTGCGAGAATGGTGGGCGGATCACCGCCGTCGGCCGCTTCCGGCACTGCGGGTGCTGCTCTCGGAATTGTGGGTCTTCCTGCGCGAATCCACGCCCGAGGGTCGCCGCCGGCGTTACGGTGATGTGGAGTACGACTGGGATTTCTCGGTGAATACCACCAGCGCCACCGTGGGCTGGCGCGACCGGCTGCTGGGTGTATTTCATTCCCCCTACCAGCCCACTGAGCCCGCCCTGTTCCATGCGATGATCGAGAGCCTGACCGTGAACCTCGCGGCATTGACCTTCATCGATCTGGGATCGGGCAAGGGCCGGAGCCTGCTGATGGCCTCGGATTATCCCTTCCGGCGTATCCTCGGGGTTGAGCTTCTTCCCGAACTCGATCGCATCGCGCAACATAATATTCAGACATACCGAAGCCCGGCGCAGAAGTGCTTCGTCATCGAAGCGCGCTCGGGCGATGCACGGGAATTTGAGTTTCCTGCCGAGCCGACCCTGCTCTACCTGTTCAATCCCTTCACCGATGCCGGGCTGAGGAAACTCATCGCACGGCTGGACGTATCCCTGCGCAGCCAGCCGCGAACGGTTTACGTGCTCTATCACAACCCTTTGCTGGAGCATGTGTTGCACGCTAGCCAGCAACTCAAAAAGATCCGGGGGACGCACCAGTACTCTGTATTTGCCGCGGATGGCGAGAGGGCAAAGGTCGGTCCCGAAGATGCTGATCGAAAAAGCCCATGATGAGAGTTGAGCACGGTTGATCCCTCCCACGTGGCAGCCGGGCGCCAGAGGATGACCTCCCATGGATTCCTGGCAGGCTGGAGTTTATCCCGCACGGAAGGGATCGACGAAATTAGGTGCTAGATCACAACCTGCTCCTGAGCATGTGTTCCGCTGCACGCAGATGCAAGCGGAATCGAAAAAGCTTAAAATGGAACTTCAGGACGGTTGATTCCCCTCCCACGGCGCCAGTTCCCCACCGTCTCGGCAGCCGGGCGCCAGAGGATGACCTCCCCGATCTTAACCGTGAAACAACCTTCCACCAGACTGAAATGGATCTTGTTTGGGCTGGCCCTTTCGGCCGCAGCGGCCACGGCTCCGGCCGACATCACCCAGGTGGCTCGGGCGGTCGACGAGCACTACAACCGGCTGCGGAGCCTGGAGGCGGACTTCACCGAGAGCTACCAGGGTGCGGGGATGGACCGGACCGAATCCGGTACCTTGTGGCTCAAAAAACCCGGCAAGATGCGCTGGGAATATCGTTCTCCCAGAGAGAAGTTGTTTGTCACCGACGGGAAGGATGCCTGGTTCTATCTCCCTGGCGAGCGCCAGGCCCGCAAAACACCCGTGCGCAAACTGGAGGACTTGCGCTCCCCGCTGGGACTTTTGCTGGGGAAAACCCGCTTGGAAAAAGAATTGCAAGCCTTGTCCTTTGCGCCGGACGTCCCCCCCCGGTTGCCGGGAGACGTGGTGCTGCGTGGTGTGCCGCGGAAACTGGGAGATCGCATCAGCCAGGTGCTGCTTGAAATCACGCCGCAGCACCAGATTGTGCGCCTCGACATTGAAGAAGCGGACGGATCTCGCACGGAATATCGCTTCAGCCAGCAGCGGGAAAACGTGGAAGTTGCTGAGGGACGGTTCCACTTCAGCCCACCGGCTGGGGTGGAGACCATCGAGGATCCCGGGCCATGAACAGGCTCTGACGGTTTTTCATGTAACTTACTGTATTTGAATAACTTATGTTTTCGAAGGGTAAGAACACCACGGCCCGGGGGAACACCATCCGACACGCCCTTCTGAGCGTGGGGATGGGCGTCGAAGCGCAGCTATGAATGTTAGACTGGGACTAAGGTAACCGGGTAACCGATGGCTGAATTCCTGGTAAAAATGGCGGATGAGCGGGGTCGCCTGAGCGAGCAGGTCGAACATGGCTACTCGGAGGCGGAGGTGCGCGACCGGATTGCGCAGCAGGGCTACCTGGTGTACTGGGTCAAGCCGCGGACGCTATTCAGCCGCAAGTCCGGCTTTCAGAAACTGGGGCGTCTGAAGCAGAGCACGTTTCTGGTTTTTAACCAGCAATTCCTCACCCTGATCCGGGCCGGCCTGCCGATCCTGACTGCCCTGGAGTTGCTGATCAAGCGTCAGCGGGATGGCTATCTGCGCTCGTTGCTCGAGAACGTGCGCGACCGAGTCAAGGCCGGCGAATTGTTGTCGGACGCCTTTGCCGCGCAAGGGGCCTTCCCGAAGATCTACACCACCACCCTGATGGCCGGGGAGAAGAGCGGCAACATTGACGAGGTGATGACCCGTTACATTGCCTTCCAGCGCCTGGCCATGTCCTTCCGCAAGAAACTGGCGGTCTCGCTGGTCTATCCGGCGCTGCTGATTTCGGTTGTGCTCATCATGCTGGTGTTCCTGGTGACCTATGTGGTGCCCCAGTTTGCCCTGCTCTTCGAGAACCTGAACGCCAAGCTGCCGGCCATCACCGTGCTCATGCTGTCGGTGGGTCTGGCGGCGCAGAAATATCTGGTGTTCGTGGTGGCCGGGCTGGTGGCGGTCGGTGTGCTTTTATGGCGCTGGAAGGGCACGGAAAGCGGGGCCCAGAAAATTGACCGGGCTTTGCTGCGGCTGCCCCTGATCGGAGGCATCCGGCTGAAATATCAGGTGGCGAGTTTTGCGCGCATCCTCTCCACCCTGCTGCAGGGAGGGTTGCCGCTGGTGCCGGCGATGGAGACGGCCGGGGCGTCGATGAGCAGCCGGTCGATCCTCAACGGCGTGTCCCGGGCGAGCTACCGCGTGCGCGAGGGCCAAGGCCTCTCCCGCAGCCTGGAGGAGCAGAAGATTTTTCCCGACCTGGCGTTGGAGATGGTGGAAGTGGGCGAGTCGACCGGGGCCCTGCCGGCGATGTTGAACTCGGTGGCGGAGTTTTACGAGGAAGACGTGCAGACGGCGCTGGGGGCGGCTCTGGCGCTGATCGAGCCCGTCATCCTGATGGTGATGGCCGTGTTTGTGGGTGGGGTGTTGATCTCGCTCTATCTGCCGATCTTCACCCTGGGCGCGGAGATCCACTAGCCGGGGCGGAACGCAGAAGCAGGGCCTTGCGGAAGGGTGGACAGGAACTTGGCAATGGCGGAAAAGAAACCACTGTTCGTAAACGGCGTCAACGGCGCGAACCTGGGCCCCGACAAGCCGGCGAATGAACTGGAACGGGCGCAGGACGTGGCCCGGCGCTACCGCTGCGAGTTCGTCAACCTGAGCGATTTCCAACTGCACCACGAGCTGTTCAAGAAAGTACCGGTGGACCTGATGTTCCGGTACAACTTCGTGCCCCTGGAAGAAACCCGGGACGGGAAGCTGGCCATCGCCATCGCCGACCCCAGCCAGCTAATGATGATCGACGAAATCAGCCTGCTGCTGGGCAAGCGCATCGTGACCAAGGTTTCCACCCTGCAGCAGATCAGCGACATCCTCAAGAAAACCGAACAGTCGCAGCGGGTGCTGGAAGAGGCCAGCGAAGGCTTCATGCTGGATGTGATCCGGGAGGACGAGGCTACCGGCGAAGAAACCATTTCCATCGACAAGCTCACCCAGACGACGGGCGACATCAGCCCCATCATCCGCCTGGTGGACACCACGATTTTCACCGCCCTGCAGCGGCGGGCGAGCGATATTCACATCGAGACACGCGACGACGCGGTGGCCATCAAGTTCCGCATCGACGGTGTACTTTCCCATGCCATGCCGCCGATCGCCCGGGAACACCACTCCACCATCATCTCCCGCATCAAGGTCATGAGCGAGCTGGACATCTCCGAGCGCCGGGTTCCGCAGGACGGGCGCTTCCGGGTCAAGTTCAACGGCCGGGCCATCGATTTCCGCGTGTCCATCATGCCCTCGATTCACGGCGAAGACGCCGTGCTTCGCGTGCTGGACAAGGAGTCGATGAGCGAGAAGTTCCGCACGCTCACGCTCGACGTTGTGGGCTTTGATCCGGAAGACCTGCGCAAGTTCCGCCGCTACATCAAGGAACCCTACGGGATGGTGCTGGTCACCGGGCCCACCGGCAGCGGCAAGACCACCACGCTGTATGCGGCGGTGAACGAGATCAAGACCGACGAGGACAAGATCATCACCATCGAAGACCCGGTCGAGTACCAGTTGCGGGGCATCACCCAGATCCCGGTCAACGAGAAGAAGGGGCTCACCTTCGCGCGCGGGCTGCGATCGATTCTGCGCCACGATCCGGACAAGATCATGGTGGGCGAAATCCGCGACACGGAGACGGCGCAGATCGCGATCAACTCCGCCTTGACCGGCCACCTGGTATTCACCACGGTGCACGCCAACAACGTGGTGGACGTGCTGGGACGATTCCTGAACATGGGCGTCGAGCCCTACAATTTCGTCTCCGCGCTGAACTGCATTCTGGCGCAGCGCCTGGTGCGCCTCATCTGCGATTCCTGCCGGACGGTGGTGCATTACCCGCCGGAGGTGCTGGAAGCCAGCGGACTGGACCCGCAGCAGTGGTCGCAGGTGCCGCTCTACGAAGGCCAGGGCTGCATCGAGTGCGCCGGCACCGGCTACCGCGGGCGCACGGCCATTCACGAACTGCTGGACCTGAGCGACCGGATCCGGGAGATGATCCTGGCCAAGCGGCCAACCTCGGAAATCCGCCGCGCGGCCCGCGAAGAAGGCATGCGCTTCTTGCGCGAATCGGCGTTGGACCGGGTGCGGCAGGGTCTCAGTACGCTGAAAGAGATCAACAAAGTCACTTTCATCGAGACGATGCGGTAGAGGATTCCCGCCTCGCGAAATGCGCCTACTTCCCAAATCGAGAGGACGTCCCCGGGTGGCCTGCGAGATTTCCGCGGATCGGGTGCTGGCCGGCCGCCTGGGAGAGAACGGGGACATGGTGGAACTCTGCTCGGTGAGTGAACTTGCTCCGGGCAGCGTGGTGCCGGACCTGGTGGAGAGCAACCTGTTGCAGCCGGAGGCGGTGCGCCAGGCGATCCGGGAAACGGTCGGCCCCCTGGCCGGACGGTCGCGCGACGTGATCGCGGTGCTGCCCGACGCGGCGGTGCGCGTGGTCCTGCTCGACTTCGACGCTCTGCCGCCGAGCCGGGAGGAAGCCGAAGGCGTCGTGCGTTTCCGCCTGAAGAAGTCTCTTCCCTTCGACGTGGACAAGTCCAAGGTCGCCTACCAGGCGCAGCCCTCCCCGAATGGCCTGCGGGTGGTGGCTGCCGTGGCCCTGGCCAAAGTAGTGGAGGAGTATGAGGCGGCGATCGTGGGCGCGGGCTTCAGCCCCGGCATTGTGATGCCTTCGATGCTGGCGGCACTGGGTGCCGCTGCCGCCGACCGTCCGACCCTGGTCATCAAAGTGGACTCGCGCACCACCAGCATCGCGATCCTGGACGACGGGCAGCTGCTGCTGTTCCGCACTCTGGAGAACGTGCGCGGAGTGGTGATCAACGGCGAGCAACTGGCGGAAGAAGTTTACCCCTCGGTGGTATTCTTTCAAGACACGTACCGTACCAACATCGAGCGCATCTACGTGGCGGGATTGCCGGAATCGGGCGGCGCGGCCCCGGCGCTGCGCGCCCAAACCGGGGCAGACGTGAAGGAACTGGTCGCCTCCACGCAGCTGGGCACGAGCGCCCGGGGTTTGATCCCGCGCTGGAGAATGGCCGGGGTGGTAGGAGCGTTGCTCTCGTAAAACCATGCGGGTGGAAATCAATCTCGCGAGCCGCCCCTACGAGGACACCCAGCGGTTCTGGTTGCGCTGGGCGCCAGGCGTCGGACTGCTGGGAATCGTTACCCTGCTTCTGCTGGCGTGGACGTTCTCCAACTGGCGTGACGCCCGCATGGACCGCCAGCAGATGCACCACCTGGAGAAGCAGATCGCGGCATGCAACCGGGAGCACGACAACGCCCAGGCGTTGCTCAACCGCCCGGAGAACCGGAGCATTCGCGACCGGTCGCAGTTTCTGAACGAACTCATCACGCGCAAGGCGTTTTCCTGGACGCGCGCTTTCGAAGAGCTGGAACAGGTCATGCCCCGGCACCTGCACCTGGTCTCGATTCAGCCGCAGATGCTCGAAGACAACCAGCTGGCGATCAAGATGGTCGTGGGCGGCGACTCGCGCAACGAGGCGCTGCAGCTGGTGCGGCGCATGGAAGATTCGCAGCATTTCAAGGGTACCGAGATCCTGCAGGACAGTCTGGTCGCACACACCACGCAGTCCCCGGACACGGTGCGCTTTGACATCCGGGCCCTTTACACTTCCGAAGCGGCTCCGCGGAGTTCACGCTGATGCCTGACCTGAACCCAATCCGGCGCAAATTGAAGATCGCGGTGGGTTCGATGGCGGCCGCGGATGCCATCGCGTTGGCCGTGCTGCTGTCGCCGCTCGTGGGATCGTCCGCCATGCGGCAGCAGGAGATGAACGGCTTGTGGCAGACATTGCAGACCCGCACGCGTGAAGTGCAGCCGCTGCGCGGCTTGGACAAGAAGATCCCCATTGCCGCGCAGCAGATCAACGACTTCTACCGGGAGCGGCTGCCGGCCCGAGAATCGGACGTTGCCGAAGCCATGGGGAAAGTGGCGAGCGAGAACGGGGTGAAGCTGGCACGAGTCAAGTACGAGTCGGGAAGCCTGGTCCCGGTCGGACTGTTACCGGTCTCGATCGAAGCTGACGTCGAGGGCAGTTATCCCCAGCTGGCGCGCTTCATCAATGGCCTGGAACGCTCGCAGACGTTCTTTCTCGTCGACAGCATCAATTTGCAGGAACAAAATGGTCCTGTACACCTGCAGTTGAAAATGGAAACCTTTCTGAGAACGGGGAGTTGAAGTGCAGATCGGAGCCGAGAACCGGACCAAAACGATGGTGGCAGCCGGCCTGGGAGTACTGACCCTGGTTGTGGTGCTCTACCAGGTCTTTAACTCCTGGGGCTCCTCGCCGGCATCGACCCAGGCAGCGACGGCTGCGGCACACCCGGTAGCCAAACAGAAAGGCAAGGCGAAAAATACCGAGGAGCGACTGGATCCGACCCTGCAGCTGGGCTTGCTGGCTTCCGCCGAGCAAACCAAGTACTCCGGTACGGGAAGGAATATCTTCGTAGCGCAGCCGGACGAGCCGCCAGCGCCGGTGGCAAGACCGAATACCGACAAGCCTCCCGATCCCGGACCTCCGCAGCCACCACCGCCGCCACCGCCGCCGCCGATCACGCTGAAGTTCTTCGGCTTTGCCAGCAAGCCGGGCGAACCCAAAAAGGTGTTTCTGGCGCAGGGAGACGATGTGTTTATCGCCCAAGAAGGGGATATCGTCAACCGCCGCTACAAGATTCTGCACATCACTGCCACCTCGGTCGAAGTGGAAGACGTGCTGTACAACAACCGGCAAACCCTGCCTCTCACCCCCGGGAGTTCATGATGAGCGTGAAATGGGGAGGCGCACCGGCGCGGGCACGACGGAGCGAGCAGGGCTACGTTCTGCTGACCCTGCTGCTGTTCCTCAGTTTGATGGTGATCGCGGCCGCGGCGGTGCTGCCCGATATGATGTTCCAGCTCAAGCGCGACCGGGAAGAGGAGATGGTGCACCGGGGCGTGCAGTACACGCGGGCGGTGCGGCGCTACTACCGTAAAGTCGGGGGCTATCCCCTCACGCTTGAGCAACTGGACGGGGTCAACCACATCCGCTTCCTGCGCAAGCACTACAAGGATCCCATCACCGGCAAGGATTTCAAACTTCTCCACCTCACGGACGTGCAAATGCTGTTCCCGGGGACCGGCATCCAGGGAGCCCAGACCGTCGGCACTCCCATAGGTGCGATGAACGCTCCCTTTGGTGCTTCCTCTGCGCCCTTGGCCAATGCCTCCCCAACCGCCGCAACCACGGCCACAACGACCGGCACAACGACTGGCACAACCGCCGCCAGCACTAGCGGGCCAACGGCCGGCACCACTGCGAGCAGCGGAACGGACACCAATTCGGGTGGTATCAGCCGCAGCAGTTCTCCTTTTGTGACTGCGTCGGGCCAACCCGCCGGAGCGGCTATGGGCGGCGCACCGATCGTCGGGGTTGTGAGCACCAGCACGAAGGAGTCGATCCGGGTGTACAACAAGAAGGACCACTATAAGGACTGGTTTTTTGCCTACGATCCGGCGAGTGACCGTGGAGGAACGATCACAGGACCATGGCAGCCCGCGATGGCGGTGGCTGGCCTTCCCGGGCAGTCGGGGCTACCCGGTCAGTACGGTTCGGGTTTCGGCCAGGCTGGCGCTGGACCCGGGCAACTGACACCAGGAACCTCCGCACCTGGCATGCAGCCCACACCGGGCATGCCGCCGGCCGGAGGAATGAAGCCGCATTGAGTGAAGTTCGAAGGCAGACACAAGGCCTGATCCGCCCGCCTTCTCTGTTCCGGTGACGTCCAACCCAGCTAGACGCTGAAGGAGGAGCCGCAACCGCAAGTGCTCTTCACATTGGGGTTGTCGAACTTGAAACCGGCGCCTTCAAGCGTCTCGACATAATCCACGGTGCAGCCGTTGAGATACATAACCGAAGTGGCATCCACGAAGACCTTCAACCCATCCATATCAAAGACCTTATCCATCAGCCCGGAAGCGTTTTCGAACTGCATGGAGTAGGAGAAACCCGAGCATCCGCCCCCGACCACGCCGATGCGCAAACCAGCGGGCACAGGGTTCTGCTGCGCCATGATCTCCTTCACCTTGGCGACGGCATTGGCAGTTAGCGTGACAGGCGCCTTCTTCACTTCCGGCGTGCTGGGTGTAGTCGTAGTTGCCATTCGTATCTCCTTGAGCCTGGAGGCTCAGCTATTATAACAGGCTTTCTGGCGGCCATCTTAAAGGCAAACCATTCCCCACGGTTTGGATGCCGGCAGAACCCCCGAGGACGCACCGGTCGCACCGAATCCGCTTGCCATTTGGCAAACGGAGCTATAATCTCCGGCAGGGCCTTTCCCCATCTGATGCGGGAGGCGCTAGGCCCGCGCCGGGCAGGTGAACGGGACCGGCTCGACAGTGAGTGCCGAGGTGGGTTTATGTCTCCTTTCGTCTGGCTGCTGATTGTGTGGGGTGTTCTCACCGGGGTTCTGATTATCCTGCTCATCTACCGCAGCACGCTCACCATGCAGGAAGATGATCAGCTGTTCCTCGACGACACGAAGTCGCACCTAGAGCAAGAACAGGCGGAGCTGATTTCCAAGGTCAACAAGATCACTCCGTTTGTCAAGGTACTGGGGGCTGCCTCAGGCATCATGTTCCTCGTGATCGCCGGGATGTTGGTCTACCAGGGCTTGAACCAGGTACAGTAGGGCGCACACCACACCTGTCCCGGCCAAAAGTCCCGGGTCACTCTGTGAACCGTGACCGGGGAAGCTTTCGTGCCCGGAAAGGTTCGTTTTCTCCACTTCACTGCCAGGAACTGCCTGCTGAACACAGAGTCTGGGCAACGCTACCGCTCGAGTAGCGTTCAAAACGCGACTGGAAAAACAGGCGGTGCAAGCGGCGGACCACCTCTTCGGCTCGCGCTTCCTCCACCAGAAAGCTGATGCACCGCTCTGAGGCTCCCTGGCAGATCATACGCAGGTCGACGTCGGCTAGAGCTCCGAAGACCTGGCTGGCGATTTCGGGTTGCCGGCGAACCTTCTCTCCCACCAGGCTGACCAGGGCGCGGTGATTCTGCCAACGAACGTTGGCCAGACCGTGGAGCTGCTCCGCCACCGCAGGCAACGATTCGGTCGACTCCACCAGCAGCGTGAGGCTGCCTCTCGACGCCGACAGCAAATCCGGGCGATAGCGGTGATGTTCCAGCACCTCGAAGACCTCGCGCAACAGTTCGGGAGCCAGCCAGCGGACCGCTTCCACGTCCACCACCGCCACGCCTGGCTTTGCGGTCACAGCCTTGACCACCCACGGTTCGTTGGGTTGAGCCGCGATCTCGGTTCCCGGACCCTGGGGATTGCGTGAATTCCGCACCACTACCGGAATGTTCTGGCGCATGGCGGGCACGATGGTCGAAGGATGCAGAACCTTGGCCCCGAAGTACGCCAGATCGGCCGCCTCCTCGAAGCTCAGCCGCGGAACCCGGCGGGCATCCGGGCAAAGCTTGGGATCGGCGGTCAGGATTCCGTCGACATCGGTCCAGATTTCGATGCGCCGGGCGTTAAGCGCTGCGCCCAGGATCGCCGCGCTGAAATCCGACCCGCCCCGGCCGAGCGTGGTGGGGACACCGTCGCGGGTTGCCCCGATGAATCCGCCCATCACCGGGATCTTGCCTGCGGCCAGCAGCGGGAGTATTCGAGAGCGAAGCCTTTGGTTGGTCTCTTCCCACAGCGGCGTTGCCTGGGTGTGAGCGGCGTCGGTCACGATCGAGGCCCAGGCGTCGACCCAGGCAGCGTCTCGCCCGGCGGCGGAAAGGGCAGCCTGGACAATCTTGCTGGCGAGACTCTCGCCCACTCCCAGGAAATGATCCTGCAGGCGCGCGCTGAGCTCTCCCGACGAGGCAAGCGTGCGGGCCAGTTCCCCGAGAAGTGCGAAGTCTCGCCCCAGCGCACGCTCGAGCGACGTGTACGTCGGGTTGTCGACCAGCTCACGGGCCACCGCGAGATGGCGTTGCTCGAGTTGTTGTACGGATTCCACAGCCAAGGGCAACCGGCCTTGCGCAGCGACCGTGGCTGCCTCCAGCAGTTGGTCGGTCACCCGCGCCAGGGCGCTGGCCACCACCACAGGACGATTTGGGGAACCCTCGACCAGCTGGATGGCCCGGCGGACCGCGGCCGGATCCTCAAGCGAGGTCCCTCCGAATTTCATGACCACGGTGTCAACGGAAACCTCCCCGCTTGCTCGCTCGCCATCGGCTTGGTTCATGCTTTCTCTCCTGGGGTTGGGCTGAAATCACGCCATAAAAAACCCACCCGCCATTGGCTTTCGGCGGGTGGGTCTGGGCTACCTTCGGGAACTTTTCTTATTTACCTAGTAGCGACCTCCCGCAGAAGACACTTTCGTGTCCCGGTTGTCACCGTAATTCGCATGGCATGGCGGGAAGTCATTCGATTCCCCGTAATGTTAGTTGTCCAGTTCGCGCCGGTTGGCATGGCGCGGTCGGTTTTTCAGCCCATGCTCGAAAAATTCCACCAGACGGTCAACCAGTCGCTTCTGGCCGCCAATAATATGAAGGCCGCTCTCGTGCCGATGTTCGTCAAGAACCTGGTTCAGGCTCCGCTCCAACTCCGTCATGCTTCCTCTCCTCAGGAAATTCCTGGCAACCAAACCCGGCAAACCCCGCCGGCCTGAGGCCACCGGATAACACTAAGCTCGCCCCGCGCCAAGATAGAAACGCGAAATTGCGATGATCCGCATCGAAAAATGCAATGCCGCCTACTTGGAGGCGGCGGCCAGCTGCCGGACGGTGGCGATAAAGGAACTGGTGGCGCGGGTCAAGGTGCGATCCCGGCGGTAGGCGAGGGCCAACTCCCGCCACAGTTCTTTCTCCGTGGGAGCGATCAGCTTGACGCGGCCGGCCAGGACCTGGTCGCGGGCGAAGCTGGCGCTGATCAGGGACACGCCCAACCCGGCGGCGACAAAACTCTTGATCATGCCCACACTGGGAAGCTCCATCGGAACCTGGAGCTGAGCTTTGTAGGGCCGCAGCAGCTTGTCCATCAAGCGTCGGGTGTAACCGGTCTTGGGCAGCAGGATGGGATGCTTGGCGATCTCCCCCAGGGAGACGGTTTCCAGCTTGGCCACCGGGCTCTGGGGATTCACCATCCACATCAGCTGGTCGCGAAAAATCGCGTGGGTTTTAATGCTTGCCGACTTGATGGGCAGGGTCACGATACCGACGTCAATCGTTCCGTTCTCCAGCTTTTCCACAATCTTGTAGGTGAAGTTGCGATAGATGCTGATCTGCACCGCGGGATAGAGGCTGCAATACTTGGCGAAGACGTCGGGAAGAACGTACAGGCAGGTGGCCTCGTTGGCCCCGACCACGATTGTGCCGCGCGGGTTGCTGCCGTGATCGGCCACGGCCAGCAAAGATTCGTCGCGCATTTGCAGGAGACGTTCCGCATAGGCGAACAGCACCCTTCCTGCCGGGGTGAGCGTAACATCCTTGCCTGAGCGGTCCAGCAAGCGGTCGCCATAATCCTGCTCCAACTGACGAATCTGCGCGCTCACCGCCGATTGTGAGCGGAACACCTTCTGGCCGGCACGCGAGAAACTCCCCAGCTTGGCAACTTCAAGAAAAGTAGTCAGTTGATCGAAATCCATTGGATTGTGGGCGATTATACCGAAGACGCCGAGAACTGCAGAAGACCGCGCCGACAAACCACAACCCGATCGGGCCCGTCACCGGACCACCGGCTCATCGGAAGGAGCAACCTGCCAGAACTCCGGAGCCGTGACCTCGTGTCGTTTGATCTGCGCCAGGGTTGCCGTCCAGGTCTCCTCGATGGAGCACGGCGGACGCGTTGGCTGGACGCGCAGCAGGGGCAGGGGCCCTTCGGCGCCAAGCAAGTTGAATGCCTGGGGACTGCCGGTCAAGCGGAGGTGCCGGCGCAAGACGCGGCGCAGCCAGAGTTCTTCGCGCACCTCCAGGGGAACCAGTTGCACCGAGTTGGAGTTGTAGCCGTGGCCCGCCAGCGATTCCCGCAACACATAGGCTGCCCCGCCGGTCATGCCCGCGCCCAGGTTGGTGCCCGCAGGCCCGAGAATCACCACCACTCCCGCCGTCATGTACTCGCAGGCGTGCTGGCCAACGCCTTCCACCACCGCCAGCGCTCCGCTGTTGCGCACGGCAAAGCGCTCTCCCGCCCGTCCTGCGACGTACAGTTCGCCCGAAGTGGCTCCGTACAGCACGGTGTTGCCCACGAGAACATCGCCGCGGCGCGAGGCTTCTTCGCCCGCCGCCACCGTGATCGATCCCCCGCTCAGTCCCTTCCCGACGTAGTCGTTGGCCTCGCCGAAGAGGTGAAACTTCACACCGGGGATCAGAAATGCGCCAAAACTCTGGCCGGCGCTGCCCGCAAACTCGCAGGCCACGACACCCGTCATCCCGGCTCGGTGGCGGCGCAAGATCTCCCCGCTGAGATGAGCGCCAATGGCGAGATCGGCATTGGTGATGCGGAAGCGGCGGGGGCGGGTTGCGAGCGTGTCCAGGTCGGCGGCGGCAGCTGCCAGTTCCCGGTCGAGACCTCGGGAAGCTTCGCGCGGACAGGCGGGCTCGGCCGGGCCGTCGGGCACAACCAGTAATCCGGCAAGCACGTCGGCATCCCGTGCCTTCCGCGGCTGTAAGCGATCCACGGCGCCGAGGATCTGGTCGATCGAGGTCGCGCCCATGGCCGCCAGCAGCGCGCGCACCTCCGCCGCCAGAGCTCGGAAGTAAGTCTCGACCATCTCCGGATTCCCGGTGAAGCGCGCGCGCAGTTTCTCGTCTTGCGTAGCAATACCCACCGGGCAGGTGTTGAGGTGGCACTGCCGAGCCATGACGCAGCCGATGGCGAGCAGGGCGGCGGTTCCGAATCCGAACTCTTCCGCGCCCAGGAGCGCGGCCACGACCACGTCACGGGCAAATTTGAAGCCGCCGTCGGCCCGCAGCCGGACGCGACCGCGCAGGCCGCTGCGCACCAGCGAGCAGTGCGCGTCCCGCAGCCCAATCTCCCAGGGAAGACCGGTGTTCTTGATGGAGGTGATCGGCGAAGCGCCGGTGCCGCCGTCGTGACCGGCAATGGTGATCACGTCCGCGCCGGCTTTGGCGACACCGGTGGCGATGATGCCGACCCCGGCGCTGGAAACCAGCTTCACGCCAATGCGCGCCTGGGGATTGACCGCCCGCAGGTCATAGATCAGCTGCGCCAGGTCCTCGATGCTGTAGATATCGTGATGCGGCGGGGGCGAGATCAGCATCATGTTGGGCACCGCGTGGCGCAGGCGCGCGATGTAGGCCGTGACCTTGCGGGCGGGGAGCTGGCCGCCCTCTCCCGGCTTGGCCCCCTGAGCCATCTTGATTTCCAGTTCGTCAGCGTGCACCAGGTACTCGGTGGTGACGCCAAAACGCCCTGAGGCCACTTGCTTGACCCGGTTGTTCGCCTCGGCCCGCTGCGTGTAGATCTGGGGATCTTCGCCGCCCTCGCCGGTGTTGCTGCGCCCGCCCAGGCGGTTCATGGCGATGGCCAGGGTGCGATGGGTTTCGGGAGAAATCGCGCCCAGGGACATGGCCTGCGTGCTGAAGCGGCTGAGGAGCGAGGCTTCCGTCTCAACCTCGTCCATCGCCAGCGGATCCCCTGGGCGCACCTCCAGCAAGTCGCGAATCGCCACGGGTTCCCGCTCCTCGGCAAGCGCGCTATAGGAGCGGAAGTTTTCCCCGCTGGGAGACTTGATGTAGCGATGCAGGCGCCGCACCAGTTCGGGCGAACTGGAGTGCCGCTCGCCGTGCTGGCGAAAGCGGTAAAGTCCGGCGTCCGCGAGCCTCGCGCCGTCGGCGGCATAGGCCACGGCATGGCGATCGAGGCAATCCTGAAGCAGATGGGAAAGGCTCTTGGTTCCGGCCACGCAGGCCGCGTCCCCGAACAGGTCGTCACAGAGGGTTCGGTCCAGGCCGATCACCTCGAACAGCTGGCTGTTGCGATAGCTGGCCATGGTGGACACGCCCATGCGAGCCATCACCTTGCGCAGCCCTCTCTCGACCGCCTGCCGGTAGCGAGCGCCACCGTTGGGTCCCAGGGCGGAAGCCTGTTCCAGCGCCAGGTAGGGGAAGACCGCACTGGCACCCGCCGCCACCAGCAGGGCGATGTGATGGGTGTCGATGACCTGTCCGGTTTCGACCACCAGAGGCACCTGCCAGCCTTCCGACTCAACCAGAGCTTTCCAAGCAGCAGCGACCGCCAGCAAGGCAGGCAGCGCTGCCCGGTTCTCATTCATGCCGTTGTCGCTCAGCAGAATCAGAGCAGGATGGGACCGGCTGGCGGCGACCACTTCCCGCTGCAGCCGGGCCATCGCGGCCTGAGCGCCCTCAATCCCCTCGCTGGCAGCGAATCCCAGGTCGACCTGATGAAGCACGAACTCTTCGCTGAGACGCTCCAACTGCCCGGCGTCGACGAGTGGCGAGCTGAGCACGGCTCTCTCGCCCAGGTAGACGCGCAGCGACATGACTTGCGTTTCGCGCAGCGGGTCGATGGGCGGGTTGGTCACCTGGGCAAAGCGTTGCTTGCAATAATCCCACAGCGGTCGGGGCAGGCGGGAGAGGAAGGCCGGCGGCGTATCGTCGCCCATGCTCCATACTGCCTCCTGCCCTTCCTCGACCAGAGGTCGAAACAGCAGCTTGTGTTGATCCTCGGTCCAGCCCAGCGCCGCCATGACTCGCGCGGGATCGGGACTGCGGAAGTGGCAAACCCGTTCGGTGGGGGCCACGAAAACCGCGGCCGGGTCCGGGAGAATTTCGCACAACCGCAAACCGATCTCGGCCGGCCGCACCAACTCTCCGCTCGCGGGATTGGCCAGCAGCATCTCCCCCGGTCCCAGACGCTGGCGCTCGATCACGTGCTTGCCGTGGAGATCGGCGATCCCGACCTCCGACCCCACGATCAACAACCCGTCCTCGGTGAGGGTGTATCTCATCGGTCGCAGGCCGTTGCGGTCGAGCTTCGCACCTACCTGGATTCCGTCGGAGAAAACCAACGCCGCCGGGCCGTCCCAAGGCTCCTCGATCGCCGCGTGCGCGTTGAGGAAGCGATGCAGTTCAGGGGAAATCTGGGCACTGGTCTCCCAGGCGGGAGGCACCATCGCGAGCATGGCCGCGTCGGGGCGGTAGCCCCGGCGAAGATAAAGTTCCAGGGCGTTGTCCAAGCTGGCGGAGTCGCTCACCCCCGCTTCCAACCACTCTGTCTCCTCCGGCAGGTCAAGAATCGTCCGCCACGCCGACTGCTTGGCCCGCAGCCAGCGCCGGTTGGAGGTGATGGTGTTGATTTCGCCGTTGTGCGCCACCAAACGAAAGGGCTGAGCCAGCGACCAGCTGGGTTGGGTGTTGGTCGAGTAGCGCTGGTGAAACACCGCGAACGACGCGGCAAACCTCGGATGCGACAGGTCCGGATAGAAGGCGGCGAGCTGATCCGGAGTCAGCAGCCCTTTGTAGACAACCGTACGCGAAGACAGCGAACAAAAGTAAGTTCCCCGCGGGGCAGCGGTTTCGACTTGCTTGCGCAGGCGGAACAAACGGTCTTCCAGGTTGTGCTTCTCCTCCCCGGCGGCGAAGAAGCATTGCCAGATGGCGGGAAGGGTATCGCGGGCGCGCGGGCCTACCAGACTGGCTTCGACCGGCACCAGGCGCCATCCCAGACATCGCAGGCCCTGCCTGGGGGCGAGCGCTTCCACCCTCGCCTGAGCCAGCGATTCTTCCCCCCGTGGCAGGAACATCATTCCCAGGCCGTAGGCGGAGGGTAGCTCGATGCCATCCTGCGCGGCAATTTCCTGAAAGAAGCCATGCGGGAGGGGAACCAGCAGACCGGCGCCATCTCCGCTGCGCCCGTCGGCATCCAGGCCACCACGATGCGCCAACCGCGCGAGAGCGGTCAGGGCGCGCTCCACGATCTCGTGGTCGGGCCCGCCACCCAGTTGGGCGACAAAGCCGACACCACAAGCGTCATGGTCCGGAGAAAAGCGGGGCATCTTTCATTCTTTAGCGGGAAACGGTCACCGAAGTACAATCCAGAATTTCGATGGGGTCGATGCGTTTCTTGGAAGCAGTCGGCAGCCCCCACTACTTGGGCTGGGTGAACCAGCGGGAATGAAATTCCATGGTCTCCCCCAGGTGGGAGAGGAAGTAGCTCAAACTGTGATCGCCGGGATAAGCGTGGTACTCATGCCGGATTCCCTCCTCCGCCAGTTGGCGGTCGAGGAGAGCAGCGCCCTTCTGAAAGCCGTAGTCATCGCTCTGCCCGCAGTTGAAGTAGATGGCCAGATTCCGCAGCGCGGCCTGATTCTTCCGGGCCAGCACATAGGGATTGTTCGCCTGCCAATGCGGCACATCGATGGGATTGCCGAACACATCTCCAAGCATGGCGGCGATGGGCGACCCGGAACTCACGGCTTGGTTAAGCTCTGCCGGGGATTCCACCAGCAGCGCTGCACTCTGCGCACTGACCGAAGAAAACAACTCCGGGTGGGCGAAAGCCAAGCGCAGAGCCCCGTAACCACCCATGGAGATCCCGGTAATGGCCCGTCCGGCGCGGCCGCCATGAACGCCATACTTCTTTTCGACGTAGGGCATGAACTCCTGGAGGAAGAAATCACTGTAACGCTCCCGGCCATCCGCGGAATTGATGTAGAAGCTGCGGCGACCTTGGGGAGCGACCACCAGGAAATCGCCGATTTTACCCTGCTGGCGCAAATCGTCGATCAGCGTCCATCCGCCGCTTTTGAGAAGCGTCTGCTCGTCGTCACCCAGACCATGCAGGAAGTAGAGGATGGGGTAAGACCGTCGGCTTAAATCATCGTTCCGGGCTGGCAGGTCGGCACAATACCGCACCGGGCGGCGCAGAATAGCGCTCTCGATCACGGCGCAGTCGATGCGTCCCTGGGCAAATGCCGGCAGCCCGGGGAGCAGTGCCAGGAAAAGCCCCCATCGGGCCACGCTTCTCGGGAGGGGAATCCAGTCCGCGCACATGGAGAGACCTTAGCGTCCGCGGCCCAGGCGCGATACCTTATTCGTAGCGCAGCGCCTGCACCGGATCCAGGCGCGCCGCCCGGGCTGCCGGATACAGACCCGACAAGAGGCTCACGACGACCGCGAAAACAATAGCGCCGAGCACCAGCCACCAGGGCACGAACCAGATCTGCTCCGGTTCGAGGTCCTGCCGCTTCAGGTAGAAGTTGGTACCGAGGTTGATGGCGCGGCCCAGCACCCATCCCAAGCCAACGCCCAAAGCCCCGCCCAGTGCTCCCATCACCCCGGCCTCGGCAAAGAACAGCTTCTTGACGTCGCCGTCGCTGGCTCCGATGGCTTTCATGATACCGATTTCCCGCCGCCTCTCCAGGATGGCCATGACCAGGGTGTTCACGATGCCGATGGAAGCGACGGCCAGCGCCAGGCTGCCAAAAATGCCGAGAAACAGATCGAGCACCGCGAAAAACCGCCGCAGGCTGTGGGTAGCGTCGAGCATGGAGAAGGTGTTGAAGCCCAGCTTGCGGATAGATTCCTCCACCGGCTGCACTCGAGCCGGGTCTTTCACTCGCACGCTCACGGTGCCATAAACGGGCACTTTGCTGGTCGCCTGGGTGGTGTCGCGCAGGGTGGCCGCCTGGACCACGTGCAGGCTCTCCAGCAGCTTCAAAGGCAGCAGGACGCGGGCCCGGGCGGCGCCTCGCAGGCTGTCGGGATCGAGATCCGTGACTCCTACGATCTTCAGCTTGATCTCGCGCGACACGATGGAATAAGTGGCTGCGTCTGCCTCTCCCGATGTCATCTCTACTTCCGGGGGCGTGGCTTCCGATGCGGGCACGCGTTCGGCGTAACGCATGGTGATCTCGGTCCCCAGAAGCGGTTTCGCAAGCTGCGCCACGGGCACCTCGTCGGTTCCCGGCTTCGCGGTCTTGCCCAGCAGCTCGGCGGCGAAGGCCTTTTGCACGATGGCCTCGCGCGCGGCGTCGGAGGAAAAGAAGCTGCCCTCCATCCCTTCGAAGGCGTCGTGGGAGCGGTAAGATTCGGGGACGCCGGCTACCATCGTGAGATGGGGTTTCGTCGCATAGGAGAACGCGGTGATGAAGCGCAGATCCGGGTAGGCCTCGACCACATCCGGCAGACGCTCGATCCGCTGCCGCGCAGCTTCATCCAGCGCGGGACTCTCCGCGGGAGCCGGGCCGGAATGATTCTCTTCCCGGTCAAAATTCCGCAGGTCGCGGCGCGAGGTGACCAGCACCGTATCGAACAGGCCGGAGCGCACCAGCCGCCGTGTCGCCAACTGCTGGAGCCCGATACCAAGCGCCAGCATCGCCACCAGAGACGCCACGCCGACGGAGATCCCGACCGTGGTCAGTGAGTTCCGCAGGGCGGATTCGCGCAGATTGCGCAGTGCCAGTTCGGTCAGGTCGTGCGCCTTCATGAGGCGTTCCCTTCGGACAAGGGAGTGGCGACCGTTGCCTGCGCATCGCCCGTCAGTTTGCCGTCGGCCAGAAATACCATTCGTTGCGCATAGCGCTCAGCCAGAGAACGCTCATGCGTCACCATCACCACCGTCATCCCCAGCGACCGGTTGCACTCGAGGATCAGGTTCAGAATCTCGGTTCCCGTACGGCTGTCGAGGTTCCCCGTGGGTTCGTCAGCCAGCAGCAGCCGAGGACGATTGATCAGTGCCCGGGCCAGACCCGCGCGCTGCTGCTCTCCTCCGGAAAGTTCGCTGGGCCGGTGACGCTGCCGGGTGCTGAGTCCCACCCGGACCAGGGCTTCCCGGAGGCGGAGCTCGCGCTGCTTCTCGTCCACTTCCGCGAAACGCAGGGGCAGTTCCACGTTCTCGACCACCGTCATACTCGGGATCAGGTTGAAGGATTGGAAGACCATACCCACGGTTCGCAGGCGGTGTTGCGCCAGTTCCTCCCGGGAGAGCTCCGCGAGATTGCGGCCTTCGACGCTGACCGTGCCTGCCGTGGGGCGATCCAGCCCAGCGATGAGGTTCAGCAAGGAAGACTTGCCCGAACCCGAGGCTCCCAGCAAGGCCACGAACTGCCCCGCGGGAATTTCCAGCGAGACCCCGTCCAGGGCGCGAATGAGGCTCTCCCCCATGCGGTAATGGCGGCTGACATGGTCGGTGCGAACGGCACTCGTGGATTGGGATGTGGCGGCGACAGCGCTCATTGCGTGACTAGCGAATTTCCCCTCGTATCAGACGCAGCGCATCGGCGGCGCTGGGCTCGCGGCCGTGGTTGCCGTCCCCCGCTTCGATCGCGACGGTACGGTCGCCCTCCCCCGGCGCCAGGAACAGGTTGCTCTCCAGGCCGTGCTGCTTGGTATAGAGCTCGTAGTAACGGCGGCGCAGGGCATACAGTTCCTGGTGCGTGCCGCGCTCCACGATCTGGCCCTGTTCGACGACCAGGATCTGGTCGGCGCGGCGGATGGTGGACAGGCGGTGAGCAATGACGAAGGTGGTGCGTCCCTGCATCAGGTAAGCAAGCCCCTGCTGGATCATCTGTTCGGATTCCGAGTCCAGGCTGGACGTTGCCTCGTCGAGAATCAGAATACGCGGCTCCGCCAGGATCGCGCGAGCGATCGAAATCCTCTGCCGCTGGCCGCCCGAGAGCTTCACGCCCCGCTCGCCGACGACCGTGTCGTATCCCTCAGGAAAACTCTCGGCGAACTCATCGACCCGGGCGATCCGGCAGGCGGCCAGGATTTCCTCCCGGCTGGCGCCCGGGCGCGAGAAGGCGACGTTGTCCCGAATCGTGCCGTCGAACAGGAACGACTCCTGCAACACCACCCCCAGCCGCGTCCGGTAGGAATCCAGACCAACCGTGCTCAGATCGACGCCATCGACCAGAATCCTTCCCTGGGTCGGCACATAGAATGCCGAAATCAGCCCGATGGTCGTGGACTTGCCCGAGCCCGAGGAACCGACCAGCGCCGTGACCGTTCCCGGTTCGGCGTGAAAGCTGACGTCGCGCAGCACCGCGCGCTGGCCGTCGTAGCTGAAACTCACGCGCTCGAAGACGATGTCGCCGTAGACTTCGTGGAGAACGAGGCTGCGCCTGGGGTCCTGCTCTTCCGGCCGCTCCTCGAGAATCTCCTGGGTGCGCTCCAATCCCGCGATCGCCTCCGTCAACTGGGTGCCGATATTGACGATCTGGATGATGGGCGCAACCAGGAAGCCCAGGAACAGCGTGTAGGTGAAGAAACTGCCGATGGTCAGCGTGCCGGCCAGAATCTGGTGTGCGCCCACGTACATGATGACGGCACCCACCACCCCCATCAGCAGGCTGGCCGAGAGACTCATCACCGAGGTGGCGGTGAGGGTTCGCATCACATTCTCCAGCAGGCGCCGCACGCCCGAGGCAAACACCGCTTCCTCGCGAGCTTCCGCGCGATAGCCCTTAACCACCCGAACCCCGCCCAGCGATTCTGCCAGCCGGCCCGTGACCTCCGCGTTGATCTTGCTTCGCTCCCGGAAGATGGGGCGAATGGTGTGGAAGGCACGGTTCAGCGCCAGCGCGAAACACAGCAGGAAGACGAAGGCCAGGACCGTCATCAGCGGGCTAATGCGAAACAGCACGACCAGAGCGATCCCCGAGGTCAGCAGTCCGCCGGCAAACTCCACCAGGCCGGTGCCCAACAGGTTGCGCACACCCTCGACGTCGCTCATGATGCGTGAAACCAGCGTGCCGGTTTTGTTGGCGTCGTAGAAGGCCACCGGGAGATGGGAGATGTGCACCTGCACCTTCTCCCGCAGTTCCGCGATCAGGCGTTGTGCCGCTTTCGACAGCAGTTGGGTCAGGGAAAACGAAGTGATGCCCTGAATGAGGGTGGCGATGAGAACGGCCACAACCAGCGGCCGTAAAAGTTGCACCTGATGCTTGCTGATGACGCGGTCGATCAGGTAGCGGGTGGAGTAGGGCAGGACCAGGCCACAGACCCGGTTCACCACCATCAGCAGGAAACCGAGCGCCAGCAAACCCCGCCGGGGACGCATCAACTCCCGGATCAGGGGAGCCAGGGCGCGCAGCCGCTCCCGGCTCAGGGCAGGCTTCTGGGGCGGTTTCGCGTCGCTAGACACCGCTTGGTTAGACATGGCAGAGAGAAACGTCGCTTCTTTTTATGTTGCCCACGCCAGCGGTCTCCGTCCCCGCTCCTCACTCCTGTTCCAGCTCAAATCCAGCGATCCACCACTTCCCACCAGACGAGGCGCATCCACTCCTCCGTGTTGTTCTTGGCCCACTGGCGGTGTTGCCACCAGCGCTCCCCGAATTGAACCGGATCCGAGGCCGCGGCGACGCTGTAGGAGTAGCCTGGAAGTTCCTTCCGGAACACGCTCAAGGCGCGCCGGGTGTGATAGTCCGAGGTCACCAGCAGGATGCTATGGGCGCCCGACGCGCGGATACACGGTGCCGCGTCGCGGGCCTCGTCTTTGGTGGAAAGTCCCTGGGTGACGCAAACCCGAATGGCCGGCGCCTGGGCGAGTCCTACGATCCACTTCTCGGCAAGGTCCGCCAGCGTCCACTGGTAGATTCGCGCATTCCGCGGAACGTCCAGGATGATTTCTCTCGCGTAGCCCTGGTCGAGCAACTCCAGAGCCCGCGCTGGGCGGTGTTCGATCTCACCGGCGAGCACCACGATGGCATCTGATTTTTTCGGGTCGTCAAGGATCAGGAATCCTGCCGATCTCACAACCGCCCAGCCCACCAGCGCCAGGAGAAGCAGGATTCGCCATCGCCGCATGGTTCAAGGAAGCACAGGACAAGCGTCACGCGCAAGCGTCGGACCTGGTACGGCGGCCCCGCCCGGGTTGGCCTAGGCCCACACCGGGGGCCGCCCCGAGCCGCATGCTAGAATCCCGTAGGAATTTCTCCCACCATGAGTCCAATCACCTCTCGCGCTCTGTTTAGCGAGCTTAAATCGAGTATTGAAGCCCGCAAGGCCCGCATTGGCGTCATCGGTCTCGGTTACGTGGGACTGCCTCTGGCTCTTCTCTACACCGACCAGCAGTTTCCGGTCACCGGATTCGACATCGACCGCCGCAAGATCGACACCTTGAACGCGGGCGGATCCTACATCTTTCGCATCGCGAAAGAACAGATCCAGGCCGCGCGCTCCACGGGATTCTCCGCCACCTCCGATTACGCCCGCCTGAGCGAGATGAATGCCGCGATCATCTGCGTGCCGACCCCCTTGAACGAGTACCGCGAGCCGGACCTGAGCTATATCACCAACACCGCGCACGCCATCGCTCCCCACTTGCGGGCCGGGCAACTGATCGTGCTGGAGAGCACGACCTATCCGGGCACGACAGAAGAGGTGCTGGTCCCCATTCTCGAGATGGAGAATCGTGCCAGCTTGAAGGCAGCACGCGGCGCCGAGGCGGACAGCCAGGTCTTCTACGTGGCTTTCTCCCCGGAGCGCGAGGATCCGGGCAACACCAGCGTGGCGCGCCGGGACATTCCCAAGGTGGTGGGTGGACTGGACGGGCAAGCCTCGGAGTTGGCGGCCGCGCTCTACGGCTCCATTTTCAATCGTGTGGTGCGGGTCTCATCTCCGGCGGCTGCGGAGATGACCAAACTCCTGGAGAACATCTATCGCTGCGTCAATATCGCCCTGGTTAACGAACTCAAGCTGCTCAGCTTGCGCATGGGACTGGACATCTGGGAGGTCATTGAGGCCGCAGCCACGAAACCCTTCGGCTACCAGCCCTTTTATCCTGGTCCCGGACTGGGCGGGCACTGCATTCCGGTCGACCCCTTCTATCTCTCCTGGAAGGCCAAGCAATGGGATTTTCAGACCCGCTTCATCGAACTGGCGGGCGAGATCAATACGGCGATGCCGTACCATATCCTGGCCTCGATCGTGCAGGCCTTGAACCGGCAGCGGAAAGCGCTGAACGGCAGCCGGGTCCTGGTGCTCGGAGTCGCATACAAGAAGGATATCGACGACTTGCGCGAGTCTCCGGCGCTCACCATCATCGAACTGTTGCAGAACGAGGGCGCCCAGGTCCGTTACCACGATCCTTACTTCCCGGAGATCGGGAGAGGCCGCAAGTACGATCTCCAGATGAAGCGGGTTCCGCTGGAAAACCTGGCGCAGTATGACTGCGTGGTGATCGTAACCGATCACTCCGACTACGACTACCGGCGGATTGTGGAAGAATCGCATCTGGTAGTGGACACACGGAATGCAACCCGAGGGATTGACAGCAAGAAGATCGTACGGTGCTAGGTTTTTGCTCCTTTCCCGAGCTGGAAGTGGCGCCAGCGAAATCTTTGAACGGCCTTTGCTGAGGGGATCTTCCCCGAGCGAGAAATCCTACCCAGAAGCTGTAAAGTTTTTTCCCTCCCCTTCTGAGCCCGAGGCCTGTGTCTCCTGGGAAATGTAAGTGTTTTGGACTCAATCGCTTAATTGCGCGCCGCACTTCCGGTTGGCCTTATTCTTGCTCCAAAGCCTCCGTGCCGCGGTAATATGGAGCGAGCATGGGCCCTCCGGCCCTGGTGTTCGACGTACGGAGGAGCTGTGCACCCTCTAGGAAGTTGAAGGAGAGTTCCCAGGAAAAGCAGCAACTCCCTGCTGCTCGACATCTGAGGGGTTATGTCTTCCGTTGTCCAAAGCGATCGGTTCGGACTTTTGCCGGAGTCGCGCCCGCCGTGGAAGGAATTCCTTTTCAGCACCCTGACCCAGGGCGGGGCGGTTGCGCTGCTGCTTTGGCTGGGAGTGATGCGCCCGCAGATTCTGGAGCCGCCCGCGCATGACTACCATGCGGTTGCTCTGGTCTCGACTCCGCCGCCCGTGAACCACCAACCGGCGCCGGTGCGCGAGTTCAAGCTGCCACCTCCGGTAGCGCGATTGGAAGCGCCCATTCCGGACAATCTCCGGCTGCCGGCCCCGACACCCAAGCCAAAGGCAGTAGAGGAAACCGTTCCCGCGCCGGTCGTGGCCATGGCGCCGAAGAAACCTGATCTGCGTCCGGCCACTCCGGTAATTCCCCGACGTCTGGTACAAACCAACGTGTTTTCCACCGGCAGTTCCGCAACCCCAACCATGGCGGCCGCGCCGCAGAAGGTCCAAACCGGAGGGTTCGGCGATCCTAACGGGGTTCCGGCTCACGCCAACAACACAGGCAAGCCCGCGACCATCGCGGCTGCGGGATCATTTGACCTGCCTGCCGGCCCCGGCTATGGCAACGGGACCGGAGGAGCAAAAGGCGCGCGGGGAGTAGTAGCCAGCGCAGGCTTTGGGAACGGTGTCGCAACCGGGGACGGCAGCGGTTCGATCAATACCTCCCGCGGCAACGGAGTGGTGCGCCAGGCAGGTTTCGGAGATGCGGACCCAGCAGCTGCGGCTCCGGCTCGGCCGAAGCCGGCCGAGACCGCTGCTCCCCACATCGTGCCCGCGGAGATTCTGTCCAAACCCACGCCACTGTACACCGAGGAAGCGCGCCGCCTGCATATTGAAGGAGAGGTCCTGCTGGAGGTGGTGTTTGAAGCCAGCGGACACATTCGGGTGTTGCGCGTGGTCCGCGGCCTGGGACACGGTCTGGACGAGTCTGCCATCCGCGCCGCCAGCCAGATCTCCTTCAAGCCTGCGCTGCGCGATGGACAGCCGGCAGATTCCAACGCAGTTTTGCACATAACGTTCCAGTTGGCTTGACCCGATTCTCAGGAGTTTGATGAAGGGGCATATGCGCAGTCTCAAAATGATTTGGTTTACGGCAATGGCAATTCTCGGTTGCGGAATCCTCGCCGCCGGGCAGCAGGACCCCGCACCCGACACCCAGAGCCCCCCACCCGCCCGGATGGTCCAGCTGCCGGCGTCGACTACGGCCAGTGCGCCCACCTCTTTCGACCAGGTCATCGACCGGGTGGTGGAACGCGAACACTTTTTCGTGGCCGAGATGCGGCATATGCACCCGCTGGTGGAAACCTATATTCAGAACATGAAGCCGGATAAGGAACTGGGTTCGGTTCCGGTCAGCGACCAATACTTCCTGGGCCGACTCGACCTCACCAATGGTCCGCAGGATCGTTCCTTCATCAAGCCTCCTGGATTCCGCAAGGAAATGCTGAACGTTCTCACCAATCTCTATTCCATGCACTTCGTTCCTCTGGGCTTTGCCCAGATGGTCGTGCTCGACGATGATCTGCAGAAGCGCTTCTATAAGTTCGGCTTTGTGCGGCGTGAGTTCATCGGCGAGATCCGCTGTCTGGTGATCGACGTGCAACCCAAAGAGAACTCGGGCAAAGGGCGATTCCTGGGACGCATCTGGGTCGAGGATCAGGATTACAACATCGTGCGCTTTAACGGCACCTACTATCCCCACGACCAGTCGAACTACTACCTCCACTTCGACAGTTGGCGGCTGAACCTGCGCCCCGGGGTCTGGCTTCCCGCATATATCTACAGCGAGGAATCCGACGTGAAGTACCGCATGATGCAGACCCTGCACTTCAAGGCGCAAACCCGGCTGTGGGGATACGATCAGAAAGGTATCGGCGGCACGGAGGAGTTCGCGACGATCACCGTGGACCCGCAGACGGTGAGGGACCAGAGCGAGGCGGGACAGGATGCCAGCCCGGTTGAGGCGGAGCGGCTTTGGCAGCGGCACGCGGAAGATAATGCCCTGGAACGCCTGCAGAAGATCGGCTTAATGGCGCCCAACGGGGATGTCGACAAGGTTCTGCAGACCGTGGTCAACAACCTGGTCGTGACCAACAACGTCGAGCTCACCGATATTCGCACGCGCGTGCTGCTCACATCACCGCTGGAGTCGTTCACCATCGGACACACGATCGTGGTCAGCCGTGGCCTGCTGGACGTCCTGCCCGATGAAGCCTCGCTGGCCATGATCCTGTCTCGGGAACTCGCCCACATCGTGCTCGGACACCAAATCGACAGCAAGTTGGCTTTCAACGATCGGATGTTCTTCCCGGACGAGAAAACCTTTCAATCGATGGGCTTCAAACGGTCGTCCCAGGAAGAGCAGGAGGCGGACACCAGGGCTCTGCAATTGCTCGCCAACTCGCCTTATAAAGACAAACTGGGCAACGCGGGCCTGTTCCTGAAGGCGCTGCAGTCGCGAGCTCCAGACCTGAAGAGCCTGATCCAGGCCCGCCTGGGAGACGGTCTGGTAAGCGGCAAGACGCTGCGCATGTCGGCGCTGCTGAATTCGGCTCCGCAGCTGGACGAAAGAAAGAAAGATCAGATCGCGGCCCTGCCTCTGGGCGGGCGGGTGAGAGTGGATCCCTGGAGCGATCAGATCGAATTGGCTAAGGCAAAGCCAGTAGCGCTGATCTCGGCGCGTGAGAAGATGCCCTTTGAAGTTACCCCGGTTTTCCCCTACCTGATTCGCAGTACCAATGCGAGTGGGGAACGAGTGGCCTCGACCGCCCCCGCCGAGCCATCCTCGACGGCCAAGTGAGCGGGCAAGCCGGGCAGAGGGGAACACAGCGATAGGTCAGGCTGGCATCAACGGGGATGGGGACGGCTGCCGCGAAGATGGAGAGCGGGGGGTCGGAGGCGAATCTTACTGGATGCTGCTGGCAACGTTGGAGAACACGTTGTTGGCGTTGGAGCCGATCAAACGGATGGTCCCAACGACGATCACAAGAATCACCGCCAACATGACGGCGTACTCCGCGATGTCCTGTCCAGTTTCATCAGACCAAAGCTTTCGAAGAAACTCAGTCACGGGCTCCTCTCCTGTTTGAGAATCCCCAAGGCAAAAACCACGCTTTCACAACTTGACACCTAGACACTTAATTTAGACATACTTGCAACAATGCTAATGGCCGGCACAGGCCCAGCCAATAGCACCGAAGTGTCCGGGTATGGCACAAAGGTGCCATGCCCGTCGCATCCTATTGTAAGCAATGCCCTTATTCTAAGCAATGCTCTTAAACGGCAAGGATTGGTTTACGGCAAACAGAGCCAATTCCAGGCGCGTCGAGACCCCCAGCTTGTCGAAGATGTTGCTCAAGTGGTGCTTTACCGTGTCCTCGCTGATCTTAAAGTACTCGGCGATCTCCTTGTTGGAGTAACCGGCAACGACCGCCGAGACGATCTCCAGTTCCCGGGGAGTCAGGCCATATTTGCGCTGGCGGGCGTCTTCCTGCGAGGACTGCATCTGAATGCGCAGGTACTGGACCAGGTTGGAGACACTCTCCCGACCCACCCAGTATTCCCCGGTCATCACCGTATGAATGCTTTTCAGCAGCAGTTGCGTCGCCGAGTCTTTGAGAACGACACCGCGCGCTCCCAGCTGAAGGGCCTCCACGATCTGGCTTTTCTCCGCCGCGGCGGTAAGCAGAATCACGCGCACCGGGTTCGCTTGTTGCCCCGTACTCAGGTCCCGGAGGGCTTCGAGCCCCGGGTGCCGCGGCATCGCCAGATCGAGCAGCAGGATGTCAGGCTTGAGCTGGCGCGCCAGTTTAACCGCCTCGGCGCCATCGCAGGCCTCGCCAATAACCTTCAAGTCCGGCTCTGCTTCCAAAAGCCGGCGCAAACCATCGCGGAAGATGGGGTGATCGTCGGCAATCACGATCCGGATCGGCTGGGCTTTCCTATTGTCCCTATTGTCCATAAGGCGGCTCCCGGTGTCGCGGCACTTTGATTTCCAATCGCGCGCCCCGGCTAGGATCTGATTCTATCGTGAGTTCTCCACCAATCAAACGTACCCGCTCCCGAATCACCAATGGCCCTTTCCCCATGGCTTCAAGTTCCTCCTGCGCAAAGCGTCCCGTGAAGGGGAAGCCTCGGCCGTCATCCTCGAGGATCAGCAGCCAGTACTCGTTGTCCGAGGTGAGCCGGACGAGCACGCGACCGGCGCGGCTATGCTTGCGCACGTTCACCAGTCCCTCCTGCACGATGCGCACCAGCTCCCGGCATACCTGTTGCAGCATTTCGATCTCGTCCAGTTCGGAGACAAAGCGGGCGTTGATGCCGGTCTCCCGCCGGAATCTCTCCACCGCGTCGGTGAGAAAGCGCAGCAGGTTGCGCGAGTCCACTTCCAGGGACTTCATCTGCTGCATCAGTTCTCGCAGTTTCAGGACCTCCTCGCGCAGCAGACCTTGCACACGTTCGAGTTCCCCGGCGATCGGACTCGAATGTTCCGCGGCCTGCCGACGCAGCACGTCGACCTGCATCTCCACCGCGATGAGCGACTGCACGGCTCCATCGTGCAACTCCCGGGCCACCCGGGCCCGCTCCACCGCTCCCGCGCGCTGGCGCAGGCGGCGCAAAAGGTAAACGTTATACACCGCCGGGCCGACCTGTCGTACCAGTTCCTGCAGGAAGCGCAGCTCTTCCTCCTCCTCCGCCCCGACCACGGGATCAAACAGGAAAATGCGCCCCCACCACTCCTCCCCGAAGGTGAAGGAAACCGCGGCCAAGGAGCGGAACGAATACTGCCGGGCCAGCGCCCCGAAGCCATTACCTGGAGCCGCCCCGGCGGCCGGCTTCAGTCTCGCGCCGCTGGCGTCCAGCTCCACCACGCGCAGACTCGAAGCCTTCGCCACCACCAGACAAGCATCGGCGGGGGAGTCATACAGATAGGTCTCCCGATCCGAGGCCGAGGACTCAATCCAGCTGAACTCGGAGGGCCCGCTCTCGAGCGCCCGCACCGATCCGAGAAAGACCCGGAAATGGCCCGATTCCTGCGAGGCAATCAGCGCCAGACGGGCACCGTACAGGGACAGAATCTCGGCCAGAATTTGCTGTAACGTGCGGGGAAGCCCTGCCTCCACCCGCACCCGGCCCAGCACGCGAGCGATGACGGCGCGTTCGGCGCGCAGTTGTCTTTGCTGCTCCGCCAGGTAGCCGAGCAGCAAGCTAACCACCAGCAGATAGATCGACCGCATGACCAGGCGCTGGGGTTCGAGGTCGGCCGCAGCTCCCACCGTCGGCAGGCCACGACCGAGCGCGAACCCGTTGATCCAGGCCAGCAAACCATGCTGCACCGCGAAACTCTCCAGCCACAGCAGAGTCACGCTGACCACCGCCGTACCCGCGGTCTCCCGCAAACCCCAGCGGTAAGCAGCGGCACCCAGCGCAAAGAAGAAAAACAGGAAGAGCAGGCTGCCGCGTCCCACCACGAACAGGGACATCACGACCGGCCACAGAATGTCCGCCCCATGAACCAGCCAACGGAACGAAGCGGTCGATTCCTTGCGCACGCGCAGCAGGATCATCACCAGCAAGCCGTGCAGGATGTACAGGCAAAGAAGCAGGAACACCCAGACCGATCCCCCCAGTTCCGCCGGGTCTATCCAACCGGCAACCAGGGCGGAGATCGCGAGAAACATGCGGGCGGTCGCCAGCCAGCGTTCGACCCGGCGGACTTCGCCTGGACTACTGGGAGCGCGTAGCCGGGAGAAGAAGCGGGATGCAGTTGCCCGAACCGGTAAGCGACTCACGATTCCAAGACCTTCAGCTAGGGATGCCACGGATGTTATTGTCCGGGTTGGCATATCGCAAGTCAAAGTTCGACTTGGGCCTCCCTCACGGCTTGCCCTCCCGATTACAGAAGTAACCCAGGCGCGGCCCCGATCCCATCTAGAATGAATTCAGAGGTTGCCTTGTCGGAGCACTCGAAACTTTGGATCCTGGCGGTGTCCTGCCTGGTCTTTGCCCAGGCCTGCGCCTCGCTGTTGCTGCCATCGGGATTCGCTCTGACCGTCTTCAGCGACGTAACCCAGTGCATTCTTTTGCTTTGCGGGACGGCGGCTCTGCTGCCCAACAGCGTGCGCGGCCGCGGGCGCACCCGGCTGTTCTGGGCCCTCATGACGGTTGGCATGGTGTTCTGGCTCTCCTACCAGTTGCTGTGGAGCTATTTCGAAGTGGTGCAGCGCCAGGACGTGCCCGACCCCTTCGTGGGCGACATTGTTCTCTTTCTCCACCTGGTTCCGATGATGGCCGCCCTCGCCCTCGCGCCCCACGCCCAGGAGAACCAGCACACCGCCCGGCTCGGACGCATGGATTTTGTCTTGCTCCTGACCTGGTGGGTGTACCTCTACCTGGTAACGGTCCTTCCCTGGCAGTACGCCAGCATCGACAAACTGTCGTACCAGAAAAATCTGAACGCGCTGTATCTTACGGAGAAGCTGGTTTTTCAGGCCGGCCTGGCCCTGGTATGGATTCGCAGCAAGGGCGGGTGGCGCTCGATGTACGCGCACTGGTTTGGAGCCAGCCTGATGTACGCTCTCAGTTCCTATGTTGCCAACTGGGCGATCCAGCGCAATCTCTACTACACGGGCAGCTTGTACGATCTTCCCCTGGCGGCCTCGATGGGCTGGATCAGTGCCATCGGCGTGCTGGCCCAGGACATGCCCCTGAGGCAGGAGCCCGCTTCCGAGCGGGGGCGGCACGGAGTGTGGGTGGCCCGGCTGGGCATGCTGGTAATTTTCTCCCTGCCGTTGCTGGCCGCGTGGTGGCTGACCAACACCAACACACCGCCTAAGGTGCGCACCTTCCGAGTCGCCGTCACCCTGGTGACGACCCTGTTGATGGGAGGAATCGTTTTCATCCGGCAACATCTGCTGGACCACGAATTGATTCGCCTGGTGCATTCCTCGCAACGGTCCTTTGAGGACCTCAAGCTTCTGCAAACCCAATTGATCCAATCCGAGAAGCTCGCTTCGCTCGGGCAACTGGTGGGCGGAGCCGCCCACGAACTGAACAATCCCCTGACGGCAATGCTGGGTTATTCCGAAATGTTAGCGGCCTCCGGGCTGAACGACGAACAACGCCAGCTGGCCCAGAAAATCTCGCAACAGGTCCGGCGCACGAAGATTCTGATCGCCAGCCTGCTTAACTTTGCCCGCCAGGGTCCGGCGGAAAGAACCTGGATCGACGTGAATGCAGTGGTCGAGACCGCCCTGAAGCAGGTGGCACCGCAATGCAGCACGCACCGAATCGGCGTGCAGGTGAACCTCAGCCAGGCTCTTCCCCGCATCCTGGCCGATCCCAATCAACTGCTCCAGGTCTTCCTCCACATTGCCGGCAACGTCCTGCACACGCTGGATGAAGAGGGCGGCGGAACGCTGCGGGTCGCAAGCTTGAGCCAGGGCAGCTTGGTGGTGCTGGAGTTCCACAGCAGCGCGGTGTCGCCCGGCAAGCGATCCACCTTCGATCCAACCGCTGACCTGGCCGGTGACGGCAGAAATACCAGCTTGAGCGCCTGCTATAACATCGTCCGGGAGCACGAGGGTCAAGTTTCGTGCGTCAAGCAGGCGGAGGGAGCAACCACGATTCGCATCGAGTTGCCCATTCCGGAAACGAGCGAGGCCGATACGGTCGTTCCGCAAGCAAGCCTGACCAGGTCGCATTTTACGTTCTAGCCAGCGATTCTCAGTCCCTGGGCTCGGACCCGCTGTCTCTGAAAACCGGCTCAGCCCGACGTCAGTTGTACGGTCCGCTTCAACTGGCCGCAAGCCGCGAAGATGTCCCGGCCGCGGGGACGCCGAATGAAGGCGGGCAAGCCGGCGGCAACCAGAATGCGTTGAAACGCCGAAACCCGTTGCTCGGAGGGCGTGCGAAACTCAATCCCCGGTCCCGGATTCAAGGCGATCAGGTTCACTTTGGCACGGATTGCGCGCAGCAGTTCGACCGTCTGGCGAGCGTGTTCGGGTGCGTCGTTCACTCCGTCGAGAAGCACGTATTCGAATGTAAGTTTCTCTCGAGACCGGAGCGGAAATTCCCGCGCAGCCTCGATCAGCGCGGAGAGATTCCACTTGCGGTTCAGCGGCATCAGGCGGCTGCGCAGCTCATCGTTGGGTGCGTTGAGCGAGATCGCCAGTTTGGGACGAACCGGCTCCTGCCCGAAGTCATGGATTCGAGGCACTACACCGGCGGTGGACACCGTCATTCGCGATGCGGGAATGCCCACTCCCTCCACCAGCAGCCGCGCCGCCTTCAGCAAATGATCGTAGTTGAGAAATGGTTCGCCCATGCCCATGAAGACCAGGTTGATGCGATCCTGAGGCGGCCAAACCCGGTGCTCATTGAGCAAGGCACAAACCTGACCCACGATCTCGCCTGCGGTCAGATTTCGCTTCACCCCAAGAAGCGCGGTGAGACAAAACTGACAGTCCACCGCACACCCCACCTGGCTGGAGACACAGATGGTGGCGCGGCCCCATCCCCCGGACTCATCTCCAGCTTCACTGCCGTCACAGCTCTCCCCGCCATCTCCCTCCGGCATCCAGACGGCCTCCACACTTTGCTCATCGTGGAAGACGATCAGATAACGAATGGTACCGTCCGCCGAAGTGCTGCGTTGCAAGATGCGAGGGACACCCACGCCGATTCCCTGGGCCGCCAGATTCCGCCGCAGCTCGCTCGGCAGGGTGGAGATTTGCTCCAGTTCGGAAATGCGCTGGCGGTAGAGCCCCTCGAACAGCTGGCGAGCTCGATATGCCGGTTCGCCCGCCCGCTGGGTGAGTGCGGCCAGCTCTTCGGCATCGAGACCCAGCAAGCGCACTGCCGGCAGCTCGCTCATCGCAGGTCTGATTGTAGCGCAGGGTGCACCCAGTCGCAGCTTGGGGCAACGTCGGGAAGTCGTTGATTTACATAAACTTGTGTCGCCAAGCAGGTTCCGGGCAGTTGTGCAAGAATAGCTACAGGCAGGGCAGGGCCCGGCCGGAAGGAAGGATCGTGCACGAGCTGCGAAACATTCACCGCCAGGTGTTGCCCAACGGCCTGACGGTCATCTCCGAGAAGATGGAGCACATCCGCTCGGTGTCCATCGGGATCTGGGTCAGGACCGGGTCTCGCGACGAAGAAGCGGATGCGAACGGCATCTCCCACTTCGTGGAGCACATGGTGTTCAAGGGCACCAAGAACCGCTCCGCCGAGGCCATTGCCCGCCAGGTCGACTCCATCGGCGGAAACCTCGACGCTTTCACCGCCAAAGAGTGCATCTGCTTCAACGTCAAGGTGCTGGACGAGCATCTGCCCATTGCGCTCGATGTGCTCTCCGATCTGGTGCTGAATCCCCTGTTCACGGTCGAGGACATTGTTCGCGAACGTCGGGTGATCCTGGAAGAAATCAAGATGGATGAGGACAACCCTGACTACCTGGTGCACGAGATCTTCACCCAGAGCTTCTGGAAGGATCACCCGCTGGGCAAACCGATCCTGGGCACCAAGGACACGGTGAAACGATTTGAGCAGAACCTGGTGCTCGCTTTCCATGGCCAGCGTTTTCATCCGGGAAATCTTATTGTCGCGGGTGCCGGCAACCTGGATCACAGGCGCTTTGTCGAGCTGGTGCGGGAACAATTCGAAGCCATGCGGCCCGTCCAGAACGGACATGACGGGCCGCCGCCCAAGATCGTGCCTCGCATCACCCTGCGCAACAAGAAATCCCTGGAGCAGGTGCAGATTTGCGTGGGCGTGCCCGCGCATCCCATGGCGCATGAGAAGCGTTTCGCCGGTTACGTGCTCAACACCCTGCTGGGCGGCGGCATGAGTTCCCGCCTTTTCCAGAATATCCGCGAACGGCAGGGCCTGGTGTACGCGATCTTCAGTGACCTCAATCCCTATCGCGACACGGGTTGTCTTTCGGTGTATGCCGGAACCTCACGCGAGTCCGCCGGCAAAGTGGTGCGATCCATCGTCTCTGAATTCCGCAACCTAAAATCGGATCCGGTTCCGGCCGAAGAAGTGCGACGCGCCAAGGACCAGCTGAAGGGCAGCCTGATGCTGTCTCTGGAATCCTCCATGGCGCGCATGTCCAATCTCTCGCGCCAGGAGATGTACTTTGATCGCTTCTATGGCATGGACGAGTTGATCGACAAGATCGAGCGGGTCAGCGCCGAAGATTTGCAGGAAATGGCTCACGAATATTTCCGCAGCGACTCGATCGCGGTCACCGTGCTGGGAAATCTGAACGGCCTGAAGATCTCCCGCGATCAGCTCGCCTGCTGACCGTCTAGGGGTTGCTTCGGAATGGCGAAAGCTCCCAAGGCCACCACAAGCTTGCGCTTGAGGCCTTCGCATTGCAGCACATTCGCGATCCGGTGCATGGTCACAGCCTGCCCTCCGCCGCGAACATGGTTCGGAATCCGCTGCTCCCATTTTTTCTCGTTCCCACATCTCGGCTAGGCTTATGCGGCGCCGCAGCCGGATAACTTAACAATGTTATGTTAGGTAATATTGTTCTCTGCTGGGCGCGATATCGGACCACGAATCCACTCATCGGCCGACTCCAGCAGGTTCCCACCTCGCCTGCGGCACTGACCCGTACCTCCACCCCAGACGGCGCATCTAATAAGACAAAGGCACGCTGGACACGGTGACGAGATGCAACGTCGAGCGTGTGATGGATCGGAGGATGCTATGGCACGGGTGATTGAATTCTACGTCCCGGACCGTTTCCGAAAAAAGGTGAAATGGATGCCTCCCGCACAGCGGGGGAAGGTGATTGAGTTTCCGACGGAGGTGAAGAAGTCAGCCTGATGGAGACTCTCAACGAGAACCCCAGAGAGAGAACGCCCGGCCTGGTGCCGGGCGTTCTGGCTTCGGCCACCATTTCTCAGGAATGGCTTACAGTTTCGCCGCTTCGGTCCAGGCTCTTCGTGCGCGGTTGATATACGCAGAAGGGTTCTTCGTCCATGAAGTCGCCGCTGGCAGCGTAGGCGCGCGCCCGGCATCCCATGCACACGTTGCGGAACTCACAGCAGCCACATTTGCCTTTCAGATCTTCCGTATTGCGTAGCTGTTGGAAAACTGCTGAGTTTTGCCAGATGTCCGAAAAGCGCTGTTGCCGCAGATCGCCCGCCGGCACCGGCAGATACCCACAGGGATAAACCTCCCCTTCGTGCGAAATGAAGCACACGCCGGTGCCCGCCAGGCAGCCTTTGGTCATCGCGTTCATGTCGGAGGGATGGCCGCCGGGATGGCCCACGAACCGTCCCGCTGCGCGAGGGCCCACGGCAATGCCGGTCGATCCCGGCATTGTCATTTCGGTAGGACCGATCGCGCTCGGGCTCGGCGCCGCTGTGGTCGCGGCTTCCGCCCGGGTCGCGCCCGTCTGCGCCGCACGGCGTTCCGCCGCGCGCCGTTGACGGACAACGCGGAAGTAATGGGGCGCGCAGGTCGCTTTCAGCTCGATCCCGCCGGCCACCGACTGGTCGTAAAACCAGTTCAGGATCCGCTCATATTCCAACGGAGGAACCATCTGTTCCGCGGCGATGTCCACTCCGCAGCCGACCGGGACCAGCAAGAATGTGTGCAGCGCGTCGGCGCCGAGATGGCGCGCCAGTTCGAGAACGTCGGGCAGTTGGTGGGCGTTGTGCCGCGCGATGGTCATGTTGATCTGGACGGACATGGCCAGCGACTTCAGGTTGCGCAAGCCGTGCACCGCCGCCTCAAATGCTCCCGGAATCCCGCGGAAGGCATCGTGGGTCGCGGCATCGGCGCCATCCAGGCTGATCGAAACCCGGCGAATGCCCGCGTCGACGATCATGCGGGCTACCTCCCGGGTGACCAGCGTGCCATTGGTGGCCAGCGCTACCCGAAGACCTTTGTCGGTGGCGTAGCGCGCCAGTTGGAAGATGTCCGAACGGTAGAGCGGCTCGCCCCCGCTCAATACCAGGATGGGGCTCGCGGCGGCGGCGATCTGGTCGATAATATCCAGGGCTGCGTGGGTCGCGAGATCGGTGGGCGAAGTCAGCTCGGTCGCCGTCGCCCGGCAATGGATGCATCGCAGGTTACAGCCCTTGGTGACTTCCCAGAAGATCAACCGCGGCTTGAACTCGCTGCCCTGCGAAAGCTGCTGCCCGTTGCCCTGGCCCGCCTCCATGCCCTGCCTCCTTGCCCTGTTCCCAGACTCTGGGGTTGTTGCCACCCACTGAGTGCCACGATAGAGAACCATGCACAGCGCGGCCGTGATCGCTGTCACTCCTTCCCGTGATGCCCATCACGGCAGCTAAGACACTGACCAAAAGGAAGTTACTGCCCACCCCCGGTATGGCAGTCGCTGCAGTTCACCTGGGTCAGGTCGCCCAGGTCGATGGGGTGCTGGAAAGTGACTTTGGAGGCCGGAATCAGGCTGACGCCGCCTTCTTCCTGACTGAGAACCGTGTGGCACGAGTCGCACGCCTTGGCCAGCACCTTGCCATCGGGGCTGACGTGCTGCTCGTCATGACACCGGAAACAGCCGCTGAAGTAAAAGTGCCCGATGTTATTGGAATGGGTCTGCCAGTTGACCTTCATTTCGGGAAAGGCCGTATCACGATAAATGCGCTGCAGCTCCTCAACGGCAGAACGAATCTCCAGTTCTTTGCTTTTGGCCAGGTCGGGATACTTGCTTTCGTAGTAGCTCTCGATGGCTTTAGCGATGCCCTCGATCGCGGCCGGGGTCGTTTCATAGTTGCCGGTCAGAGCCGCTACCGACTGCTGCTTCAGGTAAGGCAGCGAGGAATCCAGCCGGCGCGCCAGCAGGGAGCGGTCAACCGCCTGGTCCGGCGGAACATAGATGTGGGTCGGGCGGTTGTGGCAGTCCACGCAATCCATCCGCCGCTTCGGGGCGCGGGCAATTTGTTCCTTGCTCAAGGTGGAATCTTTGGCGTAATACTCGGTGACGCGCCCCTGCCGGTCTTGCACCCGAACATAGGAGATGGCCTGGCGCTTCTCGTCGGAAACGTAGGTGATGACGGTGGAGATGTTCATGTGCCAGTGGATGCCTTCCGGAGCTCCCGTGGCCGGGTCCCCGCCCCCGGTATTGATCAGCATCCGAATCTGCCGGGGGGTGTTTTTCTCATCGCTGGCATAGTGGGTGAACACCTTGAGTTGAGCTCCGTAGAACTTCTTCGGCCAATGACATTGTTCGCACGTCTCGGCCGCGGGGCGCAGGTCATGCACCGGCGTCGGGATGGGACGGGGGTAAGTCTTAAAGGTGGTGGCAATGACCTGCCGCGCTCCCGACAACTTGGACTTCACATACCAGGTCGCCCCCGCTCCGACATGGCAGTCGACACAGGCCACGCGCGCATGGGGCGAGAGCTGGTACGCGGTAAACTCCGGGTTCATCACGCTGTGGCAGAGCTGTCCACAGAACTGCACCGAGTCGGTGAATTCGTAAGCCTTGTAGCTGCCCACCACGCTCAGGCCGATGAATGCCACCAAGAAGCTGAACACGAAGGCGACGGCCCCGCGCTGGCTGGGATCGTTGAAGTCGATGGCCAGGTAGCGTATTTCCTTCCCCGGTTCCCGGCTGCGTTTGCGGCGGTCGTACCACCCGCCGAACACAATCAGGGCCAGCCCCGCGACCAGGAACGCAGGCGCCACCATGTAGGCCAGGATCCCGATGTAGGGACTGGGGTGAGGGCTGGTCAGATCGAGAAAGAAAAGGAACAGGAAGTTTCCGAATGCCACAACCGCAAGCGCCAGACCGACCAGGGAGATGGGATTTCCAAAAAACCGGCGCAGCCGCTTCAGAGCGGACGCTTTTCCGGGTTGCGAATTCTGGTCAGGCATTTCCTGTCTCCGCCCGCTGATTTCGGACACTACTCTACACCAAACACAATTTGGACTTCGTTGTCCGCTTTTCTCCTGCTTCGCATCGCGCGGCCGCGCCGAAGAAACGCAGCTCCGGTCTCAAGACGGCTACCCAGGGTTGAGGGGATGGGGAACGGGTGCGGCGCCATCAGTCGTCCCCGCCAGCGGAATCTTGCGGGGCGCTGGCCAGCAGAGTTGGCGTATCCAGTCCGTGCTCTTCCCGGTAGTGTTCCAGCGATGCCTTGCCGTCCCACCAGGTCCAGTTCATCGGGTACACGTCGGGATCAAAAAACACCTGGTAGAAATGCCACACCAGGATGGCCAGCGTGGCCAGCACGGCCTCGTAGAAGTGAATCGTGGTCGCCACGTCGAGCCACCAGCGCGCCAGCAGGCTGCCCACTGCGACCTTGGCCCACAGCATGATACCGGTGGTGGCCATCACCAGGAGGCCCCACACCAGCGCCCAGTATTCGGCTTTCTCCGCGTAATTGAACCGGGCAAACGTCGGCTTCTCACGACGCAGGCCTACGTAGTAGAGCATCGTGCCCCAGGCATCGGACGCATCTCGCGGCACGGGCAGGAAATCTTTCACCAGCTGTCGGCCATTCTGGCTCAGGCTGGCATACCCGATGTGATACGCGCCCAGGCCGATCAGGACCACACCGGCCACCCGATGGAGCACGCCGCGAACCCTCTCGGTCAGGCCCAACAATCCAGTAAACCAGGAATCCGGATACTTCAGTGCGAAGCCGGTGATGACCAGGGTGAAGAAGCTGACGAGCAGCAGCGTGTGTTGCCAGCGCTGGTTGCGGGTCATGCGCACCACGACGCGATGCTGTTGCTGGCGGCGCACCATCGCTTTGCTGCGCCAGATCAAGAAATTGTGCAGCGCCATGCCACCGATGACCACCACGATCATGCCCAGGTAGAAGCGGCGGATCCAGCGCACCGCCAGGCTGCCTACGTCGGTCGAGATCGGCGCATCCACGTGCACCTTACCTAAGGCAAATTTCTCGCTCACCCCCGGGTGACAACGGCCGCAGGTCGTCACCAGGTTGGCGCGGTTGATGGTGGAGCGGGGATCGCTCGAGGGCAGGATGTCGTGGGCGCCATGACAACTGGCACAGTTGGCCACCACTTGCGATCCCAGCTTGGAGGCAAGGCCGTGGTAGCTCTCCAGGTAGGTCGTGGCCCGCCTTCCCAGAACGCCGAACTCCTGCGACAGGCGCACCCCTTCGTGACAGCGGGCGCAGGTCAGACCGGCCAGGTTCCGCAGCGAGACCGGGGAATTGGGATCCGCGTGTGCCTTGATGGAATGAATGCCGTGGCAGTCCGTGCACACCGGCGCCAGCCAATTCCCGCGGGCAATGGCCTGCCCGTGAATGCTCTCTGTGTACTCCCGCCGGACAGCGGCGTGGCACGTGCCACAGGTGTTCGGCACATTGAACTTGAAGATGGGGGATTCGACGTCCTTTGCGGACAGGATCTCGTGGGACCCGTGGCAGTCCGTGCAGACCGCGGCCTTCTCCGAACCCGCCGCGACCATGCGCCCGTGGACACTGTCCTGGTAGGAGAGAAAAGGCTGGTTGCTGCGGCCGCTTGCCGCCATCACGAATTTCTGCCCGTGACAGGCCCCGCAGGTCGCGGGAATATTGGCGTGATTCACCCGCGACTTGGGGTCGCTTGCCGGCAGCAACTCGTGCGGACTTCCGTGGCAATCGATGCAGGTGGCAGCGCTGCCATCTCCCGCCTGAATCGCTTTCGCGTGATAGCTGCGCTGGTAGGCCGCCTGTTCGTCGGCGTGGCATCGGGCGCAGGACACCTTCGCCGGCAGCTTCTCGTGGGGCGAGCTCTTGATGTCCGCGTGGCAATCGACACAGGTAAACATTCCTCCGTGAATTGCCTTCTTGAAGGCCTCCGCATTCACATACAGGCTGATCGGCTTGCCGTTGACTTCTTTGGTCATACCCGGATCGCCGTGGCAGGCCAGGCATTCGTCATTGGAGGGCTGGGGAGCGGGTTTCTGGCCGGCGGGCGCCGCGGCTGGCAGCAATACCAGACTAAGAACTCCAAATTGCAAAAGCCATGGCACTCTCCGGCCTCGACCTGGTGCCGATCCGCGCATGTGCGCCCAACCTCCTCCCGGGTGTGCCCGGCTGGCTTTATGTTGGCGAACCCGGGGCCCCGGGGCAGTGAGTCGTCTCACTCCGGGGAGTGACATGCATCACCGGGGAAATGGTCGCCCGCTGCCAGCACCCAGCAGGGGGTCGCTTGCACTGCCCTTCCGAGGGACATCCCAGAAGGCTGCAACCCAGTCCCGGATCGCAGCGACCGTTGTCTCGATGCCCTCGGTCGACAGCAGCGGACGGGGTAGGATGCTCAGGGGCTTTGCGATGGAGTGCAACGCACGGTCCCGGCAGCGGTCCCCAGAGATGGCATGTATCTTGCTCACTGGCGACTGGTTTAGAATGCGTCGTGGCAGGATTCTCTCGAAACCCTCACCTGTCGAACGCGAACGAGTGAACCGGTCCGGTGACAAAGAAACAGGTGAGCCTCGGCGAAGGGCCGAAGCGACCGGGTACCACACAGGAAAAGCAGATGTAGCTCTCGGGAGGAGGAATTCGTCGCATCGTGCTCGGAAACGGTGTGATTCATGGTATTGGAAATCGCGAAGTCGTGCCCCGCAACCGGTACCTAGCCCAGATCGCCGTTGTGTTGGTCGCGCAGTTTGCCGCAGGCAAACTCGGTGACCTCCTACAGCCCATCAGCAGCGGCGGCATGGGGCCGGTGTGGCCTGCGTCCGGGATTGCTCTCGGCGCGCTGCTCCTTTGCGGCGATTCCGTTTGGCCGGGCATCGCGGGTGGAGCCTTCCTTCTTGCCTTCTTGAGTTCCCTCCCTCACTGGGCTGCTCTGGCTTGTGCGGCGGGAACTACACTCACCGCCCTGGTGGGGGCCTTCCTTCTCCGTCACCTTGGCAAATTTGATCGCTCTCTGTCGCGCCTGCAGGATGTGCTCGGGCTCATTGTATTCGGCGCTCTCGGCAGCAGCCTTGTCGGCGCCTCAATCGGAGCTTCCCTTCTGTACGCCGCCCCGGGGCGCGGGTGGTCCGAACTCGGCTCGGCTTGGCTGATTTATTGGTTGGGCGGCAGCACCGGTGTGTTGTTAGCAACGCCGCTTGTGCTGACATTTTCCACCCTCCTCGGGATCCGTGATCGGAATCGGCTCATAGAACTCGCTGCCCTGCTTCTGCTGCTCACGCTCACCGGCTTCATCGTCTTTGCCGATCTGCCTCTGGTTCCAGGCAGGCTCGTTGCTTTCGCGGTGTTTCCGTTTGTCATATGGGCAGCGCTTCGTTTTGGAATGGGCACAACCGCGCTGTCCATTGTCTTGATCGCCACCATAGCCACGCTCAAGACCGGGTTGGGCTCGGGGCCTTTCGCCAGTGACACTCCGTTCAGCAGCGCGGTTCTGTTGGAGGTGTTCCTGGCTGTGCTGGCAGCATCGGGGCTGACATTGGCGGCGGGAATCGCCCAACGGGAACATGCCGAGGGCCCGGGGGAGCAGCTTGCCCGTCAACCGGCGGCTCTGGAAGTGCGGCTTCGCCTGGCCACCATTGTCGAATCGTCCGACGATGCGGTGATCGGAACCGACCGGCAAGGAAGGGTTAGGGATTGGAACAAAGCTGCGGAGCGCATTTTTGGCTACTCTGCGGCTGAAGCCATCGGCAAGAACATCTCGTTTCTGGCGGCCAGGGATCACCTGGAAGAGGGGCAGGACATCCTGAAAAAGGTCCGGAACGGCAAGCCCGTGAAGCATTACGAAACGGTACGGCAGAGGAAGGACGGTACTCGCGTCGACGTATCGCTGACCGTTTCTCCGATGCTCGATGCCGCGGGCCGCATCGTCGGAGCGTCAGGAATTGCCCGCGATATCAGCGAGCGCAAACGGGCAGACCACGAACGACTGTTCTCCGAAAACCGCTTCCGACAATTCTTTGAGACCCTGCCGGAGTATTGCTACATCATCGCGCCAAACGGCGAAATCGTGGATGTCAATTTGGCGGCTTGCGCGGCCCTTGGCTATACCAAGGACGAGCTCGTGGGCAAGCCGCTGGCCACGCTTTATGCTCCTGAATGCCTTCCCCGGATGGGGGAACTGTTCGAGAAATGGAAAGCACAGGGCGAACTTCACAATGAGGAGATGGTGGTAATGACCAGGCAGGGGCAGAGGCGAACGGTGCTGCTCAATGCGGGTTCGGTGAAGGATTCCAGAGGCAATATCCTGCATTCCACCTCGATCCAGTTCGATATCACCGAGCGGAAACAGACGGAGCAGGCGCTCGAGGAGAGTAAGGAACGGTTGGCGGGTCTGGTCGAGTCCGCGATGGACGCCATCATCGCCATCGATCAGGAACAGCGAATCCTGCTGTTCAATACGGCTGCCGAGAACATCTTCGGCTGTGCTATGGCGGACGCGATCGGCAGTTCTCTCGACCGTTTCGTCCCGCATCGCTTCCGCGCCGCACACATTCTGCATATCCGTCAGTTCAGCGAAACTGGCGCGACCAGTCACGCCATGGGCACGCAACCGCCCTTGTGGGGCTTGCGAGCAAACGGCGAAGAATTTCCCATTGAGGCCTCGATCTCGCAGGTGGAGGTGAACGGGAAAAAAGTCTTTACCGTAATCATCCGGGACATCACCAAACGTCGTCGGACGGAAGCAGCCCTGCGCGAGAGCGAAGAACGGTTCCGGCGCGTGGTGGAACACATCGGAGATGCGCTCTTGGTAGATGACGTGGACGGCCATCTTGTGTTCGCGAATGACCGCTTCTTGAACCTCTTCGGCTTTGGCCGCGAAGAACTGCAAAAGATCGCGCTTGGGGACTACATCGCACCGGAGTACCGGGCCCAATGGCGCGATCGTCACCATCGGCGGATGCGAGGAGAGTCGGTGCCGACCCCCTTCGAATATGAAGGGTTTCGCCGTGACGGCACACGCATGTGGCTGGAGGTAGACGTGGTCCCCATCAGGGACCAGTCCGGCACGCTGGTGGGAACGCAGTCGGCCATACGAGACATCACCGAGCGGAAGCAGGCGGAAGGTGCCCTTCATGAGAGCGAGGAGCGCTTCCGCTTGGTTGCCAACACTGCCCCGGTTCTGATCTGGATGTCCGGTCCGGATAAGCTGTGCAACTACTTCAATCAGCCGTGGCTTGAGTTCACCGGTCGGCCTCTGGAAGCGGAGCTTGGCTCCGGCTGGGCTGAAGGCGTCCATGCGGAGGACCTGAAGTTCTGCTTAGAGACCTACACGCAGGCGTTTGATCGGCGGGAGTCCTTCAAGATGCAGTACCGGCTTCGGCGCAAGGATGGAGAATACCGCTGGATCTTCGATATTGGTGTGCCCAGACTCAACCCGGACGGTTCCTTTGCTGGCTACATAGGTTCGTGCGTCGATGTCACCGAGCGCAAGCTGGCCGAAGATTCGCTCGCCAGTCTGAGCGGTCGTCTGATCGAGGCGCAGGAGGAGGAACGCAAGCGAATTGCCCGTGAGATCCATGACGACTACAACCAGCGACTGGCGATGCTGGCGATTGACCTGGAAAAGTTAGGGGAAAACATTGGGGATGCTTCCGTCGAAGCCCGCCAACGACTCCACGAACTGTTTAATAGTGTCAGTGAGCTGGGCGCTGATCTGCACTCCCTGTCCCACCGCTTGCATTCTTGCACGCTCGAGAGTTTGGGTCTGGTCGCCGGCGTGAAAGCTTTCTGCGAGGAATTCGCGGAACAACAGGGAATACAGGTCGATTTTGCCTACGAGAACGTTCCCCATGGTATTCCCGGAGATGCGGCGCTTTGCCTGTTCCGCATTGTTCAGGAGGGTCTACGCAACGTCAAAAAGCACAGCGGCGCCAGAAGCGCTGAGGTTCGTGTGGAAGGGCTGGGCGAGAGGCTCCACCTGTCGGTTGTCGATCGAGGAAAGGGCTTCAGCCCGAACAAGCCTTCAGCAGAACGGGGTATCGGTATTCGAAGCATGGAGGATCGCCTGCGACCCCTAGGCGGGCGACTGGAAATTCACTCGCGTCCCCTGGAAGGGGCCAGAATTGACGCGTGGCTGCCCCTCACGGTCTCTGGTCCGCGGGCCGCCAGCTAGAGCGGACGCCGCTTGCTGTCCGAGAGATCGACGGCCAAACGTGTGTTGCTCACGATCCACGAGCCTTGGTGCGGGCGTGCACGCGCAAAAGCCGGGAATCTGATTCCAGCTATCGACCCGGCCCTTTCCAGCCACTTCTTCTTCACCTCCCGGCTCGGAAGACTCCCGCGAGTACAAAGCCGCAGCCCGGCCTACCTAGGAGTTTTCCTAGTTGCCGTCCCAACTCTGCCGCTTTAGAAAGTGGACCGGCAAGGAACTGAACGCCGGCCTGAGTTGAGGCGCCGATTGACGGCTGATACCTGCCTGCGTGCGATCAGCCAGTGCTGTCCGGAAGCGGAGGGACCCGGGTTCCGTGGTACCCAACCAGCATCGGATCACAGATGAGAGGGAAAGAATAACCACAGCGATCCAGGCTCAGAAGCTACTTTTGGGTGGCGGAATGATTTCGCTCAGCCATTCTGATTTTGAGGTGCTAAGCGAACCCCGTGCCTGATGACCGGGACGAGAGCGACGATCTCGTTGCAGCAGGAACATGCTGTCCCCTGCCGGACTGCGGTGCGTTCGTCGTTGCCTACCGGCCAACGGGCCGCATCGCAGGCGACGACGCCGAGTCATGGGAATTCCGGTGCCCGTGCTGCGGAGTCGAATGTACCGCGATGGAAAGCGACTTGATCTTTCAAGCGGTGCCTAAGTACTGGCTCTTGGCGAAGGTTCAGGCCGCCTAGTCGAGGGTATCAACGGACGTTCCGCTGTAAGCGACAAAACAGGTTCGTACCCGGCTTGCCAGTCCTCTACCACGACAGGGTACAAACCAGAGCAGCGGCCACAGATAGCCTAGTCATGTTCGTGGCTATGGAAGGTGATGCAAAATGAACCGCTCTCGCATTCTTATCGCTGACGATCATAATCTTGTGGCCGAACTCTGTAGGAACCTGCTCGCACATGACTTTGACGTAGTCGGGACCGTGGGCAATGGGCGTGCCATGGTCCGTGCGGCTTTGCAGTTGAGGCCGGACGTCATTGTTGTCGATGTTGCCATGCCTGTGCTCAATGGTCTGGATGCCGGACAGCGGGTTAAGCAGATGCGGCCGGCAGTCAAGCTCGTATTTCTGACCATGCACTCTAGCCCTGAACTGGCTGCGGAGGCTTTTCGTCGCGGAGGATCCGCCTACTTGCTGAAAACCTGCGCTTGTTCGGAACTGGTGGTGGCGGTTCGGGAAGTGCTGTGCGGCCGATCGTACATCTCACGGACGCTACCCAGGGATACACTCAACGACCGGCGGTGGCGGGACGAGGAGATGGTGGAAGAGGGAGCGCGACTGACCGCGAGGCAGCGCCAAGTTCTGCAACTCGTGGCCGAAGGAAGAGCGATGAAGGAAGTCGGGACCATCCTGAAAATGACCGCCAGGACCGTGGCCTTTCACAAGTACCGGATCAGGGAGATCCTGGGGGCGAAGAGCGACGCCGAACTCGTACGCTATGCGGTCAGGAACCACCTGATCGCTGCCTGACTCGATCCGCGCCCTGTCGGACGGTTTGCCTGGCAGCAGGAGAGAAGGCTCCCAAACTGTGCCAACCCGCTGTGCGGCAGAGCTTATCGCAACTTCAGGGTGGACAAGCGGTTCGTTCCCCCCGGCAACCAAAACTGCGAGGTGAGCACATTGACCCTACAGGAGGAGAAGAAATGGCGTGATTTGTGTCAGCAAGCGCTGTGCGAGAAAGACGTCGACAAGCTGTTGAAGCTCTTTCTTGCGCTCGATCGCACGGCAGAACGGGAACAGCGACGCCTGGCGAAGCCGCTCGGCAGGGCGACCGTCAGTCCAACCTCATGCACGCCCTGACCGCAGGTTCGCCCAGATCCGCCATGAGCGCGTTGAGTTCGTCAGCCGCCTACGCCCGTTCATCTGCCAAAACATCCGCCAAAAGAACAGGTCAGCCTCTCGACTCTCGTCCCTTCCATCCAGGAGCAGGGGGATCGGCAGCGGGAACCAGCCGAACCGATCGCCGAAGCACCTGGCGGAATCAAGGTTCAGTACCACAACCTGTGGCTCCCGGGCTGTGAGGTGCGATCCCCCTCAAAATCTGCCTATTGTAGTATTACCATAGTCATATTAGTATGACTATTACGAGATCGGGAGGTGATGGGGTGAAACAGATGGCAGCCGGCGAATTTAAGGCGCGATGTCTGGCCATTATGGACCAGGTCTGCGAAAGCGGGGAGGCGGTCTTGATCACCAAACACGGCAAGCCCGTGGCCAAGCTGGTGCCGGTAGAAAGACAGACCGATGACATCTTCGGCTATATGGCGGGAAAGGCGAAGATTGTGGGAGATATCGTCGGGCCGGTCACTCCCCCCGAAGATTGGGAGTACCAATGATCTTTCTGGACACGCACGTCCTCATCTGGATGGCGAGCGAGCCCCAGCAGTTGTCCAGGCGTGCCCGCGAGGCCATCCGAGAGGCACGGCAGAAGACAGGGGTTGCGGTCGCTACGATCACAATGTGGGAACTGGCGTGGCTGGCCGAGAACGGTCGTATTCAGGTTTCGGGCAGCGTGGAATCGTTCGTTCGCGAGACCGTGGCGCGGGTCATGGTGAAACCGATAACCCCAGAGATTGCCGCTCTTGCCGTCCGTTTGCCAACCGGCTTTCCCAAAGATCCGGCAGACAGGCTGATCGCCTCTACGGCCATTACAGAAGGCGCGCCGCTGGTCACGGCCGATGAACGAATCCGCCATGCCAAGGTCGTGCGGACCATCTGGTAGCATGCTAACGCCGTGGCAACGGCAAAGCCTGGGTCAGCCAGACCAACATCCTGCCCGGTCCACGCGGTACTCGTTCGACGAACCGTCCCGGCCTGGGCGGGTGTCAGTCGAAAGCGCGTGCCCGGCCGGGTCGACTACACGGGGCAACCCTGCCTCCTCCCGATGGTGCACCTTCCCTGCTTCCGGGCTATTGGGTCTGGATGGTGAAATTGACGGTTATGTTGGTCTGGGTGTCGACCGCTTGGCCATCCCGCACATAGGGCTTGAAGCGCCACTGCTTAACCGCCTCGCGGGCGGCGCTGGCCAGGATGCTGGGTCCCGTCAGGACGCGCAGGTCCTGGATTCCACCGTCTTTCCCGACCATGGCCTCGAGAACCACTGAACCCTGGACCTTCATCTGTCGGGCTAGCAAGGGGTATTCCGGTTGCACCTCATGGGTCAGGGCCGGAACGGTGTCGGCGGACATACGGACTTTCTCCGTGGCCCCGGTAAGTGGACCAGGGGTGACGCTGGCCATTTCCGTCGGCGCGGGTGACGGGCTGCTGGCAAGGTGGTTGGCGGACCCGGACTGCAGGTTAACCTTTACGGCAACATTGCCTGGCCGTATTGCACGCCGCTCCTCGCCCGCCACCACCTCGATCTCCAGAGGAGGCAGCACCGGGCGGCTGCTTACCACCGGTGCGCCCGCAGGGGCCACGGCCGCCTCCTGAGCCGTCTCGCGCCTGCGGGGCTTGGCGGACGGCACGGGGGCCTTGGGCAACGACAGGGCTGCGCTCGGAGGTGCGCTGGCAGAGGCTGTGGCGACGTCTTCGGTATCCGAATCGGCGACATCTTGCGCGGGGAACCAGAAATCACGGTCCTTGACCAAAACCAGGCCTAGGGCGCCGAGAAGCAGCACCAGGGCAAGCACCATGCGGCGACGCTGGCGGTTCTCGGACTCGACCGGGAGAGTCCGGGCAGGGCTAGCCTCAGCTAAGGATTTCATATCGGTGTCAAGCATGGCAGGACACCCTCCTCCAGGTGGCGGTCCGGGGGAGAACACGTCGGTAGTATGCCCTGAAACCACGGGGAAAGCCAGAACTAAAGCGAGCAGGGCACAGAGGGGGTCCGGGAGGGGTGTGAGCTAGGTCACAAACGATTGTGGCTCTAGTCACAGCGGGCTGTTCCCGACTGGATGGACACTGGTGGCGTGACGTTGGTCACAAAGGGTTGGGCCGTGTGTTCACAGCACGGTCCGGCCCGACTGGAACCGGACCACGGCCCCGGTGGAGGTGGCCCAGCCTGGCTCCGCGACCCCGTCACAGGGGGTGGTTCGTGCTTTCACCATATGGACTGGACATTATCGAAAGCTGCCTGACCTGTAAGATGCGGGCTGAGCGCCTCTTCTGCGACCTGCCAACCTCGGCGCTGCAGGCCTTCGAATCCATCAAATATGCGACTGCCTACCCGAAGGGCGCCGTGCTCTTCGTTGAAGGACAGGCGCCGCGTGGCATTTTCGTGCTCTGCAAAGGCCGGGTGAAGCTCTCCATTTGCGCCACCGACGGCAAGACCCTCATCCTCAAGATCGCCGAACCGGGAGAAGTGCTGGGCCTGAGCGCCACCGTTTCCGGCAAGCCCTACGAACTAACGGCCGAGACCATCGATCCCTGCCAGGTGAACTTCGTGAAGCGCGACGATTTTCTGCGTTTTCTCAAAGACCATGCCGACGCGTGCTTCAAAGTGGCAGAACAGCTGAGCGAAAAATATAACAACGCCTGCCACGAAGTGCGGGCTCTCGGTTTATCCCACTCCGCCGCAGAAAAACTGGCTAAGCTGCTGCTGGAATGGAGTTCGCGAAACGGTGAAGCGGTGAAACAGGAACCGCGGCTAAAGCTGGCGCTGACGCACGAAGAGATCGCACAGATGATCGGCACGTCCCGGGAAACGGTGACGCGTTTGTTCGCCGACCTAAAAAAGCGGCAGATCGTGCAGGCAAAGGGTTCGACGCTGGTCATACGGAACAAGCAGGCCCTGAAGGCGATGGCTACAAACGGGTGAGCCTCTTGCGGTCACGCTGTGCCAAGGGTCACGGTCGCGGGTGACTGCAGTCACTGTCTTTTCCTTGCCTTCGCGATATCAAGACCACATGGAGAGCACGATCAATCACAGTTGCGTGGATTGCGTTCTACGTCCGGATCGCCTCTTCTGCGATCTGCCGCCGGGCGCGCTGCAGGCCTTTGACAGCATCAAGTCCCTTGCTGCCGTTGCGCGGGGTACGGTCCTGTTTCGGGAAGGACAGCTGGCGCGAAGCGTGTGCGTGCTGTGCGAAGGACGCGTGCGGCTGTCGGTGTCTTCCGAATCGGGTAAGCATCTGACCCTGCGTATCGCCGTTCCGGGAGAGGCGCTCGGCCTGAGCGCGGCGCTCTGCGACCGAGCGCACGAAGTCACGGCGGAAGCGCTGGAGGACCTGCAAGTGGCTGTGGTCCGGCGCAAAGACCTGCTGCGCTTTCTTCACGAGCATCCCGAAGCCTGCCTGCAGGTTGTGAACCTGCTGAGCCAGGACTTGCACGTGGCCTACGACCGGGTTCGGTCAGTCGGGCTGGGAAGAACGCGGCGGCCGCGGGATGTGACCGTCTAGGGTCGGTTCGCGACGCTAGCTCGATGTTCCCGTCAAGCCTATCCTCCCCGAGGAATTCGATGCTTCCAGGTCGGGTGGTTTGGTTTCTCCTGGGCTCTTGGCTATGGGCTGGCCTCCTGGCGGCCCAACGACCGCCGGAGACCGCATCGGACCTGGACTCTGCGAAGTGTGTTGGCACCGAAACCTGCCAGACGTGCCATGAAGAGTCCTATCAGAGCTTTGCCGATTCCGCCCACGCCCGCACACTAGAGAATCCGCGGCCCGCTGAACGTGGATGCGAAGGCTGCCACGGCCCGGGCGCCGATCACGTGAATGCGGGCGGGGACCCGGGAAAGATCCGGCGCTTCGCGGACGCAAACCCGGATACCATTCGAGAACGCTGTGCCGCCTGTCATGCCATGCGGGAAGATGCGCACAGCCGGGCGCGCATTACCTGCCTGTCATGCCATTCCGCTCACCACTACCGGGAAAAGAAATTTCTGCTGATTGCTTCCTCCGACCAGCTTTGCCGCAAGTGTCATTCCCGCTAGCCATGCGACCGAGGCCCGGCAGCGACAAGGAGTTCGCCCTTCCCCTGCCCGGATTGCGTCGTACTGCACCTCACTCTGCAGGCACCCTCACAGCCTGGTTCTTGCGTGCCCGTTGTACGCCTGGTGCGATGCTGGGCTCTCGGCGTCGGCCAACCACGGCAGCACCGGCGCCAAGCGATTGCCGGACCGGAGCGCAACGCAGTCTGACCGGAATGGAGCGAGGGGATGAGCGCTATGCACCGGAGTTGCCATGAAGGGGTGTGGGCAGCTTCGGATCCACACTTGCTTCGGATCCACACTTGCAAAGCGGGGCACGGTTGCGAGGCTTGCCCCGGGCAGGTCAACCGCACAAGCTAGCCCGATTTCGTGAAGCGAGCGGCGGCCGGGAATTTCTGCTGATTCGAGGCTATGGTTTAGCCGGACTCGCGGCGTCGTCAGAATTGAAGCCTATCGCCCAGAGACCCAGGCCGATTGCAATGCCGCTGCCAATCCCGACCGCCAAAGGTGAATCGAGGACGCCGCCCGCGGCTGACGGAACAGCCCCGCCTCCCTGTTTCCGCTTCCCATTTTCAGGGGTCTCGTCGCGGGTAGTTTCCTGACCCTCGGCCAAGGTAGTGGTGCTCTCGTTGTCGGCAAGAATGAGGTTGCCTTTGCGGGCTGCGATCTTCACGGTGCCATCGGTATCACCCACCTCAAACTCTGTCCAGGAGTCGGACGCGGGCGCGATCTTCAAGTTACCCACTCTGGTCGCCATGCGCTTGGAAGTGGTGATGGTCAAACGGCCGTGCTCGAGCTTGATGGCTGTACCTTGAAACTCGACCAGCGAATCCGGCAGGACCAACAGAGTCGAACCAACCGATCTGATGTTGGCGATGGAATCTGAGCGGGTCTGGATCAGGTCGCCCGCGAATACGGCAGAGGACTTGGGTACGGAGGCGCCATTGATCCAGGCCGTGCCGTTGGTGTACAGCATGGCAGCACCCGAATCAGCGGCAAGCATCGACGCCGGCAGAATCGCCGCCATCACGCAGCACAGAAGCGTACGCAAAATGGAAGCACGCATCACATCCCCCGCCGCTATTTTTCCTGCCTATGATAGTCCCTAACCCATTATGCGTCAACGGCCTCCTCGTTGTGACAGCAGGAACGGAGGTTCGTCACAGGTGACGTCTACAACCGGAACTCCCAAGAGAATGGCATGACCCGAAATTCAGTTGGAACCAGGGTGAGGATCAACGAGAACAGGGTGATTGAGTTCCACAAACGACGCCGCAGACGCAACACGCCGGGGATGATGGGCACGTATACATGCTTACTATGAGGATCCCCTCCACCGCCGAGCAGCGCCCCCTTCCGTCGCGAGGCCTGCCGCACGCGAGCCTGAAGGGTCAGCTTGCTTGACTATCGGGCTTTTTGTTCGCGTTCATGACCTCGCTGGCTTGGACTCCGGCGGGGGACTTGCGTGGAACCTCCGTCAACTCCTGCAGCCGGTCAAGGATTACGCTCGCTTGGTGTGGTGATGGTTTCTCTTGGAAGATGTACTGGCGAAGTACTTTGCAGAGGGGTTCGCAGGTTCTCCGCAAAGCCTCGATGAAATTTACAGCTCTCATGATCTACGTCTCGGGGGGACACCAGGGACATCCCCTGTCCGGTCTTCCAAGTTCGGGTCAGAACGTGACCGCATGTCGGATACGAGCACGATGCGCCGGCCAAAAAGCCGTTCTGCTTTTCGAGTGAAACCCTTTGCTGGGCCTGATTTCGCGACGGAGCAGGACTACGAGGGGGAGATCCTTCTGACCCTACATGGAATTGGGGGCGGAGGTCAACTACAGAATTTGTGCAGTCGTCGACGCCAGAGAGCAGGTGCAGCTCCCGGTGGGCATCTCCGAGGCCAGTTCGGTGGCCTCGGAAGGGCCCAACTGGTCTTGGAATGGCCCTGCTTCGCCTCTGGGACGTTGGCCTGCGCTGACGGATGTTCGCCGACTCTACCTCAGTTTGCGCCCCAGAGCGCGCAACACGTAGCGAATGCGGTCCGGCCACGGCAAACGTCCAAAGTTGGTGCGCACGACGCCGCGTGTGAAGTAGGTTTTTCGGGAATAGTCGATCGCGACCTCGACCACGACCGGGCGGCCGGAGCGCGTCAGCGAGAGCGCCTTTCCGAGCGTGGCCTCGACGTCGGCGTTTCGAGGCAACGGAAGATGCTCCACGCCCACACCGCGACACATGCCCGCCAAGTCATAATCCGGGAGTTCGCTGCAGGGTTTTCTTGCCAGGGCGATCTGCTGAAACTGGGCAATCTGGGCCAACTCGCGGTCCCGAAGGACCAATACCATTACCGGCAGATGCCACTGGGCGGCGGTGAGCAACTCCAGCCCGGTCATGAGGAACGCACCATCGCCGGCCAGCGAGATCACTGGACGTTGGGGACAGGCCAGTGCAGCCCCGAGCGCTGCCGGTATCGCATAACCCATGCACGAGAAATCAATGGGAGCCAAAAAGGAGCGGGGACGTTCGAGCCGCAGACACTCCATAGCCAGGAAAGTTCCGTTGCCGCTGTCCGTTGTGTAGATGGCGTCGTCGCCCGCCGTCGCCTGTAACACCCTTAGCAAATAGGGAGGATCGACGTTCTCGGAAGCAGCATGCGCCGCCCAGCCTTTCCAGACCTCTTCCTGACCGGAGCGAATGTCCTGCCGCAATTGCTCGTCAACCGCCCGCGGCGTTAGCAGGGGAAGTATCTTGGCGACGAAACCGGTAATATCCGAGACTACGGCCAAGTCCGACGAATAGTTTTTGTCGAAAACGGAGGCATCGATATCCACATGGATTAGTTTTCCGGGCGGCTGCAAGCCATAGCTTCCCGTGCCTACCTCGGAAAAGCGACAACCCATGGCCAGAGTGAGGTCGCAGGAAGCCGCAATGTTTTGGACGAAGGCTGGCGCGGAAGCACCAAACCCACACCACAGCCAAAGCGGGTGTTTTTCGCTGAAGAGGCCCTTGCCCTGGAAGGTGGTGGTCACAGGTGCGTTGAGCCGTTCGGCCAGCGCCACAAGGTCTACCCCGACCTCCGCTGCCCCCAGCCCAAGGTAAAGCAGCGGTCGACGCGAGGCCTGGAGCAGGGTGCAAGCGCGAGCGACTTCTTCCGGCCGGGGTCCTTGCGGTGCGGCCGGCTCTTCCGGGGCTCGTAGTTCCGCATCATGGCGGAACAGGTAATGCTCCGCCGGGATCTCAACCATCACCGGACCTGGCGGGGCACTCCGCGCAATCTGGCAGGCGCGGCGCACCGTGGCGTAGATCTCCGATCCTCGCTCCGCCCGGAATTGCGCCTTCGTTACCGGCCGCGCGATGGCCAGCTGGTCCACGTCGTGCAGTTGGAAGGCCCGGCCCGTGTCGCGGCGAATGCCGCAAGCCACAACCAGCATGGGAATGCCGTCGAGGTAGGCCTCGGCAATACCCGAGAGGGCGTGGGTTAAGCCCGCACCGGGAACCAGGTTCACCACCGCCAGCTGGCCCGAGGATCGCGCCACACCGTCGGCCATGAAGGAAGCGCTCTGTTCGTCGGTGACCAGAATGGGGCGGACTTTCGAGGAACGGGCCAGCGAGTCGTAAAGCTCGATGTTGTGTGTGCCGGGAATGCCGAAGGCAAAGGCGATATCTTCATCCTCCAGCGCACGCACCAGCAGGTCGCCGCCCGTCATCTTGGTCATAACAGTGTGTGCGCTTCCTTGCGGATGGTTTCGGCCACGCGATCGGCCAGCGCCATAATGGTGAGGTACGGATTGATCTCCACCGAATCGGGAAAAAGGCTCGAATCCGCTACGAATAGCCAGGGAATTCCATGCACTCGGCCGTAGGGATCGGTCACGGAATCCGCTGGACCGCGTCCCAAGGCGCAGCCGCCCTGCAGATGAGCAGCGGAGATGGGAAGCTTCCCGGGCTTGAAATCAGGATGCTCCGCGATTTGATGCAGACGCTCGGCCTGCGTCCGTTCGATCCGGGGAAATGGGGCAACCGGCAGGTGAACTCGCACCGCCCCCGCGGCAAAGAAGATCTTCGCCGAAGTGATAGCACCCTGCACCAGGCCGCGCCTTACTTCCGGCGTAAAGCGGTAGTGAACCACCGGACGGCCACGGCGATCGACGGTCACGCGATTATGAGCGTTCACTCGGTCGCAGCCCAGCACCAGGATCATCTGGAGTCGCGAAAACGCACCCATGAAACGGCTGTGCTCCTCGCCAAAGCCGGCCATGGCCTTCGCCGTGGTGAAGGGGAAGTACATACAGGTTTCGAGCAGAAAGCCATGGCTCTGTGCGAATTGGTCCAAGTAGAAACTCTTGGGATGGCCCACGAAGTTGGTGATCGCCCGCTGGTGTTCGCCAACCATGATGATGGCGGGATGGCAGGTAAAACCGCATCCCAGTCGGGGCAGCTTCCGGGCCAAGCCGGAACGCAGCAGCAGCGCAGGAGAATGGACCGCGCCAGCACACACCACAATCACTTTGGCGTCAATCTGGTATTCCCCGGGCTCCCAGCAGGAAGGCTCTCCCTTGCCGCCGGCCGGTTTGGCATGAACTCGTGCCCAAAGCGTCTTTTCGCCGATGCGCAGCACTTCGCAGCGGGTGATGACCTCGACTCCGTTGCGCTCGGCTCGCGGCAGTTGCACACGGTCCGTGCCCTGTTTCGCTTGATTGGGACAGCCCAGATTGCACAGGCTGGACCCGCGGCAGCCTTTGAGATTCACGGGAAACTGCTGCACCCGATAATTCAGAGAGCGGCACCCTTGGACGAAGAGCTGATTGTTTTCGTTGATCCAGCCGTTCTCGAGCAAATGGACGTTATTTTCGTCGGCGAACTTGCGTGCCCGCTGTTCGACGTCAGCATACGTGAGCTGGGGCACGTTCCAGCGCTCCAGGATGCGCGGTGGAGGCAGCAGGGAGGTGCCGGTGTAGACCGCGGTTGATCCGCCGTAGGCGCAGCCGAAAGCCAGGGTCATGGTTCGCTCGGCGGTGAGAAAGCCGCCACCATCTTCGTACAGGGCCTGCGCCATTTCCAGTTCGCGGCCGGTAAATTCCTCGTCGCCGAGCTTCGGCCCTTTTTCAAGCACGGCGACACGCACGCCTTGGCGGCACAGGGGAGACAATTCCTGCGCCACCGTGCCGCCGCCCGCACCGGAGCCGATGATCACGACCTGATAGCGGCAGCGCTTCATCGCGGCACTCCCCAGCCCTGAGGATCAGCGGCATATCCGATGGCCTTCACCGCTTCCGCTCTGCCATAAAAACCGAGAAAAACCAGGGTCCGCAGCCCCCAAAATCCGCAACGAATAGGTCGGATCCGATGGTCCTGCAAATGCGAAAGAACTCGTGTCCGTCGGTCGGCGCTGAGCGAAGCAAACTCGCGGCCATAACGAAAAACGGAGAGCCAACGGATCGCACGCAGGAACCACCGAAGCTGACGTTGCATGGCGGGGGGACGATCGCGCAGAGTGGTCTCCACTAACGTTTCCAGTTCTTGCCAGCCTTGCTCGTCCAGTTGGTTCGCCTCCGGCACTACCGTGCAGGCAACGGCACGAAACGTCGGACGAACCGGAGACAAGGTCATGGGGCGTTCCCCAAACGCTGTTTCGCTCTGCCGGATGGAGAGTGAGTTTACTCGCACCAGAAAAGGGATGCAAAGATTGGCATGGTCCCCGGGGATAGCCAAAGCATCCTATCGCCGCGACGGTTTGGACTGATGGAGTGATCGTGTCAAGAGCCATTCGTCTACGGCTTTTTCCAACGTCGAAGCGTCATCTGGCGTGCCGCCAGTAGTTCCGCTCGAGTTGCCAAGGCAGGGTTGGGCGGGAGCCTCTTCAGGAGCAGATTTTCTGTTATTGAGATTTTGCCGGGAGAGCGGCCAGGTACTTCTTGACGATCGCCACCTCCTGTGGGTCGCTGACTGATTTCAGATATTCCCGCAGTTGGACCGCTTCGGCATCCCGCTTGCCCTCGATTTCATAGATTTGGGCCAGCAGGAAGTGTGCCCGGGGCTCGCGCTTGGCGTTGTCGATCTCGGCTGCCTTGAGCGCGCTCTGTTCCGCTTCGGAGAGCCGATGCAGGCCAAAGTATGCGCCAGCGGCATAGAAATAGGCGTGAGGATCGCCGCCCGGGTCAAGAGCCACCGCGGCATTGGCAAAGCCGAGCATTTCTTGCCATCGCCGCTCAAGCGCACAAAGATCGGCAAGGCAGAGATCGGCAGGAAGATAGTTGGCATCGACCTTTAACGCCTGAGAGCAGGCATTGCGGGCCTCTTCCGGCTTCTGTTGCACCTTCAAGACCTGGCCCAGCAGTACCCACGCCACGGGGTATCGCGGATCTGCCTGGAGAGCCTTGCGAAGATGCTCTTCGGCTTTGCCCAGTTTCTTGTCGCTTGCTGCGCTGCAGGCACGCTGAAAATCCTTTCGAGCCTGCACGGGAACCTCCAAGGATGCAACCGCCGTGGTCGGAGAACGGACCCCGATCAACGGCCACAGGAAACAGGACTCTTCCGCACTGGCCGTTGTGGACACCGCGCTATCCGGCCCCTTAACCCGATCGTCAGGAACCCTGGGAAGAGAATTGTGGAGTAGCGAATCATCCCAGTGTCGTCCTCGGTTATGACCGGACTGCGCTGCCAGGGAGGAGGTCCAAAAGGCTGCCATGATGCAGAGGAAAACCCTTGCGCACAACGGAAAAGCAGGCGCTACCGGTGGATCCACGCCGTGGTGCATATGGCACATACTCGGCCGATCGGACTGCCTGGGAGGGCGCGACCACTAAACCCGAGGGGAAGCAAGCCCCCCATCACACTCGCCAAAGTATAGACCTGTTCCAATCGTCGGGTCACACCTATACGGCTGTGCCCGATCCCGGTACTCTGCGCTCGACCAACGTCCGCTTCGAAAGCGAGCGGTTAGCGACATCTACTCAGGCAGGTGCTGCTTCGCAAGTCCGACTTGTTGAGGAATCTGAGAGAGTCTTTCTGCCAGGCTCACCAGCCTTAAGTTCGAAGCAAAGGCTTCGCTCGCCCGTCAAAATTGCCTCCACAACTTGTGACTGACATCACGGAGTCCTATAGCCGCAATCACTGCAGTCCGGATCTGAAGCCATTACAAGAATGATGAAACCCGGGGACTTTCCGCGGCAGCGCGATTCCCCCAGGCCCCATTCGCGACGTACTTCATTGCGCATCAGGCAGCAGCCGCACAGTCTTATGCAGTCCTTGGCGAAGCAGGCAGGGTCACTCGACCCTCACAACCCAGAGATGCCCGTTGCCTGGAGTACTGCGTCGCGCCGCCTGGGGTGACCTGACCACTTCGCCTGCCACGACCATCGCACCAAGTTTGGCGGCGTGTGTGATGCCCTCACAGACGAAGCACCGCCGCCGCCACAAGGAGGTTCCTATGACCAGCAGACGAGATTTCTTAAGGCAGATCGCACTGACAGGTGCGGGGACTGCTGTGTATCAAACTCTGGGTCGGGGATACGCCTGGGCGTTTGCCCAAAGCCCAACCAAGATCCGCAAATTTGTCACCGAGCTGCCTGGCTTAGGGCCTTCGGGGGCCAACCGGATCGGACAGTACATCCCCCTGGCCACAAAACGCACGATCGACTTTGCCGGCCAGCCAACCGACCTTTACAGCCTTGTGGTAGCCGAGTTCAGTCAAACCATGCATCCCAACCTGCCGGGGAAGACTCATTTCTTCGGATATGCCGACCTTGACACCTGTGACCAGAAATATCTGGCTGGGGTCATTGTGGCCAAGCGTGGTACCCCGGTGCTTCTGACGGTCACGAATGGGTTGTGCGATGAGCATATCCTGCCGCTGGACCCCAGCGTGATGGCCGGGCCTAATGGACTGGTGGTTGGGGACCTCCCGCAAAACCGTATCGCAACCCATCTGCACGGCGGCCTTACCCCCTGGTTCAGCGATGGGACACCGTTTCAGTGGTTCACACCCACTGGCATGCATGGCCCCAGTTTCATGAATGTTCCTGGCTTCCGGGTGCGTCCCGGAACCGCCACCCACTACTACCCCAACGATCAAAGTGCACGCTTGGTCTGGTATCACGACCACGCCATAGGCATCACCAGGCTGAATGCCTATGCCGGAATCGCCTCCGCTTATATCGTTACCGACGACTTCGAAGCGGGACTGGTCAGTTCAGGACTGCTCTCCGACCTCGTGGGGATTCCGCTGGTTATTCAGGACAAGAGCTTTGTGTCCAGAGACATTCTCCGCCAGGATCACACCTGGCGCTGGGGTAATCCCGGCGACCTCTGGTACCCCCATAAATACGAGGTCAACACGTTCCGCGGGGAAGCCGCGAATCCCCAGGGACGATGGGACTGGGGACCGACCGAGGTCCCGCCCGCACTCGGGACGAAACCGCTTCCTCGGCCGGCGTCGGTCGTGCCCGAGGCCTTCTTCGACACCAGTTTGGTCAACGGCGGCGTGTACCCGGTGGCCAGCGTACCTCCAAAACGTGTCCGCTTCCGTATCCTCAACGGCTCGCAGGCTCGCTTCTATCACCTCAACCTTTATCCGGAAGATCCATCAAATCCGGGAGAAGCGAGGGTGGGCACGCCCGGACCAATCCTGTATCAGGTGGGCACCGAAGGTGGCTTCCTTCCCGCGGTCGCAATTCACGACAACACCGCGGCAATTCCGCTTGATCCCACGGACCCCAGCGGCAATACCGCCATTCCCGAGGGGCCATTCAATCTCCTGCTTGCTCCCGCAGAGCGAGCGGATGTTGTCGTGGACTTTAACGGCGTCGCGGTGGGCTCGAGCTTCATTCTCTACAATGATGCGCCCGCGCCCTTCCCCGGTGGGGACGCGCGCAATGACTATTACACCGGCGACCCTGACCAGACTGGGTTCGGCGGAGCCCCGAGCACGCTTACGGGTCATGGGCCCAATACACGGACGCTCATGAAAATCGTTGTCACCGCTGGCACCGGCGACAGCCTGGTTACTCCGGCCTGGCTCGCCCAGCTCAATGCCCAGCTGAAGACCAATTTCCTCACCGGGAATCAGCCCGGACTGCTGTTCAACAACGGCGATCCGTCGCGCCCGGCATTTCCATTTGAGGGTGTGCCGGACCGCAGGTTGACACTCAACGAGGATTTCGACGACTTTGGGCGGCTGATCCAAACCATCGGAACCTTCACGCAGAATGGTCTCAACAATCAAGGGCTGCCCACCTGGGGTCTGGGGTATCTCGCAGCCACCACCGAGAAGCCGAAGGCGGGATCGATTGAAGTCTGGGAGATCATGAACCTCACCGGTGATACCCACCCCATGCATTTCCACCTGGTAAACGTGCAACTGATCCAGCGCCAGCCGTTCACGGGAGACCCGAACCACTGGAGCTATGCAGGCCCGCCGGCCCCGCCCGACGCCAACGAAATCGGCTGGAAGGATACGGTGCGGATGAATCCGGGAGAAATCACCACCGTCATTATGCAGTTCAACCTCCCGAGCCTGCCCACGGCAGCCATGCGCAATGCTGTAAGCCCCAGGACGGGTGGGAAGGAGTACGTGTGGCACTGCCACATTCTCGAACACGAAGAGCATGACATGATGCGCCCGCTGGTGATTGTCTAAACCAAGAAGGGAGCCCGCACGCAACTCGGCAGGGCTTCGAGCTTCAATCGGGATAGGGACGGTCCACCCACACTGTCTGCGCAGGAGTCCGGGCGCACGCGGCGTAGCGATAGAATTCTCGAGGAGGGGGGACGAGTCATGCAAACCACCATTCCTTCGGAGGCACGGGAAATTCTGACGGGACGCTTCATTGCAACTCTGGGCACAGAGAACGATGACGGTTCCATACATCTCACGGCGGTATGGTATCTCTTCGAGGGTGGCCACTTTTACGTGGCAACGTCTTCCCGAAGTCGCAAGGCTCGGAATGTACTGTCCAGACCGAAAGCCTCTCTGATGGTGGACATCAGAAGACCCGCCGCGGAACGAGGGCTGGTGGCCATGTGCACCACGGAGGTTTTTGCCGGCGAGGACTCACGGGAGATCAACGCTCGCATCCACCGACGCTACATGAGTGACGCCGGCTTGGCCGATCCCCGTGCGGGCGGCACGCTGGCGGCCCTGGACGACATCAGCCTGAGGCTGACCCCCACCCAGTGGTACGGATGGGATATGCGGGTACTCGACGACACCCTGTTCGGAGGAGCGATGAAAACGCCCGGTTATCTGCTGCCGCTCGATTAAGCCGACCCGGCCCCACGCGCTATGAACTTAGATCTTCGGCCACGACGCCATTCGGTGCGCGAGAACTGCGCCCGAGCAGGGGGTGCAGCAACGTTAGCACAACCCTGCTGGAGAGCCTTGCTTGGCTCACCTCGGGTCTTCTTGAACCGCTTTGCTAATGCCAGGCTTGCTCTTTTGATCCCCTGGGTCTATTGTTCTCTGCCAGAAAGCAACGCCTTTCTCTACTAGGAGGAGAGATCTTATGGTGAAGCGGCTATTCACGCTGTTGTTTGTATCTGCACTTGCTGTGGCAACTTCGGCGCTGTTCGTACAGTCGGCTCTTGCTCAGGAGAACACGGGGAAGACGGAGAAGCAGGATCGCTGGGAGGGCAATGTCGTTCGCTCGAGTAAGGATAAGTCTACGTTGACCGTTCGCCAAGTCGGGGCGAGCACGGAGAAGACGGTCGCTTACGACAGCTCGACCAAATGGGTCAGTCAGGCCCACGGCAGCAAACAGGTCAACGAGATTGACGCGAGTCAGGTTAATGACGGTGACCGAGTGATCTGCCTTGGGACTTTTGACAAGGATGGCGTACTCCACGCCACGCTCATCTCCAAGCGGCTTTCCCATTAGACGTTTTCATCTTGTGAGCGGAGGTTGAAGCGCCGGGACCGGAACACCACCCAAATGGCGGTCGATGCCGTCAGGTCCCGGCGCAGGGCTGGAGGCGGTTGGCAATCCGGTTGACCAGTTGCCACCTGCTTCTTCACCCAGAGAACCACGCATGCCTCAGTCCCCGAACTGGGCCCCCAAACCGGGCGCTCTTGTGCGCCTCCCGATGAAGAGCGCTTCATCGGTCCCTCGGTATCAGCACGTAGCTCGCCAACGAGCCGTCGTCAAAAAATCCAGTGACGACCGGGATCTGTCCCGACAGATTGACATTGCCAAGATCGGTCAACGTCGGGGTATCGCTAGGAACCACCGTTTGCAGGTCCGTCACTGTGCCATGCTGCCAGATCACAACCCGCTGCGACAACAAGTCGCCGAAGTCGTCGACCAGTTCGCTAAAGCCTACGACCTGTCCGCCATCGTTGATGGCGAGCGCATACCCATCGGTATCGCCGGCAAGCATTGGCAGGGGGTGCAGGCCGCGCCGGTCCCATACAAACGCCGGACCATGCAGATCACCGGCGTAAAGCGAATAGCCCACCGCGTGTCCCAGATTATTGACGTCATTCGCCTCGCCGTAATCTCCACCAAAGCTGCCGAGACTCATGGCCGTGTAGCCCGTGCCGTTCCAGTACCACAGACATGGAATTTCGCTCACGTCACCTTCCTGGAACTGATAGCCCGCAATTACGCCCAGATCGTTGATGCCGAAGGCGATGCCGCCGGCTTCACCCGGGAGCAAAGGAAGCGGATGAATCGCTTTGGCGTACCAGACCACCGGCGTGGTTAGACCGTCGACAAGGTTCTTGTTAGAGCCCACGGCGGTTCCCCAGACGTTGATGCCGAAAGCCGCGGAATTTGAGTTGGTATCGAGAGTCCCAAGGTTAATGACTTTCCCGCCGTCCCACAGCACAGCGGTTCGCAGACGGTTCCCGGCGCTATCGAAGTTATTGGCTTCCCCTATAACTTGATCGCGGTCGTTGATTCCGGTCGCGAAAACCCCCGGCCACCCCGCCAACAAAGGTAGGGCCTTCAGTTGGCCGTCTCGCCAAATGAACGCCTGAGCCGTCAGATAATAGTCTTGCTCATCGCCGGTGTAGACGAAGGAAAAGCCAGCAACATGTCCCAGATTGTTCAGAACGTTGGCCAGTTCCGCGACCACGGTGTTCGTCTTCCCGGGTAACACTCCAATCGGGACTGCCGTGTAGCTTATGTGGTCCTGATTCTCGGAGACCTTGCTTTTCGCGATGACGTTGCTTTGCACCTTTGGCCCTGCACTCGAGGGCGCGCCGGTCCTAGGGCCGATATCGATCCGCCTCGTGAACAGGCCGTGGTGATTCGCGCTCTGCTGCGCATTTGCAGTGGCGGCAAGGATGGTGAGTGCAATAGCGAACTTCACGAGAGGCGAGAGAGAGTTCGGGGTACTGAAATACATAGCTTCTCCTTATGCACTGGTTAACGGCGATCGGGCGCCAGCAAGCGGAGTCGCCGCTAGGCTGGAACTGACCGGATCATGGACTCGGCCGTGGAACCCGGCCGGGAATGCCGATGGGGAGGAATTGCTCTCGGATAAAGCGGTTGAGAATGTTCGACTTACCTTGGGGAAGCCAGTGAGCGGATCAACCGCACCGTTTTCCGATAACCCGACAGTCTGCCCGCGATGCTTTGAGGGGAAGACGTAGCTGTCGCTCGTCCCCGCCAATGGAACGGAGTCGGTCAGCACGCTTTCCTGCCATTGAGATGCGCGCATCCGGCAGCAATCGACTGAGCAACTTAGGTTCGAGGGATCAGGATTGAGTGTGTCGCCCACGCCGGCGTCCAAATTCTCAATGCATTTCGAATCAGAGGAGCAGCAAGTATCTGCCTTACTTTGAGGTACTTCGAGCCCATACCCCCAGGCGCTGGAATGGGACCGCATCGGTGCAACTCGGTTCATCGATGTGCAGCGGGCAGCGTGCTTCCTCTACCAGCGCTCGTAATTGCGCGCAGTCGCGCAGCCGGACTACAATGTGCCGCCGGACGGCTTTCTGGCGCCGCTCCAGCTGTCTCCGAGTGCCTACCCTGCTGCGGCTTGGAAATCCTTCCAAATTTCTGGAAAAGTTCTGGAGAAATTCTTCCTGGGCGCATGACCGAGCCAACAAAGCAGTTCTACGTGTTTGGCCCTTTCCGCCTCGACCCCGAGGAACGCGTCTTGCTGCGCGACGGTGAGGCAGTCCCACTCGCCCCGAAGGTCGCCGAAACCCTGCTCTTGCTCGTGCAGAACGCCGGCCGCCTGGTTGCGAAGGATGACCTCATCAAGGGGGTGTGGCCGGCTACTTTCGTAGAAGAGGGAAATCTTAATAAAAACATCTTCACCTTACGTAAAGCCCTGGGCCAGCGGGATGGCCAACTGGAGTACATCGAGACCGTGCCCAAGCGCGGCTACCGCTTTGTAGCGACCGTGAATCTGGAGAGGGAGGCAGAGGCAGGTTCGCACCTGGGCACCGGAGTGCGCCGTGGAGTTCTCGGTGTTCTGGTTCTGCTTGTGTTGTCTTTTTCGCTGTTCTGGCTTGCCCTGCGCCAACTACCGGCGCCGCTTGAGCTGAAAGCCACGCAACTCACGGCCAACTCCAGCGACAACCCGGTGACGAGCAGTGCGATCTCACCCGATGGCAGGTACCTGGCGTTCACCGACAAGACAGAGAGGATGCGCGTCAGACTGATTGAAACGGATGAAACGGCAGCCATACCCGAACCTGAGTCGCGCAAGGGCAGTCCCGGAACTTGGGAGATTGTGGCGTGGTTCCCTGACAGCACGAGATTTCTCGCCAACTTGCACCCTCCGAGTCTCTATTCTTCGACCGGCCAGGTAACGGGGACAAGCATCTGGAGCGTCTCCCTGGTGGGGGGAGCGCCCCGGAAACTTCGCGACCACGCCAATGCACTTGCGGTTTCTCCTGACGGCGCACTCATCGCCTTCGGAACAGGTGCGACCGAACTTGGCGCTCGCGAAATCTGGCAAATGGACGCGGGTGGGCAGGACGCGCGAAAACTCTATGACACGGAGGGAAATACTGCCATTGGCAGCTTCCAATGGTCGCGAGATGGACAACGAGCCATCTACCTCAAGCGTGATGGATCGCAGGCGGCACTCCTCAGCCGCGACCTTAAGGGCGGACCTCCCGTGATGGTTCTTTCCATCGCAGATGCGGAGAGGCTGAAGGACTTCATTTGGTTGCAGGATAGCCGAGTGATCTACGCAGTCTCAGAGGACGGGGACTCTAACTCGTGCAATTACTGGGAGTTGCAAACCGACCCGCACAGGGGCGGGCCGGTTGGGAAACCACGCCGCGTCACAAACTGGTCCGGATTCTGTGTGTACGGTTCGAGCGCGACCGCAAACGGGAACCGGCTCGTATTCCATCGATGGACGCACCAGACCAGTATCTACGTTGCTGACATAGAGGGGGACGGCGCGCGGATTACTTCGGTGAAACGCCTTACCTTGAACGACTATGTCAATGCCGCTGAGACATGGACACCGGACAGCAGGGCACTTGTCTTTCGTTCGCGGCGCAACGGCCACCTCCGGCTCTTCCGGCAAGCGCTCGACTCAGATACGGAGGAGCCGCTTGTGATCGGAGCGGTGAACGTTGGGGGCTCCAGCATAAGTCCCGACGGCTCTTGGATGTTCTACCTGGATTGTGGGAAAGCCGGAAACTGTGATCTGCCGACGACTCCAGTGATGCGGATTCCGACCCAAGGGGGAACTCCGCAATTGGTGCTACGATCCGACACTTATGGGCGGCCGCGCTGCGCCGTTGCTCCGTCAACGTTGTGTGCCATCGCGGAGCAGAGTGAGGATGGCAAACCACTGATTTTCATCGCCTTTGACGCCCTCGGTGGCCGCGGCCATGAACTCACTCGCTTTGCAACCGAGGCCGGCGCCGAGTATGTATGGGGCCTGGCTCGGGACGGCACGCGCATCGCGGTCGTGAAAAACGGCGACGCGCGGATACACGTCCTCTCCTTGAGCGGACAGGCGCCGCGCGAGATTGTGGTCAAAGGTTGGAATCGCGTGGTGGGTGTCTATTGGGCGGCAGACGGAAAAGGGTGGTTTGTCTGTGCCTTGACGCAGTCAGGCTCGGTCCTGCTGTATGTGGATCTCGAAGGCAGGGCAACCCCCCTGTGGGAGCAGAAAGGAAACACGGTCGCCTATGGTCTGCCGTCGCCTGACGGCCGTCGCCTGGCGATCGTGGGCACGGCCAGAAGCAGCAATGTCTGGATGATGGAAAATTTTCAAGTGCAGGCAAGGTGACGCGCTCTCCCCGCGTTGGAATGCGGAACCCTGTCATGTGTGAGTTTGTGCCGCCTGCCTCTGCTGCCGAAGCGGGACGGTGAGCATTCGGTTGCAGGCTGAGCAACGAAGTGACTGGAGGATCGAATGGCCAAGCCCGGATTTCTCCGCTTGTGCATATGCCTTATCGTCATCCCAGGCTTGCTGGTCTGGGCTCAGAGCGATCCGCTGCCCTCCTGGAACGATACTGCTTCCAAGAAAACCATCATCGCATTCGTCGAAAAGGTTACCAAGGAAGGCAGTCCCGATTTTGTGCCCCTCAGCCAGCGTATCGCCACCTTCGACAACGACGGCACGCTCTGGATTGAGCAGCCGATGTACGTGCAGATGGCCTTTATCCTCGACCGGGTCAAACAGCTTGCCCCAGGACATCCGGACTGGAAGACGACACAACCGTTCAGGGGAGTTCTCGATGGCGATATGAAAGCCGTAGTCGCGACCGGTGAGCAGGGGCTCATGCAACTTATGGCGGCTACGCATGCCGGCATGACGGTGGAACAGTTTCACAACATTGTCACCGACTGGCTGGCCACAGCCCGTGATCGCAAGTTCAACCGTCCCTACAACGAATGCGTCTATCAGCCCATGGTGGAGCTCCTGAACTATCTGCGCGGCAATGGGTTCAAGACCTATATTGTTTCTGGGGGTGGGGTCGAGTTCATGCGACCTTGGACGGAGAAAGCATACGGAATCCCACCTGAGCAGGTCGTGGGCAGCTCCATCAAAACCAAGTTCCAGATGGTGAACGGCAAGCCGGAGCTCATGCGGCTACCGGAAATCAACTTCATTGACGACCAAGAGGGAAAACCAGTCGCCATCAATCAGTTTATCGGTCGGCGTCCGATTGCCGCCTTTGGAAACTCCGATGGCGATCAGCAGATGCTGGAGTGGACTGCGGCTGGCGATGGTCCGCGCTTGATTCTGCTCGTCCACCACACGGATGCAGTCCGCGAATATGCCTACGACCGCCAATCGAGTTTTGGAAAGCTGGACAAAGCGCTGGATGAAGCCAATGCCCGGGGATGGGTGGTTGTGGATATGAAGAACGATTGGAAGGTGATTTTTTCTCCCCCGCAATAGGCATGTCGATGAACTCGATCTCCAGCTCAGGCACTGGATGATCCTCATGGTTCAGCTCCTCGAGGAAAGCAGGACATCCATCTCGGCGCCAGTCGCCATCAGATCCTGACGCAGCGTAGCGGAGCCCTGCCGGCTCCAGGCGAGACGGGTCAAGCGGTATCGATGGGGGAATGCGTGGGCGGCGGATGCCGATTCTGACGCTTACGTTGTCGCGGGTCTCTCGTCTGTATTTCGAGGGACTGATGAACATGGAATCTCCGGCCAGGCCGCATCCCCTTTTCCTGATGCTGAGCTTGCTGGTCATGCTTAGCCTGTCGCCTGTCGCACAGGACTCCGCGACCTCGCAAATCAGGACAGAGATCGCGCGCCTTCAGCGGTCGATCCAAGACAAGCCGGTTACAGACAAGGATTTCGCCCCCATCGCGACGATGGCGCAGGACGCGCTTGAGGCCGCCTCGGCTGCCCTTAGTTCCGGCCAAATGTACCTTGCCCTCGAGAAGTTGGGACAGGCGGAAGACCTGCTGCAAGGCGCACGTAGCGGCGCCGACAAAGCCGAGGTCGAGAAGGGCGGACTCTCCGCATTTCAGTCCCGGTGGGGCACGGTGAGTCTGCGTCTCAGCGCCCTCGACAAGGAGGCGCGTGCCCGGCAATGGAACCACACTCCGCTCGCGGTTCAGGCGCTGGCAGAAGCCGCGCAGGGCAAGGCTATTCCTCTGCTCGAAGGCGGCCAGGGATTTGCGGTCGCAACCGGGCCCAAGGATGGCCTGCTGTACGTCGGCCAGGCGGAGGGGGAGGCCGATTTCGCAACCTTTTGCGCGGTTCTGAGGTTTCGAGGCAAGACACCTCCCTTCCCCTTGCGATCGCTGCTGCCGGAGTTGCAGAGTCTTCAAGCCAAGACAAATGCTGCTTTCCGGCCGCCGACATCCGTCGAATTACATAGCCGCTTCATCGCCCTGAATTCCCAGATCAAGCTGGGGCGGGAACTCGATGCTTCGAAGTTCTATGCCGGGGCTCTGTACGCCTATCTGGACGCGGTCAGGCACTACGGGATGCTGGACGCTCGGCCGCTGGATTCCGCTGAACAGGGAAAACTGAAACAGGACATCGCCGCCGAACGCAAAAAGCTGGCCGCTTCGTCCGCCGACGATTCGCTGGCGCAGCTCTTTCTCGAGCGCGCTGCATCCTACACGGTGCACCGCGACGGCTCGGCTCCGACCGCAGACGCATGGCGGGGCGGTCGCGTGATCCTCGATCAGGTGCTGCCCGCCTATTCCGCCGCGCAAAAACCCGCCGCCCCGCTCGAAAGGGCATCCGGGAAGACGATCGAGATCACGCTGGTGCGCTGGCCCTACACCTGAAACATCTCCGACCCAGCAAGTTTGCTGACACAGGAAGTGGTGGCCCAGTATCCCGGTAAAGTGATCTTCGTCAGCGAGAACTTTGGCGCGTCGAAGCTGGCTGACCGCTACGGCGTAAAGGGATACCCGGCGGTCTTTGTGGCTGACGTGCTCGTAGCCGTGCCCCGGGACTTCGGATACTTCGGAGAAGTCGAAGGCACCGGTCGCTACGCTCCCTGGCGCAATGCCGACAATCAGGCAAAATTCAAAGCCGACCTGGTCCGCATGATTGATCTGATCCTGGCGGGCAAGAAAGACGTGGTGAGTCAGGAGCACGCCACGACCAGCGGTGCCGTGCACGAACTCGCTGCGCTTCCCAGCTTCCAGTTGACCGATCTTCGCGGTCATCCGCTCACTGCAGAACAACTCACCGGACGCGTGACCCTGGTAGAGTTCTGGGCCACCTGGTGCCCGCCGTGCCGCTCCACTTTACAGTGGCTGGGTGATCTGAAACGACGCTACGGCGAAAACCTTGCCGTACTGGCGCTGGCGGTCGAGTCTCCCCCGGATCAGATCCGTTCCACGGTGAATTCGCTCAGCCAGGACTTGCACTGGGCTATCGCCGATGCCCCGACGGCGGCGGCATTCGGCGACATAACCTCCGTGCCCACGATGTTTATCTTCGACCGCTCGGGAAAAACCGTGCGCGTGCTCTACGGCGCTCCCCCTGACCTGCACGAGCAGGCCGAGACTACCCTGAGAGGCTTGATTCCCTAAGGGTCACGTCAACTTTCCATCAGAGCAACCGAGACCGGAAGTCGTGGGATGACGTGGCCATGCGATTGGCGGCGGCTGGAATCAACACGCTGACCGTCGACAATCGGGGGTACGGCGAAAGCGGCGGCACCTATGACAACTGGACCGCACCCCACTGGAAAGAGGTAAGAAAGCAGTACTGGCCTCACGACCTGGATACAGCCAATACCTGGTTCGCAGCCGGAGGCGTTTCGATATGACTGGTCCATGAGCCTGGTGATTTTCGGAATCCACCTTGTTCTGCTGGGCTGCTTGATCTTCCGGTCCACCTACATTCCCAAGATACTGGGGATTCTGCTGGCGATCGACGGTCTAGGCTGGGTCATCACCCGCTTGCGAACCCTACCTTTATCCGAACGCCCATCTTGGGTTCTTTTCTATGGTGTCCCTCGTGGAATTGTGCTTGCCGCTTTGGCTCTTGATCCGGGGCTGGAAGATCCAGGAACCGATGATGCATTCTTGAGCTGCCCGGTTTATGGGATGGGCCAGGGTGCCGCCCCAAGCTTCTCTTCTGCCATCCTTGGTGAGGCTGGCACCTTGCCTGTGCCTTATCCAGCGCGCCAAAGCAGCTGCTGAGCTGTTGCCGCAGAAACCGAAAGCAGGGCTGCGCTGCCTTGGCAACTACCTTTCCTCAGCTTGCTTACTGGTATCCACCATGGGAATCTGCGAGGACAGCTGCAAATTAATCAGGAGGTCGATACGGCGATCGATCTGGTACCACAACGCAGTCTTCTTAGGCGAGATAACCTTCTCAAACACCGGGACATATTTCATGCGCAATGCAAGCAGTTGCTGTTCAACGTCGGTTGATCTCTTGATGTAATCCTGCGCCTGCGCATCGGTCATGATGTTGTAGTTCGCGGCATATTCCTTGATCAGCGCCCAGCGTTCGTCATTGGGCTTGATGGCCTCTTGTCTGTACTGATCAAAGACAGGCCAGAACTTGGTGGCCTCGTCAGCGGTAAGGGTCATGTTTTGCGCGGTGATCTCTTTCCGCTGTGCGCGTAGGTTCGACCGCAGCATCTGGATGTCTTTGTCGGTAATGTTATTCGATTCTGCGCCTGACGCCTGAGCAAACATCGAGAGGTTGCACACCACCAGTACGCTGACGATAACCAGGACAGTTTTGATACTCCTCTTCTGCATTGTTGTCTCCTTCGAATCTTGGCGATCGTAATCGATCGCGCGTGTTTACTGAGGTTGGGACGGTTCAGCGCGGAAACAGCCTTGGCCTCTCGCCGGAAGCGAGCTTACTGACGATGCGGTAATGCGAAACCGTGGTGTCGATCATCTCGAAGCGTGCTACGAGGTCGATAGATGATAGGGAAAAAGGAACTCCTGGTCAATTCCGTCTAATCAACCCGGATTTCTCCTCATCATTGCCCGGCACCGGACTCGGCACCATCGCACCCGGTCGGGCTGACCGGAGCAGTTCTCTCGGTGTACACTCAGCACCGCAGAGCGAGGGCAGCACAACATTTTGCGAACGCCCAATACGAACTTCTCTTTTGCGGGCGATACCGCCCTTGGCATGGAAGCCCGCATGACCCGGCGCGACTTCCTGGGCTCGGTTCTGTTGGCATCCGGATCGGCGTTGCTGGGAGGCATGACTCCCGCGGAGCTGTTCGCAGGAAATGACGACTTCACCGGTTACGGCGGTGTCGGCGAATACAGCACCTCAAACGGGAACACCTTGGATGTTCTCGAAGCAGGTCACGCGATCCGGGACGGCAAGTACGATCCCCTTCCCCAGGAGATCGTCGATACCGGCGAGAGCTACGACTGCGTGATCATTGGCGGTGGAATCAGCGGGCTAGCTGCCGCTCTGTTCTTCCAGCGTCAGGCCGGCCCGGGGAGGAAATGCCTGATTCTCGAGAATCATGCCATCTTTGGCGGAGAGGCAAGGCAAAATGAGTTTCTGGTTGATGGCAAGCGTCTGATCGCGCACCAAGGCTCAGCCATTTATCAGATTCAGTATCCCCACAGTTTTCTCACCAGGTTCTACGAATCCATCGGATTGAAGGCGCCTAACCTGACCTACCAGACATGGGCTGGACCAGAGCCAGAGTTTCCCTTGTCCAGGACTCCCTACGAAGCCGTGGGTTTGCAAAACGGACGATACGGATTCTGGTTTGGGACCAAGTTCGGGCAGAAGCCAGGAATGTGGTTGATCGACCCGCTGGGGAAAAATCTGTTAGGCGCTCCCGTTTCCGACGCCACGCGACTCGAATGGTTGCGGTGGCTGAGCGGCAAACCGGCGGGAGAGGCGAAATTCGAGCATCCCACCGTGGAAGGGGACGCGACCTCCCGCTATCTCGATTCCATCACTCTGGAACAGCACTACATGGAGCGTTTTGGCCTCAGCCGCGAGACAGTTCGGACGTTTCTCTCGCCGGTGGAAGGCGGGGCATCAGGTCTCGGCCCGGACGCTTTGTCGGCCTACTCGGATTATGCCTTTGAAATGCTGCACCCGATCCCGGAAGAGAAGGGTGGCTCGGATCAGATGTTTCCCGGGGGCAACACCACGATTGCGAGGCTGATGTTGAAAAGCCTGATTCCGAACGGAATCACTGGCCCCGCCAGTGTGGAGGGCGTCAGCCGCAATCCGGTGAACTTTTCTGCTCTGGACGTTCCCGCAGCCGCCGCAAGAATTCGCCTCTCGTCCACCGCCCTTCATGTTCAACATGACGGGGACCCAAACAAAGCCAATTCAGTCATCGTCGCCTACATCAAGGCAGGCAAATTGTACCGGGTCCGGGGACGCTCGGCCATAATGGCCGGCGGATGCTGGACGACGAAGCACATTGTAAAAGACCTTCCGGAAACTCACCGCCAGGCCTATGCGCAGTTTTACCGTTCTCCCTGCATGATGATGAACGTGGCCGTGAGACATTGGCGATTTTTGTACAAGATGGGCATGAGCGGTTGTCGTTGGTTTGAAGGGCTGGGCAACTATTTGGAAATTCACAAGCTGGCCCTGACCGGCGTCGGAGATTCCACCATTGGCCCAGACTCGCCCGTGGTGCTCAGCTTGAAAGTTCTGTACTCATATCCCGGATCCTCCACCGAAGAGCAGGGGAATCGGGGCCGCAGAGAGATGATGCAAACATCCTTCAGAGATTACGAACGACAAATCCGGGAACAGCTCAGCCAGATGTTTGCCGGCGCCGGCTTCGACCCACGGCGGGACATCGCCGGGATCATCCTTAACCGCTGGGGCCACGCCTACCTGAGCCCGCAACCGGGATTCTTCTTTGGACATAGCGGTCAGCCTGCCCCCCGAGAGGTTCTGCGCAATGCACCGTTGGGCCGCCTCGCTTTTGCCAACACCGATCTAGCCGGAGCGATGGATCACCGCTATTCGATCCTGGAAGCCCAACGCGCTGTCAGCCAACTCTGTGATGAGGTCCTGGCATAGGGACGACCTAGTTGGGCCGCGCGAGAGCCAGCCACCTGGCCGGGGAGGAACGGCTGGCTAAGAAAAGCATAGACTATAGGCTTTTACCCCGGGGAAAGGATTCCCAAAGAGGTGTCGTCATGACCGCAGCCAACCCTGTTTCCATGGCAACCCAATCCGTCGGCAAAGAACACGCAAGCCGGGTGTTACTGATTGGCACAGAGCCGCAGCTGAAGAAAACTCTGGACGACGCCCTGAATGCCCGGAGCTGCGTGTTCCGGCATGCGGCGGGGAGCGCCGACAGTCTTCGCCAACTCAGGCTGGCGCCCTATGACGTGGTCGTCACCGATCCTGCGACTAGCATCGATGAAGACTTGGCGTTGTTGTCGGAACTGCGGGCGATCCGCCCCGGACTGCGCGTGATCATGCTGGCCCCGGAAAGCACCCCTGAGGAGATCATCGCGGCATTGCGCGCCCGCGTGTTTCTCGTGAAGAGTGCTCCCTTCGATGCCGAGGAGATTGCAGAGTATGCCGTGCGCGCGGGCTCGGCGACGGATTCGCCGCTGGGAATTGAGGTGTTGTCCGCGCATCGTGATTGGGTATCGCTGCGCGTGAATTGCCAGAAACTGACGGCAGAGCGCCTGGTTGAGTTCCTGACCGAGTTCGAGAGAAGCCTCGCAGAAGGGCCTCGAGAAAAGCTGATGATGGCTTTTCGGGAAATTCTAATGAATGCGATTGAACACGGCGCTGCCTTTCATCCTGCGAAGGTCGTTGAGGTTGCTGCGGTACACACGCAGCGGGCGATTGTGTTTTATGTGCGCGATCCCGGTGCCGGGTTCCGGTGGGATGAGATTCCGCATGCCGCGGTGTCGAATCCGCCCAACGCTCCCGTGGCCCATCTGGAAGCGCGCGAAGCCATGGGCCTACGGCCGGGCGGGTTCGGCATTCTGGCGGTGAAGGGGATTGTCGATGAGTTGATCTATAGCGACGTTGGCAACGAGGTGCTGTTGATCAAACACACGGCGTAGAAGCCGAGCGGGCTGGGTCGATGCGCCGGTGGGTGACCAGTCCAGGGCCACCAACCTTCTCTACCGGCTGGCTCCGGTTTTGGTTCGCGAATGCAGGCCACCAGGAGTCGTGCCCAGCGTCCGGATAAAGGCGCGCCGCATCAGGTCGGCGCTGGAAAAACCACAAGCCGCGGCGATTTGCTCAAGTCCGTTTTCGCTGTGGTCCATCATCCGTTGGGCCGCTTCGACGCGCACCTGGCGAACGTAACGGGCTGGCGACATTCCCACCTCTCGCGCAAAAACTCGCTCAAAATTGCGAACGCTCATGGCTGCGCGTTCGGCAAGCAGCTGCAGGGAGAGCCGCTGGTGGAGATGTTCGGCAATCCAGACCCGGAGCTCCTGAATCGATTTCATGTCGCTGGCCTGGGCGGCGAGTGAAACGCTGAGCTGGGCTTGTCCGGCGGGTCGGCGAAGAAACAGCACGAGCTCACGGGCTACTTCGGCAGCGATCCCGTTCCCGCAATCCTCCTCGACCCAAGCGAGAGCCAAATCGATGCCCGCGGAAATGCCTGCTGAGGTGTAGATGTTTTCGTCTTTGACCCACACGGGCTCGGAGGCGACCTTCACCTTGGGATATCGCCGGGCCAATTCCTCGTTAAATTTCCAGTGGGAGGTCGCTCTTCTTCCGTTGAGCAGGCCGGCTTCCGCCAGCAAGAACGAACCGACGCAGACTGATCCTAGGCGGCGTAGGGTCGGCGCAACCCGCCTCAGCCAGCCAAAGAGTTCCGGGTCACGCGCATGGCGCGTGCCCACGCCGCAAACCAGCAACAACGAATCGAAGTTGTGCTTCAGACTCTGGTAGTGAGTTTGTGCGAGAAACGCCAGCAGGCCTCCCTCACCTTGGACTTTTAGGTCCTTACCGTTGGTGGCGATTTCGATATCGTAAACGGGTTTCCCGGAAAGGCGATTGGCGGCGCCGAAAACTTGGATCGGACCCACCAGATCGAGTTCCTCGACCGGAGGCACAACCAGGACGATCACCCGCCGTTTCGATGCTGTGTCCTTTCGCCGCCAGCCGGTTCCGGTGGTGATCATCGATGCGGTTAACTATGCAACGCGTCCCGCGTCTTTGCCAAGCAGAACCTCGAAGATTTGGCGGGAATGGTCTGCCCTTTGGCGAAGAATGCACCCATGATCCTTGCCTAAGTGCGGCGGCCGAAAGCAAACATCTTCCGAATCTTGACCGCGCCCCACCACGAAAGGTCTTGCGCTTGGTACACAAGAATCACATTTGGCCGAAATCGTCGGAGGGTTGGCGCCAGAGTTTTCCGCTGATCCATAAGATCATGCCCATGGCATCGGACAAGGAGAAATTATGAAGTATAGTTGGCTTGGCATGGTTGGCATACTGCTTCCCCTGCTCCGCGTCGCTCAAACCGCACCCGGTCAGGACACGCAAACGGGACGGGGTCCGTACGCCCGCATCGCGATTCTGCGGCCCCACAACGGGGACACTGTCGACTTTGAAGCTGGGTACATGCGACACCGGGACTGGCACCGTCAGGCCAAAGACAATTGGGCCTGGTTTGGCTGGACGATCTGGACCGGCGAACGACAGCGGTGGTTCGTCTACGCAACGTTTGCACACTCGGCCGCCAGCCTGGACAGCCCGGTGGCCCGGGGGGAGGACGAGCGGGACACCATTTGGAACCTCACGCCACACGTCCCGTATCTGGGGAACGCGCTCTGCCCGTACCTGCCCGGGCTCTCGCGGGGCACCGGTGAGCCATCAGCGACGGCTAAGCTGGAGTTCACCACGGTGGAGCTCGCGCCCGGGGCGGAGAAGGCTTTCGAGGCGGCGGTTAGCTCTGCACAAGCCAGACTCGAGGGTGAGACACTCTGGTACCGGATGCTAGCGGGTGGAACCGCTCCCCGCTATGTCCGACTGCGGCCCCGGCCCCGTGTGTCGTCGATTCTCGATGCAAGCAGCGAGCAGGCCCTTCCGGACGCGGTCGACCATTTGATCGTGAAGATGACCGTCGAAATCCTGAATCTGCGACCAGCGATGTGTTATGGCCTCTCGCCGGTGCGCCAGTGACCTTCATCGGAGGATGAAAATGAGCGAAACTCCGCAGCAGTACACGCAGCGCATTCTTCGCCATACGGAAGGCAAGCCGCCTCTCGCCCTGCAGGCGGCAACCCCGCGGAAGCTCGCTCGCCTGATCAAGGGCGTGTCCACCGCCCGCTTGCGCAAGCGACCCGCTCCGGAGAAATGGTCGGTGAGCGAGATCCTCGCGCACCTGGTCGACGGAGAAATCGTTGTCGCCTTTCGCATGCGGCTGATTCTTGGCTGTCCAGGTACCGCCATCGTTGCCTACGATCAAGCGCAATGGGCCGTGAGCGGACATTATGACCAGCGCGATCCGCGGAACTCGCTGGAACAGTTTCGCGTGCTGCGAGAAGGGAATCTTGCGCTGCTAAAGTCGCTCGAGCCCGCGCAGTGGAAGCACTGGGGAATGCATTCCGAACGCGGGCAGGAATCGATCGAACACATCGTACGCTTGTGTGCCGGGCACGACCTTAATCACCTGCAGCAGATAGAAAAGATCCTCCATTGAGCCGCAATTCGACAACCGGTTCCGTTCTCGTGGGCCACGACGCCAGCTGACCTCTCGACACCCGCTCGCCGGACGATGTTTTCCACTCCAACTTAATGCGACCCGAATCGAACGTAGTGCCGCCAGTCGAACACCACTCGCACTCCCCCGGTGGTGATCGTGTGAAGACTTGGTTTGGGAGCACCCTCCGGCTCTAGGACTGAGTAACTGGTGGGCTTGTCGAACCCGGCAAACAGCTGAAAAGCCAAACCGGAACTCTGGGTTTGCGAGAAGGTACGAAAGGGGCGGTACTCGAGGACGGGAAAATCGAACCGAATCGAGCTCAGCTTGATTTGTGTGGCGTTAGCTGGTGGGACGCCGGGAGTAGGAACGAACAAAGTTTGGTCAGACGCGTACCCATAAAGGCTAATTCCCACTTCACGGCCAAGTATGAATTGGAAGCGACCGACGCGGGTGGCCATCACTGCTTGCCACGGAATCAGGCCGCCATTTGCGGACTGTACCGCCATTTTCTGTAGGGTTTGGGGCTTGGTGAATGCCAAGACCGGGGCAGCGAGGATCAGATCGCCCGGGACCAGCCAGAAAGGTGCTCGCCCGCGCAGGGCGATGGCGCCTCTGCCGGGAATCGACGTCCCGCCACGCGCGGATGAGTCTTGCCGGACTCCAGCATCGACAAAGGTGAGCCCATCACTGGATGCATTCAGAACGCCTTCCACACCGAGTCCCAGGCGAAACGACAGATCGAGCGCTCCGCTGCCGGCAGCACCGGTTTGGTTGGACCCGAATCCGCCGCCTAAGGCGACAACACTAACCGCGCTGGAGAGGCCGAGGAAGGGACCAAGTTCCGATCGGAAGCGCGGCAGTTCACCTATCCCGGCTCCCAGCGCGGGCACGGGGGTTTGTGAAACGATCGGAAGCAGCCGCTGCATTTCCTCAAGTTCCCCTGGCGCAGCGGGAAAGTGCGTTTCATGACAGACGTCAAAACCTTCTGGCTCGGTTGCTTTGAGACCGGCCGGTTCGACGACACGTAGGCCGCCTTCCAAGGCGGTTGCCACCTGTGCGAGACTATCGCGCACTGCCGCCGCCGCGCGGTCCGCGTCCTCCCGCCGCATGTAGGCGTCGCCTAGGGCAACAAAGTGATCGTGGTTCCAGGTGACCACTTCCAGTCCGTGCTCGCTGTAGTAATCATGCGTGCCCTTACGCACCGCAGAATTACCCCAAGTTCCCGCCACGTGCCCCGAAGCGAAGCTGTCTTCCAGGAAGTGCAAGGCGAAGGCTTCGTCTGCGAGCACCGCCAGCGCGGCCCGAGAACGTGTGTCCGCGGGAATGTCGCCCTCCGCAATGTGCGCCGCCTTTGCCAGAGCGCGCAGGTGGTACCACATGTAGGTCGCCAGCGCGTTCATCTCGGCATTGGGACCCAAGGCAAGCCGCCCGTACGCTTCCGCAGACATCGCCGGCTCAGTACGCCCGAGCAGGAAGTGCGCATTATTCGAGCCGGCTCGTGTCACATAGGCAGGATCAGCACGCAGCAATGCGATATCCGAATCGCGTACAGCATTAAGCCGCTGGTTGGGCCGGGTTGCAGAAGCCAGGCTCGACTGCAAGCGTGCACCGACACCGGCGACCTTCAGGATCCACCCACTGTCAAGCACGGTGGCGAGCATGTCACTTGCCGAGCAGGAGTGATCTCCAGAAATCGCGGTCCATGAAGCGTAATCGAGGCATGTGGGATTGGCACCCTGGGACGGGTCCGCCATCTGGGCACACATCCGGGCTTCATGCCCCACCCGTGCCTCCGACCAAAGCTTGTCCAGCACCGATCGCTGGGCGGGTTCGAGTCGTTCCAACGCCAGCAGTGCTATGTCTCGATGTTCAGGAAACACCCATGCCATCGCCGTGATGCTGAGTATCACCATGGCAGAGAGGCCCGGCAGCCGGCTTGCAGGTCTCATCTGAAGAATTCTCCCTCGTTGCTGAGGTCATAACATCCGTATTCCACCGTGCCCTGGCCAGGGCCACTCCCCAGCACGGTAGCATTTCCCCTAGGCAGCAGAATCACCTCGGAGCATGCAACCTATAGCACAATGGACTCCCATCGATGAATCGTCTTCCATAGAAGATCCCGAAACGGCAAGCCATCCGCGCAGGTGAGCGGGGAAATACCTGCGGTCTGGCCGCAGCTGGCCTCCCGGGACTGCTTCGAGACAGGTGTACGCAAGGCAGCAGCCAAGGCCTAAGGACTAAAGTCATTGTTCAGCCGTCATTCGCGCCCGGCGGTTTCCCCCCGGACCTGACACCCGACTATTCCTGTTCGGAAGCTGCCACTGGAACTCGCCTCTTCCAGCGGTAGAAAAGTGGAATGCCCAAAAGGATCACGCCGACGCCTAACGAGGAACGCACGGGCCGGATCATCCACAGGTTGACCGTTAAAGCGACTGCGGCGGTAAGAAAGATGACTGGCGTCCAAGGATAGCCCCAAGCACGATAGGGCCGAACCAGATTCGGTTCATTTCGGCGCAAACGCAGCAGGGCAATGGCGGTTAAGGCGAAGAAGATCCACACGGCGAACACAAATAGAGAGTAGAGCTCTTCGTACGTCCCGGTGAGTGCCAGCAGTGCACCAAGCGAACCGAGGAAGATCAGTGCACCGCTGGGCGAGCGAAAAGAAGGCTGAATGCGCTCCGCGAAGCGGAAAAAGACGCCGTCACGCGCCATGGCGTACGGGATGCGCGCACCGGTCAGGACTACGACGTGCAATGCTCCCAGCGCGGACACCGCCATGGCGATGGTGAGCCAGGTCGCACCGCGAGAGCCGCCAAACGACTGCACCACGTCCGACGCAACGTGCTGGGACGCCGCTACACTGGCAAACGGCAAAACATGGAAGTAAGTCAGATTCGCCGCCAGGTATAGACCGCCTACGGTGAGCAGGCCCAGAACGATGGCTCGCGGGATGTTCTTCTGCGGGCGCATAATTTCTTCGCCCAGGCTGCCCAGGTCATTGAACCCGTTATAGGCCCACATGGCTGGAACCAGGGCGGTCAGCAAACCTCCAATTGTTCCCGGGCCCAACGGCGGGAGGGGTGACACGGCCCGGCTGCCACCTTTCGCTGCGCCTAACACTCCCCCGGCAACGATGATCAGGAGCGTGCCTATTTTCAGCGAAGTCAGCAGAACCTGGATCGCGCCGCTCAGCTTCACGCTGAAATAATTGACGGCCGTCACCACCAGCACCACCAGCGCCGCCAGCGGTTGTGCTGTCGTGAACGTGAACTCGTAGCTGCCGATGCGACTTGCGAACCAAGGGGTGGTCACAATCGGAAACAAAAATCCCAGAAACCGCACGAAGCCGGCGGCAAGCGTGGCCATACCCACCGGACGCTCCAGCAGCGAACTCATCCAGCCAAAGAGGAATCCCCAAAGCGGGCCAAGCCCCCGGCTCAGGTACACATAGGGGCCGCCTGCCGTGGGAAAGGCCGCGCCCAGTTCGGCGTAGCAGAAGGCACCCAAAAGCACGATGAGCCCGCCGAGCAACCAGGCGGTTAAGACAAGTGTGGCAGACCCCACGGCGCGCGCCATGTCACTGGCGACAAGAAAAATCCCGGTGCCGACGGTATCGCCAATCACGATGGCGGTTGCCGACCAGAGACCCAAACCACGAACCAGGTGGGATCGATCGGATTGGTCAGGTGGATGAGTGGCCATCGTACGCGGAATTCAGAGCCTACAAGTAGTGGCTGGGTTGGTCAACCGGCTTAGTGCCTGCTTCGTCGATCGCCCTTACCGGGGATGGAGGTCTCGCTGGTTCTATGTCCCATTTACGCGCTATCATCGAGCGCGATGGCCAGCCCGAACTTCATGCTGAGTAGGTTCCCCTGGGACCAACGGTACCGCGTCTCCGACATCGAAGACGTGCTGACTCCGGCTCTGGTGCTGTACCCGGAAATCATCGCCTCAAACCTAGCGCGCACCTTGCATCTGCTCGGAGGCGATGCGGATCGTTGGCGGGTGCACGTCAAGACCGCAAAGCTGGGCTACACGCTGCGCATGCTGGTCGAGCGTGGTCTCGGAAATTTCAAGTGTGCGACGACGCTCGAGCTGCTCGTGGCCTGCCAGCACGGAGCGGCAGACGTACTAGTCGCCTATCCGACGGTGGGCGCCAAGGTGCGCCGCGTGCAAGAAATCGCCAATCAATTTCCCCAGGTGCGCATTTCTGTTTTGGCCGAGAACGAAGAACAGATTCGACAATGGCGGAACAGCCCCGTCGGGGTTTTTCTCGATATAGATCCCGGCATGAATCGCACCGGGATTGAACAGACCCGGAGGAACAGAGTTGTTGAGCTAGCCGGTGCGGTGGGAGATGCAAGGTTGGATTTCCGCGGACTGCACTACTATGACGGGCAGTATGGCAAGGTGGACGAGCCCGAACGAACCGCGGCGGCACATGCTGGCTACGATTCCCTGCTGGAACTTGTGGGCGCGATCCGGCAGCACGGTCTGAACGTGCCGGAGGTCATCACCGCCGGCACCCCGACCTTCCCCTGTTCCCTCTCTTACCCCGGCTTTTGCGGCGGAGGCTTCATCCACCGTGTCTCCCCCGGAACCATCGTTTATTGCGATGCCACCAGTCTGGCACAGCTCCCCGGCGAGTACGGCTACGCACCGGCGGTTCTGGTACTGACACGCGTGGTGAGCCGCCCCCACAAGGGCATCGTTACCTGCGACGCCGGTCATAAGAGCGTGTCCGCCGATGCTGGCGTGCCCACCTGTTTAGTTGTAGGGCATGCGGAACTCACGCCGCTTTCGCCCAGTGAAGAACACCTGCCTATCGCCTCCAACCCGGAACGGGAAGGGCCCCAGGTCGGCCAAGCACTTTATCTTCTTCCCCGCCATGTTTGCCCTACGGTGAATAACTTCGATTCGGCACTGCTGGTACGGGATGGCCAGATCGAGTCGGTGGAGAAAGTCTCGGCCCGCGGCCGCGAGGGGCCGCTGCTGGCGTTAGAGTGTGCGGCTCCTCCCCGAGTCTGAAAGAAGGTCCCGTGCTCACTTCGGGGAGGCCGCATGAACACCAAGAACTTTGTCAGCATCAACGGGCCGCGAAGCAATCCATTCACGGGGCTGAGATTGGTGGGATTCGACAGATGGTTGCAACCGGGGAGACTCAAGGCTAGAATGAATTACGCTTGCTTGGGGGCAGGGCGGCTGTGTCTGAATTCCGCTCGCAATTCTGGCATTGCATTCCCCCCAAACTCTTTCCCCCAGGCCTCAATTAATCGGTTTTCGGTCTCGTCCGTCTGTTGCTCGGGGATGGAAGGATGGCTGTGCGACCGAAGCTCTTCCAAGTCGTTGTCTGGCAAGCGATTCTCGCTTGTGCCGGGGGAGGAGTTTCTGCCGGTCAAACAGGAAGCGCATTGCCCTCGCCCGGAGCTGAGGTCGAAATCATCCATCTGCTCGCAGCCGCCGAGTCGGACTACCATCAAGCGCACGGACGCTACGCAAAGCTCGAGGAATTAGTCGGCTCCGGGCAGCTGGCGCTGACCGCTAGCCATGCAGATGACAACTTGCGTACGTTTCAGCGCCTCCTTGACACCCAGGACGGCCATGAACCGCTGGCCGGCTTCGCACTGGATCTGATGGTGGCCTCCGATGGCGCTGCCTACAAGCTCTCGCTTACGTCAAAGTCCCACGACTGCATGCCGGGATGGTTCACAGATAACACGGGCACGTTGTTTGAGGGTAAACCGGTGGGTTGCGAGGTCGCGGCCAGCGAGGCGCCCCGTCCGCCGGATCCGACAGATCCAGGCCATGCCCGCACAGCAGAGCGAGCCGGGACGCCGCCGGTGGCCTTGGCCCCAGTGCCGCTTATTGTGCCCCGTGAGTGGGCCCCTCCGGACATCGACCAGAACGTCCCGCCGGTGCGCAGTGACGCATCATGCCCGCTGAACCAAGTGCTCGCAGAGGCCAGCAAGCATGCGCTGGACTTGGTAGAGAACCTGCAAAGCTTCAGCGCCACCGAGCAGATCCAGCACGTTGAATTGGGAAAAGACGGTAAACGGCGGAATTCGCAGAGTCGGCTCTTCAATTACGTAGTGCAGATTGAACAGAACCCATCGGGATCCTTACGGATCGAGGAATATCGCCAGTCCTCGATGGAATTGCAGCCGACCCCGCTCACCGACACGGGAACGGCGGCATTTGCCCTAATATTTCATCCCCAGCACATCGCCAATTTCGAATTTCGATGCGAGGGATTGGCCGATCTGCATGGAGTTCAGGCATGGCAGGTGCATTTTCAGGAGACTTTCGATCCAAGAAAGTCATTTCATGCGATCCGGGTCGAGGGATCTGTGTACCCGCTTCCCGTCAAGGGACGGGCGTGGATTGCGGCGGATAACCATGAGGTGCTGCGCCTGGAGACCGACTTGGTGGCCCCGATTCCCCAGATCCAGTTGCAGGTGGAGCACCTGGAGATCGCCTACGCTCCGGTCGAGTTCAAGAAGCGTAACCTTCAACTCTGGCTGCCCGAGAGTGCGACGCTTTACATCGGATATCATGGGAAACGCTACCAGCGCGTGCACAATTTCAGCCGTTTTCAGCTTTTCTGGATTGACACCGAACAAATTGTGAAGGACCCAAGCACAGATCCGAGACTGGCGCTACATTAGTGCCTCTGCCCGATACAGGAAGCCTTCCTCATGCTGTCCGCAACTTCGAACCATGGCATCTCAGGCGACTCAGCAGCTCGGATGGGTCGCGGGCACCGGCATCGGAGGCCAGCGATGAATGCGCTGCAATGGAAAAGGCTGTGACATTGGTTACGCTCTAGCTGCCAGCACCTGCGAGGGAGCCAACAACGTGGAGCATGCACCGTCACAGCCCTTGATGTGATCACTGCTTTCGCAGTTCCAAACCCCAACTGATCCTCGCCGACCAGTCGGTTTTTTCGGGTCTGGCTACCCTGCAGGTCGCCCTGCCGGGTCAATCACCCAATCTACTTCGGACTGGCTAATTTGACTTGAACCAATCCTTTCGATCGTCGACCGCACGAACCTAAAGCGCCTGGCTGACCATTGTCAATGCCTTTTTTTGGTGCAATGTCACTCTCTGCTGGCTTCCCCACCCCTAGGTGTAATGCTCTGAAACATACATGCTTACTGAACTCAGCGTGGGATGGTGCCGGTTCTCCACAGAGTCTTGCACAGCCTTGTGGAAATCGTGCGCGCTTGTTGCAGGAGAAACAGTTAAACAGCTTGACTCCGGAATGAACCTGTCGCATGTTGGCGGCAGCGTCGGCCGGTCTGGTTTTGTAAGGGCTTCGAAGAGGCAGGATTACGATCGCCCAGCGGATTGGGCGCCATCATAACAATGTGGCCGAGTATGTTGTCCTGTTGAAACCCCTGCAATGTGCTGAGACCTTGCAAGCCAAAGCGCTTCAGGTCGACTCTGATTCCGAAGTTATGGTCAAGCAGATGCGGGGCGTATCTGCCTACCGCTGCGGGTGACTGTAGTCCCTGCACTGTGCAACGACCGGGCAAGTTCCGCAGTCCGCAGGCAAACCGCGATGCTGAGCTACGCAGACACGGCTTGCGTTCCCCCGCCAAATAGTTCTCCGCCTTGCACTCATAGCAGGTCTCGGTCCGGTTCTCCACAAATCATTGTCGAGTCGAGCCTCCGGATCGCCCTAACCGGGTTTGCAGATGTTCCCGGGAGTGCACCTAACCTGGGGGGCCCAAGGTTTGGCTTGCCAAGTCTGCCGCTGACGAACAGGATCGACAAGAACTGTGCGATTTGTTGATGCAATCCTGATGGTCAAGGATTTGCGCCAGAGTAAGGAGCCAGTGCCGTGAAGGTCGAGCTCGAGAATCTCACACGCCAGATGTATAGAAGCGGGATCAAGTACCCTGAAGCAGTGCGTGCGTTTCAACGAACATTCATTCTCACGGTCTTAGAGGATCTGGGGGCGAACCAATGTAGAGCCGCCCGCCGATTAGGTGTGCACCGGAATACGTTGCGCCGTGCCCTCCACGACCTGGGACTAGACATTCACCTGATACGCGCAGCTGCTCGTCGCAAGCCGCCCCGCTCAACCTTGGCGAACAGCCGGGTCGACCGCAGTGGCGGAAAAGGAAGTATTCGTTAGTTGAAGCACTTTCTCATCTGACTCTGGCCCCCCGACTGACCATTTGAACTGGAGCCGTGTCATGGTCCTCAAAGGTGGCTACCCGGGGCTCTTCGGTCGCAGGTAATGCCCGCAGCAGCCGCACACACCGGTTCCAGCGGAGGATGGCATCGTCGTTTTCCGGCGGGCGCACCTTTTCCGCTTCCTCGAAATAGTGCATGGCCTCGTGGAACAAACTGGCCAGCATCTGCGGCGGTCGGCGGGCGCGCGCCTGCGCTTTCGCCCGCCTCTCATAGAGCAGCCCGGTGTAGTAAAGACGTTCGTAGGGATCAGCCAGGCGCTGGAAGACGTCGCTGGCGTCGGCATAGCGGTCGGCAGACTCCCCGGTAAACTGATCGGTAAGGCTCAAGCCAAGCATGCGCAGCGCGGTTTGATTCTCCGGGTCCACGGCCAAAATGTCGTGACAGATCGACTCGGCCTCTTCTGGCTCGTTCAGGTAGCGGTAGAGCGTGACCTTCGACAAAGCCTCCGCGATGCCGCTGGCTGAGATGGTCTTCAGTCTGACTTCCATGGGTCCTCCGTCGTTCGCGAGTGGGATGGTGTTTTCACCTTATGGTCCACAACAAATAGGCGGCGAGCACTGTGGCCGCAACCGCACTGCCGTAACACAGCACAAAGATGACCTCGTTCAGATGCTTCACCTGGAGCCCGTCGTACAACGTGTAGCGGAAGCGGTGGGCAAAATGAAACATGGGGAGGGAACAAAGCAGGAAGAGATAAATACGCACCAGCGGCAGGCGCACCAAACTCATCAGCTGCTCGTAGCTCGGACCATGAAGCAGTCCCAGGGGAAAGGCAAGGCCGAACAGAAAGAGCTGGATGGGAATGAAAATCGCGGCCACGACTCCGCCCGCACTGAACAGGGTCCAGAAAAGTGGCTCGTTGGATGGTTTTTCCATCGCTACCTCAAGACCGCCCAAGTGACCGCCGCCGACACCACCAGCCAGATGATGTAATTGGGCGCTGCCACCAGAAAATCGGGCAACCGCCTGCCTCGTATACGCAGGGCCAGGGCGCGCGGCGCGAGGTTAAACCAGGTGATCGTGTGAAACACCACGAAGAACAGGCTAATCGCGCACAGGACCATGAGGGCCGGCCCTTGCATGCGGTGTTGGAAGCGCGCGTACGCTTCGGGCCCGGCGCGCAGAGCACGCAACTGCAACAGAGTGATGACCACGAAGACCGCGACGAACACGCTGCTCAGTTCGCGCAGGATGAACTTCCGGTATTGCCGTTGCCCCACCCACCAGTAGGTGGACACACGCCGTCGGTACCAGCGGGGATGGTATTCGGTGTAGAGGTTCGGATTAGGTGTCTGCGGATGCACCGCTGATCTTCTCCTTCTTGGGACCGGGCAGCAGGAAAAGAGACTTTGCCCAATCGAGGGCAGACTTGAGCTTGTATTGCTGGATGGCACCTGCGGGATCGACGTGCTTGGGACAGACCCGAGTGCATTCTCCAACAAAGGTGCAGCCCCAGATACCCTCGGGGTGAGCCAGAACCATGGTGCGTTCCTCCGCGCCCTGGTCGCGGGAATCCTTGTTGTAACGCTGGGCGAGCGCGATCGCGGCCGGGCCGACAAACAAAGGGTCCAGTCCTACCACGGGGCAAGCCGCGTAGCAAAGCGTACAGTTGATGCACATGCTGAACTGGCGATAGTCTTCCAGCTGTTCCGGGGTCTGCCGGAATTCCCCCTGACGCAGAAGCAATTCCTCTTTGCGAATCAGCCACGGCTTCACCCTCTTCAACTTGCCGAGAAAGTCACTCAGTTCGGTGACCAGGTCCCGGACGACGGGAAAATACCGCAGCGGCTCGACCCGGACTCGGCTTCCATTGCGTGCGTAAGACGAAAGGAAGGTGGCGCAACTCAGCATCGGCTCCCCGTTGACCATCATGCCGCAACTACCGCAGATGCCCATGCGGCAAGACCATCGGTAGGTGAGGGTGCCATCCACCTTGTCCTTGATGTAGTTGAGTGCGTCGAGCACTACCCACTCTTTACGAAAGGGAACTTCGAAGGTTTCGAAGCGGGGTTCGATATCCTGCTCCGGGGAGTAGCGTGCGATCTCGAGGATAATGGTGTCAGCCATATCAGCCGGCTCGCCTCGCAGGCGCAGCCTGTGGTTCTTCCGGTTGCTGTGGTGGCGCCCCGTACACGCGCTCGCCCGGCGGCCAACGCGTGATCGTAACCGCTGAGTACTCGACACGCGACGAACCGTCCGGGTCACGGTACACCAGGGAGTGCACCAGGAATTTCTGGTCGTCCCGGCTGGGAAAGTCGGTGCGCTGGTGAGCACCACGTGATTCGGTGCGCTCGAACGCGCATCGCACAATCGACTCGGACACGTCCAGCATGAAGCCGAGTTCGAGAGCAGCTTCGAGCTCGGTGTTGAAAGTGTTGCTCCGGTCATCCAGGCTGAGGTTGGCGTAGCGCTCCTGGAGCTCGTGCAGGGTAGTGGTCGCATCCTGCAAAGTGGTGCCATCCCGATAGATGCCCGCGCTTTTTTCGACCGTGGCCTGCATCTCCTCTCGGAGGGCAGCGACGTGTTCCCTGCCCCCCGTCTTCTCGAGAAAACAGCTCCGGAGGCGGGCCTGCTCGTCAGCGGCCTGGGTCAGCACGGCCGGGTTGGGTGGCTTTTGTTCGGCAGCAAACAAGGCGGCAGCCTTGCCCGCTCGTGCCCCGAACACCAGGCACTCGGGCAGGGAGTTTGAGCCCAGACGGTTGGCTCCGTTAATGCTGACGCAGGCTACTTCTCCTGCCGCATACAAGCCGGCCAGAGGGGTAGCACCCTGAATGTCGGTGCTCACTCCACCCATCATGTAATGCACCACCGGCCGCACCGGGATGAGTTCGCTTACTGGGTCAATGTTCTGATACTTCAGGCAAAGTTCGCGCACGAACGGCAACTTGGTGTTGATCAGCCTCTCCCCCAGATGCCGCAGATCCAGGTGTACCACCGAGCCATACGGTGTCGGACTGGTATGCCCCTTCTGGTCTTCTTTGACGAAGGCCTGCGAGAGGCGGTCGCGGGGACCGAGTTCCATGGAGCGCAATACGGGCCTGGGCTCCGGTTTGCCGAGATTGTAGTCCTGCAGATAACGGTACCCGTCCTTGTTCAACAGGTAGCCGCCCTCGGCCCGCGCAGCTTCGGTGATAAGGATGCCGGTAAACGGCAGTCCAGTGGGATGGTACTGCACGAACTCCATGTCTTTCAGCGGGGCCCCGGCACGCAAGGCCAGCGCCATGCCATCGCCATTCTTAATATTGGCATTGGTGGTGAAGGGGAAAACACGGCCGCATCCTCCGGTGCACAGGATGACCGCCTTCGCGGTGATGGCCTGGATTTTTCCCGACATTAGCTCGATCGCTACTACGCCCTGCACCCGCCCCTCATCCACCAGCAGCCGGCTGACAAACCATTCGTCGTAGCGGGTGATGGGGTCGTATTTCAGGCTGGTCTGAAATAGGGTGTGCAGCATGTGGAAACCGGTCTTGTCGGCTGCGAACCAGGTGCGGCGCTTTTTCATACCACCGAAAGCACGCACCGCAATGTGACCGTCAGGCTCGCGGCTCCAGGGACAGCCCCAATGTTCCAGCTGCAACAACTCGAGAGGCGCCTCTTTAACAAAGACCTCGACTGCATCCTGATCGCACAGCCAGTCGCCGCCTGAAATGGTGTCGTAGGCGTGCTCTTCCAGGCTGTCATCGGACTTCACCGCGCCCGCAGCACCGCCTTCCGCCGACACCGTGTGGCTGCGCATGGGGTAAACCTTGGATACAACCGCAACACTGAGTTTGGGATGGACCTCGGCCGCGGCGATGGCAGCACGCAGTCCGGCCGCGCCTCCACCTACGAGAAGGACATCGTGCGCAGAAACATCCATGGTCCCCCACCGGCGGCTACAGGAGCGGAGCCGCGTCCAACCGGACCCAAATGGGGGACATTTTGCTCTTAACCAGCCCCTGGAAGCAACTGAATTTGAGGCCCAGCCGCAGGTCCGGGACCGAATCGCGTAAGGCAAAGGCCCGCGAACCATTCCCCGCCCGAATGCTTTGCCTTGGCCCGCGGTCCGAGCCCGAGGTCCAGAGTTTCGACCTGCTTGCCGGGTCCCGACGGTCGGGACAGCGATGCCAGGTGATCTCCGAAGTTGGAGGTCACGCCGGTTCCTCCGCCGTACACTTGGCCTCCTGGGTTCGGACCTGGCCGGAAGGAAGCAAGCCCCGATGAGAAGGACACGCAAGCGGAACCAAATTTCTCTGTAGAGCAAGAAGAGACAGTGGGGTTTCTCTCTACCAATCAGTAATAAAACTTTAACGCAAACTGTAGGTTGCGCTCGCCTTGCGAGCTGTTGATCAGTCCGAGATTGAAGTTCAGCCCCGTATTGGGGGAATTCAAGATAGGAGTGTTGGTCAGATTGAAGAACTCAGCTCGAAACTCCAACCTCTTGGATTCGCTCAGAGGGAATTCCTTCTGGACGCTGAGATCGCCGGCCGTCAAGCCCGGCCCCCGTACCGTACCCACACCACAAGTTCCGAAAGTGCCAGGATCGGCTGGGGCATAGGAGGCAGGATCGAACCACTGGAAGCCAAGAAATTGTCCGGTTGAAGCATCCAAGGCCGGTTTTCTTCCGTACACGTGAGGTGGTGCGACGCAGTTGGCCCGCGACCCGCGAGAATTGGTCCCGGAGGCGTCGTCGGCAAATATGGTGAGTGGAAATCCACCATGGAGTTGGACCATACCGCCGATTTGCCAGTTTCCCACCACCGCATTGACTACCGGATGCAGATTCTGCCCCCATCTCTTATGGCGGCCGATGGGAAGTTCGTAAACCGCGAAGCCACTGAGCACGTGGGTAACGTCGTAGTAGCAGGGACCCCACTCGGATCGCTGGTCATAGAGGTTCTGCCAATAAGGTGAAGCCGGAGTCGCCTGCCCGCCCCACGAGCCGAAATACCCGACAGAGTCAGTCATGCATTTCGAGTACGTATATGCCACCTGCCCCTGAACGCTGCCGCTGAGGCGCCTCGCGAAAGTCGCCTGCAAAGCGTCGTAGCGCATATTGCCGATCGCAGCTGTTCCGGAAATCTGCGATATCTCCGACTGAAGGGCAGGGTTCCCGGACAGGAACGGGCTCGGGGTGATCGTCCCATCCGGGTGCAATTGTTTCTGAAGATAAGGCATGGCGGCCATCAAGTGATTGCCATGCTGGCCGACGTAAGCGACTTCGAGCGTAGTCGAACCGCTGAATTGGTGCTCGGCTGAGAGATTCCACTGCTGCGAGATGGCAGGTCTGACATCCGGGTCCCACAAACGAATCACCGCGTTCTGGAATGGATCGGTCGTTGGCGGCAACAGACCCTGCTCGGTTCTGGTTGCGGGAAGATTGCCGGTATGATAATCGGTCTCAAACTCGGCACTGCTGAACGGTGGGTTCATGGGCAGCCTTAAATTGTTGCCTGTACCTTCCAGATACGAAGAGATTCCGTACGCTGCGCGCAGTACCGTCTGTCTGCCGAGGAACGCCGGGGTCCAGGCCAGACCGATCCGAGGCTGAAGGTCTAAGCCGCCGTGGTAGGAGTTGTAGAGCGCGCGACAATTGGTATAGATGCAGGGCTGGCCGGCGAACTGGATTTGCCCGCTGATGGGGGCGAAATTAACCTGGCGGTTCTCCACCTCGACCCACGGGCTGTGATTCTCATAGCGCAATCCCAGATTTAAGGCAAGCGTATCGGTGGCACGCCAATCGTCTTGCAAGTAGACGCCAAAAACATTGGCGCGCTGGCCCCAGGTTCCGGTACCGTCGATACCCCGGCCAAAAGCGTCCGGGAGTCCAAGAAAGAAATCTGCTTCGCCGGCGCCGCTGCCACCACCAGCCACCGCCAACTGGTCGGGACCGGCGGTGAAGCGTCCGCTGAAGTTCATGAATCCGGTTCGGCCGTTCGTGCCTGCTTCATAATCGTTGATGCGTTGCCGCCAGTACTGGAAACCTGTGTGGAACACATGGCGGCGGTGGGTGATCACGAAAGCATCTTTGAACTGAAACACAGTATCTGCAAACAGCTCCGCCGTACCAACACTCTGACTGCCGAATGAACCAACCGCCGCGCCAGAAATGTTGATGGCCAGAAGACCCGGACCGTGGTCATTGGCGTTGGCGATGCCGAGCTTCTCGCCCAGATTCCCCAGATCCTTATTCACACCACCCAGGTGTATGCGTACATAGTTCGCCCCAAAACTCGCTTCGCTCAGCACGTTGGGACTGAAGTTGTGGATCCAATCGATCACGCCATTTTCCAGGCGCGCTTGGTTGAAGGTATCGAAAGAAAGTCTGAAGGAACTGAGTACCGGGTTATCCTCGGAGCCCTGCGAAACTCGCCCGTAGAGCCGGTCCGTCTCCGCGATCTTGTAGTCAACCCTCACATCCCCCTGGTCCATGTTGTTGTAACTTCGAGTGGTGTTGACGAAATTGTTCACTAGACCGGCGGTCGTGGGCAGCGGATAGAAACCGGAGGAAAACAGGTTTGCGGCCACAGGGTCCATCATGCTCAAGGGAATGCGATTATTGGGAAATGGGGTCCGGTTGCCGTTGGCATCAAGTTGGAACGGGTTATAGAGCTGAATACCTTGCTCCCTCAGCAGCTGCGAGAAGTCTCCCTGCCGTTCGGCTGCAGTGAAGAGGGTGAGTGGGCTGCTGGAAGCGGGATGGTCAAAACGCTGCCCCTGGTAGTCGACGAAGAAGAACAATTTGTTCTTCACGATCGGGCCACCCAACGTAGCTCCAAACATGTTCCAGCGGAGTGTGGGCTTGGGAAAACCCTGAAAATCGTTGGCCCAGTTGTTGGCGTTCAGCACATCGTTCCGGAAGAACTCGAAAACGTCGCCGTGGTAGGCATTGGTTCCGGACTTGATCGAAGCACTGACGATCCCCCCCTGGAAGTTTCCGAACTCGGCGGAAGCGTTCTGGGTAATCAGGCTGAATTCCTGAATTGCATCTACACTTGGAGTAAACCCAACCAGATTGTCGGAAACCTGATTGTTATCCATTCCGTCGAGCAAAAAATTATTGGCCTGCTCGCGGTTCCCGTTGACATACGGTCTGCCAGCCGTCGCTGGTCCTTCGCCGCTGCTTAGGGTTTGAGGATTCGGATTCACGCTTCCCGGCGCCAGCAGGGTCAGCTGAACGTAGTTGCGCGTGAGGAGTGGCAGATGGGTATTGGTATGGGCGTTGAGGACGGTGCTGAGCTCGGTTGTGTCCGTGCGAAGCGCGGGCAGCGCCGAGGTGACGTCGACGGTCTCAGCGGCTTGCCCCACCTTGAGCTGGAAATCGAGGCGGGCGGTCTGGTTCAGCACCAGCGTCATCGTGCGGTAGACGGCCGTCTGAAATCCCGGAGCTTCCACCGTGAGATCGTAGGTTCCGACAGGAATGCGCGGCAGGTGGAAGACTCCGATGCCATTGCTCTGTACCGCGTAGACGGTTCCGCGCTCTGTATCTTTCGCTGAGACCTTCGCACCGGCAATACTGGCTCCCGTGGGATCCAGGATCGTGCCCGTGAGAGCGGCGGTTACTTCCTGACTCCAGACCGTTGGAAAGGCTCCGAGAGACGCAGCCAAGACCGCCGGAGCAAGGGCTTCCCCCATCAAATGGAGCATCCCCTGCCGAAAGCCTGCAGACAGCCGCCTCATGCCCGCACTCTCCAGCGAGCTAGCGGAAGTTTTTCACCAGCACCAGGCTGGATTCCGCCAGTTCGGTTTGATGGTAGAGAATGGATCTGCCGTCCGGCGATACGGCTAACCCTATACTTGGGGAGTTGCCGAAGGTCGAAAGGGTGATGGTCCTACCGGTTGCGAAGTGAAAAAACTTCACGGCTGCCTTGGGGCCGGGAGTCGAATCCAGAAAGTAGATCCCATTGCGGGTGATCGCCCAATTGAACCAATCGTCACCCGCAGGTTGATCCAAAATGTGGATTTCCTCGCCACCGTGCAATGGCATTCTCCATATGCCCGGGGCTTCGAACTTCGAATAGTAGAGAAACCGGCCATCCACGGATTCCGCGGCAAAGACACCCCCGTTCTTCGTCACCTGGACAGGGGGGGCTCCGTTGAGTTGCATTTTCCATAATTGGAACGACCCGCCCTGGTCGGAGTAGAAATAGATCGACCTGCCATCTCGCGACCAATTGGGCCCTCCGTTATCGGCACCGGGTAAGGTCGGCAGCAGCCGCGGGCTACCGCCGCCGACCTCCAGAAGATAGACTTCGCTGTGCTCCTTGGGCCGAAACTCGAAGGCAATAGAGCGGCCGTCGGGAGACCAACGCGCGGCGCCAGCCGTACCTCGCAGTGAAGTCAACTGCCCACAACGGGACCCATCGCGATCACAAGTCCAAATCTCCGGATACCCCAAGCGATCGGACTCGAATACAAACCTCTTCCCGTCGGGAGAGAAGTTCGGTCGCCAGTTGCCTCCTTTCTCCGATCTGACGACCACGGGTGGGCCTTGGGCATGGGTTTCATCTTGGAGGGGCAATCGCCATAGGTTACTTTTGCTAAACATCCGCTGGTAAACCAGCTGATTGCCCTTGCGAGAGACGGAAGGCGCGATCGCAACCGCACCGACACCCGCAACGGGTCGTGGTGTTCCTCCGGAGGCCGACACGCGCCACAAACCGGCAAGGCCTCCGCGCGTGGAGGAGAACACGATTTCCCGGCCGTCCGGAGTCCAAGAAGGCGATCCATCGATCCACGTGTTGTCGAAGGTTAGCCGCTTGGCTGAGCCACCCGCGGTGGGCATGACATAGATGTCGGACACTACCCCGGCCACAATTCCCCGGACGAAGGCCACGGTCGAGCCATCGGGTGAGAAGGCAGGGGAGTTATCGACCTCTTGACCGGACGGTGAGGTGAGGCGTCGTGTCGTGGAATCGACGGGAGATAGCAACGCAATCCAAGTGTGGGTTTTGTCTGCCTGGGTGTCCGCATAGGCCAGAACTTTGCCGTCGGGCGACCAATCCAATCCATGGCAAAAAGGGGGCAGGGGCGCCTGGTACAACCTGCGCTCGGAGCCTCCGAGAGCCGGAACCACATAGATAGCAAGCGTACCCTGGGAGAGACGGGAAAAAGCGACTTGTCGACCATCCGGGGACCAGGTCGGACAGCAATCGCAACAATTGCTGGTCAAACGCAGCGGCTTCTCACCCCCGACCAGCGTGGTGTAGATGCCGGAATCCTCTCCGCTGTCGATGGCAAAAGCCACCTGGTTGCCATCGGGCGAAAAAGCCGGCGAATACTCGCCCCCGGGCATGCCAGTCAGGGGCACCACCTCTATCGGGGGCAGGGGCGGGGGTGCGGTTTGGTGTCGCCAGAACCACCAGACTGCAGCACCACAGAGCAGAGCTAGCGATATGGCTCCAGCCGATGTCCACCATGCTCTCGCCCGAAGACCCTCAAAGCCGGTCTTCGGGAGACACGGTGCAAGTGCTTGTGAACTTGGTCCGTCGACGGCGGCGATGAAGCGATAGCCGCGGCGAGGGAGCGTCTCAATAAATCTCGGATTGCTGGCCTCGTCTCCTAACGCAATGCGAATTTTGGCAACCGCTGCATTTAACGCCTGGTCAAAATCAACAAAAGTATCCTCGGGCCAGACTCTTTGGCGTAGCTCTTCGCGGGTTACCAATTCGCCGGGATGTTCCAGCAGAATGGCACAGATCTGAAAGGGCTGGCCTTGCAGCGCCACCCTTATCCCATTCCTGTGCAGTTCACCGGTCTTTAAGTCCGCCTCAAAGACTCCGAAACGAACAATCTGCGCAGAACGACCGCCATTGTCCATGTCGACCCCAAGCAGTGCTTCGAACTCTACCACGGGGAAGCATGGGCGCCAACCTGCACCTGTGAAGGTGCTTCGTCCTAGCCTTTTAGCAACAACTACTTAGCAAGAAAGAACAAATGAATGAGCAATGCAGGGAGCGTCCATTGAGGTACCCGCCTGGGTAGCTGAGGGTTGGCGTCACCACGAGGGCCGAAGGGGTGAACGCCATGAGGCGCACGTTTTTTTTCAGCCTGCTGCTGCTCCTGACTCTGTCACAAGCCAACCTGAGCCGGTCTCAAACAACCAGCATCCTTACCGACCACAAACCGAGGCAACGTCAGCCGCTTGTTCAGGTACCGGCAAGACTCCCAGTTCGCCTGTATCGGGATTACCTAGTTGTCGTCCAAGGATCGATTGGGAATAGCAAAAACCTGAGTTTTCTGGTGGACACGGGCGCGTGCCCCAGCGTCGTCGACCGGAAGATTGCGCGTAATCTCAGGTTGGCCGAACAACCCGGCAGAGTGAACCTGTCGAATACCAGTGTCGAGACGCACCGCGTCATTCTGCCCTCCTTACTTCTTGGTCCGCTTCATGCCGAGTCCCTTCCGGTTTTTGCGGAAGACCTCTCATTTTTTCAGAAGGCCCTCGGCCACAAGGTGGATGGGATTGTGGGTATGGATGTCCTCAAGAAGAGTAGTTTCACCATTAACTACAGAACGAAGGAGATGCTGTTCGGCCCAGTCGAGAGCCTGGCCTTCTCCGCCCCCTTCGACACCGACACACCCGTAGTGACCATTCGCATGGGTTTGCCAGGTCGCCAGGTCCGCATGGTTGTCGATTCCGGCAGCCCAGACCTCATGCTGTTTCGCAGTCGAGGGTTCGACTCCACCAGCTTTGAAGCTCTGGGTACAGAAAACGTAACCGACGTGAGTGGAACATTTCAGCGCAGAAAGATACGGATTCCTGAGGTCCATTTAGGTAAGCAAACCATCGGCCCGCAGATTGCATTTATCGCGGATGATCGGAAGGATGATGGCGATGACTTTGACGGGGTTTTGGGCTTGAGGGGATCTCAGTTCCGGAAGATCGCATTTGACTTGGAAAACCACAGATTCTGCTGGGAACCACCCGCGCTTCCGCCGGCACTGACCGTTTCCGTTTACGATGATGTCCAGCTTTCCCCGGGAGTGTTGGACCAAGCCACCCAGGAAGCCAGCAGGATCTACCAAAAGGCGGGAAATTGTGCAAGTCGTTGAGAAGAGAGGCCCAACCTGATTTGCAATGTCAGGATCCGCCGTCCCCGAGGCATCTAAACCTGCGCATCGTGCGCCAAGGACGGGCATCCAGCGACCGGACTTTCGGTGTTGCATTCCTCTCCGAAGAAGGAACTGGGGCCTACAGCGACCTATTCTACGATTCGGTGAAGAAACTGGATCGAGATTGGCGGGTCAGCATAGCAAGAGTACTCGGACCTGTAATGGCGCATGAATTGGGACACTTGCTCCTGGGCTCAAATGCGCATTCGCCGCAAGGCATAATGTCCCCACATTGGCAGGGAGACGAGCTGTACCTCGCCAGTAGGGGAGCTCTATTGTTTTCGGAGCAGCAAGCTCGATGCATGCGGGAGAGGTTGTTTCGCTCATCGAGGCTGTCGGGAGCTTGAAGATATAGCAATGCAACCGTGTGCGGGTCCCCGCACCGCCGGACCGAATGACTTGGATCTGTGGACTTGTGTTGCGCTTGCAGGCTGTGGGCGCCGGCGGGTTGTCAAAAGGAGGCAGACACCCGCCCTGGTGTCTCGTCCTCTTTCGCATGGCGGTCAGCTTCCGGTACCTTCCTCAGGCAGAAATACGCGTAGTTTCGATCCGATACCAGGGGTTGCTCGGGCTGAAGCTTCACCATTTTGGGAGAAAGTCCGCAGGATTTGGCGAGCTGCCAGAACTCTTCAATTCTGTAGGTGGCATTCCAAGCGAGATTCCTGGCATAGTTCCAGCGTCGCGAAGCCGTCGCTCTGCCGCGTTCCTTGTATTTCGTCTGAATGACGGCCATCCCACCGGGAGACAGGACTTCGCCTATGATCCTGAGCACTCTGACTCCATACTCCGGCGAGGGCAGCGCTTCGAAAACGTAGGTCGAAATCACCAGGTCGCAGGATTCGATACGGGTGAGCACCGCTTCCGGATTCGCAGCGTCAATCAGAACTGGCGTGAAGTTATGAAGCCCTGCACTCTGCGTCTGTCGCGCACATTCCTGCAGGCTGTCGGGGGAGATGTCGATGCCGTAGAATACGTCGGCCAGGGGACCGAAGCGAACCGCATTGATCCCTCCGCCGCAACCCCATTCCGCGATGCGTCTCGGGCGTCTGAAATTCACCGCCCGGGAGAATTCCTCATAAATCTCGAAGTGTTCCTGTCCAAGCGCCAGCCAGCGCGCGTCGTCTTCAAATCTGCCGGCGCCCCGCCAATGCGAGTCCTCTTGCTTCCTCTCGGATCGTAGATCGCCCCAATAGGTTCGCGAGCTCGAAATCAGAGTGTTTTCTGGCTGCCGAAAATGAACCGCCTGCAGCACCCCCAGACAGGCATCGCGAAGGATCGCCCGAAGCCATGCCCGTGGATGTCTGAGTGCGTCCGGAACCTGAATTCGGGATCGCCACCGGCCCTCGGCATGACGATCACGCCCTCCGGTACCTCTGGCTGAGTGGTCAGGCGCAGGTGTCCGGGCGACTTGTGCCGCAGCACCTCCGCTTCCCTGACCCACGCCGGCTTGGTGGCTCACGACGCAGTCTCTCGGTAAGCGGCCCGGGTGCAGACGTGTTGCTCAAAATTCTCTTGCGCCACGCGGTTGAAGGCAAGCGCGGCGACCGTGCTCTCCAGGCGCGGAGCGACCAGGCCCCAGGCGCAATGCGAGCAACACCAGCCGGTAAAGTTGTCGTCTTCGGCCCAGATCATACGTCTTGTCATGCGCATACTCAATTCGTGGACTTCGACGGAAGGATGAACTTCCGCGCGAGGCGAGAAGAACTGCAGGATCGGTGATGATGCGGAGTTTGAGCAAGACCTGAACTGCTGCTCGTCGCCGCCAACACTCTCCCACGACTAGCGGTGGAAGGTAAAGTAACTAGGGTGCTTCGTCCAATCGGACAGGCCCCTCGGACAAGGATGTTGGGTTGTAGTTCACGGGTAAGTGCGGTAAACGCTTTCCCTGGCCCTCAATTTCCAACCGCCGGGACTGCAACCCAGGGGAATGCCTGGGCTTGTCTTGCCTGGGAGCTCGACTTGTTGGCGCGCGTGAATCGGTCCGATGCTCTCCTGCTCGCCAAGGCAGATGTCATGGCTCGGACTTTGACAACCCTTGGTTGAGGGCTGGTGCTCATGACCAACGCAAGACTGTACGGCGACACAACCTTGGCCTAGAAATGTACCGCGACCTCATCCAGCTTGGCGGAAGTGTCCCCTTCCCGTTTCTTTCTGCCCTGCCGCCTGCCGAACTTGGTCTGCAACTTGTCGAGGTAGACATAGTAGACGGGCGTGATGTAGAGGGTCACGATCTGAGAAAAGAGCAGACCGCCCACCACGGCCAGGCCCAGACCACGGCGCGAATCGGCGCCCGCACCCAAGCCGATCGCGATCGGCAGCGTTCCCATCAGGGCTGACATGGTGGTCATCATGATTGGCCGGAAGCGGATGAGCGCGCCCTCATAGATCGAGTCTTCCGGGTTCTTCCCTTCCGTGCGCTCCGCTTCCAGGGCAAAGTCAATCATCATGATGGCATTCTTCTTGACGATGCCAATCAGCATGATGATCCCGACGAAGGAATATAGGTTCAGTTCCTGATGAAAGAGAGTGAGCGTTAGCAACGCTCCCACGCCGGCAGAAGGCAGGCCGGAAAGAATCGTCAGCGGATGGATGAAGCTCTCGTAGAGAATTCCGAGAATAATGTAGATCACCAGAATCGCAGCCAGCAGAAGCAGGCCCATGCCGGCGAATGAACTCTGAAAGGCCTGGGCTGTGCCCTGGAACGTGCCTTGGATGTCTCCGGGCAGGACTTGTGTTGCGGTCTGCTCCACGAGTTTGGTGGCATCGCCCAGCGCGCTTCCCGGTTTGAGGTTGAAGCTGACGGTTGCGGCCGGCAACTGGCCGAGGTGATTCACCGTCAGCGGGCCGACCGAGGGCACGACCCGGGCAACGGTAGCAAGCGGCACCAGCTTCCCGGATGGGGAGCGAACGTACAGTAGCGACAGCTTGTCGGGGTTGTTTTGGAACTCCGGCAACAACTCCACGATCACGTAATACTCATTGTTGGGCGCGTAAATGGTGCTGATCTGGCGCGTGCCATAGGCGGAATAGAGAGCGTCGGAGACCTGCGCCGGCGTCAATCCGACTGCGTAGGCCTTGTCGTGGTCGACTTCCACGGTGAGCTGCGGATTCTTGATCTGCACGTCGCTGGTCACATCCTGCAGTTGCCGAAGAGCGCGCAGCGCGCCCTCGAACCGGGGCGCATCCCGGTAGAGCTCGACCGTGTCCGGCGATTGCAGGGTGTATTGATATTGCGACTTGGTCAGGTATCCACCGATGCGGATGGTGGGCGGAATCTGCAGGAACACATTCAACCCCGGAATCTGCGACACTTTGGGGCGAAGCTCCTGAATCACCTCGGCCGCGCTCATGTGGTTGACGCGTTCAGGTTTGTCCTTCAGACGAAAGAAGATGCGGCCCTGGTTGATCGGACTGCCGATGGCGGACATAGTGTTCAGAACGCTGGGATCAGATCGCACCACATCGGCCACCTTTTGTTGCAGCTGCATCATGTCCTGAAACGCAATGCCTTGTTGCGCTTCGGTGAAGGCGAAGACGAGGCCTTGATCCTCGTCGGGGATAAAACCGGTCTTCGAGATCGTATACAGATAAAAGGTCAGTCCGATTACCACGAACGACACCATCAGGGTCGCGAACTTGTGGCGCAGCACGGCCTTGAGGCTGCGGTTGTAACCCCGCAACCACGCGTCGAAGGCGCGCTCACTGAGGTTGAAGAGCCGTCCATGGCCCGACTTCTCCTGGTGGCGGAGAAACCGACTGCAGAGCATGGGAGTCAGGGTCAGAGATACAAATCCGGAAACCAGAATCGCTACGCCGATGGTGACGGCAAACTCATGCAGCAATCGCCCGATGATTCCTCCCATAAAGAGCAGTGGGATAAACACCGCAGCCAGCGAGAGGGTCATGGAAAGAATGGTGAACCCGATTTCGGCCGCGCCATCCCTCGCGGCCTGCATGGGTGCCTTGCCGTGCTCCAGGTGGCGAACGATGTTCTCGAGCATGACGATGGCGTCGTCCACCACAAATCCGACCGACAGCGTTAGTGCCATCAAGGAAAGATTGTCGACGCTATAACCGAGCAGGTACATCACCGAAAAGGTTCCGATGATGGACATGGGCAAGGCGAGAGACGGGATGATGGTGGCGGAGACGTTGCGCAGGAAGGCAAAGATCACCAGGATGACCAGCACAATGGTCAGCACCAGGGTGAACTTCACGTCGTTGACCGAGGCGCGAATCGAGACCGAGCGGTCATACAAGGTGTCGATGCGGACAGCAGCGGGGATATGCTCCTCGAGCCGGGGCAGCAATTTCCTGATCCTGTCCACCACCGCGACCGTATTGGTGCCGGGCTGCTTTTGAATCGCCAGCACGATGGCCCGAACCCCGTTGTACCAACTCGCGGTTTTGTCGTTCTGCACGCTGTCGAGCACCCGCCCGAGTTCATTCAGGCGCACCGGAGAACCATTCCGATACGCCACCACCATGGGCCCGAACTGCGAAGCATTCATCCGCTGCCCGTTGGACAGAATCGTAAAGGTGCTGTTTTGTCCGTACAGCGTGCCGGTGGGAAGGTTGGTGTTTCCCGATTGCAGCGCCGCACTGACCTCGTCGATTCCGATCTGTCGCGAAGCCATGGCGCTGGGGTCGAGTTGCGCCCGCATGGCGTATTTCTGGGCTCCGTATACTTGCACTTGCGCCACGCCGCTGACCATGGAGACGTTCTGAGCGATCGTGGTCTCGGCCGCTTCGTCGACGTCAGAGAGCTTCATCGTCGGCGAACTCAACGCCAGATAAAGGATGGGCGAATCGGCAGGATTCACTTTCTGGAAGGTGGGAGGCGTGGGCATCTGCGGAGGCAGTTGGCCTCCGGCTGCCGTGATGGCCGCCTGCACGTCGAGCGCCGCACCATCGAGGTTCCGGCTGAGGTTGAACTGGATGGTGATGGCGGTCAGACCAAGGGAATTGGTCGACGTCATCGAGTCAATGCCGGCAATGGTCGAGAACTGCTTCTCCAGAGGAGTGGCCACGGAGGAAGCCATCGTCTCCGGGCTGGCGCCCGGCAGCGAAGCGCTCACCAGAATGGTAGGAAAGTCCACATTGGGTAGATCGCTGACCGGCAGCAACTGATAGGCGAAGACACCGAAGATAAGAATGGCGGCCATCACCAGCGTGGTCATGATGGGCCGCTTGATAAAGAGTTCAGAGAGACTCACAGGCCGCCGCCTCCCGCAGGCCTAACTGCAGTATCCGTATCGATCTGAGTTGCCGGCAGGGTGCTCTGCACAACGACTCTGGCATTGGGCGCCACGCGCAACTGGCCGTTCACAATGACGTGCTCCCCGGGCTTCAATCCCTCTGGAACCAGCGTGAGATTCTGGTACGCACCCGCGGTTCTTACCGGACGCGATTCAGCCGTACTGTCAGGCCTCACCACGTACACGTATTCACCTTGCTGCCCGGTTTGAATGGCCTTGGTCGGGACCACGATGGCATTCTTTTGCGTCGAGAGCTGCAACGCTACATCGACGAACTCTCCCGGCCAAAGCCGACGATTCTTGTTCTGAAATGTGCCTTTGAGTTTGAAGGTGCCGGTCGTCGTGTCCACTCCGTTGTCGATGAAGGTCAAGCGGCCCAGCGCAGGGTTGGCCACCTCCCCCTTGGGATAGGCCAGGACCTTGAGCTGACCGGAAGAGAAATGTCGCCGCACCCGATCGAGATTTGCTTCGGGCACCGAGAACGTTACATAGATCGGAGTGACCTGGTTTAACTGCACCAGATAGGGGGTATCGTTGGCCTTCACCAAATTCCCCAGGTTAATCAGCAAGGCCCCGGCGCGTGCGTCGATGGGAGCCGTGATATCGGTGTACAAGAGTTGCACACGCGCGGCGTCGACCGCAGCCTTGTCCGCCTCCACGGCCGAAGCGTCGGCTTTTGCCTGGGTGCGCAGCTGATCGGCCTGTTCGTGGGAGGCAACACCCGCCTTCTCTAGACTGGTATAGCGTTCGGCCTGAACTCGCGAATTCTCCGCTTGCGACTGATCGTGCTTCATCTGGCCGATGGCCCTTTCCAGATCTGCTTGGAAAGGCCGCTTATCCAATTGGAACAGGAGTTGGTCTCTGCGTACATCTTCTCCTTCCCGGAAGAAGATTTTCTGGATTTGCCCGTTGACTTGGGATCTTATCTGTACGGTTTGATAGGCTTCGACATTGCCGATGGCACGGAGCTGAACCGGAATGTCTCGCTGCTCAACGCTGGCCACCACGACAGGCGCGGGGGGCCGCCCTCCCGCCCCGTCGGTCGCTTGAACCTTCTCTTTAGTTCCGCATCCCGGAAGCAAGAGGGCCGCAACCAAGGACAAGAGGACCACCGGTTGGGCAAGAGCGCGTTTCATGATGGCATGCTCTGGACAGATCATTCGTATTTCCTGAATCTCGGCAAGCCACTCCCCAGAATAGCTCTTGCTTCGGCCAGTTACGGTGACGCGAGTGAAAAACCTTGAGCAAGCCACCGCGAGTCGTGGTCAAACCCACGATGTCATGGTTTCCGGCCCTTTGCCGAGCAGTTGGACCGGGCTGGAAAAGCTCGTCCTGGACACACGGATGTTGGTTGCGGGTCTAGGCCGCGGGGCCGTGCGGAGCAGTTTGTTCCGCGCCAGGTATAGCTTCAACCGCGCACACAACCGGCTGCCGTCGCTCTTCCGTCCTCGCTGGGGCACCTTCGCGAATCTGACCTTCAGCTTCATCATCTCCTCCGGTCTCAGTGCCCCTGGGAGAGGTGTTGCCCATTTTCCAGGATGAGATTACGCGAAAAACGTCAGGCGGGAGAACTGTCTGAATTGACAGTGGACCAGGGGCGCCGCTTACCCCAAGGGACCCGTGAGCGCCTCGATGAAGATGGTTGGAGGTCGTGAAATGTGGGAGCAGGGATCTTTAGGGAATTGTTCCCATTCAGTCACTGACTCTGGTTGTCTCCTGTGTCGGGTCCGCGTTTTGCGTAGGATGTTCTTCCAAGTCGAAGGCTTCCAAGCGTCGGTGCAACCTTCGCAGTAGCAGGAGCACGGCCAACGACATCACTACGTTAAAAATGAGTTGCGCCCACGCCACCGCCATTCCCGGTTCGCCTGCGAACTCTACCATACGGACCGGCCGCGGCGGCGGGCACCCACACATTGTCAGGAGCCAGGAGCTCAGTTTATAAAGATGCAGCGGTTTAACCCAGATTGCAGAACGCTGAAGCTGCCGCTCGGCGCTGGAATACTGAGAAATGTCCGAAGCCATCAAGCAGATCGCGATTAACACCGGCGGTGGTGATGCGCCAGGCCTGAATGCTGTCATTCACGGCGTGGTATATGCGGCTCGGGGGCTGGGTTGGAAGGTCATGGGCATTCGCGAAGGCTACGACGGAATATTGGAGCCGGAACGCTTTCCGGACGGCGGCCTGGTGGAGCTGCATCGCTCGACGGTTCGCGAGATTTCGCATCTAGGCGGCACCATCCTGGGCACGACGAATCGGGGAAACCCGTTTCGTCGGGTCGTGGCGCAGTCGGATGGTAGCACGCGAGAGGTGGACTGCTCCGATGAGCTGCTTCAACGATTTCGTCAGAACCACATCGACGCGCTGATTGCCGTTGGCGGTGATGGAACTCTCACCATAGCCGACCGGATGCATAGGAAAGGCCTGCGGGTCGTGGGTGTTCCCAAAACCATTGACAACGATCTTGAATCCACAACGGTCACCTTTGGATTTAACACTGCCGTCTCTTTTGCAACGGATTGCATCGATCGCCTGCACAGCACCGCACTCTCACACCGGCGCATCATGGTCGTCGAAGTCATGGGGCGGTATGTTGGCTGGATTGCTCTTCAAGCCGGTCTTGCGGGGCGAGCGGACGCCATTCTCATCCCGGAAATTCCGTACTCGATCCAAGCCGTCGCTGCCCACCTGACCCGCAAGCATCTGGACGGTAAGCCTTATTCGATTGTGGTGGTCGCGGAAGGCGCCAAGCCCAGCGGGGGTGATGTTACCGTCAAGAGCCGTGAGGCCGGGCGTGAAGAACGCCTGGGCGGCATTGCCGAAGTGGTTGCGGCGCAGCTCCAGGAGATCACGGGAAAGGAAACCCGCAGCATTGTTCTAGGCCATCTTCTGCGTGGCGGGTCGCCGACGGCCATGGATCGAAATCTTGGGGTCACGTTCGGTGCGGGCGCAGTATATGCACTTTCCAAGGGAATGGACGGGGTGATGGTGGCTGTCAAACCGCCACGTCTCGACTTCGTTCCCCTGGCAGCGGCTGTTGCCAAGTTGAAACTGGTTCCGCCCGACAGTGAATTCGTGCTGGCTGCCCGTACCCTTGATATTTCCTTTGGAGATTAAACCTGGTTGCAGGCATCAAAGGGCATGATCTCAGCTTGAGTACGTAGCCCCGAAATCAAGGTTGCGACCGCCAGCAGAACCGCCGCAGGCAGCTAACCCCGCCCTCTTCTTCGCGCAGGTAGCGACGCAGCCACTGGGGTAGCCGATCGGCCTGAATCGGTCCCGCGCCTTAGCCGCTTGCAGTCGGAACGCATCTCGACTGCTCTCTTATAGGAGATCGAGAACCTTTTCCGGCGCTTTATGGACGATGCGCTCCAGCTCCGGCGGCAGGTCCGGAGGAGAAGACAGAAACCAGTCAACGCCGGCCCGGCTCGGTTGGCGACACGATCCATTTATCTTCGTTGGTGGTCCTTGAGGCCAGCCTGCCTCAGGCCCTCCACGAGATAAAGCTCCGACAAGGCTCGCTCGTAGGTATAGGCATACGATTTGCCGTCCGGGGTGATTCTCACGGATCTGATGGCCGACAATCCGATGGGGTCACCTGGCGCGAGTTCCAGGAACGGTTGTTTCTTGCCGGTGGAGAGGTCCAGGCGAAAAACCTTCGCAGGAACTTTCGCCCAGTCGCGGATATAGCCCGAGCGGCCGCTATTAGACCAATTCACCCACACATCATCTCTATCCATTCCTCGAGCCGGCTGAGAATCTCCTCCCGCCAGCGGGTAGAGCTGGCGTTTGCCATCCAGCTCCCGTACCTCCACCCATCTCCCATCCGGCGAAACCAGGTTAGCCTCGGATCTCTCAGGGACAACTAACACTTCCGGGGTGACCGGGGTGGGTCTGCCACCAACGAGATCCTGGGTGTAGATTCGCCAGCCCCGGCCATCATTGCCTTCAAAGAATATGCCGTTCCCGTCCGGGAGCCAGCCAAACTTTCCATAACGCACGATCTGATTCGCACGAATGCTCTTGGTCTCACCCACGCCGGTTGAAAGGACTGCGAGTTGATCGCCACTCACGCTGACACAGAGGACCCACTTTTGATCCGGGGAAAACGAAGGGAAAGAACAGTCTCCCAACCTTACGGCCGGCGACCCATCTGATTTCCGCATGTAGGCAAAGATCAACACGCGAGCTGCTTCACCAGGCTCGAAGAATGCCAAGTTTCTCCCATCGGCCGAGAGATCTGAGACCACCGAGTAATCGAGCCAGGACAGCTCGCGTTCTCTCGTATCCCCGGGGCCGCGAAACATAATCCCAGATCTCCATATCTCCCGCGAAAGAAGCAGCTGGCCTTGGGGGGATATGTCGTGGAGGCGGAGCATTCCCGGCAAGCGCAGAAGCAGTCGGTCTTCGCCGGAGAAATCGAGGCCGTGAATCTCGTTCGCCCAGGCATGATCCTTGGTCCCGGCGACCCAAACCTCATCGCCCTGGGGTGACCACCCAAGCCCTTCCAGGCTCACCCACGGGCCGGACCGGAGTTTCCGACTGCCGCCCGCGTCAAGTACCACCACAAACCCAATGTCGCTGCCTCGCTGGGGATGCTCAACGAAAGCCACAGCATCCCCTCGGGGCGAAGTGCGCACATATCGCAGCCAGCCGATGGTTTCGTACAGCACCTTTCCCAAAGGAAATTCAAGGCGGTATCTCCCAGCCACCTGGCGCACGATGGCAAGCTGGCTCCCATCTGCCATCCAGTCCGCCGCATTCACCTGTTCTGCCAGTTCCCTGGGAGCGCCACCCGAGAGCGGCATGGTCGCCAGGGTACCTTCGCAATCTTCCGGGAATATGAGCCTGCAACCGACCGAAATCGCGATTCCGGCGGAGGAAGCTGCGAAGAGGTTGGAGTCCTTCACGGAGAGTGCTCGCGACTCCGGACCGTCCGGCACCGTCGAATAAAGTTGGGGACCTTGTCCGTCCCAGCTTGCACTGTAAAGAACGGTCTGTCCGTCGGGAGCGAAGCGCGCCGCGTAAATCAAGCCAGGTTTGAAGGTAAGCTGATGGAATGTGGGCAGAGGGCTGGGCCCGGTCTTTCTTAGAAACCGATCTCCCGCCATCCCGAGCACGAGCAACACCAAGGCTGCGGCGAACGGCACAAGCCACTTGTGCGGCTTAGAGTCTGTTGCAGCAGTTGCTGGTGCGCCGGTGGCGGGAAGGCCAGAAAGGGCTTCGAGGTCAAACGCCAGGTCGTGCGCCGACTGGAAGCGCTCCTCCGGATGCTTCTCCAAGCAGTGCCGGACGATCCGCGCCAGAGCGTCCGGAATCTGCGGGTTGACCATTTCCGGCGGGTCTTCCTTGAGGATCGCGCTCATGGTGTCGGCTGCGGTGTCGCCGCGGAAGGCACGTTTGCCGGTCAGCATCTCGTACAGGATGACCCCGAAGCTGAACAGATCCGAAGCTGGGCCCGCGACTTGGCCGCGAACCTGTTCTGGCGACATGTAGCCGACTGTGCCCAGCAGGGAGCCGGGTTCCGAGGCGGCGGTCACACTGGGCAGCTCGGTGCTAGCGGAGGCCTCCGGTCGGGTCAGCTTGGCCAGCCCGAAATCGAGAATCTTCGCGCGACCGTCTCGATTGAGAAATAGGTTTTCCGGCTTCAGATCGCGGTGAATGATGCCCTTGCTGTGAGCGGCTGCCAGTCCGCGCGCCACCTGGACAGCGTACTCCATGGTTTTGCGCACCGGCAGGGATCCCGCGTCCAGGCGCTGGCGCAGGCTCTCTCCATCCAACAGTTCGGACACGATGTAGGGAGCTCCGTTGTGCTCCCCGACGTGATAGATGGTCAGGATGTTGGGATGATTGAGCGCGGCCGCGGCTTGCGCTTCCTGCTTAAAACGGCGCAGGCGATCCGCATCGCGGGAAAAAATGGCAGGCAAAACTTTAACCGCAACGTCGCGTCCGAGAGCGGCATCGCGCGCCCGGTATACTTCACCCATGCCGCCGGCACCCAGCGGGGAGAGAATTTCGTAAGAACCGAGTTTGGTACCCCGGGTCAGGCTCACTATTTCAGTTCCGCGTCCCAGTTAGTCACCAACGTGATCGGCCGTGACGGCTGTCGCCCCACCGCAACCGCGACGAAGCGCTGACCATCTTTGGTTACGTCGAGGGGATTGGAAATCCCGATGTTGCCAATTGGACGGTTCCAGTGTGTCAGGACTTGGCTGGTCCCTACTTCCACTACGCCGGTTTTCAGGGAGAGGGAAACCGAGATCAGAGAATTGTCCGCAGACCAATAGAAAAGTTCCTTGCCGTCGCGTCGCCACACCGGTCCGGTGCCACCCGAGCTCGAAATCTGCCATTTGCCCGATTTCCCTCCGAAGGGAATCACATACACCTCGGGTCTGCCGGACTCGGTCGAAGAATAGGCAATCCAGTGGCCGTCCGGTGAAAAGCGCGCCCACCCGGCAACGAAATTCCCCTGCACCAGGGGGACGGGTTGGCGCTGTCCGACGAGGGGAGCCACCCAGATGTCGCCCGTCGCAGCCGCATCCCCTGTGGTAAATAGGAGTGACCGGCCATCGGGCGACCAGTCATCGAGGATCCGATTGGAGTTCTCCCCTTCGAGGAGCATTTCTTCCGGTCCCGCGCCGTTTGCAGGTTTGCGATAGATGGCATTCGCGGTGGAGGCTGAACTCGAGGCAGGGGTCCGCACGCCAACGTAGGCGATCCACTGTCCGTCGGGTGACCATAGTGGCGAAGAACTCGCGCCCGTGCCAAAGGTTAGCCGGGTGTTCACGTTTCGCTTCAGGTCGTAAACCCACACATCACCGACCGCCTCGCCGGACTCGGTTGCCAATTTGGTCCCGTCCGGGGAGAGGCGTACCGAGTTCAGGTTGAAGGCCTGGGGACCGGCCGAGCCCAACTCCTTGCCGGTGCGGTCGTACCACATGGGTTGCGCAGGAACTATGCCGCCTGTCGCATAGGCTAAAAGCGCACTCCCGGAAGCATCAAAAGTTGCTTTCCAGGTTGTGTTGTCTTGCAGCACATCCTCCGCGACACGTTCTACTTCGCTGTGCAACCAGCCCGTCACCGGATCCATTCGCTGCGCCATCAGCACGCCGTCACGGTCATACAGCAGCCGCCCGGAAGCGTACACGGCATTGGTGTGGGCGCGCAGGAGCAGGCGGTTCTCTTTGCCGTCCAGAGACCCGAGGTAGATACCGTCGTTCAAATCGCGGGCGCTGTGGCTGACGGCTAAATAAAGCAAGTGGTCACCATCGGGCAGAAATCGGGGCCAGCGGTGGCTGTCATGCTTGGATTTGTCCAAAACGGTCAGTGGCTCTGGAACTCCTCCGGTAGGCGGCACCTGGCTTAAGGCGCCGAGGTAGCTGGGAGCAAACACAATGATTCCTCTCGGGCTCCATGTTCCTCCGCGAGCGGTGGGCGCGTCACACACATCGAACGGCGTGCCTCCCTCCGCGAACACGGTCTTCAGTTTGCCCCCCGCGAAGTAACCGAGCGAGCGGCTGTCCGGGGACCAAAAGGGAAAGGTGGCGCCCTCGGTCCCAGGCAACGAGCGGGCGTGCAAAGTGTTGAGCTTTCTCACCCAGAGTAGTGGCGGTCCGTGTTCTGGCGAGGCGACAAAAGCCAGTGCGCTTGCGTCCGGTGAAATCACCATCGGCCCGGCAAAGTCTCCCGTGAACAAAGGAGAAGTGCCCTCTTCCGGTGTGATCAGCGAACGAATGACCCGAGGCGCTGCCAGGGTGGAGCGAAAATGCCTTACTGCGAGAATCGCCGCGGCGCACACCGCGAGGGCTGCCAATCCCCAAGCCAACCATTCGCGCAGCCTCGGCTTAGGTACCGCCTGAATGGTCGGAACAGCCTGTGATCCGCCTTCCTGAATCCACCTCAGCTCACTCGCCAGATCGCTGGCGCTTTGCCAACGGTCATCCGGATCTTTGGCAAGACACTTCTTGATGACGCGCTCGAGTGCCGGCGGCGTCAGCGGCTGCAGTTGCGTAATCGGCGGAGGCTCGGTCGTCAAAATGGACGCAATCAGGCTGGCGCGGCTCTTGGCGCGGAACGCTGGCTTCCCTGTCGCCATCTCGTAGAGCACTTCCCCCAACGCAAAAATGTCAGTCCGCGCGTCCGTCTCCTTCCCCTCCAGCTGTTCCGGCGCCATGTACTGAAACGTGCCCACTAGCGCCCCATCGCCGGTTAGCTTCGAACACTCCATCGTCATCTCAGTCAAGGCCGCCGCCAACGGAGCCGGACCGGACTGCTTTGCCAATCCGAAGTCCATCAGCTTTGCACCCGACTTGGTGAGCATGATGTTGGAAGGTTTCAGATCACGGTGGGTGAAGCCCAGCTTGTGTGCCTTGGACAGGGCGTCGGCGATCTGTGCGCCATAGCGGACAGTCTGTTCGGACGGCAGGGGTCCCTTGCTTAGCCGTTGCTCCAGGGTTTCACCCTCGAGCAGTTCCATGACGAGGAAGCTCAGTCCGTCCTGCAGGCCGACGTCGTGCAGTGTACAAATGTGAGGATGAGACAGTTTGGAAACGGCTTTGGCTTCGCGCTCCAACCGCTGTCTTAGGTTGGAATCGGCGGAGAGATTGGCGGGAAGAACCTTGATAGCGACGTCGCGTTCCAGCCGAGCATCGCGCGCGCGATATACTTCGCCCATCCCGCCGGCACCGAGCGGGGAGAGAATTTCATACGGCCCAAGCTTAGTTCCAGCCCCAAGCGGCATCTGTGCTGGCCATTATAATCCTACCCGGTACGGTTCACCTTACTACGACGGTTCTGAAAGGATTGTCCGGAAGTCCCGAGGACTCAGTCCCTTCGTTGCGCCAGTTGCTGGAATCGAGGGTAGGAGAACCGGACCAGAATCGCAGAATTGACGTCGAATGGAGCCCGCCGTGGATACTCGGAAAACGATAACACCCACATCCCCGACCGAGGCCCAACCTTCCGCCGGCGATGTGATTCCTTCCGGGTGCTCGGTCATCGAGGTGCATGTAGGGGAACTGAAACAGTTGTTCAACGCGATAGATCCTTCCCCTTTTCGCGACAAGGACCTAGATCCCAAAGCGGAAGAGTTCATCGTGGGCTGGGCGAAGGACCTGCCTCGCGATGCGTCGCTTGCTCTTGTGGTCGATCTCGATCGCCAGGCCGGCCTGCCCGACGAGGCGGCCGTCCTGCGCGACGCGGTTCACGAGTTCTTCAAGCACCGGGCTGAGGCATATAGGCAGCGTCTGCGGGAATTGTTTCGCGTGGGCCGGACCAGCCTGATGATTGGTCTGGCGGTCCTGACGGTAGCCATTGCCGTGGGCGACTTCCTGGCTACTCTGCTGAAGGGCAGTCGTATCGGTGAGATCGTACGTGAAAGCCTTACGATCGGTGGCTGGGTCTCCATGTGGCGCCCACTTGAAGTGTTCTTGTACGACTGGTGGCCGATTCGCAACGAGGCCCAACTTTCAGATCGCCTTGCCGCCATGCCAGTGCGCATCAGGTACATGAATGCCGCCGCCACCCAGGCGTGGAGAGCAGACTGGCCAGCAGTATCACCGAGAGGTGAGCCGTCGAGCAGCGAGGCTCAGCCAGGTGCCCTAAATCCGGCAAGTTGACCGACGAAGTCCGAACTTCCCTACCAACCCGCACTTCCCGGCCGATCAAATTTCTCACATCGAAGACCGGCCCGGACCTTTACGGCCGCGGTGATTCACCCGGCGCACGCACGAACCCGCGGCCAAAAACAGGGGAAATTCGCAACCCGTTCCCTGTGCACCCGGGGTGCACAAAGACTGTGCTGTGCAACCTGGTTGCACAAATCTGGGCGGCTGTGCCCTGCGCCCCTCGCGCACCACCGCCCACCATGGTGGCGGCGCTGACAGCAGCCAGGACCGCGCCCAAGCCGAGCACCAGATGAGCCTGGGAAGGGTTTGGACACAGCGCCATCCTAGGCGAATATAAGGCGAAAGTCAAGAACCCATGGCGCTTTCGATACTAGGCCGGGCGTCAGGTGCTATCCAGCCCAAGCCGCGGGTGATCCTGTTAGTACTGACAGTTCACCCACAAATCCCCAAACCCTAGAATGGGCCGAGAAGATCTCAGTTCGGGCCAGAAGATCGTGTTCCGCACGCAAGCTGTTCCGGGTCGTCCGCTAAGCCAAAGGCAGGGTGCTTGAGCCTTTTGGAGCGGCAGTTGCGGGAGCGAGTCATGGCGCCGACTTGAACCAGACACTAACTCAGACGCGCGCGGCGGCGCAGTCCGCGAGTACCATGTGGAGGGACTCGAAGCTAGACCTTGTCGACACAGGGCTGCGGGGTGTGAACTAACCCGTGGCAGCACAGCCGAGTTAGGTCAGAGGAACCGTCGTGTCGAGATCATGGTGTCCGGCGATGAGATCGGAACGTGGATTGGCACCAGGGCCTTGTAATCATCCGAAACCTGCTCAGAACCGAAAGCGAAGGAGAGAACAATGACACCCAGTCCGAAGTCTCCCATTACTTATGTTGAAACCAATGAGCAGAAGCGCCTGAATGATGCGCGCGAGACCGGGGTCCCGTGGAAGAAGTGGGGGCCGTACCTCAGCGAGAGGCAGTGGGGCACGGTGCGCGAAGACTACAGCTCCGACGGAAATGCCTGGGACTACTTTAGTCATGATCAGTCCCGGTCCCGCGCCTATCGCTGGGGAGAAGATGGCCTGGCCGGCATCTCGGACGATAAGCAGCAACTCTGCTTCGCGATTGCCTTATGGAATGGCCGGGACCCGATTCTGAAAGAACGCTTATTCGGCCTCACCAACAGCGAAGGCAATCACGGCGAGGATGTGAAGGAATACTACTTCTACGTCGACAGCACGCCGACCCACTCCTACATGAAGTGCCTCTATAAGTACCCCCAGTCGGAGTTTCCCTATCGCGACCTGGTGGAAACGAACCGGCGCCGGTCGCGCGAGGAATTCGAGTATGAACTGCTCGACACCGGGGTGTTTGACGGCAACCGGTATTTCGACGTGTTCGTGGAATACGCCAAGGCAGACCCGCAAGACATTCTGATCCGAATCACGGTGCACAACCGTGGTCCCCAAACAGCGGAACTGCATCTGCTCCCCACCCTTTGGTTTCGCAATACCTGGTCATGGGACCAGGGCGCGGCCAAACCCAGGCTGGGTCAGGCTGGGGACAGCACGATCGTCGCCTCGCATGACGTGCTTGGTGACCGCACGCTTCACTGCGAAGGAAGTCCGGAATTGCTGTTCACCGAAAATGAGTCTAATGCCAGCCGACTGTGGGGGCAGCCCAATCCGTCGCCTCATGTGAAAGATGCGTTCCACGAGTGCGTAGTCGCGGGCAAACGGGCAGCGGTGAATCCGTCCAAGGCGGGCACCAAAGCCGCCGCGCATTACCGTTTGCAAGTGCCCGCGGGCGGCAGTAAGGTCGTGCGGCTGCGACTGAGTGCGAAACCACCCATCAACCCGTTCGACACATTTGACGAGCTGTTTGCCAGCCGCCTGGCGGATGCTGACGAATTTTACAACCGCATCACTCCGCATGCGTTGAGCGAGGACGAACGTCGAGTGCATCGCCAAGCCCTGGCCGGGATGCTTTGGACCAAGCAGTACTACTATTTCGACCTCGACCGCTGGTTGGAAGAGCATGGAGCTCATCCCCTGATTGGCACGACCCATCGCAATTCGCGAAATGTCGAATGGTTCCACATGTTGAACAGCGACATCATCTCCATGCCCGATAAGTGGGAGTATCCCTGGTACGCGGCATGGGATCTGGCGTTTCACACCATCGCTTTGTCGCTGGTGGACTTCGACTTTGCTAAGGACCAGCTCCTGCTCATGCTGCGCACTCTCTATTCCCATCCCAATGGGCAGATCCCGGCCTATGAGTGGAATTTCAGCGATGTGAATCCCCCGGTGCATGCCTGGGCAACGCTGTTCCTCTATAACGTTGAAAAAGAGCTGGGTCGGGCGGACCTGCGCTTCCTGGAGCGTTCCTTTCAGGGTTTGATGTTGAATTTCAACTGGTGGGTCAACCGGAAGGACCCGGAGGGAAAGAACGTCTTTGCGGGCGGGTTCCTGGGGCTGGACAATATTGGGGCTTTCGATCGCAGTGCCCCGCTCCCGACGGGTGGTCACCTGGAGCAGGCCGACGGCACGGCATGGATGGCTTTCTACTGTCAATGCATGGTGGAGATCGCGCTCATTCTTACCGAGTACGACTCCGTGTATGAGGACATCGCCTTTCGATTCCTGGAGCACTTCCTGTGGATCACGTACGCCATGGATCGAATCGGGGAGAACCGCGACGAAATGTGGGACAGCCAAGACGGGTTCTTCTACGATCTGCTCCGTCTCCCGAATGGGGATGCCATGCGGCTCAAAGTTCGCTCCATGGTGGGTTTACTGCCACTGTGTGCTTCGACGGTACTGGAAGAAACGGGGATTCTGCTGCAGCATCCCCGGATAAAGGAACTGGTCGAGTTGTTTAAGAAGCGCCATCCCGAGGTACTGAAGCACATTGCTCCAGCTGACGAGAGGTTTATTGGATACCGAGGACGTCGCCTTTTGTCGGTGTGTAATAAGGAGAAGATTAAGAGCATTTTGGCGTACATGCTCGATGAGAACGAGTTCTTCGGTCCCAACGGCATTCGCTCTTTGTCCAAATACCACCAGGATCACCCGTTTGTGTTCAATCTGAACGGGCAGGAATACAAAGTCCAGTATCTGCCCGCGGAATCGAATACGGGAATGTTCGGCGGCAATTCCAACTGGCGTGGGCCGGTGTGGATGCCGGTGAATGGTCTATTGATCCGTGCCTTGCTGAACCTCTACCAATTCTACGGTGACGACTTCAAGGTGGAATGTCCCACTCGCTCCGGACGCTACATGACCCTGTTCGAGGTCGCGAGAGAGATTGCCCGCAGACTGTCCAGCATCTTTCTCCGCGATGCCAACGGGAAGCGTCCGGTCTATGGGGGCACCAAGAAGTTTCAGGAAGATCCGCACTGGAAGGATTACATTCTGTTCTACGAATACTTCCACGGGGACAATGGCGCCGGCCTTGGCGCCTCGCATCAAACCGGCTGGACGGGGCTTATAGCGCGTACTCTCGATTTGTTTGCCCGCCTGACCCCGACCGATGCTCTCCAGGTCGCCAAGTCAGATGTCGTGGCTCGGATGACGCGGGACCAAGTTGCGGGTTAGGGGGCAGACATTTGACAGACGTCGCATTGTCGACGCGCGACCCTGTCGCCGTCGTCATCACCACCATGCTCGTGCCGGTCTCTCACGGTCCTGCCGCCGCAGCATGATCCCGGCCAGGGAAAAAGTGCGGTTGTGCTCGCCGTTGTATGGCATCTTGGGGGTGTCACCCGGAGAACGTCACGCAGGTTGCGACGGGGTGCGTGGGCCGTCGTCTGTCCGGTTGGGAGGTGGCGCCAGGGCTCAGAGCCGAGGCTGCTCGGGAACGTTCGCCCGCACGCTCCGGCTAGCGTCCAAAGTAACTTGTCCTTCCGCGGTCTCCTTGATGTGATAGACCGAGGAGATCCTTATGGCCAGGCGTCTGCTCCTTATCATCTACGGCATCGCAGTGGTGAGCGCTGTTAGCGGGAGGGCCGGTGCCGCAACGGTGGCGGTGGGCTCCTGCAGAACCCCGTCATTCTCCACCATCCAGGCCGCGGTCAATGCCGCTTCCTCCGGAAGTACTGTGAACATTTGTCCGGGTCGTTATCCGGAGCAGCTTCTAATCACCAAGCGGCTTACGATCCGAGGAATTGCGAACGGAAGCGCAGATGCGGCGATCATCGTTCCTCCGCCGGGCGGCGTGTTGCAAAACACGACCAGTCTTTCCTCGGGCAACCCCATTGCGGCTCAGATCCTGGTGCAGGGTGCCACCGGCGTAAGCCTCAGCAACCTCACAGTCGACGGCAGCAATAATGGACTCACCGAGAACAGCTGCGCCGGCCCGAACCTGATTGGAATCTATTATCAGAACTCTTCCGGTTCGGTGACGCACACAGCCGTGGTCAACCAGACGATGAATCCGACCAACGGGTGTCTGAATGGCTTGGCGATCTTCGTGCAAAGCGGAAACGGAGGAACATCAAGCGTCACGCTCTCCAACAATCACGTTCAGAATTATCAGAAGAATGGCATCACCGCGAACGAAAGCGGAACCACGGTGACCATCAGGGGTAATACGGTGGTGGGCCAAGGACCCACAAACGGTGCCGCGGAAAACTCTATTCAGATCGGCTTTGGCGCGACCGGCAGCATCACGGGGAACACGGTTGGGGATGACATCTGGGTGCCGCCGCTGGACACACCGGTTGACAGCGACGATGCCGCTTCCGGAATCCTGGTTTACGCTTCGAGCGGGATCTCGGTTTCGCAGAATACCGTAACCAACACGCAGTTTGGCATTGTTTTCGTCACCGATCCGTCGTTCGGCTCTGCAGACGGTGGCGCAATCACGTCCAACAAGATCGCAGCCACCCACATCTTTGACGGGATCGAACTATGTAACAACAGCAACATGGTGACAGGAAATACGGTTAACGGCAGCGACGAGGCGGCAATCCATATTGACAGTGGATGCCAGAACTTCAGCGGTGGCGGTAACACGGGCAGTGGAAACACGATCAGCGGGAATACGATCAACGACGCCTGTGCCGGCATCCTGACCGGAACCCTCGCCGGGAGCAACAGCATTGGTACGAATCAATTCTTCAACGTGGGGAACACCACCCTCACTGCCGATCAATGTCTGCCTCCGGTGTCGGCGGTTCTTCCGCTTGCGACTCTGCGGGTCGCCGGCACTGTGAACCAGCGCCATGAGGCGCACCCAGCGCGGCCCTGAAAGGGATGGTCTCGGTTGGTATCGGCTTCCGGTTGCGAGCCCCCGCTCCAGCGATCTCGGTTCACGGTCTAGAGCAGCCCTCGTGGAGGTTCCGGGGCGGTATTCTCGCAGGAAATGAAACAATTACCGCGACCCGAGTTTGCCGGATCGTTACCGCATTTCACCTATAATCGCACAGCAGTGCAGGCAGAGGAGTCGTGACCGCGCACATGTTGGGCTCCGCTTGTTCTATCAGCCAACGCAGGCTCGCTGCATGCGGTTTCGTATGCCTTCTTGCGCTGAGCCCCGCTTGCAGACACAAGCCAGCGATCAGCCCCCCTCCGACGGCAGCACCGGCAGATCTAGCATCCCTGGAACCAGACCAAGTGAATACGGCGGGATGGGATAAGGCTTGGACGAATCTGGTGAACGATGCAGAACAGTCCTTCGTGCCATCGCTCCCCAGTCTGGCGGGCGTCGAAGTGGAATTGGTTGTGGGGAATGCTGGCGCGGCGGAGGATGAGCTGACGTTGACCATCCTTGACGCAGCGGGACAAACGCTGGCGGCTGTAACCAAGACCGTTGCGACGTCAAACTCCGATCATGTATGGTTCGTGATTCCCGGCGGTGGAGCGGAAGTGTCACCCGGACAAATCTACCGACTGAAGCTCACCGGAGGGACCACATTTGGATGGAAATATGTAGTAGGCGGATACAACAAGGGCGAAGCCACATTTAATGGAAAACCTCTCTTGCCCGGGACGCGGAGCACGTTCCTGTTCCGGACATTCGGAGCGAAGTAACTGCAGTTGTCAGACCACCACCTTCAAGCACTTCAATCGAGCCGGTTGGAATTTGCAGTCAGCATTTTTCTCATCCACAAAATAAAGACTAGTGAGTCTCTCGAAATTACGATCAAGGCTGATTCAAAGCTGATTCAGCGGCTGAAGACCCTTTCCAAGAAACGGAACGCAACCAGCTACGACTCGGCCGGCAACGTCTCTGCACAGGAGTTGGAATTAGCCATCAAAACCGCCACGGAACTGCGACGCAACGTCATCGGTTGGCTGGACAAAAATCATCCCGCGTTGCGGAAGAATTAGATTCCGTGGAGAATCATGACCCTCTCGACACAAGCGTTCTTGCGCCGTTTTCTGCTCCTTGTTTGGCCCCACGGCTTGGTGCGCATTCGCTGGCTGGTTTAGGCGGCTACCATGTGTGTCCGGATCGCATAGCGGACCAGTTCTGCGTTGCTTTTTCCGCTCCGTACTTTCATGATCTCGTATTTGGGAAAGGTTACCGTCCATGAAGCTGCGCGACACTCCGAAGTCCCTACGGCTGCACGCTGTACGGGTTACAGTCAGAATTTTTCATAATCCATCACAATAGGTTGGTATTTGGTATGACGAAGGAAAGAGTCTGCAGGCGGGGGCTAATCATTGTACTGGCCGGAGTCGCTGCCGGTTTCGCGCCGACGACGTCATCCGAGATGACGATGCGGCTCAAAGTCGATCATGCCACGGTGTGCGGTTCGGAACTGGAGCCGGTGCGGGAGGCCTTCGCGAAAATCGGTTTAGGGACGGACGACGGTGGGCCACACGCCAACGACGTGACGCATATGGCGCGGGTGGGATTCGAGGATGGGTCATTTCTGGAGCTGATTGCGCCGATGAAGGCTGGCGAGAGTGTGCCGGGATTCACATCCAGCTGGGAGAAGCTGATGGCCGGCAACGCGGGGCCGTGTGCTTGGGCAGTTGCGACCCCTGACATCAAGCAGGAGGTCGAGCGGCTAAAAGCTGCCGGCATTTCTACCGGTGAACTGAAATCGGGAAGCCGCAAGCTGCCAGACGGCAGCATGGCTACGGAGTGGACCACCGCAGATGTCGGCTCAGGCCCCTCCGGCGCGATGCTGCCGTTCATTATCCAGGACCGAACGCCCCGGGATTGGCGGGTACAACCTTCAGCCAGCGTTAGGAATTCCGGTCTCATCGGCATCGACGCGGTTGTGCTTGGAGTAAACAATTTGGACAAGGCTGCTGCTCTGTTTCAGCAAGCTTATGGCTGGCCCCCTCCCGTGATCGAACAACATTGGGATTTCGACGCCAAGTTGGCGTATTTTCCCGGAGAACCGGTAATCCTCGCCTCACCGCTGCCCGGGCGCTCATGGTTAGCAGAACATCTGCAAAAGTTTGGGGAGACTCCCGTCGGATTCGTTCTGCAGACGCAGAATTTCGATGCCGCGGCCAAGCGGTTCCATATCTCTTACCACATTACCTGGTTCGGCCAGAAATTTGCCTGGTTTGACAAGAAGAAGCTGCACGGGGTCAGACTGGCAATTTGGGGACAGTAATTTCGGCAGGGCATAGCCAGCGCGCGGAGAGCGTCGGGCGTTGCTGGTTGCGCAGACCGCCATGGTAGAGCGTGGGCCGATGCAGGGCGTCTTCCTTCTCGACCAGAACAAGATTGCCACACTTGGCTACGTCACGCTCGGCAAGCCCGCGCAGGGACAGGTCGAGGTGCCGGCCGGGCTGCAGGAGGGAGACTGGCTCGTCGCCCGACCGGCTACTGCCCCGGCGCAAGAACCTCCAGTGCATATGCTTGGGCGGCGTGCGCTTTCTCCGGGTAACCTACAGTTTGCGCCAGAATGATCTTCTGTTCTGGCCTTAGCTTCATCGTCTTTGCCAACGCTGCGCGATCTATCGAGCCACGGACGACTGTGGCCAGATTTTCCGACGCGCAGAATAAGTAAACATTCTGGCTGATAAAACCGGCATCGGCGGCTGTAAAGAGTTGGCTGTCTGGGCCTGTTTTCGAAAGGTCGGCGACATAGACCAGGTCCAGAGGGGCCGTGGAAACGAAGGATTGCGTGCCGGTGGCGGAACGAATATCTTGCGCCAGCAATGGTTCAAGACGGTTGCCCTTGGCGTCATAGACAAAGAGTCCTTCTGCGGTGGTAACGTAGATATCCATTTCCTGCCAGTTCATCGCAGAGGGAGCTGTTCGTCTTCCATCCGGACGATTCACGCCAAATGCCGCCCACAAGAGGTTGGACAGTACTTGCAGGGGCAGCTTATCCGGTGCAAAGTCCCGTGTGGTCTTTCGATCTTTGAGCACCTGCATCAGCGGCCGTCCCCCGTCGGTCTGGGGCTCGGGGAGAGCGATGGGCTTCAGCTCTTGTGCAAGCATACAACTCGTACTGATAAGTGCGACCAGCAATGACTTACACATAAGAACTCCTCTCGATTTGACCCGAACCTGCTTGGCCGGAGGAGCGTGCCCGGTGGTACCGATGATCTGGAGATTCTCGAGCGGGCCGCGGCTTGTTGACGACCGCTTGTACTTCATCAACTTGTCCTTGCGGGAATTCAAGTGGCGGACTCGTCAGGAATGGTCCCGGGTCAGGCACGCCTTTGACGCAAGGACAGGATCGTCAGTGCAGCAAGTGCTACGGTGCACACCCAAGCAAACCAGTCCCCGAGCCGTGAGTAGATGGTGCGTACGCCTCTGGTCGGAACCTGCGAAACCATGTCATAGTCCGTGGTCAGGTAGTGATCCATCGCGGCCAGTCGTCGCCCCTGGTAATCGTACGCGGCCGACATCCCCATGCTTGTTTGCCGAATCAGGTTGAAGCCCTGCTCGATGGCGCGGAAGCTCACCATCTGTGTGTGCCACGGGTCAATGGCCCTCCAATCATTGGAGGGATCAAGCATCACATCCGCTCGCAAGGCCCCTGCCTGCGCCAGCAATTGCGGAGAGTCCCCGTCGAAACAAATAATCGCACTCACGCGCCCATAGGGTGTAACCAGTGCTCGCAGCTTACCGTCGCCCCGCACTTGTCGCTCGGCCTCGGGGCCCGGTACCGGGTGCGCCTTGTTGTACTCCCAAGCCACCTCTCCATTCGGTTCGATCAGGACCAGCTTGTTCTCCACCGGCCGGGTCTTTCCCATGTTCAATACGCCGAGACCCATGCCCAGGTAGACATGATATTTTGCGGCCAGTTCTTGGCCGCGGGCCACGAAAGCAGCTTCGTCCTCCTTCATTAGGATTGCATTGGCCTCGCCCCAGAACACAATCCTGGCGCCCGCCAGCATCTCCCGCTCCGTTCGCGCGAGTAAGTCGTCGTTTCTCGCGGCGGCCCAAGGTCGGATCAAAACCATGCTCTCGGCTGTAGCCTTGCCGTTCCATATCTGATCCAAAAGAGCATTGCTCAGCTCGGGCTCGACTGGTTTCCTCGAAACCGATGCCACTCGGACGGTCTCGGAAGACGGTGGAAACAGCGCCAGGCGGGCGCCGCCCAGTAACATCACGGTGGCAATCGTTCCAAAGCAGAGCCAAGCCCCTGGCCGCGCTGACATCGAATCTTCTTCCCACAACTGGTTGCACACAGCCGCGAACCAACCGATCAGAAATGTGACGCCCCACAGGCCGGTCACGGAGAGCACTTGGAGCAGAGGCAGATTCCCGTATTGTGAATAGGCAGCCGATCCCCAACTGGCAAACGGCCCGTTGGATATGGCGTACTCCGTCGTGACCCATGCGGTTGGAAACACCAGAGAAGCTGCCGGACTCGTGAGCCGATCCGCGACCAGCCGATCCATGATGTAGGGCAGAACCAGCAGAACTCCCCACACCCCCAAGAAAATGTAGTATCCGATGCCTGGAATTGGCACCATCCCGCGGAGCTGAAAGGCAGACGTCGCCGTAAGCACGACGTACGCTGTCGGCAGCCCGGCCTTGAGGCTCCGCCCCCGCACGAATCGCAGCAAGAACACCGGCGCCAGCCACGCCGCGAGTGGTACGTTATCCCTTCCGCAGGCAAACAACAGGAGTACTGCCGCAAGGACCAGCCAGACCCAGGAGGATGACCGATCGAGAGCGGGCCGCTCTGCCCAGCACCCCTGATCTGCTATCGAAGAATCTTCATCGGCCAGAGATATTCGCATGATCTTCCCCGCTGTTGCCATCGCTCCGCGCGCCGTCACGGGATTGTCGACACCGGTGCCCATTCGTGGCTCTCGATGCTCTTGCCGTCTGTCCAGAGGGACGTAAACAGAACTCCCGGGGCTAAGCTGCAGGTCCTTTTGGTGAATGAGAAGCGGCTGTCGGTGATCTTTCTGATGAAGCCATGCAGACGATGTTCGGTGCCCGCATCACGCCATCATCCACGCAACGTCACCTCGAACGATCCGGTTCTGTCCTTCACCCATCCAATGGCCATGACAAGCCGCCCAAGGGAGAGGACTGGCCAATACATCCAGTACTTCTTCCGGATTCTTGCCTGCGCCCGGTCGTGCTCAGCCCGATCGGCGAGAAATCGTGCTGTGCCCTCGAACGTCTCACCTCCGATCATGAGCTTCACTCTTGGCGTCTTCTGGACGTTGCGCACCCACTGCCGGCCAACGTTCGCCGTTCCGAGGAAGACCCGCTCGCCGTCCACGACAAACCAGATCGTCACCTCGTATGGCTTCCCTGATTTGCGCCCGTAGTGTGTCAGTCTGACCGTCTGTCGGTTCGCGACTTTGTTCAGCCGCTCCATGTCCAGAGTCAGTTGTAATCATTAGCTCGGCAGGAGTCTGTGATCTGGAACACGATCCTGCGGCTTCGTACCTGAAACTACGGGACGAAGCCTCGCGGTCACGGCACCGGGTGATTCGAGTCACTGCGCTTTCCGTCGCGACCGATAAGCTCGATGTGACCAAAGGGGAAAAGAACCGCGCCGGCGAGAGATTGCTGGAGACCAGTGTCCCAAACCTGCATTCGGTGCCACGGCCGCACAGAGTCGGGGGGGCGTTGTCCACGAGATGATTCGAAAACTACTTGCACTGCTTGGCGTGCTGGCGATCGTGCTGGCGGCCGGGGTTGCGATCACTTATTGCCGGGCCATAAGTGCAGCCCGTGCCCGGGTTGGGTCCGGGAGCAAAGTCGTCCATACACCCTGCGGCTCCATCGAATATGCCGATGTCGGATCAGGGCCGGTGATCTTCGCAATTCATGGGGCGGGAGGCGGGTTTGACCAGAGCCTGGATTTGGCAAGAGCTTTTCTCATCCCTGGATACCGAATCGTAGCGCCTTCGCGATTTGGCTATCTTCGCACGCCGCTCCCAAGTGACCCATCACCGATAGCTCAGGCCGACGCACACGCGTGCTTACTCGACGCCCTGAACCAGCAAAAGGTGGTTGTGCTCGGTGGCTCCATGGGCGCACCCTCCGCGATGCAGCTCTGTCTTCGCCATCCCGATCGGTGCTCCGCGCTGATTCTGCTGTTTCCGATCACTTTTGCCCCCCGTAGGAGCAGCGAGCCGCCACCACGCCCTTCGGCCACAGCCCAGTTTTTAATGGACAGGACTTTGAAATCTGACTTTGCGTTTTGGGCGGCCTTAAGGCTGGCGCCCGATTCGATGATACGAACGATCGGCGCGACCCCACCGGACGAATTCAAGAAGGCAGCGCCTCCAGAACAAGAAAGGGTCCTTGCGATCCTCGATCACATCTTGCCCATTCGTGAGCGCGAAGAAGGGTTGAAGAATGATGCCGCGGTTGCACGCTTCATTCCGCGTTATGAGCTGGAACGATTCACCGTTCCAACCCTGGTGATTAGTGCCGAGGACGACTTGTTCGGCACCTTCAAGGGCGGCCGCTACACCGCAGAACACATCCCTGGCGCTCGCTTCATTGGTTATCCGACTGGAGGGCACTTTCTGGTCGGTCATGCCAGCGATGTTCGCCTCGACTTGAGTCGCTTTCTCGCCGCCACGGAGGGCAAAGCTCCATGAGGCTTCGCTTCGACTGCGTGTTCTATTACGTTTCTGACTTGGAGCGATCCATTCGTTTTTACGGGGACATATTGGGATTCAAGCTTGTTTCCCGGGATATGGTTGCCCGCTTCGACCTCGATGGTGTTCGGTTTGAGATCGTTCCATCCGCCGCGGACACCAAGCTTCCACCTGGCGGCAATGCGCGCCTCTGCCTGGAAGTTGATAGTGTTCAGGAATCGTTGCGAGAACTGCAATCCCAGGGTGTACTCACTGGGCACGCCCAGAGCAGGGGAGCGGGCGTGCTGGGCTCATTTGCAGACCCGGACGGAAACGAGATCTGCCTGTGGCAATACCTGTCGGAGAAGCCGTCAGAGACGAAGCAACGATGATAGGGCAAGCGTACGGATTCATTGCTACCGAAATCCAGGTCTCACGAGGATCGCAAAGGAAGGAGAACACTGGCGAAGATTCTGGGACGATGGGAACGTGTTTCCCGGACGTACACTAGGACCCCTTGCCCGATCGATACCAAGCCAGCCCGGCCTGTGCCCCGAGCCAACGAAAAGGTTCATTGGGAACATAGTCCAGGTTAGCGTTCAGGAAGGGATACTGCCTCCATGGTTCCTCTTGGCCTGCCTCCAAATCCGCAATGATTCTGCCGAAGACTGAGGTCAGATTCACGCCATGTCCGCTGTAACCTAATCCGTAGAAAATGTTGTTATGTCTTCCCGTTCGTCCCACCGAGGGAGACGCATCGAGGGACCAATCGACTACCCCATCCCACCCGACTTCGAACTCCACGCCCGCCAGCCCAGGGTAGATCCGGACGAGTTCGCGCCGGAGTTGTGAAAAATGAGAGGCGGCAAAGCCAGAATCGCCTGTACCGCCATTGAAGAAGTAGCTGGGATCACCTCCCCCGATGTGGAGACGATTGTCCGGGGTGAGACCGAGATAATAGACGTCAGTGCGGCTGTCATTGAAGGGCAGTCGCTTCTGCCATCCGATCTGGGTCAGTTGTTCTTCGCTTAAGGGCGCCGTCATGGCCACATATTCACGGACAGGCAGAATCGAGTTGCGGAGATAACCGAGTCTCGAGGTGAATGCGTTGGTTGCCAGCACTAAGGACTGTGCCTTCACAGTGTGCCCGCCGGCGGTTTGCAGCAGGTGCTCGCGGCCCTCCTCAATGTTCACCACGGTTGTGTTCTCGTAAATCTGCACGCCGGCAGCCTCTGCGGCTGCCTTGAACACATGCACCAGTTTCATGGGATGGACGTGTCCGCCGTTGGAATCGTAGAACGCTGCCTCGTAGACACTGGTACCAATGGCGGAGACGAGCTGCTCCTTGCTCCAGAACTCGACCGGCATTCCCAAGGATCTCGCTTTTTGGACGTATACCTGTGCCGCCCTCACATCGGCGGCGGTGTTGAGTACCTGCAGCGCACCATTGGTCTCCAAATCGCAGTCGATGCCGGTTGCGGCACTGAGATTCGATAATTCTCGGATGTTCTGGGCTGTCAGCTCATAGATCTGCTTGTCCATCGCCGGAACGGAACTGAACGCCATGTATCGGTCGGCGGTCATCGTCAGTACCATAGCGCCATTTCGTCCGGAGGCCCCGTTCCCGCAGCGCTTGGCCTCCAACACGACAACCCGCTTGTGCGGGGAGATGCTGCGAATGTAGTAGGCGGAGGAAAGTCCCGTGAAACCGCCGCCGAGCACCGCGACCTCGACAGAAAGGTCGTCTGTCAACGGCGGATTGTGCGACGATGGACTTCGCGCCCAGTAGCTACGGTTCGGCTCAAACACCAGGGGTTCACGCCATATCCGGGGCGAGATTTCGTTCAGACCCACGGCAGTAAACAGCGCTCCGCCACCAGCGAAGGCAGCTTTCTTGAGAAAGCGGCGGCGGCTCGGATCTGGCATCGGCGAGGTCGCGGAAGTCCAGTCTATTGAAGCGTCTAGGCCTCGGCAAGCGGGGCTTCACGCGCTTAGCCCCGATGCCTTTTCAATCCTTACACCACTCGCCTGGCCGACTCTCAACCCGGCCCCAGGGGCGACCGCATGGGGTCAGGCGGCAGTTTGCGACGGGCAGAACTTTCTTCGGTTGGGCCCGTCGCAGGCGTTGACACTCGGCTAGTCAAATTCTCTTGCCGGGCCCGTCGCAGGAGCCGCCCTAGACTGGCTGCGGAAACGCGCGGGAGGAACGGTGAACTCGCGTTTGAACGCCCGGTTGAAAGCGGCTTCGGACTCATAGCCCACTTCGGGTGCGATCTGGGCCACCGAATAACTGGTTGAGGCCAGCATCTGCGCTCCCACCTGCAGTCGCCAGCGCGTGAGATAGGCCATGGGAGACTCGTTGAGGTAATGGCGGAAGCGCTCAGCCAGCACGGAGCGTGATATTCCGGCCTCTCGTGCCAGAGCCGCCAGAGTCCATGGATGGGCAGGATTCCGGTGCATGAGTGCCAGCGTCTTTCCGACCTCTGCATCGCGGGCGCCAGCCAGCCAACCGGTTTGCTCAGCCGGGAGATGCGCAATGTAGAGTCGCAGGGTTTCGACAAACAAGACCTCTGACAGCTTGGCCAACACCGCTTCTCCGCCGGCGCGAGAAGCGTCAGCGTCATTCACGGAAAAGCGGATCGAGTTTTCCAACCACCTGCCCGACGCGTCATTACGAATGCTGACTTTGAAAAGAGGCGGCAGGCCGCTGAGAAAAACCTGGCTCAGTCGCGGCTCGCATGCCATGTAGCCGCAGATAAATTTCGTGACTTCTCCACCACCACCCAGGCGCGCAACCTTCAATCCATTGGCGACAATTCGGCCCAATTCCTTCAGCATGTCCACGGGTTTCATCCGTGGACCGTTTTCGATGATGTGCTGGTCGCCATGGGGAAAGATTACGAGATCACCGGCCTCCAGAGCAATGCGTTCCCCATTGACCAGCCGGGCAGAAGCGCGGCCTTCGGTGAGCAAGTGGTAAATGATGACGTGTCCCGCGCCCGGCGCCAGATAGCGCGCCACCGCGCTGGAGGCCGGCGAACAAAGACTCCACGGCGAGGAAAATTCTCCGTTGTAGAACAAGGCGCCCTGGAGCTTCACTACCTTCAACACCTCGGAAAGCACATCCATACAGCCTCCCGGCAAACCTCTCCGGACTCCTGAGCAAATCATCATACGGCAACTGCGCATAGGCAAGAAAGGCGGACGCGCAGACAAGTAGGGGCCGCGCGAGTGACGCATAGTAAGCCTCGTCGAAGCGTTACCCAGTGCGAACAACGCTTCCGACCAGACTCAAAGGTGGAAGGAGACGGCCCATGCCAACGACAAGCGATGTCGTCAATCAACATCTGAAGTGCTTCGGCGAGCACGACCTCGATGGCGTACTTGCGGATTACTCTTCGGATGCCGTGTTGTTCATACCGGGCGGACCTTTGCGAGGCTCTGCCGCGATCAAGCCCTTTTTCCAGGCTCTGGTTTCGGAGTTTTCCAAGCCTGGCGCCAGGTTTTCGATGCGGCAGCAATATGCCGATGGGGACTACGCCTACATCTTGTGGAGCGCGGAAACCGCCGACAATACCTACGAAGCCGCCACCGACACCTTCATTGTGCGCAACGGAAAAATAGTGGCGCAATCCTTTGCCGCCAAGATCACCCCGAAACACTGAGCAACCCGGAAGGGAGGAACCAATCATGCCTTTGATTCAAGTGAAGTTGATCGAGCAGGTTTTCACCCCGGCGCAGAAGAAGGAGATCATCAGCAAACTCACGGACGCAATGGTCTCGATTGAAGGGGAGAACATGCGCCCGGTCACCTGGGTCGTGATCGAAGAAGCTCGCAGCGGAGAATGGGGCATCGGCGGGCAGCCCATGACGACCGAAGCGGTCCGCAGCCTGGCTGCAGGCAACCAATAAGCAAGAAACACACTGGAGGAACCATGAGTACCGCTACAATCGCACCGGAAATTGACGCTCTGAAGACGCGGCTGAAAGAAACCTGGATGGCCGGAGACTACGACCGCTTCTCGCGCTATATGGAACAGGGCGCACGTATTTTCTACGAACAAATCGACGTTCCCTCGGGATGCCAGCTGCTCGACGTGGCATGCGGCTCGGGTCAAGTCGCACTCTGGGCGGCACGGGATGGAGTGAACGTCACGGGGCTGGACATCGCACCGAACCTGGTGCAGCGGGCACAGGCTCGTGCCAAGGCGGAAGGTCTCAACGCTCGTTTCCTGGAAGGCGACGCCGAGGCGCTCCCGTTTGAGGATGCCAGCTTCGACGTCGTAACCAGCCTGGTTGGTGCTATGTTTGCTCCCCGGCCGGAACTCGTCGCCCGCGAACTGCTGCGCGTGTGCAGTCCCGGAGGCACTATCGCTATGGGAAATTGGACGCGCGAAGGATTCGCGGGACAAATGTTCAAAACCTTCGCCAAGTTCATCGCTCCCTCGGGCATGCCGGCTCCGGTGCTGTGGGGCGATGAGGCTGTGGTGCGCGCCCGGCTGGGTCACGGGGTTTCGGACCTCAAGATGACGCGGCGCTACTACAGTTTCACCTACCCCTTCCCGCCGGCTGAAGTGGTGGAATTCTTTCGTCAATACTATGGGCCCACCAATCACGCGTTCGCATCGTTGGATGAAACTGCCGCGCGCAAGCTCCGCGAAGAACTGGAGGCGTTGTGGTCCTCGCATAATCGCGGAGGGGATGAGCTCACGGTGGTCTCATCGGAGTATCTGGAAGTGATCGCAGTTCGAGCCTGAGGTTGACGCTTACGCGATCTCAGGCTGGTATGGGCAACTGCGCCGGTGGTCACGTGGTCTGCTGATATGGCCTGCTAAGTTTGGCAGCCCGCGTGGCCCACCGCTCAGCATCTTAGGTGCGTTGCTGCGGCCGAGAGTTGGCTGCCGCAACTTTTCCCTCAATTGCTTTGTGAGTCATCCCGCTCGATGATGCATTCAATCAGACTGGGGCCGTCGGCATGGGCGAGAGCCTGGATAATTCGGTATTCATGGTTTTTTTCCTCTCCCAGTTCAGGGTCGCGCTGCTGCCAGCGCAAAAGCTTCGCCGAACCGCTGCAGGGACGCGACAAACAAGCTCAAGACGCCGCCGATGGCAATGTCTTCGAGACGAATCATTCCCACTTGTTTTTGTGCGGGAGACAGAATGCAGAACAATACCACTACGAATACGGTGAACCCAGCCTGCGTTAGGGTGAGCCCAAGAGCGCTCGCGGCATACGTGGAAGCAAAGACGACGCAGGGAAGCAGGATCCAATAGCACAGCTGGTATCCGCCCAGGACAGCGACCACAGCCACACTGAGCGAAAAGCCGAGCAGAGTCCCGATCTGCTCACGCCAGAAGGTGTGAAGCGGAGGAGTGCCGCGCACCGTCAAGACCGGTAACAGCCCCAGAACAACCCAAAATGCGTGTTCCAGGTTCAGAAGACGCGACACTAGAACTGCACTTGCTGCCGCCACTCCGATGCAGCCGGCATTGGGCAACCAGGTCGACCGTCTTCGGTGTGACTCATTGGACGCTTGTTCGGGCGCAATCGAATCTGAGGGTCGGATCGGAATCCAGAGCAATTGCAATACAGGTTGAGCAACGAGCCCGGCCAACACCCAACCGGAGAGCTGCTGCCATATGGCTCTGCGTGATGCGGGCACGGCCACTGCCAACATGAATGACAACAGAAGGGCGGTCCGAGTCACCGCAATGGCACCTCGAGCCGACGGAGGCCATTCTGTCAGAAACCCAACGGCGAAGGCGCCGACTACTGCAGAAGCAGTGTGAACGGAGGCAACCGAGCCGAGGGTCACCAGAATGGCGCCCAAAGAGGTTAGGGTGGCGGCTTCCACTGCCCTGGTTGTCCTGCTCGCACCGTAATTCACCATCACTAAGTGGGCGAAGGTTCCGAATACGGAAAAGCCGGCCAAAAGCGGCTGCTTGATCAGAAACAAGCCCAGTGCGAACAAGGCGGGCACTACAATCGCGGCTCGCAGACCCCGTGCCAGGCCTGCGAGCTGCTTCTCGTGGTTACTAAGCGCTTGCAATGGAGAACCTGGTTCCACAATGGAGTAAACCGGCGTGCATCGCCGAGTTCAACCCCATTTGAGTCCGCGGTCGGTGTGGCCTGAATGCGAGTCTGCTGGGTGCAGAAACGTTTTGCTCAGGCCACGGCGGCCACTTCGGGTTGCGGCGCGGTTAGGTTGATCGCCGGCTGGAAACGGGACAACCACCGGACAATCTCCTCCCGAGCGAGAGCCGAGTTGCCCACCTGGCAATGTTGCTCAGCGCCTTCACGAGCGGTAAATATCCGTGAGGTGACAGACCGTGCGCACACCAACTCGTCCATGATGCGATAGAGCCATCCGGTATTGAACAGATGATCGTCTTCGCCCTCGGTCAAAAAGACATCTTGCTTCAGGTTTTGCAGCACGCCATCGAGCGAGTGTTGCGCTAAAGCGGTCAAGCAGTCGAACGGCGTTTTTGTGCCGGTGATGTGCATGCCTTGCGTGATGCACCAGTTGAAGCAGACGGTATAGTCGCGATATTGAGCGATCAACGCTTCGACTCCCTTCCGATCGCCCGCCCTGAATAAGGAGAGGAGACGCTTGTCCTGCCCGGGTGCTATCTGTTTGAGAGTCATGTCCAGACCCCAGTAGGTTGCGGGCAAGGAGATGATCTGCTTGATTCTGGGTTCGAACGCGGCTGCTCGGAGGGCAAGATAGCCACCGCACGATGCGCCCAGCCACACCACTTCATTGACCTTGAAATAATCCAGGATCGCCTTCGCGGGCTTTTCCCAGGCGTGCTCGAAGAAAATTCCCTGTCGCAGCGCACCGCCCTGCCCCGGGCCGTCAAACCCAATAACGGTAAAGCCAATTTCGGTGAGCGGCTTCAAGAACGGATAGAACTCTTCAACAAAGGAGTCGTATCCTCCGTTAAAGACGAATGTGCCAATCTCCATCTCCTTCGCTTGTAGACGAAATCCGGGAAGGTGGCCCCCAGGATACGGAACCTTGATCCTCTCGTAGTTTTTCGTGCCTTCCATGCCCAGAGCATGGGTGCGCGCAAAATCATCGTAGTAACGGTTTCGCTGGTCTCCCGCCGGCAGGAAGAACTCGACCTGATGGTAGTAGGCAGCCGCATCGAGCCATCGCTTTTCCTTTTCCGCCTTTTGCGCGGCCCCTAGAAAGGTCGAGGTCCAGGTTGCAATGTCCTTGATTTGGGGCGCCAGAGCTTTCGCCTCGGCGATCCTGGCCTTCGCCTCCCCATCGGCGAGTGGCCGATTCATGGTGTAGTTCATGTGCAGGTCGGAAAGAATGTCGAAGTACGCCATCGCGATTTCCTGCCTCTTGTGGAAATTAAGCCCTGAGGATGTTCTGCCGAATACGTGGAACATCTGAGCTTTCGCGGGCACTGTGAACCAACCGGGCGGACTGGTCAATGCAGGACGACTAACGTTTTCTAAAGCCTTCTAAAGCCGTAACCGCCTGGATTACCAGGATCTGGCGAATTGCTGTGGGACAGAGTCCGGGCTACTGGGGCAACCTCAATTGCTGAAGCAGCCTTTGAAAGCGGGGATCGCGGCGGCAACCATCAAAGACAGGTTCGACCGCGAGCCGAGTCATGCCCTCTTCGTGGTTTGCCAACCCGCGTTCCAGCCAAGTCACGGCCACGGCCGGTTCTCCCATTGCACAATACACGGCCGCGACATCGGAATTGGCCAAATAGCCATGGTTCGAAGAGAGAGTGCGATGGACGATGTCCGCCGCGAGATCCTTCCTCCCGGCAAGGGCATAGGCGTGAGCTTGCAACATCAACATCCCAGGAGCACCTTTCGACAAATCCACCGCCCTCTTGAAGTTCGCACTCGCCTCGCGCAATTGTCCCTGCTGCTCATAGCCTTTGCCTAAACAGAGATAGGTCTCAGCGAAGTTCGGGTCGAGTTCCTGAGCATGAAGGGAGATCTTAATCGCCGAGTCCGGATCTCTGGCCAAATAGCGAATTTCGCAGCGCGTCGCCTTGATCATCATGGATAACGGGTCCAGGATGGATGCTTTATCAATCTCCGACTCAGCCTCTTGCGGTCTTTTCATGGATACCAAGTAAGCTGAGTACCACTGATGCGCCGTCGGATAGTTGGGATTGAGTGCGACCGCTCGCTGAAACTCCTTCTCTCCATCCTCCCAGTCGTGGTCATAGTTAACCCTGACCTCCGCCAACAGGGCATGAGCATCGGCGAGCGAATCATCTAGCTGAAGCGCTTTCTCGGCGGCTTCCCGTGCCCGCGGATAGGACTCTGACGGTGGGGGGCCCCCCCGGATGCTGATAACCGCATAGGCATCGCCGAGAGCTGAGTAAGCGGGCGCAAAATTGGGAGCCAGCTGGATGGCTTGCTGATAGTAACGTATGGACTTCTCCAAGTCTCCCAACGTGCGGCGATTCCAGAGAAATCGCCCGTGCAGGTACTGGTCGTACGCCTCGGGGCCCACATTCTGTTCGTGAACCACCCGGTGGACCGGCTGCAAAGTCGCTGCAATCTCGCGGGCGATATCCCGTGCGACCTCGTCCTGCATTGCAAGGAGATCTTGCTGACCGCGCTCGTAACTCTCAGCCCACAGATGCCGATCTCTGCGAGCATCCAACAACTGAGCCGTGATTCGCACCTGTCCTTGAGAAGGTAGAACCGAGCCCTCTATGATGGCATCGACATTGAGATCTCTCGCAATTTCCGGTAGGGATTTGTGCACTCCTTTATATTGCATCGTGGAAGTCCGGGAGATCACCCGCAATGAGGTTGCGCGCGCCAAATCCGTGATCAATTGGTCGGTCATCCCATCAACCAGGTACTCCTGTTCGGGGTTGTTCGAAAGATTGGTCAGCGGGAGGACGGCAATGGAGTGGACTTCCCAATTCGCGAGCTGCGCTCCCGACATGCTCGTGCTTCTCACGAATCGCACCGTCAAATAAAGCAAAGCGCCGGAGACAATAACCGCAACCAGCGGCCAGGCAAGACCGTGCCTTTTTGCGTTGTTCGGGATGGGCCCCGCCGGTGGGATCCCTGACGGGATCAAAGATGGTTCTTCCTGGGATGCATCTTTCTCCGCGATCTTCCCGGATACTGACGCACTCGATGCCGAAGGCATCGAGGTTGTCACCCGATCCGTAGCATCTGAGGCAGGGACACGCAGCACGGCTGAGCCACCACTGGGATTCGCGGCGACGGCCGCATCGGCAGAAGCAGCTTCCGGCACTACCGTCGTTTCCGGGAGAAATCGATATCCTCTTCCAAAGACGGTCTGCACAAACCGCGGATTCCCGGGATTATCCCGAAGAACCCGACGAATCTTATTGATAGCCGTGTTGATGCTATGTTCCGTTTCAAGAAAAACATCTTTTCCCCACAGCCGATCCACGATGGCTTCTCGGCTCACCACTTTGCCCCGGTTCTCGACCAGCAGCGTCAACAGCTCCATGGGAATGCGCTCGAGCTTCTGAGGTTTGCCGGAGCGTCGCAACTGACAGCGGGCGGTATCGAGCTCGAACTCTTCAAATCGGATGACCGTTTGGGGCATGCCGGTTCCACCCATTAAGACATCGAAAAATCATCCCCAGAATTGTGAGCAGGCGCGGGGCCTGAGGAATGGACCGGAGCACTGGCCGGGTATCGCTTCGGCCACGCGGCTTTGGTGGGGTGACATTATAGCCGTATCCCCGTGCCCTGAGGAAATCTCCCCAGACGGTTTACCCCTTAACAGATATCTTCCGTTGCCACAGTAACTTAGCACTTTAGATTTCTTTACCAACGCTTTACGAAGATTGGCAACGCTTCAGCAATCCTGCATGGACGATTCTCGAAAGAACCGCCAGATTGCTTCGCCAGAACCGATTTCACGGAATCGCTCGCCGGGGCAACTCGATGAAGCCGCACAAAAGAAAGATCCTGGTTCGGATGGTTCGGTACACGCTGGCTGCCCTGGGGTTCTGCGCTCGGGTCTACGCCCAGCAGGAGGTTGACCCTACCTGGTACCACCCTTGGGGCCATATCGAACGCCTACCTCACTCCGTTCGCGGCAAGGCAGTTGACCACAAGCGGGCGGAAAACCCCGGGACAGCGCGGCCTTACGCCAGGCTCTGGTTGACTGACCAAAGAAACCGCCAAGAAATGATTCGATCACTGAATGGCCTGAGGTCTTCCCACAGCGAAGCCCTCACCCGCAAACGCAGCAACCAATCGGGCTGAGATTGAGAAAATCCATGAAAACTCGCAAACCACTTCTTTCCTTTTCTGGCTTTTTCCTCCTGTGCCTGGCCGTCCCAACCTTCAGCTGTGGAGGAAGCAGCCAGAGCAACCTAACCGGAATCGACGTCGCACCACTAGGTCAAACCATACTCGTCGGGGACAAGCAACAGTACAAGGCCACGGCTCATTACAGCAATGCGCCCGATGCGGACGTCACCTCGGCCGCTGATTGGTCCTCGAGTGTGACCTCGACGGCCACCATTAATACCGGCGGCACAAACCCCGGGTTGGCCACAGGGAAAAACGCTGGCGAAACCATGATAACCGTCAGCCTTACCCAGGGATCCAGTTCAGTGTCGGCGTCCACCAACCTGGAAGTGGATGCGACGGCGAAGGGCAGTTCCCTCGCAGCGGAAGACTCGGTGGTGGTGCTGGTCAGCCAGGAAGCGACTGCTCGAGAGGATCTAACCGTAGATGGCCGAACGCTGGGCAGCGTCTTCTCGCAGATGTCGATGGATTTTCCGGCTGGAATGCACCAATTCGCATCGGCTCATGGCACACACACGCTTACTGTGATTCTCGCACCGCATCAGACCTATTACCTGGGGTTTGACCAGTCTGGCAGGCCGACGCTGGTCGATGCTTACGAGCCAGTTCCAAATTAGACATGTTCCGCAACTACACAATGTGGGAGGTTTAGTATGAGCTTCAGATCTTTCCAAATAGTCGCCGTCCTGCTGTTTGCACTGCCGGCAACGCTCGCTGCCCAACAACGGTCAAAGATCTACCTCGATCCGGACGACGGCTTCTCGGCCTATTTTTCTTCGGCCTTGCAGAAGAAAAAAGTGCCCGTGACGGTCACGACCGACCCGAAACAGGCCGACTATACCGCCCAGTTCCAAGCAAAGGACAGCAACGGCTCGCTGTTGAAGAGTGTCCTGTCCTCACTTGGTGCGGGCGCCTACGATAACGGATCGTTCAACGAAGTGGCTCTGACGATCATCGATGCCAAATCCAAGGATGTCGTTTTTAGCTACACTTGCAAGAAGCAAAGTCAGTATATGGACGCCAGCTCAGCGCTAGCGACCTCAGTGGCAGAGTGTTTGGCCAAACACTGGAAAGAAAGCCTGCACTAGCCACCTGGTCTCCGTGAGTGGGGACGGAGAGAGTTGGTCAAGGGGGAAGGTGGCTTGGAATACTGCCTCGCTCAGATGGTCATCTCGAGCCGTTTCCGTGCATGTGCGGAGGCGACTCCGGTCGCCAAATCGAGCTGTCAGTCCCGGTCTCTCTGATGAGCGACAGGGCTGCAATAACCCAACTCCCTTCGTGCTCCAAAGATAGACCCTGTACAGCCGTCGCAGTTCATTGGTTAGCTCCTTTTCAGGTGAACTTTGCCCACCAAGGAGCCTGCTAGGATGGTCCCGGTCGCTAACCCGACCTCGGCGGAAGGTAGAAAGGAGAGCAGTCGCGTGTCACAGCAGTGCCGGCTGCAGTATAGAAACCTGCATTAGTCCGTCTGCGGGAGCAGTAGGATCGATGCGCGCTAGCGGGTAATGGATGCACGCAAAGGGGGATTGGATGGGTAAAACCAACAAGGAGTGGCACTCACGGAACAGGATGCCGAAAAAGCCCACCACTCAGGAGCGGATCAAGTGGCATCTCGCGCACTCAAGAAATTGCAGCTGTCGCCCCATTCCCCACGGCGTCATTTTGCTCTTGCAGGCGCATGGGATACGTGTGCCGAATCCCAAAGCATACACAGGCTAAAACTGAAGCAGTCGGAGACCACCCCCTTGTCCGTAGTTCCAACTGGACCGCAATGCAGAACAAGTAGGGTCGGCATTCGTGACACGCGGGTGAAGGAAGCTCGTGCCTGCCCGTTCTGCGACCGAGATCCTGGTTCCGGTCTCTAGGCGAAGCCTAACCGGAAGGTCGCGACCTTCTATCTAGGGGCACGATTTCCTCGGGGCGACCATAGCCACGATCATGCGCTTGACTGGAGACCGCGTACATCTTCAAGTCGCTCCAAGACCATCGACTGGAACTGGGCGGTTTTCGGCACGCACAATACAGAGTCCATTCCTCCGAGAACCCCTCCACCTGCGGCACCAGGTAAGATCCGTTCGGGTAGGGGCTGAACCCGATCAGATATCGAGTAAGGCATCTCGGACACTCAACGCAATGACGAATGCGCGTTGTCATGGCACAGACCAACACGAGAGAGTGGTTTGCCCACCGATCCCCACTCTGAATGCCCTGATCGTGAGAGATAAGGTGGTCGGAAACAATAGCCACTTGACTGGATTTTGACATGACCATTATGATCCACCCCCATGAAACGAGTGGCCTCCGGGATTCTCCCCGTCATCGCGGTCGACCGCCAGGCTGCGAAGCCCCTGCACCGGCAGATCTATGAAGGCTATCGCGCCGCCATTATCGATGGCCGCCTCCACCCGCGGCAGCGAGTCCCATCGTCGCGAGGTCTGGCTTTGGAACTCGGCGTTTCGCGGTTCCCCGTCCTGAACGCTTACGCCCAGCTTTTGGCGGAAGGCTACCTTGAGAGTCGCGTGGGTGCTGGAACCGTCGTTTCCAGTTCGCTTCCCGAACAACTGACGTCGTGCGCACCTATCGAAGTGCGATCCGCGACACGCCGCGCCGGGCCTCGACCGGTCGTGCGCCGCTCTTTCCTTCCTCGTCGGGAATCGTCGCCCTGGCTGCTAGGCTGGGGAGCATTCGGTGTCGGGCAGGTTGCCGTCGATCAATTCCCACTCCGCGTCTGGTCGAGCCTGGTTGCGCGCCGGTCGAGAAGTATGGGCACTGAGTCGTTTCACTACGGTGATCAGATGGGCTCCATGCCTCTGCGGGAAACCCTGGCGAGCTATCTGAGAACCGCGCGGTCCCTGCACTGCGAGGCGGAGCAAGTGATGATCACCAGCGGCTCCCAGCAGGCGCTTGAAATTTCCGCCCGCGTTCTCCTCGACTCCAGAAGTTCCCTCTGGATCGAAGAGCCATGCTACCGCTTGGCACGAGAGGTGTTCGCGCTGACGGGCTGTCATCTCGTTCCCGTTCCCGTGGACCAGGAAGGTTTGGATGTTGCCGCTGGCATCAAGTGCTGTCGCCAGGCACGAGCGGTGTTTGTTACCCCCTCTCATCAATTTCCCCTGGGGGTGACCATGAGTGCCTCGCGGCGCTTCCAACTGCTCGACTGGGCCCAACGCTCCGGATCTTGGATCATCGAGGATGACTATGACGCGGAGTATCGCTACGAGAGCTTGCCGATTGCCTCCTTGCAGGGGCTCGATGCCAACGCTCGTGTGATCTACATCGGCACCTTCAGCAAAGTCCTGTTTCCTTCTTTGCGCCTCGGTTATGTCGTCATTCCGGCCGACCTCGTTGACCATTTCCTGGCCATCCGCCGTGCCATGGATCTCGGCCCCCCCACCTTCCTTCAAGAGGTGCTGGCAGACTTTATTGCCAAAGGACATTTTGCGCGCCACATCCGAAGGATGCGGGTTCTCTACGGCGAGCGACGACGGGTGCTGGTGGATAGCCTCGGCAAGGAATTGGGCTCTCGGGTCAGGGTGCTTGGCGACGAGGCAGGCATGCACCTGGCCGTGGCACTGGCGAACCAGGGCCGCGATACCGAAATTGCCGAGCGGGCCGCCCGCCAGGACCTTCGGATCTGGCCACTCTCCACTTCCTATCTGGGCGAAGCTCGTCCGGGTTTCATCTTGGGTTTCGGCAGCGTCCCGGTAGAAGAGATTCCTGCCGCCGTTCGCCAACTTCGTAAGCTCCTCGCCGTAAAGTAAGGGTTCCTAAACTCCTAAACGCCTGACTTCGGTAGCCTCAGCCGAACGGTATGTCTGTCTTCGCGGAGATATCGAGCAGGTCTTCGACTACGGACAGGATGAGCGGCACACCCCTCTCACGCCGCAATTGTTCCGCTTCTCGTTCAGGATCGCCTGGAATCAGCGGCCCTTTGCTACCGGGTGCTGGCTTGGTGGCGCGAAATACGCGGATGTACTCGTCCACCTGACTCTTAAACCGGTCACCGTCAATGAAGCCATCGATCCGCAGCGCACCCAAAAAATGACCTATTCCTCTGCCGACACTGCGTTCCGGTATCTCTTGACGAAGAGCAAAGGGAGGGGCAAATGGTCCCCAATTCGCGCCACTGAGCACACTGCTCAACATATCGACCATGATCGCCAAGGCGTAGCCCTTGTGTCCTCCTCGTTCGCGGTCCGAGCCGAGTGGCAAGAGTGCTCCACCCGCTATGGTGTCGTCCGGGCTGGTTGTGACCCGGCCCTGGCTGTCGATTCCCCAGCCATAGGGAATGGCATCGCCGTTCCGGCGGGCCATTTCGATTTTTCCGTACGCGGCCGCGCTGGTGGCCATGTCAATCACAATGGGCGGCTCTTTCTTACCGGGGAACGCGATGGCGATGGGGTTGGTGCCCAGCATTCGCTCCGCACCCCACAAGGGGGCGACCAGTTTGGTGGAGTTTGTCATCGCCCAGCCGATCAAGTCGCGCTCAAGTGCCTTGAGAACGTAGTAGCCTGCGATTCCGAAATGATTGGTGTTGCACACGCTAACCCAACCCGAGCCGCACTTCTCCGCCATGTCCATGGCCATGCGATTGGCTTGCGGACCGACCACCAAACCAAGCCCATTGTCGCCATCGACCGTCGCCGTGCTTGGTGTCGAGCGAACCAGCTTGAGAGTGGGTCTTGGATTGATTCGTCCCAAGCTGAGCATATCGAAATAGGTGTGCAGCCGGGCAACCCCGTGCGAATCGATTCCTCGCAGGTCGGCGCAAGCCAGCACGTCAGCCGCCTGCGCGGCATCGTTCTCGCTCAGGCCAAAGTGGAGAAATGTGCGAGTGCTGAATTCGCGCAGCGCTTCTATGGGAAAGACCCTTGTTTCTGCGGCTGCCATCGTTCATCCCGAATACTCAGTGTACCCTGAGGTTGTGTCGAGTATCTCTCCTTGCGGGCTCAACCTGCATGGGCATCGCTCTCCAGAGCACAAGCACGTGCAAGGCACTGGCGGGCCGATGTCAGTTCGATAGCCCACCTAGCGGAAGGTGTTCAGGTCAAGCGCATCATCTGGCGTCGGAAAATCAGCAGCGCCGCTGGAAGACCGTCAGGCAGAAGCTGGCGGCCCCGGGCGGTACAAAGCGTGCAAGACCGTATGCCCGACTCTCGCAGGAGAACGTGGCAGACTCCTACGCGAGACTTGCTCCGTCGCCAGAGCGTGAGGCAGCCAGCGAGGGCAGGGTTTCGTCAAATCCGGCGACCTGTACCCGCGTCAGAAGGCTCACGATTCCTGTGATTGCAAGATTGAAACACAAGCCACTGAATCCAGCATTCAAACCCCGGTAAGGGTCGCGTCGGGTGAGCGCCAGGCGGCCATAGAAATGCCGGCGCAAGCCCGCCGACGACCCCCCGACTCCCGCGGCCGATCAGTCATCATCCGGAATCAGTGTGAGAAATGTTTCTCTTCACTCACGAGCATCGGGACGGCAAGGCATCGCAGCATGAGAGTCGTGGCTCAGCGTCCCAGGGATGTGGACTGTCTTTTCCGCAGCAGCAATTCCGGGATACGCTCCGCAATTTCTTTTACCAGGAAGCCCATCTTGGGATGAATGGGTTCAACATCCACAGCAATTCCGTGGCGGCGAAGTTCACTTGACGTCACCGGGCCGATGGAACCGACTAACGTTTGTGCCAAGGCCGCAATGACTTCGGGTCGCAGATTAGTCCTGTCGGCTATCTGCAGCAGATGCTGGAACTGCACAGACGCGGTGAACAGCACAACATCGATCTCGTGGCGAAGGAGAGCCTGGACCGCCGCTTCGAGGGGCGCGACATCGTCGGGCAGCGCCCACTGATACACCCGAACGGCAACCACTTCGGCGCCCCTCTCGGATAAGCCATGAAGCAGGTCCGAGCTGGAAACACCGTACTCCTGCACGGCTACCCTGCGATTCCTCAGCGGTACCAAATCGCGGTTCTGATCGAGGGTTTGCAGAATCTCGCGCCAGGTATTCGGCTCCGGAACGGTCAACGTTACAGGAACACCCAGTTCGCGTAACGCCGCGGCCGGCTTGGGGCCGCGAGCCACGACCAAAGTACCACTGAGCGCCGCCACGAATTGCTCGCGCGGGCAAACCCTCTGGGCGTGCTGCGCAAGGATTCGTGTGCCGACCCCGGTGAGAAAAATGACGGCACTGAAACGGCCTTCTAACAGGTCAGAGGTGAAGTTCAGAGCTTCCGCACTGGAGTCGGTCGCGACTTCTTGCGTAGCAGGTGCAACGAAAGGGTGGCCGCCATGCTTCTCGATCAGTTGAGCCATCTCGCGGGCGCGGCGGCTCTCCAACGCCAGCACGCGGAGCCCGCGGAAGCCTTCACGGCGGCCGTGCATCTCGTCTGAAATTTCCAAGCCGCCCGGGATTGACCTCATGCGCTACTCCGCAGAGGCCAATCCTGCCGCTTCGGAGATCTGTTTCCCTGTCGTTTCCTGCGGTGGTGAGAACTCTGGCATTCCCGACACCTGCCATTCCGATGTCCGATCCGGCTCCGCCAACGGGTCGAACTTGCTGATCACGCCCGCCACTACCTCCGGCAACGTGGAATCGCAGGGGGTCACTTCCACAATCTGTTGTCCGGGTTTGGCGTGGGGACCGGTGCGGCCGCCGACATAAATGGCTACAGCGTCGACCATTTTGCCGTCAATCTTCGCCTTCAAACCGCGAAACCCAAGGTCAGCAGCCTGGTGGTTCCCACAGCCGGCCGGACATCCGGACCAATGAATTTTCAGGGGATGGCCAGTAGTTCCCAGCCGCTGTTCAAGCTTTGTGGACAGCTCCGCGGCATGGGCTTTGGTGTCAATTTGAGCGAGGTTGCAAAAATCGGTTCCGGTGCACACCACCAGTCCGCGACGGAGGGCCGAGGGAAAGGGAGACAAGGTTTGAAGCAAGTCTTCTTCCAACAGGGAATCGACCCGAGCGCTCGGCACGTTGGGAAGGATCACGTTCTGTCCAGTAGTGAGCCGCAACTCACCATTCCCGTACGTATCGGCCAGCCGCGCCAGTTCGTTTGCCTCCTCGGGATGGAGTCGACCCACGGCAACGCAAAGGCCGACCGAACTGTAACCTGGCTGGTTCTGCATTGCTTCACCCAGATGATCTGTGGAGTGGGTGGCACGCACGTCGCGCCCGGCAGCCGGCAGTTCGCGATCCAGACGCTGTCCCAGCTCTTCGCGCAGGCGGCGAATTCCCCACTCTTCAATCAGAAAAGCGAGGCGGCATTTCGCGCGTGCATCTCGCGGGCCATGATCGCGATAAATTCGGATGAGCTCCGCAACCACCCGGGCTGCGTCTTGTTCGCCGACGAAAACATCCAGTGGCGATGCAACCGTGAATCCCCCCGAGCCCATCTTCCCGCCCACTAACACGTTAAAACCTGCGCAGTCGCGGCGCAGGGCTGGCACCAGGGCGACGTCCTGCGACTCGTTGTGGGTGCAATTTTCCAGGCATCCTGTGATGGTTACGTTGAATTTCCTCGGCAGGTTAGTGAATTCAGGGTTCCCGTCGGTTCCTACCAGCATGCGATCCAATTGGAACACCACCGGCGAAGCGTCGAACAGTTCATTGAGTGCGAGCCCGGCCAGGGGGCATCCATTAAGGTTGCGGACGTTGTCCATCCCGGTCTGCAACGAATGAAGATCGACTCCTCGAAGTTTTTCCCAAATCTTCGGCACGTTGGCCAGCGTAAAACCGCGTAACTGGATCTGCTGCCGGGTGGTGATGTCCAGGACGCAGTTGCCCAGCCGCAGCGAGAGATCGGCAATCGCACGCAATTGACGGCTGTTGGTAAATCCGTTGGGCATCCGAATCCGCATCATGAACCGACCCGGGGTTGGCTTACGGAAGAAGACTCCCACCCACTTCAGCAGATCCTTCTCGGCGGGTGTCATCGACTCGTAGCCCTTTCCGATAAGGCTGGGAAGGTCCTCGCGGATGCGCAAACCGTCCCCGCCCTTCGCAGCCTTCGAGGCCTCCACCGCATTTGTTCCTGGACGCACGCTGTGACCTCCCCGGTTGATCTCCGGATGGAGATTTCGTCGCCGCAGGTCCGAGCGCAGTCAAATCATGGTCCGCGACGGGCGAAGCTTGCCTTGGACCACTGATAGCGAATCGAAGTCAGGAACGGAAATCAAAACTATTTATAGCTCCTATTAGTTTGTAAATTGATGTCGGTAAATTCATGAAAAATAGTCTGCGAAATGACTTTTGCCGTTTCTTCGATGAGCACGATCAATTCTTTGAGTTTCAAGTCTGGGTTGCTTTGCGGTACGAACAGGGAAACGCCCGGGCGTGAGGTGCACGGGTGGAGCAAAAAATTCGCCATTTCGGTGACACATTTGCCTACCGACAGCTCGCATGGTGAGCCCCCCCTGTTCCCCATATTTCTAAGACTCGCGCAGCGCCGCTGCCTGGTTGTAGGCGCAGCCAGCTTAGCCGAGCCCAAGATCGAGGGTTTGCTCGCGGCGGGTGCAGATGTCCTGGTGGTGGCTCCCCGCGCGACGGCACGAGTCAAGCAATGGGCTCTTGAGGGAACAATCGCCTGGGAAATACGGAGGTTCGAAGCCCGGGACCTGCAAGGAGTTTCTCTGGTTGTGGTCGCTACCTCCTCTCCCCAAACTAATCGAGCGGTTTTCGACCAGGCTCGTACACGCGGCATTCTTTGCAATGCGGTAGACGACAGAGAACACTGCGATTTCCACTATCCGGCTGTGGTCCGGCGACGCCGGTTGCAAATTGCGATCTCGACAGGCGGCGCCAGCCCGGCGCTCGCACAGCGTCTGCGTTGCCAGTTGGAAGAGCAGTTTGGTCCAGACTATGTCGCTTGGCTGGATTGGCTTGCCGAGTCTAGGAAATCGCTGTTTGCCAAGCGCTTGTCGCCGGATCGACGCCGAGTGCTGCTCCACAAGATTGCAAGCCAACGGAGTTTCAACAGCTTTCGGCGTAGGCGAACCGTCGCTCCGGCCAAAGACGCCAAATGAAGGGGATGGTCTATCTCGTGGGAGCCGGTCCCGGCGATCCGGAGCTACTCACCTTGAAAGCATTGCGGGTGCTGCGGTCGGCCGAGGTGGTATTGACCGATGCCCTGGTTTCTGCTGAAATCCTTCGCCTGATTCCGCCGACGACCCTAACGCTTAACGTCGGCAAGCGCTGCGGCAGGAAATCCATCAGCCAGAGCGAGATCAATTTCCTCCTTGTCGAACACGCGAGCCGCGGACGGATTGTAGTTCGACTGAAGAGCGGAGACCCACTTATCTTCGGGCGAGCGGGAGAAGAAATGGAAGCTCTGCGTGATGCCGGAATTCCCTTCGAGGTGGTCCCCGGCATCACCGCCGCACTCGGGGCAGCCGCCGCCGCGCAGATTCCTCTCACCGACCGGCGCTTGGCTGCTAAGTTGGTGTTGGCCACCGCCCAGCACGCTGCCGAGAAGCCTGTCCCCGACTGGCAAGCTCTGGTGTCTTCAGAAAGCACCATTGTTTTGTATATGCCGAGAGACAATTACTCGGGGAGTGCAGACGAACTGCTCAGGAGTGGGATGCCGGAGGAGACTCCGTGTGTAGTCGTATCGCGAGCTTGCAGGGCAGAGCAACAGTTCTGCCGGACGACGCTCCGCGAACTGCCCCAAGTGCCAGTACTGCCCTCTCCCGCTTTAATCATTGTAGGTCACGTGACCGCACATCATCTGCAGGGCAACAGTCAGCAAATCTCTGAGAGAAAGGCCGAAGAGTCCTTCTTGGAGACGCGACCAGCGTACCCGGGCCTGGTACCAGCGGAAAGTCGCCAAGAAGCATTTCTGACCGGCCCTTCCGACGGTTCAACAAGCGAATCCAACCGGTGACTTGCGGGTCGTCGGCCAACATCCGGCCCCTACCACAACCCCCGCGATTTTTAAGCTGCACAGTTATAACTTCCCTCACGGAAACACGGGCGCTCGCTCGACCTCGGCGAAACCTCTGCGAAAACTCAGCTCTCCTCAGGACTTTTTGACCCTGCCGCGATAGCTTTGACCGGTATGCATCAGATACAAACCCCGTCCAGCCCTACCCGGTTTGGGGCAGGGGTTTCCGGAAGGGGCTGAGGGCTAGCCGATCGTAGGCGACATTCAGGAGTTCCCATGTTCAGGAAAGAGGTTGAAACATCGGCCATCGTTGTTCTGGTACTCCTGCTGGCCTCCTGTGGCCAGTCTGGAAACCAGTCAGCGCCGACTGCACCAGCGTTCTTCCAGCTGGTAGATGCTATGGATGGCGGATTCTCCTACGCCTATGCCCCTTCCATCACCGTGAAGGATGGCACCTATCATGTGTTCTTCTGTTCGATGGCGGTATTAGTCCCGACTTGGGATGCGATCCGATACACGAGCTCTACAGATGGCAAAACGTGGTCAACGCCCCAGATTATGGTGCTACCCAGCTCCTACCTGGGGCGCGCTTTTTCCAGCGATGGAATCAATTGGAGTGCGCCGCAAACTGTCATCCCGTCTTCTCCATTTCCTCCGTACACGCACGATGTCGGCATGGCTGGCGACGCGACAGGGAGCATCGTGACACCGCACACGCTGGTCGGATTCGCAGCGCCTTACAAGCTCGCCGATGTCAATCACTGGGGGCAGTGGGACCTCTACGGTGTGTACGTGAACCCGCCGTAGGACTCAACAAGGGGTGAAAGGAAAACGCGTCTGCAATCGCGAACCGTGCTCTACAGGTTCCTCGTCCAGACAGGCCAGATGCGCAAGACTTTTCCCTTGGCCCACCCATCCGAACTGAGGCGAATCGTGGAAACTGCAGAGTAATTGGGACTTTTCCCTCATCTTGCCCTGGCAATAAAACTGCAAACCACTTCCTAGGGCCTCGCTGCGCCATGAGAAAACTGATTCGCAGGAGAACGACATGAGTAGTCGACTTTGTCCCAGCCCCAACCTGATTCGCCTTGACAGAGCCGCTCTGTGTGCGGACTGTGAAGTCATCAGCGAAACGAAAAATGGTCGGTGCGCCGCGTGTGGCAGCCAGGCATTACTCGGCCTGAGCAGAGTCTTGGGCGGCTCGCTTGGATCCCAAATGACCTTCCAATTTGCCGAGTCCGCATCCATTGTCACTGAGGCGCTCCCGGTTGCGCTTCTGGCCGCAGCCTAGGTATCTCCGACTCCGAGCGTAAGACATGGAGTGGAAACATGCTCCGCAGGAACCTGCGAAGCATGCACCGGGCTTCGTACCCGAAGTGAGGGTTCTCAGTGCGCTTTTGTGCGGCGCCTGCTAGCGGATGGGCTTGGCCTCGAGGGCGTCCGCCGGGGGCAGCGCCACCTTCCCCTGGATTCCTTGACCTTCGACGATCGTGTAAATGAAGTCGGCGGGAACGTCGTGCAGCGTCTCTACGGTTCCGTTGGGCCAGCGAATCAGGACATCGTTCATCTTGTCGTAATTCCCCAGTCCGAAGTGTTGGCGCAGGTCATTCTGCGAAAGGTAACCCGACCCCCCCTTGACCTCGCTCATCTGGGTCAGTTTTCCGGAGCGCACCGTAACCCGTGCGCCGATCGCAAGCCGGTTACTTTTTGTCCCCAGCAGCCTGAAGAGCGCGCGATGGTTTCCGTTTTGACAGTGATTGAGGAACAAGGACGGGGGCTCGCCCACATTAAGCGTGACAATGTCGACGCAGCCGTCGTTGTTGATGTCGCCAAACGCCGCACCACGCCTGGAAGCGAGCGGCATGTCGGCTAGGCCGGCCGCTGCCGAAATCTCTTCGAAGGTGCCGTTACGCTGGTTGTGAAACAGCAGCATGGGTTGGCGATAGTGAGCGGCCCCGGGAATGGTATCAACCTGGGGATACACGTGGCCGTTGGCCACAAAGATATCAAGCCAGCCGGCGTTGTCGAAGTCGACGAAGCTGGTTCCCCAGCCGACGTAGGGGCGGCTGGGCTGTGCGATCTGCGCCTTCCAACTGACATCTTCAAAACCGTCCGGCCGATTATGGTACAGGGTGTCGGATTGATCCACGAACTCGGTCACGAATATGTCCAGGCGTCCGTCATGGTCGTAGTCGCCCATGTCTACTCCCATCGAGCCAAGTTCCTGTCCGTCTCCGCTCAGGTCAGCACCGAGCACGAGCCCGACTTCCTCGAACGTCCCGTTGTGCTTGTTCCGATAGAGGTAATTTGGACCAGCGTCGTCAGCTACATAGAGATCGGGCCAGCCATCGTTATCGTAATCGCCCCAAACGGCACCCATCCCGTAGTAGTGACGCGGGTCATCCACGCCGGCTTGCTTCGAGACGTCTTCAAATGTTCCGTCACCGCGGTTGTGGAAGAGGAAGTCCGATTCTCCCTGCATTCCCCAGGGTCCACACTGCACGGGCACGCCGCGGAACTGGCAGAATTTCTCGTTGCTCCCCAGTTCTGGTAGCTTGTTCATATCCACATGTACGTAGCGAGAAACGAATAAGTCCACGCGACCGTCGCGGTCATAGTCGCCCCAGGCTGCGCCCAGGCTCAGACCTCCGACTCCCACGCCCGCCCGCTCGGTTACGTCCTCAAACTTGCAGTTGCCGAGGTTGTGGTAAAGGGCATTTCCCCCGTAGCCGGTCACATACAGGTCAGGCAAACCGTCATTGTCATAGTCAGCGACTGCCACTCCCATGCCCCAGCCCTTGCGCGTCAACCCGCTCTGGCGAGTGATGTCCGTAAACTTGAGGTCTGCATCCTGGTGATAGAGCGTTACCAGCGGATCGCCACCTTGCGAGCGGTAGCGCTCAACATTGGATCCATTGACGACCACAATGTCCAGCTTGCCGTCGTTGTCGCAGTCGAACAGGCCAATGCCTCCGCTCACCGATTCTATGACGTAGCGCTTGTCTGGCGAGGATATGTGCGAGACGCTCAAACCCGCCTGCTTCCCAATGTCTTCGAAGCGACTGCCAGAGGAGGTTATCGTCTTCGTTGTCTGGGAGCGAGCCGGATGCGCGGAAGGGGCCCCTTGTCCAAGCGAGAGCGCAGTGAGGAGAAATCCCAGAAAAAACAGTCTGAGCATGGGGCAACGCGCGCACCTTCGATTATATTTCACTCAGGACCCCACCCACCACGGAGTTCTCTGCTGCATGTGAATCAGGATTTTGACTTGCGCGTCACGTGCCCCGAATCGCATCCCCTGTCCCGGCTCTCCGCAGCGCATCGGAATCCGCTCGGTCGGGGAATTGGTCCGCCGAGGGAGGGCGGCGTCCACCTCCAATCTCCCTAGGGCAACGGCTGGGATTCGGGCCCTCAGCACGCTCTCGAGCTGGTTAGAGCCGCCGACTTCTGCGGCCCCCAGACCGTGAAAGAGGTCAACCGCGCCCAGGTCGGAGCGCCTCGCCGACTGTGCCGAGAAAGACGGTAATGCGCACCCGGCTGGAAGACCACGTGCGGAGGCTGCTGGACTCAGGGCAGGTGGTGTGATTCCGGGGTCTTCCCTGCTCCAAGGCAGGAATCATCGAGGCGATCCAGCAGGTCATTGCGGGGAACGAGCATTCGTCGTGCTACATCCGGCCGCTGATTTGCTTCGACGGCGCGATAAATTATGATGGTGGACGCGGGCAAACTGAGATTGGCAGAGCTTCGCTCGACTGGGCTGAGCTCTCGCAAGCCGAGTCACGAGGACTTTAGGTAAAAAATCCTGGCCCCTCGCAAGGCAACTGCGCGGGTTGCTTTCAGCTTAGAACAAGAATTTCAAGCCCAACTGCAGGATGCGGGGGTTATGCGCCGTGAGGACCTGCAGGAAGCTGTTGCCGGCGGCGCCACACGGGCCAGAAGTGACCGAACAGCTAGCCGTATTTGAGTTTAAATTCGCGCTGTTCGAGGCAGCTGAGCCTCCGTCGCCAGCAACGTAGCCAAACTGGGTGTGGTTGAAGACGTTGAACGCTTCTGCGCGGAATTCCAGCGCCATCGACTCGTGAATGGCGAAGTGCTTGAACAGGGCCATGTCGAAGTTGGTGCGGTTGGGATTGGAAAGGGTGTTGCGGGCCGAGTCACCAAAGGTAAGGGCAGTGGGAGCCACAAACGCATTCGGATTGTATAGCTGCAGGGCACCTGGAACCGGTGTGATGCCCTGCTTCGGGTTGCTTATTACGTCCGGATACGAGGCGGCATTGGCGCCGGCGATCCCGTTCGCGACGCCAGCATTGTCGATGAAGAATCCCGGTGTGAAAGGACTGCCCGTGGAGAAACCGAAGATTCCCGAATACTGCCAGCCACCCAGCAGTTTGCTGGTGAGACTTGTTCCCTTGAAGAAAGGCAGATCCCACACGTAGCCGGCATTGATGATGTGACGCTGATCGAAGCTGGAGCTGGCACGATTCGCCGCTGGATCGTAGGAGTCGACGATCTGCCCGTCCTGGCGACTGGATGAATCGTCGATCGAGTGGCTATAGGTATAGGAGACGGAGAGTTGCAGGCTGCCGGCGCTCCGCCGCAAGCCGACCTGCAAAGCGTTGTAATTGGAAGCGGCATTCAGAGCCAAATAATTGATGGTGTCGTAGCCGGGGAAGGGGCGGAACAGATCGGCGACCGTACCGCAGACGGCAATGCCTTGGTTGACCGCTGGACTCAGAACGCCCGGTCCTGCGTAGGGAATGGGAACGCCGGAAGGCGTAGTGGCATCCACGGGAACGCCGTAGGCATCGAGCGTTGAACCGCACTGGTTTGAGCCGAAAGTCTCGCCCTGCTTATACGGATTCTGGGCCGCGATGAGCGGGTGTAGCTGGTTCCTATCGCTCGTAGTGGTCAGATGCGTCCCCTTGCTCCCGACATAGGAGACCGCGGTTACCATGTTCTTGGTGATCTGATGCTGGATGTCCAGGTGCCACTGTTGCATATACGGCCACGTCACCTGGTCCGGAATTGACACCACCGCGAGCGGGAAGACCGGCTGCGTGCCCGGAGTGAAGCCGGAACCAATGTTCTGGTAGCCGATGATGTTGTTTTGCGTGGCAGTCTTCACGAGCGGCGGTGAGTTCTCAAGCGATTCTGTGTTTGCCTCGTTGCCGTTCGTGTGCTCATAGAAAATGCCGTAACCACCGCGAATCGCCCACCTTCCGTCGCCTTTGGGGTCGAAAGCAAAGCCAAGTCTGGGAGCGGGGTTGAACAGATGCCCTTTCATACAGCCCACCGGAACACCCGGCGTCACACCGCATTGCACGATGCCGTTCGGAAGATTGGTGACGGAGGCGGGCTGGCCGTTGGCCGTGAGATTGATCACCTGCCCGGAACTCGGATCCAGCGTGGTCTGCCCGGCTGTGTAGTGGGCCGGATCAAAATTGAAGGCCTGATGTTGTTTTTCCCGGTAAGTGCCGAACATGCTGACGCGCAAGCCGAGATTCAGAGTGAGGCGGTTGCTGATGCGAAAGTCGTCCTGGAAGTAGGGCTCGAAGATCTTGTAGCGGTTGTAATACTTCACGAACGTATCCTGCTGCCCGAAGCTGGAGGTGCGCTCGAGCAGCAGGTCGGCGAAGGGATTACCGGTGGTCACCGCCGCGTTGGACGTGTCGAAGGTCAAGAGGCCGCCGACCGAACCGGCGGTCGGTTCGCCGCCCAGCTCATTCTTTTGGGCAGCCACAAAGTATGCACCAAACTGCAGATTGTGTTTCCCAACGATCTTGTTGATGTTGTCGCGGAATGTGTATGTGGGATTCGAATTGTACGGACCATTGGGAATGTAGCCTGGATCCTGACCGAAACCTCCGTTGTAGACCACGCTACCGACTAAAGAGATGCCGGGGATGACATTGCTAGGTGGAGCGTTTGGAAAAAGTGTTCCAAACGTTGAGCCCGAGGGGCGTTGCCACGCACCCGTGTTGGTCAGAATGATGTGGTCGGTTGTGTAGCTGGCCACAAATTCGTTGAGCAGCGTGGGAGAGAAACTTGAAGTGAGACGAGTGACCAGACTCACGCCGGGGCCTTTGAACTCGGTCTGAATGGTTGGAAAACTGCCTTGATTTGTCCACAGCGGAACAGGGTTGACCGTATCCCACGAGTCATGGATGTAGCGGACCGTCAGGCGATGACTGGCGCCAAGAGCCTGGTCCACGCGCAGTAGTTCCTCGCGCCAATTAGTCGGCTGGATGGGGGAGGCGTTGTAGAACGATTGTCCGGTGCTGGAATCGTAAGCATTCGCTGCAGGAATCTCAGCCAGAAGTCCTTGAATGTTGGGATCGTTGGGATTAAACGGCACCTGATTGTTAGGGAACGGTTGGCCCGTTGCCGGGTCTATCGGGCAGTCGGCGGTGGAACCGGTTCCGGGATTCGGGCACAAGTCGCTGAAGTCGCCTTGGCGCTCGGCCGCTGACGGCACAGCCACATTGAAAACCTGACCGGGTACGCGGTCGCGGCGCCACTCCTGCGACCAGAAGAAGTAGGTGTGGTCCTTCCAGATGGGACCGCCGATGGTGTAACCGAAGTCATTCTTCTTGTAGGGCGGCACTGTTGTCTCAAAGTAGTTGCGCGCATTGAAGGCGTCATTGCGGACGAATTCGTAAACGTCGCCGTGGAAACCGTTGGTGCCCGACTTGGTTTCGACCTCGATCGTGCCGGAGCCGTTGCGCCCGTACTGCGCGCCATAATTGGAGGTCATCACCTTGAATTCCGCGATAGCATCGAGACTGGGATAGACGTTCAGCGTGGTATTGCTGCCATTGTCCATGTTGTCGCCACCGTCGAGCTCCCAGTTGTTGTACTCCGTGCGGCCTCCATTGATGCTGTAGCTGACATTGCCCGCTACGCCCACCGTGCCTTCATCCTGGCCTGTTTGATTACTGACGCCGGGGACCAGAGTTACCAGCTGCGTGAAGTTGCGCCCGTTGAGCTGAAGCTGGCTGATTTCTTTTCCGGTAACGGTGCCACCGAGATCGGAGGATTGCGTTTCGACCTGGGCGATGGCGGAGCCTTCCACCGTGACCTCGGTGGTGGCGGCGCCCACCTCCATGGTGACTTCCACGCGAGCTTTCTGGGCGACGTCGAGGACGATGCCCTTGGCCTCGAACTTCTTAAATCCGGATTTGTTCACAGAAAGATCGTACTTTCCTGGCGGGAGCGCCGGCACCCCGAACTCGCCGTCAGCGTTGCTGGCGGTGGTGCGGGTGATACCCTTCTCCGAATTGATGACGGTGACCTGTGCGCCGGAGATGATGGCGCCGGTTGGGTCCATGACGGAGCCGACGATTGAGGCAGAGGTCTGGGCGAAGACGACCGCGGCAGCGAGGAGCATGGCGAGCAGAAAGCAAATTTTGAGATGCGATTTCATGGTCACTCCATCCACCCCTCGAGGTTGTGTGACTGGCGACGCCTGGTGTGAGGACCCGGCGCACGCTTGACCTTCCGATCCTTGCTTAGGACGCTTGCACAGCGGCGAGCTGCACTGTCATACGTTCCACACCACACGCGGAGCAGATCACATGAAAGGTTTTATTAAAATGTATGAATAGTGCGTTAGAGCCGGTTTGCTGTCAAGCAGAAAAACCGTTACATTGCCGCGGCGTGCCCCGCCCGGGTCAAAGAAGACTGCGGGTAGACTCGCGCACGACCAGTTCCGGCACCACTTTGCGATGCGTCGCAGTAGTCTCACGCCTCTCCAGAACGGCGTTGATTCCATCTACCACGATCCCGACGGCGGCAGCGCCCATGGTTTCCATGGGCTGACGCATGGTGGTCAGGGCCGGGGTATACAGAGCACTCGCCGCGATATCGTCGAAGCCCATGACCGAGCATTGCTCCGGGACGCGCAAGCCGGCTCGATCCAGCGCCCGAATGGCACCAAAGGCAGCCATGTCGTCGAAGGCCAAGACCGCGGTAAAGCGACGCTTCCGCTTAATCAGTTCCTCCGTTAATTGGTAGCCACCTTCAAAACTTGAAAGCGGATCGCGCGACTCCGGCAGGTCGACGATCAACTGCGACTCCAGTTCGAGCCCGGCGATGCGGGCGAAGCTCCGTGCTCCCTTCCAGCGGGGAGCGCTATCGCCTAAAGTCTTGGGGCCGCGGATGAAAGCGATCTTCCGGTGACCCAAGGAGTGAAGATGCTGGAGCGCAATGTAGCCTCCCACTTGGTTGTCCACGATCACCGAACCGATGGCGTCGGTCTTCACTTCGCAGCCCACGACGGCGGTCGGGATCCTGCCCCTCTTCAGATCGGCTAGCACGTCGATGTCCAAAAACAACCAGTTGGCCACAAGAATGATCCCTTCCATGCGGCGCGACAGTAGCCTTTCCAGCTGGCGCTCGAAGCGGGTGCGCTCGTTGTGGACGTCGGTCAGGACAGGCAGGTATGAGAACTGATACAGAGTGCTCTCGATGCCACGCAGGACCAGGGTGCAGTAGGGGTCCATCATGTCGAAGACCATAACGCCTACGGTGTGGCTGCGCCGGCTGCGCAGGGAACGAGCAACCTGGTTGGGACGATAGCCGAGCTTCTTGACAGCGCTCTCGATACGCTTTTTGGTAACGATGGGGATGTAACGCGCAAGCCGCGCATTGTTCAGGACGAACGATACCGTAGTGGCGGAGACACCGCTTTCCCTCGCTACGTCACGAATGGTAACCATGTAGCCCTTTCACGGAGGGTTTCCGCAACAATTCTGCAGCGCCACCGAGGGCGCTATAGGTTTCGGGCAAATGCGACGCCCTTGAATTCAAGCCCACGCTGGCGGACACTACAGCAGAGTGCCTACCCTGTCAAGAATTGCAGCGCTCGTGGCCACGGCTGCTCTGCTCGAATCCTTTCCTGTGGCGCTGCCGGCTGGAGCCCTATCGGCATGTTTCTCTCAAGGTCAAGCTCAGCCAAGCCTGCCGGGAAAATCCGCTGAACACCGCGACCCGGAGCAGCTTTTCAAGCAGGGAGAGAAGGCACTGCACAGCGGGGATCTGGAGAGCGCCGAACGCAGCTTCCGAGAAGTATTGGCCCTGAATCCGCAGGTCGCGGGCGCGTACGCAAATTTGGGAGTGATTGCCATGCGTCGCAAGCAGTGGCCGCAGGCGCTCGTAATGCTGCGCAAAGCCGAAGCACTGGCGCCGCAGGTCGCAGGGATCCGGCTTGACATAGGCCTGGTGTATTACCGTCAGAGCGACTTCCGGCATGCCATTTCTCCCCTCGAGTCGGTCGTGAGAGACGAGCCGGATTCGTCGCAGGCCCGCTATCTGCTGGGGTTGTGTTATTTCTTCACTAGCCGCTGGGTGGAAGCCGTGGACACACTGGAGCCGTTGTGGCCACAGCAGTCAGGACAGCTTAATTATCTCTACGTCTTAGGAATAGCGGCCGACAAGGCCGAACGCGCCCAACTCTCCGAACGGGCCTTGGGACGCATGGAGGAAGTGGGTGGCGACTCTGCGGAATTCCGGTTGCTGATGGGCAAAGCGAAGCTTAACGAAGAGGCCTACGACGATGCCATCCAGGAGCTCACGGCGGCAGCCCAGCTCGATCCCAGACTTCCCTTCGTGCACTTCAATCTGGGGCTCGCCTACTCGAAGAAGGGAGACTACGAGCGTGCCAAGGATGAGTTCCTCGCGGACATCGCCCTGGAGCCCGATGTCGCCTTTAACTACGACGAGCTCGGAAACGTGTATTTCCTGATGGAGCGCGATGCGGATGCGGCGAAGGGTTACCTCCACGCGTTGCAGTTGAATCCCCAGCTGCTCACCGCCCACCTCGGACTGGCGCGCGTGCGCCAGCGCCAGGGTCAGTTTCAGAAGGCTTTGGCCGAACTGGATGCCGCTGCAAAGCTAGATCCACAGTCGGAGCGAATCCACTACCTGCGGGGGCAAATCCTGATTCGCATGGGTCGCAAAGAGGAGGGCAAGAAGGAACTGGAAACCTCGGTCCTCATGAGCAGCGCCAGCCGCGAGAGGCGGCAAAAGGAAATCGAAGGAGGCCACCTTCCGCAGCCCGAGCTGACGCAAGAGCCTCGATAGACCTCCCCGGGATTCATGCGGCGGTCCTATCGATCCAGGCCGTTGCCCGGGCAGATAAAGGATTCATCGAGCCCATTGGGAAGATCGATGAAGTAGCGCCAACTTCCATCCGGCTGGCGACGCGCAATCTCAATGCTGGTGCCAGAGGTGGACACAATACTGCCATCGCGGGCCGTTGCGTGAAATTGCCAATCTGCCATAAGCAACGCCATGTCCTCCACCTGCACGACTTTGCGGGTAGTGAGTTGGATCCTGGGCTTCATGGCGACATATTCAGCTAGCGCACGACGGATTAACCTGATGCCTCGCGCCGGACCGGTAGGTGCCATCAGAAGCCCGTCGCATGCGTACAAGGCAACCAGCCCATCGAGATCGCCCGAGTTTAGGGCCAGGGCAAAAAGTTTGTGGAGGTCTTCCGGTGCGTCGGCTGGTTTCACGCTGCGCTCCGTACATCACCACGTATCGGAGCCGATTGTACGACCACCCCTGGGAAAATGGCTCGTGCCTAGCCCGGTGAAATCGCAGATCGTTTTCTACGGCTCCGTTCGCGACGTACGTCATTCCCCAAACGTCAGAGAAGACTCGCACCGCCAAATGCCTGCCGACGAACCTGCGTCACGTTCGCCTGTGCGTTCCGCACTTTTGGCCTGCCGGGCTCGAGAGGCAGAATAAAGCTGAGGCTCGCCCTTTGTCTTGCGAGACGGGTGGAGGAAGAAGGGAGGTTGGAAGCTTATGAATCTGCGAGTGTTACGCCATGGCGCTCGGGAATTCGGGGTGGCGGCAGCAATCATCTTCTTTGCCTTGCTCTGCCCAGCGTTTCTGGCTGCACAGGTCACGATTGCACCCGGACCTCTTCCGCTATCCAAGGTAAAAACCATCTATGTTGCCGCTTCGTCCGATGATTTTGTACGCCTCCTCAAGTCTCGTTTCGACAAATGGGGCGTTGTACATATCAGCTCACAGGCGGAAGAAGCCGACGCCATTCTGATTTGTGAGACGGAGAGCACAATTATCCCGGCAAAAGTGGTGGTAAGGCGGATGGATGCGCAGGTCAGGCTGGTGGATCGGCGCTCCCAGGCGCTGATCTGGAGCATCAAGAAGTCCGCGACCTCGGACGGCGGGCTGGCAGATGAGATCGTTGACCAACTAAAGAGGGATCGAGAGCGGTCGGTTTCTAATTATTGAACGCCGCTCTGTTAAGAGTGCGCGGCGGATGCGAACTCAAGAGGACGGCGCTGAGGTTGAACACCCGATTGCTGAATCGCTGAATTGACCCCCGGAAGGAAACAATGGACAAGGCGATCGGTCTGGTGATGACGGGCGGCGGCGCCAGGGGCGCCTACCAAGCCGGTATTCTTAAACGTATTGGCGAGATAAAACAGGTTCGAACCAATCCTTTCCCGATCATAGGAGGTTCTTCCGCCGGAGCAGTCAATGGCGCTGCCCTTGCCGCAGGCAGCGACGATTTTACTTCGGCAACCAAAGTCCTCGCCCGGCTTTGGTCCGATCTTCGACCTTCCGATGTTTTTCACTGCGATGTTTTAACCCAGGCCCACAATTCCCTTACCTGGATATTGGATCTCTCTTTCGGAGGAATTCTGGGGGGAGGCAACGCCCGATCTTTATTGGACGCGACACCTTTGCGGCACTTCCTCGACACGCACCTTGATTGCGATAGAATCGGCAACAACGTCAAGCGCGGACACCTCTACGCACTCGCCATTTCTGCCATCAACTACAACTCCGGGAAAAATTATCTGTTCATTCAGGGGAGAAAGGGCCACCCCGTGTGGAACCGGGTCCGGCTGGTGACGGTTCCGACCAAGATCACGGTCGACCACGTTTGCGCGTCGGCTGCCATTCCTTTGGTCTTCCAGCCCGTACGCTTACGAATCCCTCGGGGATCAGCCTTCTTCGGGGATGGCTGTGTGCGCCTGCAACAACCTCTGAGCCCGGTCATCCGCCTGGGGGCAGATAAGGTTCTGGCGATTGGCGTCCGCTGCGAGAATCTCGAACACCAAAGGGAAACCGCAGATAACCGAAGCCCTTCGCTGGCGGGGGTCATGGGGGTTCTCTTTAATGTTATCTTCCTTGACCATCTTGCAACTGACATCGAACACCTGGAGCGCTTGAATCTGCGGCTCAGCCGCGGCTACGTCATTCAACCTGGGATTGAAGGGTACGAGAAGACGCGTCCTCTGAAGTCCTTGTTCATCACGCCTTCAGTCGATTTGGCAGACCTGGCAGAGTACCATCAGAAAGCCATGCCCTATCTGATCCAATACTTTGTAAACAGTCTGGGGCGAGACCGGACTTCGTGCGCGGATCTCATGAGCTACTTGCTGTTCACCTCCGAGTACACCCAGGCTCTGGTTGAGATTGGTTACGACGACGCCAGCAAGCGAATCGAGGAGATCGAAAGTTTTCTCTATTCTTCCGAGGATCAGGCCCCGAACGCTTCCGCCTCCTTGTCGCTTACTTGACCGGATAGGTCTCTGTTGATCGGCCGGCTGACAACTACAGCGCACTCCTCGAATCCAGGCGGCCTGGGACTGCATTCGTGGAATCTTAGCCTTTGCACAACACCTTGACGAGCAGCACAATGGGCAAGTAGCTGACAGATGCGTGCACCACTCGGCGGGCCATGGTTCTCGACGGCGTCTTCACCAGTCTGCTAACGGGATACAGCAGGAGTACCCCCGCCAAAGTCACGACCAACGCGGGAATGACGCCAGCGCGAAGCTCCATCAGCAATGTGGCAGCAACCAATAGCCCTGTGAACGAGGCAATCTCCCAGCGGGTGAAACATCCGTCGACATCGAACTCCGGCAACATTTTGTAGCCGGCCCGGGTGTAATCCTCACGGTACATGAGGGCAATGGCCAGGAAGTGGGGAAACTGCCATAGAAAAAGGATGGAAAACAGAAGCCAGGCGGGAGCGTCGATCACCGAAGAAGCTCCGGACCACCCAATGAGTGCGGGCATGGCGCCGGGAATCGCGCCCAGCAAGGTACACATGGGAGTCTTCCTCTTCAGCGGCGTGTAGACCAGGAGATAAGAAAGCAGGGTTGAGAGCGCAAGGACCGCGGCAAGCCGATTCACGGCTATGTCCAGGTAAAGCCCGCCGGCAATGCTCATCGAAATTCCAAACCGGAAGGCTGCACCTGGGCTGATCCTTCCAGCGGGCAGAGGCCGGTTGGCGGTACGGCGCATCTGCGCATCCCAGGTCCGTTCGATCCACTGATTCAAGGTAGCCGTGCCGCTAGCGACGAGCAGCGTTCCCAGCAGTGTGTTTATCATCCCGACCGTATGCAGCGGTCCGCGGCAGGCAAGGCAATAGCCTGTCGCCGTCGTCATCAAAACGAGCAGGTTCACCTCGGGCTTGGTGAGCGCGGCATAGTCGTGCAGTCGGGATGGATTGGAATGTGTGGCCGACATCTGAATTACCAGTCTGCACCCGGTTCCCGGCAGCGATCGGCCTGCTGGAATTGGTTGCGCTTGCGATACGCCAGGGCCATAGCCGCGAGACACATCGACAGAGGCGGTAGGATTAAGATCACAATGCCAGTGCGCAGAGCCCGAATCAAACGAACGCCGGAGTTCGCGGCCTGGGTGTAACAGAGGGAACACCCCTGAGAAAACGCAACGGGAGGAAGCGCGAGTGCGGCCAACAGGACCAGGGCGATCGCCACCACTAGCGTCGATCTCCGAATGCGTAATTTCTTCGACAAACTCCCACCTCATTCTCGGAGCCTGTTTCTAGAGCTTTGTCCAGAGCAGCAGGAGTAGATAAAGCCAGAGCAAGCCCATGAAGTGCCAGTATTGAGCTTCGGCGGCAAACGTACTCCGCCGCAATGCGCCGCGGTGAAGTTTGCGGATGACGTAAACCATCCCCCACAACCCGCCCAGCACATGCGCGGCATGCACACCCGTGAAAACGTAGAAGAACGAACTGTTGGGGTTGGAGTCGAGGTACAGGCCCGCTGCCCGTAATTGCAGCCACGCCCCATATTGGCCCAGGACGAAAAGCAGGCCGAGCGTCAGGGTCGCCACCAGCCAGCGCATGGGGACAGAAATCTGACTCTTGATCCCGCGGGCGTGGGCAGCGACTTTGCCGCGAGCCACTTCCAACGTAACGCTGCTGCCGACGAGCGCTAGCGTGTTCAGGTAAAGGATGGGAGGCAACGTCATGTGCCGCCAGTCCGGCGCCGTTCCCTGACGAACCACCAGGGCGCTGGTGAGGGCCGCGAACGACATCGTGATCGCCCCGAGCGCTACCCAGATTCCGGTTTGCGCCGGCTCCAGCGGAAAATCCTGAACCGCGCGCCAGGCCCCGCCAGCCGGTGTCAGGTTGCGGCCGGAATCGTCGGGCAAGCGGGGTCCGATTTGCCGAGGTTCGTAAATCGTCGTGGCCATACCTTCGCACTCCTAATAAAGTTGCGGACGCAGGACCGGTCACTTCATCAGCCGCATGTTGAACATGCGGAACGCATCGGGAAACAGGTAGCAGAGAAAGAGCAAAACAAACAGCGTGGCCGGAAAAATCGTCCAATACAGAATCGGCCGTTCGTACTTGACGTGCATCAGATACATGATGGCCACGTAGGCCTCCAGACAGGCAAGGCAGAGCAAGGCAAACAGCAGGGTGCGTGGCGGCAGGTGCTGATAGGTGAAGATCACCTCAAGGCCGACAATCGCCATCAGGCCAACGCCGATTCCGACGTAGGAACCCATGGTCAGTTCGCGATGCGATGACATTTCGTCCTCCGACGGGCTGTCCTCAGTGGGCGTTCATCAGATACATCAGGGGAAAAACGAACATCCAAACCAGGTCGACAAAGTGCCAGTACAGTCCGGCGGTTTCGATATGGCTCTGGTCATAGCGTCCCTGGTTGTAGCCGCGCGCGACAAAGGCCAGTACGATGACGCCGACGATGACGTGGCTGAGGTGCAGACCCGTAACGCTGAAGAACGTAGCTCCGAACTGCGCGGGCCCTCCGGTTGGATTCGCGAACAACCGCCAGCCTTCGCCGATCAAACTTACCCATTCGCGCAGGTGAAGGGCCGCGAAGATCGCGCCCAGAATCATCGTCGCCGCCAGCCATTTCTTGACCGAAGCTTTCTGGGCTGCCTGCGACGCACGCACCCCGGCCAGCATGGTCAGGCTGCTGGAAAGCAGCACGGCCGTCATCACCACCCCGTTTACGATCGACGGGATTCCGAACGGCGCTCCCCAAACGGGGGCACCGATGCGCATGTAGCCATAGGCAAACAGAAACGCGCCGAACGTGCAGGCATCAGAGACAAGGAAGATCCAGATCCCCAACTTCTTCTTCTCAATGCCGTAAGGCGAGGCCTCCATCACCACCTCATGCCCTGCGATGGTCCATTGGGATTGGTTCACGGCATCTCCTTTCGGTTGATAGGCCCTCAATCTGGCTGCAACACCTGGCGCAGGCTTAGGTTCCGGCTACGGACGCTGCCGGTGAGGTTTGCATCACACTGGCTTCGCCGTGATACTCCATCGGTCCGTGGTAAACGGTGAGTTGCCGTCCGCCAAAGTTGTCGAACGGAGGCGGTGACGTCGTGTCCCATTCCAGAGTTGTGGCTCCCCACGGGTTGTCTGCAGCTTTGGGCCCCTTGAAGCGGCTCCAGATGGCGTTGAACAGGAAGATGAATTGGGATGCCCCCAACAGCAGCGCGGAGATGGTCATGAACCGTTGCGCGGGCATCAGCGGGATCATGAAGTCGTCCACAAACGCCGAGTAGCGGCGGACGGATCCCGCGAAGCCCGTCAAGTGGAGCGTCATAAAAACGCAGTACACGCCGACAAAACTCAGCCAGAAGTGCAGCTTGCCCAGCTTCTCATTCATCATGCGCCCGAACATCTTCGGGTACCAGTAATAGAAACCGGCAAATGTGGCGAAGATCGCCGACAGCCCCATGGTGAAGTGGAAGTGGCCCACCACAAAACTCGTGGCATGCAGGTAGGAATCGGTGGACGGCTGGGCTAGGAAGAAGCCTCCGATTCCGCCGGTGATGAACAGCGAAACGAACCCCAAGCTGTACAACATGGGAGTGTCAAAGCGAAGGTTGGATCCATACAGAGAAAACACCCACACCAACACGGCGATGACCGACGGAATGGTGATGAACAGTGTGGGCACGGAGAACACCATCGCCATAAAAGGGCTCATGCCGCTGACGAACATGTGATGGCCCCACACGACGAAGCTGAGCGTGCCGACTGCGATTTCAGCGAAGGTGATCACCTTCCACCCCCCTACCAGAGGCTTGCGGATGAAGGTGGGGAAGATGTGGGAGACGATCCCGAACGCCGGAAGAATGATGATGTACACCTCCGGATGTCCGAAGAACCAGAACAGGTGCTGGAACAGCAGCGGCGATCCGCCCGAGTGCGGCTGCAGTTGGTCATTGAATACCAGCCCCCCTGGGATGAAGAAACTGGTTCCCCCGAGACGATCGAGCGCCAGCAGCAGGCCGCACGGCAGCAATACGGCAAAGGCCAGCAAGCTCACCCACGCGTCGATGAACCACGCCCAGGTGGAGAGCGGCAACCGTGATAAGGTCAGTCCCTTAGTGCGCAGATCTAGTGTGGTCACGATGAAGTTCAGTGCCCCCAGCAGCGAGGCAATGCAGAACAGGGCGATCGAAAATACCCAGAGCGTCTGCCCCAATCCCTGCCCGGGACCGGCAACCGAACCGACGGCGCTCAGCGGTGCGTACGCGGTCCAACCGGAGAGAGGCGGTCCGTCCGGAATGAAGAACGTAGCCGCGGCCAGCAGGAAGCCGACGAAGGTCACCCAGAACGACGTCATATTCAGGCGGGGAAAAGCCATGTCGGCCGCTCCCACCTGAATGGGCAGCAGGAAGTTGCCGAATCCCGCGAACGGCGCCGCCGTCAGCACAAAAAAGGCCATGATGGTTCCGTGCATCGTCATCAGGGACAGGTAGTACTCCGGGGTCATTACGCCGTTCGGCGCCCCATTTGGAGAAAGCCAGCCCAGCAGCGGAATGCGGAAGTCCGGGTACGCCAGGTGAAGGCGCATGGCCCAAGACAACGCCATCCCGACAAACGCCGCCACCATGCTCAGTGTCAGGTACTGAATCCCGATCACCTTGTGATCCACGCTGAAGAGGTATTTGCGGATGAACCCCTGCGGCGCCGCGTGGTGTGCCGCCTGCACTGACGTTTCTGCCATGGTCTCACCCCGAGAGAGATGTTTGGGTTCGCTTGGCTCCGGCGAACGCCGTTCCCCTGCCTACTGCATGGCCGCCTGTTTCTTCAGCCAATCGTCGAAGTCCGCCTGCGACAGCACGGACAAATAGGCCTTCATGTTGTAGTGCCCCAGGCCACACAGCTGCGTGCAAACAATCTCGTATCGTCCCGTCTGGGTTGCGGTGAAGTGAATCGGAATATCTAGCCCGGGAACGAAATCCTGCTGCACCCGCAACTCGCGCACATAGAACGAATGTCCCACGTCTTTGGAATGCAGCGTGAGCAGAATTGGCTGGTTCACCGGGATGGCCATCTCTGCGGTCACAATGTCGTCCTTGGCGTCGGGATCGTGTTCAGGATCGATGCCGAAGTAGTTCTGGGTTCCTTCGTTAATCATTTCGGGATGCAGCGCGCCGAACTTGCCGTCCAGACCGGGGTAACGGAAATAGTAGGCGAACTGTCCGGCTTGGACATCGATGGGCATGGAGCTTGGGTCGGGTGCCGCAAAATACACCGCGCCCCAGGCCTTGGAGCCGATGAAGGAGAGAGCCAGAATTTCGGTGCCAACCAGAACAAAGGCGAAAATCACCAAGGGTTTGGCTCCGCCCGGAATCTGCTTCGGCTTCCCTCGGGCGCCGCCATAGAGAAACACAAAGCTTGCCAGTACGATCTGTCCGGCAATAAACAGAAGGCCAGCGACAAGGATGGTTTCCTCGATCTGGTGATCGATCTTGGGTCCGTGCGCAGAGATGTCAACCGGCATCCACCACACGTGCGTGATCACGCAGTAAGCCGTCACCAGCGTCACCAGCGCAACCACCACGGCAAAGATTTTCCCCACCATTAGTGATTCACCCCACTTTCCGGCACTCCAGCGGCAGCGAAATCTGTCAGGTTCCGCGGCGGCCCTGACCAAGCCTTCTTCGTCACCCTTCTACTTGCCTTTGAAACTGAACTCCGCCGCGGCCGGCTTTCCTTCGGCCACGGTAACCTTCTGCGTCATGGTTCCGAAAGCCTCGTGCCAGGCCGTTAGCGTATAGGTGCCGGGAGGCACGTTCTCGAGCTTGAACGAACCATTGGCGTCACTAACGCCATTTGGCCCTTTCACCACCACGATGAAAGCATGCATCCAAGGATGAACATTGCACTTCACCGGAATCGCGATCTCCTCGCTCGCCCAGGTCACATCCAAGGGCGGAGCCCCCACCACTTGAGACTTGTTAAACGCGTTGTTGCCGCCGCCGGGCTTCGGTTCGGGGTGAATGTTGTGCATTGTCTTGTCATCGTTCAATATGGTCATGTGCTGGCCTGGGTTGACCGCTACTACGTGCGGAACATACTGGCAACCCCTCTGCTCGAAGGTCACCGGCTTTGACGGTATCGGCAGATCGCCGCTCAGGCCCTGAGAGATGTAGACGACAACGTTTGCCAGTCCGCCATTTGCCCCAACCACCACGCTTTCCCCTGCTGCCGGCGTGCCCCCGCGGGTCTGCGCACAGCTAGGATCTTTCGACATGTCGATCGGTTTCTGATGTGGAGCTGGCCCGTCGAGCTTAACCGTCCCAGCGATTTGACCCGTCGCTGCCGCCCCAACTCCGGGTGTGGACCACAGCAATCCCACGGCGAACAGCAGCAGCAGCGCGAAGACGGTCGCCGCGATTCTCTGGTGAGTCTTCATGAGCTAATTCCTCGGGGAATGAAATTTCGGGAGACGTGCACAGTGAGGGTGGCAATGTTCCGCCCAGACGCAACCGCACGTCTGTGACGGCGATCACGCATCAATGTGATAGCAGAAAGGAGCAACCATCTCTGCCAGAGATGTTGTGGGATGAGCTGCGGTTCCATGCTCGGCTCTTGCGTCGGTCATTCAAGCCCGGTTCCACTTGCTATTCTGTTTGATGGGGCGAAGCAGCGCTGTCACTTGTGCCTTCGACCAAGAGCCCTCGGGGTCAAAACACCAGGCGAGTGCCACGGAAGCATCGAGCAGAAACTGCAGCGGTCTTCCCTAATCAGCTGTTTCTGGTTGATCTCACAGCAAAGAGTGGGCGAGGTTTCTCCAATTGCACCGCTTAGAGCGGGCACGCAGGCGAGGCTAATCGAGGACGCTTTTCAGATGAATCGTATCGAGTGTTCCGACGGCTAAGACCTTATGTCGTCCCAGCGACTTCGTAAAGGTACTCGACGAAGGAGCGCACGGCGCCATCCATTCCTTGTACCTTTTCTTTCTTGGACTCAATAACATAATACTCGTCTGGGGCATGGGCTCCATTGCCATGACCGATCCCGAAATGCCCGGCCGCGAGACGCAGCGGTTCCTCGGTAAAGACATATCCGGGCCAGGAGCCAGCACTCCGCGGCAGTACGACGGGATCGATCCCGCTGTGCTTATACACTGCCGTCTGTGCGTGAATGAGCGCTGCATCGGCAGAAGTGCTATTGGGGTTGTATCCGCCCGTCATGTTTACTTCAATATCGCCAAAGCCCTGTTTTGCCAGATGAGCCTTGAGTGCGGCCAGAGCCTCGCTGGCCTTCATATCGGGTACCAGGCGTAGGTCGATTTTCGCCACCGCACGGTGGGGAAGAATGGTTTTCCCGCCCGGTCCGGTGTAGCCGGCGACCAGGCCCTCGATATTTACCGTAGGGCGGGACATCAACAGTTCGAGCGCTTGTTGCCAGCTGGCATCATGGACCCAGTGTTCGACGCCGAGTTGCTGCTTGGCTACTGCTTCGTCCAGTCGCTCGGCTGCGGCAGCAATCATCGCTTTTTCAGCGGGGGAAATCGGGCGGGCCTTATCGACAAAGCCTTGGATTGCAGGTTCGTTGCCGTCCGCAGAGACGAGGGTGGCCAACGCTTCGACCAGATGCCAGGCCGGACTATCGACGCGCGCCTTGTTGCTGGAATGAATGTCGTGGCGCGGTCCGCGCCCCCAGCGCTCTCCGCTCGATACCATTTCAAGTTCCACTACGCCCTTGGCCCCGAGTGTCATGGTGACCGCGCCATCAAGATTCTGTTCTGCCGAGGGCATGAAAATTCCAAGGCACGGTCGGAGCGCAGCCATCACTTCGGGACGACGCACGATCTGCGGAAAATGCGGCGACCCAATCTCTTCTTCCCCTTCGGCCACCAGTACTAGATTCACCGGGGGCATGCGACCGGCGGCACGAATTGCATGAAGCGCTGCCAGGAAAGCCGCCTCAGGTCCCTTCTGGTTCACGGCGCCGCGACCGATGAGCACCGTTCCGAGTCCGGGTTTCTCGACTAGCGCCGCCGCCCAGGGAGGCGATGACCACTCCGCCGGATCTGCCTGCTTCACGTCGTACATGAAATAAAGCCCGAGTGTTTTAGGCGCTCCCACATTCAGCGTGGCAAAAATTCCGGGTTGGCCATCCGTCGGAATTTTCCTGACCTCCCCGAACCCGGCGTCGCGAAGGAAGCGCATCGTGAGCTCACATCCCTCCGTCACGCCTCGGTTTTCGGCTGCAATCGAAGGCTGCTTGATCCATTCCTGCAATCGTTGGACAGCTTCATCACGGTGCTTCTCGATTTGCGCCCAGATTGGGCTAAGCTCGCCCTGATCCGGCCGCGCACGATGCGGAAAAGCCAAACTCGTGGCGCCCGCCACGGCACCCTGAAGGAATGTTCGTCGGTCCATGAAGGGAGAGGATAGTGGCAAACTACGGTTTTCGTCTAGGGTTCCGCTTCAAGGCTGGACACCTGCATACACAGGAATGGCCCCTCGCGCGGAATTCTTATAAACGACGCCGCCCTTCATGACAAATACCACCCGCCGAACGGCGGTGATGTCTTTCAGCGGATCTCCCTCGAGCGCAATGATGTCTGCCTCGAGACCGGGAGCGATCCTGCCAATCTGATCGCCCATGCCGAGCGCATCGGCACCCAGCGCGTTGGCGGAGACCAGCGCCGCCATTGGGTCCACACCACAGTCGTGCACACGGTCGACAAACTCCTCGGCATTGCGTCCGTGTGCGCCTGCGACCGCGTCAGTGCCGAAAACCACTTTCAGGCCCGGAGTTTTGGCTGCGTGTTCCACGATCTCGTGATCCACCGGGAGGATCTTTTCCATTGCTTGAAAGCCCTCCACCGTGTAGCCGGATGTGCCGAGATACCGCTCCTTGTTGAGCAGGTAGTTTTCAATCACGAGCCCGGCTTGGGGATCCAGATATGTGCCTTTCTCCGCCATCAATTTCAAATCGTCATCGGTCGCTAGCGTACCGTGCTCGATTTCAGTGCAGCCGGCCAGAGTGGCAGCTCGCACCGCCTCTTTATACGCGTGCACGAGTGTACGGAGTCCCTGCTTCTTGGCTTCGTCACAGGCCGCGTTCAATTGTTCCCGCGAAAGCGTCATGCCTCCGCCTTGGCGTATGGACTTCGACGCGAAGATCTTGATCAGGTCCGCGCCGGCTGCCTTTTGCTTCCTCACAAACGAGCGAATTTCATCGGGTGTTCCGCTCGCCTCGCCCTGCCCTTCGAGCGGTTCAATGGCAGTAAGAATGCGCGGCCCAGGCAGTATTCCTTTTGCGATTGCATCTCGCAGTGGAACATCGTTAGGCGCACCCACACTTTGTACCGTTGTGAATCCTGCCATCAACGTTACCCATGCATTCGACGCTGCTTGATAGGCCTCTTCTTGGGTTGTGCCCTCGGTGCCGGCATTCCTCCCGTCCTTGCCGAAGATCCAGGTAATGTGCACGTGCGCGTCAATCCAGCCGGGCAAGACCGTGAGATCACGCAGGTCGTAATCCACCGGCCCTTCGGCTCCGGGTTTTATGGCAACAATCTTTGCGCCCTCGGTCACGATGCGAACGTCGTGCAATGTACCCCCCTTGCCATCCAGCACGCGGCTGGCAGCAATGACGATGTGCTGGCTCGATGCCGGCGTCTGTGCAGAAATTCTTGGGGATAAGGCACACACCCCAACGCCGATCGTAATCAGAACGGTTACGGCAACTCTTGAGGGTCGCATCACCCTTTCTCCTTGTCAGTCGGAAGTGCGCAGGTTGTACAACATTCCCATGAACAAAAAGTAGCATCGTCGCAAGAGCAGCTTGGATCTTCTGTCGACGGGTGCGCAAGGCCCTCCGTAAAGGAAGTTGTTTCGTCGTCAAAACACCAGAGGCCTCGAGCACAACCTGCTTAGCGGCGACCTTCATTGATCAATTCTCTTACAGAGAGGTTTCCGAGAGTTGCGCCTTTTCGAACCTCACGAATCTCGCGCGCCAGCTTACGAGGGTTCTCTCGGCAGGTCCAGCCGGAACCAGCTTCGCAATGGGCACGCCACGTCTTGGAATTCGGATCACTTCTCCCTTGGACACTCTCCTGAGCAAGGCATTGAGGTGGGTCTTAGCATCGAAGGCTCCGACTGTTGTCATGTGGCTTCTTCCCATGTTTATCAAATCGTTTGAGCCGCAACCCCTTGGCTTGGGTCCAAAACGGGGATGCCGGGATCGGCGTTTTCCAGAAGTTGAGAACCGGTTGGACGATCTACTGCGGCGCCCGACTTTGCGTACAAGTTCAACTAAGCTCGGGTCGGAGCGCGCGCCGTAGCGGCACGACGAGGGCAAAGATTTTCATGGACGCGTCGCAACATCGGAGGATACGAACTGTCTAAGCACTTCCGCTGAAATCCGCAAATGACAAATTGCTCGCGGTCTCAGGGAACCTTCGCCGTGATCAACAGAATGGCACCCTGGGTTGGCAGCTGAGGCGTCGGACTTGGCAAGGTCCCCCTACGTGCCACCTCTTCTGACACGACCGTTTCAGGTGTTTCCGTGATCGCGGTTGCCGAAATGTTCATTCCTTCCTTGAGGCCCCAAGCGTCCGTCTCCTGGCCGTCGACATTGAATTTCTGCCCCGTGGGAATGTTAAAGGACTGGTTCGTGCCGTCTTCCAAGGTGAGAATGAGGGAATTCGGTGGACTGATGCGCCAGACTTTACCCGTCACCGTCCTTACTGTGGTGATCATTCTCGGTGTGGTGGTCGTGATCGTGGTGCGCTTCAGCTGCATGCCCGGTTTGAGATCGTGAATGGTCAATTCCTTACCGGCGACCGTCACGGTCTTGTCGTCCGAAACATTCGGGAAATGCCGAAGCTCCCCGTCCGGGGTCTTGACGATGAGATCGTGGCCAGAAACATACGCCACCTCTGCGGTCTCGACCTTGACGGTTTGCGAAGCTAGGCCCTCCTCCACCTTAGTCTCGGTTTTCACCTGTGCGTTCGCGGTTAACGCCAAGGTGATCGAAAGAAAGCCTGCCCGGGGAAGGCCACCTTGGATGCGTTGCCAGGCTTTGCTTGAAATCATGTTTGGTTCTCCTCATCAACCGGCGGGAATTATAAGCGACAAACCGCTCTTCGATGAGTACCCATGCCGAGGAAGTCCTGGCAGGCGTTGGCGCGACGGCTGCGAGTTGAGGTCGAAGGCCCGACCAAGAAGAGCGGTCCACAATACTGCTCTTTTCTTTCCTGCCGGGATAACGAGCAGCTGCCATCCTACCCTTCGGAATTTTGGTATCTGCTTCGCACTTTGGCTCCTCCTGCTTCTTTAAGAAGGCCTGCGCCTAAAATTCGACTCGCAAGGCGAGCTGACCGGTACGGTTTCCCGCATTCTCGGAGGTCTGGCCGCTGGTGATTTTGCCGAATGTATTCGGTGAGGAGACGTCCGTTGACGGGGGCGCGTAGTTGACATGGTTGGGCAAGTTGGTGAAGGTGCTTTCGAAACGGAGATGGACTTTTTCTCCGATGGCAAACGACTTGGCGAGGCCGGCGGCGATGGCGACCGTGCCCGGTCCGAGCAGGCTTCCCACCCGGCAGTTGCCGACCGGGCCGGCAGGAATCGGGTTGTAGGCGTTCAGATTGAAGTAATCGCTGGGGGTGGGATTGGCGAGATTGCCGTCGGCGACGCAGTCGGGACGCTGGAAGGCGCCCCGGTAAACGAGGTTTAGGTGGCCGGGATCGTAGCTGGGGCTGGTGATCGGGGTGAGATAGGGGCCGGTCTGCCAAAGGCTGACGGTGCTGAGCGACCATCCGCCCAGAATGCCTTGCGGAACCGGGCTCATGTGATTCAAGAAGCGGCGACCGCTGCCGACCGGGAGATCGTAGATGGCGGAAATGAGCACGCGGTTACGGCGGACGGCGGCGATGTCTCCGCGATTGGCAGCGAGATTCCAGCGGTTGGCCACCGGCGTGCCGTAGATGACTTCGGGCGAGAAGGCGGTGGGAGCATCGCCACCGACGTTGCCGAGACTCTTCGCCCAGACATGGCTGGCTTGTAGTGTGAGGCCTCCCCGGGTGCGGTGGTTGAGCTCGGTTTGCAAGCCTTCATAGTTGACCGAAGCCTGATTCTCGGAGGAGAGAATGCGTCCCCAGTTGGGATACGGGCGCGGGTTAGGGTTCGGCGAGAGCGGGCTGGGCCCGACCTGGTTGAGATCGACGGTCTGGCTCATGCGATAGGAGTTCGTACCGACATAGCTCACACGCAGCGTGGTGTCTTCGAAGAGCTGGCGCTCGACGGTGAGGTTCCACTGAGCGGACTGCGGATCGCGGTAGCGGATGGGCGTGTTCTGGTAGAAGTCGCCGGTACCAGCGATGGTGAGCGGATTGTCGGGAGTGCGGACGCTGGGGAATTGGTAGGCGGGTTGGCCGTTCAGCACGGAGTTGGCGGTGGTGCGCACGACGGCGACGCTGATGTTGGTGGTATTGAACGACAGCTGACCAAGGTTCGTCATGGTGAAGATGCCGAAGCCGCCACGGATGACGGTTTTCTCGTCACCGAAAGGACGATAGGCGAATCCAATGCGAGGCTGGAAGTTTTTCTTGTAGAAGGCGCGGACGCCAGGGCCGAGGCCCTGGGAACTGGCCGACTCGACGGGGCCGCAGGGGAGCGCGGGATTGGCGACGCCGTAGGGATTGTAGGGGCCGGCGCACGCGTTGATGGCTTCGAGGAAGCCTTGGACCGGGAGATTGTGGTCAGGCACGATCGCGCCGCCGTTGCGGACGTCGAAAGCGGTCAGGTTGTTGAGCGGGCTGACAAATGGCGGAAGAGCTTGCCAGCGGAGGCCGTAGCTGAAGGTGAGGCGTGGGTGAAGGCGCCACTCGTCCTGGGCGTAGAGGCCGGTTTGGACGGTGTGGGCCAGGACGTCGGGGCCGGATTGGGCGACGTAGCTTTTTGCCGGCAGGCCGAGGAGGAAATCGGCGAAGGCGGACTCGCAGAGATAGGGCGCGGGGGCGGAGGGACTGCCGCACGCCGGATCGCCGGTGAAAGCGCCGGAGGTGAAGGTGAAGGCGCCGAAGTCGTCGGAGCCGCCGAAGCTTTCGATGTCGGCGTAGGCCACGCGGCGTACGTCGATGCCGAACTTCAGGCTGTGCTTGCCGCGAGCCCAGGTGAGATTGTCGGTGACTTGGATGGTCTGGGATTTGGTGACGCCGGCTTTGTCGCGGCCCATGGGCGTGAGTCCGGTGCCATCATTGAAATTGAAGGTGGGGAAGGCGGCGGTCGTGGGGTGGTCACTGAGATCGAGGCCTACCAAACCAAGTTGCTGCACGGCGGTCGCGCCCGGAATGGGGAAGTTCACGCCGATGCGAAAGAGGGCGAGGCCGAGGCGGGCTTCATTCACGAGCGCGTTGGTGATGGCGTAGTTGTGAGAAAAGATCAGGTTGTAATCGGTCTCATGGTCGAGGTCGCTGGGGAGAAGCGGATTGGGAACGGTGGTGGAGATGCTTTTTGAACTCCAGCGGCCGTAAAGGGATTGCTTGGCGGTAAGCGTGTGATCGATGCGGATGTCGTAGCCGTCGGTGTTGCTGGGCGTCGGAGCCTGCTGCAGGTAATTCGAGCCAGCGATGCCGGAGTTGGGAAGCTGGGTCAGGTAGAGGTTGAGCAGCGAGGAGGCGACGGCGTTGATGCGAGTTGCGGGGATGGTGTTGTTCTGGAACGGTTGGCCGGTGAGTGGGTCGACGATCCGGCCGAAGGGGCCGGCGAGTTCGTTGAGGTTTCCCGAGCGCATGGCGACGTCAGGGACGTTGAGGAAGAGCGGCGTGATCAGCCGGCGCCGGTTTCCCTCATAGTCGAAGAAGAAGAAAGTGCGGGGCGCGTTGCGCTTGAGCCCAGGGAGCAAGACCGGTCCCCCGAGGCTTCCGCCGAAGGTGTTGAAGGTTTTGTGCGGCTTGGCGGGAAAACCGAAGGTGGTGGCGTCCAGCATGCTGTTTTGGAGGTACTCGAACAGGCTGCCGTGGAAGTGATCGGTGCCGCTCTTGGTGGCGATGGTGATGTCGCCGAGTTGCGCAAATTCCGCGTTGTTGTTGAACTGCGAGACCTTGAATTCGCTGATCAGCTCGGAGGACGGCGTCATGTTGGCCAGTGCGCCGTTCTGGCGGATGTTGACGGTGGAGGCACCGTCAACCGAGTACTGCACTTGCGAGGGTAGTCCCCCCCCGATGGAGACGTTGCCATTGGCATCCTGCTGTGTGCCCGGGACGGTGTCAAGCATAGCCATGGAACTGGTGGTGGCGCCGCGGTAATTCACTGGGAGCTGGGAGGCCTGCAGAAAATCCTTGGTGTCGGCCAGCGTGGCACTCTCGGTATTGATCATGGGGGCGGTGTCGCCAACTTCGACGGTCTCGGAGGCAGTTTGAACTTGCAGGCTGATGTCGGCGCGGAGGGTCTGGCGAGCGTCGAGCTGCAAGGATTGCAGCTTGAACACCGCAAAACCTTCAGCCTGCGCGCTGATCTGGTAGCGACCAGATTTCACATTCATGAACTGGAAACTGCCGTCCGGGTCAGAGACGGCTTCGCGAGAGGACCGGTCTTCGAGACTGATGAGTGTGATCTTCGCACCGGGGACGACAAGGCCGCCCGGATCTTTCACTACCCCCAGAACGGAACCGAAGGTCGATTGGGCCTGCGCGGCAGACAAGGAAACCAGAAGCCATACCATGAGCGGAAAGAGTTTCGACACACATCCCCCTTCAGAGACTGCAGACACACGTCCGCAGAAAGCTGCGCGGCGGCAGCGGGTCAGTTGTGACTTGCAAAGGAACTGCGTGCGCAGGTTCCTTACGGAATACGTTCTGGAACGCGCTTGGAGTTGGGCATACGCGGAACATAGCGTGGCCCGCATAAAAAAGCCGTAAAACTTGCCTATGAAATTTGTGAATGAGTGACAGGAATTTCTTGGATGGATCGGTCGCCAGGCTGGAAGTTAGCCTGACGTTAACCCAAAGGTCTTGCGGGTCAATTCGATCGCCGCAATTGTCTTTCCCACCCTCGTTGCCGCTACTCCAGCGACCTGCTCCCCCAATGACACGTCAGGTTCCTAACAGCAGACGTTCCAACACAGGGCCAAGCGCAAGCGCAGGCAGATAGCTCAGTGCCGCCATCGTGATCAAACATGCGGTCAGCAGAACTCCGAAGGAAAAGGAATGGGTCGGCAGAGTTCCCGAGGAGAAGGGAGTATTTCTCTGGCGTGCGAACAACGAAGCGAACGCCAGCGCGGGAACCGCCAGCGCGAACCTGCCCATCATCATCGCGAGCGCCGTGGTGAGGTTATAAAAAGGAGTATTGGCACTCAACCCGGCAAAGGCCTGGCCATTGTTGGCAAAGCAAGAAGTATAGGCAAAGAGAATCTCGGTGAAACCGTGCGGGCCACTGTTCGTCGTCAGACCAGACAAGCCCGCCTTCGTGCTAACCGCGATGGCGGTAAGTGGCAGTACGAGCAAGGGAGCGGCGAGCGTATACAACATGATCATTTTGTTTTCCGTTGGCCCGATCTTCTTGCCCAGGTACTCGGGGGTGCGACCGACCATGAGTCCCGCCAAAAACACCGCAATCGCGGCGGCCATGATCATGCTATAGAGACCGCTGCCGAGGCCGCCGAAAACAAGCTCGCCGAGTAACATGTTCACCAGCAGCACCATGCCTCCAAGCGAGGTGTAGCTGTCGTGCATAGAGTTGAACGAGCCGGTCGCAGTGTCTGAGGTGACGAGCGCAGTGAGTACTGAGGCGCCGATACCGAACCGAACTTCCTTCCCCTCCATGTTCCCACCCGATTGGGTTGGCCGGTTGCCGAGGTCAACACCAACGAAATGGGGATTGCCACGTTGCTCAAAGCGATGGACAAAAGCCAACCCGACGGTGAAGAGAAAAAGCATCACGCAGTACAACAGCCATCCCTGCCGGGGCTGTTTCACCATTCTGCCGAAAGTGTTGGTCAAGGCTGCAGGCACCAGCACGATCGCCAGCATCTCAACCAAGTTGCTAAGCGGTGTTGGGTTCTCATAGGGATGGGCCCCGTTGGCATTGAAGAAGCCTCCACCATTGGTGCCGAGATTCTTAATAATTTCGAGTGCCGCGACCGGGCCTTGGGGAATGACCTGCTTTCTGCCCTCGGCCGGGGTGGCTACCACATAGTTGCGGAAGTTCATGGGAACGCCCTGCGACACCAGCAGCATGGCGCCGAGCAAGGCTCCAGGCAACAGGATCCAGAGCAGGGCTCGAACCAGATCAACCCAGAAGCTACCGAGCGTGTCCGACGATTGCCGGGCGAGACCGCGGATGAATGCAATTCCGACCGCCAGCCCCGTGGCGCCAGCCAGGAAGTTCTGCACGCCAAGTCCCACGATTTGACTGAAGTAACTCATCGTGTTTTCGCCCGCATAGGCCTGCCAGGTAGTCGTGGTCGAGAAACTCAGGGCGGTGTTTAGTGCCAAGTCGGGAGTCAGCGGAGTGGTGTGGTACTGCACGTAAAACCAAGGAAGAAAATGCTGCAGCCTGAGAATCCCGTACAACAGCAGCGTGCCAACCAAGCCGAAAAGCACGAAGCACGTTCCATATTGTGCGAACGTCATCTCCTCGGTGGGATCAACGGCTGAGATGCGATAGAGCAGTCTTTCAACCGGAAGGCAGAGACGATCGAGGGCGGTAGGTTGACGCGTAAAAACCCGTTCCAAGTAGCCGCCCAAAGGCTTCCATAAAATCGTGACGATGACGACGAATAAGAGGTACTGAAGTGTACTGTGCAGATCCATGGAACTAATCTGATCTAGGGAGTATTCTCCACTAACCTACTGCGCCTCAAGGGGCAATTTCCGCAGCACTCCTGCAACTGAAATCACTCTCAACTCGCCAAGGTTGAACCACTTGCAGGTCATCTGGCGAACGATTTCGAGCGTCGGACCACGCCCAGGTTCATTCGACAAGCAAACCATCCTCTGTGAATAGCAAATCCCTCGAGCTTTGTACATGCACCGACTCAGATCTTTATTAACAATTTATGAACTCCTTATTCGGCACTTATCAGCTTTGGTATGCAATGAATGCGCGGACGATCGGGTGTGGATGGCCGGCTTGCTGGAGGGTGCCATGGTTATTGTGTTGATGACATTGCTATGCTGCGCCGGCGTAGCGTTTTACGTGCGATTCCTAGTTGCACTATGCAAGGAGTACCGGCTTGGCGGGATCTGGTACTTGGTGCGTCTGCAGCCCGGGGGGAACCAAATCAAGATGGTTTCAATGCCAAGGGCGGAACCATCCCTTCCTCGGGCAGCGTGATCACCCGCATTCTCCATCCATTTGCCAGTGGTCGAACCGTAAGCTCGCTTTGCCTATAGGCGCCCTACATGCTTTTGCCTAGATTTCAGCCCCGGTTGGCATATCGGAGACCCGCCAGCATGCCGCGCATATAAGCGAAACTGGCAATAACGCCTGGCATGGGATCGTCGGGGTGAACCTCATACTCCAAATCGACGAAGCCGGTGTACTTTGTCGCACTCAGGGCTTCAAATATGTTCCTCACCGGCATGCTGCCCTCTCCAACCGCAACCTGGCTCTCCTTGGCCCCGAAATTCGTCAAGTCTTTCATATGCAGGTTGAACAGCCGGGGACCGCATTGGTGAATCGCCTCCACCACATCCGTCCCAGCGCGAACTGTATGCCCCACATCGATGCAACACCCAATCCGCTGATCCATGCCCTTTACTACCTGTAATACGTCGAGCGGAGAACGCCACCATTTATCCTCGGGCCCATGATTGTGGATCGCGAAACGAATGTCGTAATCCCGCACAAACTTCTGAATTCGTGGCAGAGTTTCCGGTGTGGGATCGCCAGCGACAATGACGGCGATACCGGCTCGCTTGCAATATTCGAACTTAGGCCGTATGTCGGCATCTTCATCTTTCGTGAAATAAATGGCTCCGGCAGCATGAAGCGTGATGCCCGCAGCGGTGTACTCCTCGAGCGCAGCCGCTTCCTCCTGGGGATCCATCGGCAGGTGATCTCTCGCGTCCTTCACATTCAGGGAGAACACCCTGAGCTGCTTCATGAAGCCGATCAGCTGCGTTCGGCTAAAGTTGCGGAACGTATAGCTGGCCAGACCCAACCGAATCGGCAACTCTGCCTCCGCGGGTAACCTTTCCGGAGCCAGTGCCCAGGCGTCACGGGAAGCAGCGAACGCTGCCGCCGCGAGCGCACTGGAGCGAACGAAGTCGCGACGAGAGAAGGTAGCCCTCATAAGCGGCCAAACACTCAAGTCTCCCCCACTATAGATCGGACGCCCAGCCCAGTTGGCGGAATTTGACGGAAAGATGGACTTCTGCGTGCGCTGCGCTAAATGATCAGACGAGGCTGAGGAGGCTTGGCTGGAACTGCCTCCACGACAGCAATCCCAGGACCTGCCGAGCCAGCGCTGTTGCTACTTAGAGTTCTGATGAAGCGATATCCCCGTGTGGTCGGTGTCTGGGATTAGTCCCCCCGGGCCTAGCCCAGTTTCTTCGTGGCATTGTAGAGCCCCAGTTCGACACGAATGTGTCCGGCCAGATGTGTTTTCTAATTCTCTCGGGTAACCAACTCAGGGGACGCTCTTGCGCCGCATCATTTTATTAGTGTGGCTCAAGTCCCCGGACCGGAGGCGAGGCGAGGGTCTCGTTCCCATGAGCAATCCAGGGTTAGCTTTTCTTCCAGAGCGTTGTGGATCTCCGGGCTGGGTGTTTCCGATCAGGAGCAGCAAGTTCTAAGAACAACCCACCACCGGCTTTCAAGGCAAGTCTGCCCGGAAGCCGGCGGTGGTGTTCATGAGCGGCTTACTGTTCAACGTAAAGGTTTCCGCCCCTTTCTGGGCGGTTCTATTCTTTGAGAGGCCGGAACTGCTGCCGCAGCATCTGCCGCACCACGCGGTGTCCCAGCAGGAAACCCTGTTCCAACGAGTGGCGGTAGTGGAAGCCGGCGTAAATACGCGCGCCGAAGACTTCCTTCTCCAGCTCGCGGGCACTCTGGAAGTGGTGGGTGGTGTTGGTGACAGCACTGGAGACGGTGAAGGAGAACTTGCGATCCTCGAAGAAGTCCTGCAAGGTTGCCGCGATGGCTCCGCTGACACAGCCGTGGTTCGCGGGGAATTCGGGGTGGTTGGGCGTGACCCCCAAGGGCAGCCAGGATGGGTCCTGGATCGTATCCGGATTGCCATCGAGGTCAGCGTTCTGGACGGCGGTAACAGGACGCCAGAAGCTGAAAGTGTACTTGGCGTTCATGCAACCGATGAAGGAGTCGGCATAGGCGGTAAACAACATGGCGAACAGGCGCGCGCTTTCCGAAATGTCCAGCTTTTGTTCAATGGCCAGACCACGGAAGGCACGGGCGTACTGCTGGCCAGCATGATCGGTCCAGAAGAGTCCGATCTCGGTCTGCTGCGGGGTGCGGACAGGGCTGTTGACTGCACCCAGCGTCTTGGTTTCGTTGAAGTTGCGGGCCCACCGCTCGCTGCCCAGGTCGGGAGGTCCTGACTTGGGTAGGAACTGGGCGGGACTTGTCATGGTAAAGGGGCGCATCTGGCCGACCCAAGGTGTGAGCGGTGCGAGAAAGGCTGGGGGCGTGGGTATCCATACGCCCGGCGTCGGGACGGAGGGATAGGCGTAAGGAACGTTGGCCCCCCGGCCATCATTGGCACGAAGGGCGATCAGGGTGAGTGCGGAGACTTCTCCGATCCGAATGCCGTCCGCCTTCGACTCGCCGTCAGGAATGGCAGCCAGGGACTCGGCATACTGGGCATCAAGGGCCGCCTGCTGGTCAGGAAAGTAGTGGACAAGAATCCGGTGGGCCGCCGCGACCACGGCCGCCTCCCGGGAGGCATGGTGGGGTGCCTTGAGCGAATAGACATAAGGCTGGTAGTGCGGAGAAATGGCGTTGACGGCGTTGTAAATCGCCAGGTGGACGAAGGCGAGGTAAAAGCTCGATCCCCCCTGAGTAATCGCGCCAGGCGCAGTCTTGGTGATATTCGAGGCCGTGGCGCCGTTCGTGATGATGGTTGTAGCCGCAATGGCGTCCCAGTCGACCACCGGGTTTTGTGCCGCGGCACTGCTCTCGAGAGCTCCTGTCAGGCCAATGACGAGCAGAGCACGAGCGAAGCCGGCTAGCTGCATGTGAAATCTCCTCATTGCAGGACTTGAGGGACCGCGGGAACGAGAACCGACCTCGGGGAGAAGAGAAGACGCTGTCTCTCTGGTTCCAGCTTCCTCTGTTGGAACAAGCGGGAAAGCGTAGGAAAAGGTGTCACGCCTGCCAAGATTTCGCCGGAAAAATAGAATCGCCGAGGTTCTGCTCGTGATGGCATCCATCCCACCACGTCAAACAAGTTGCCGGTCAGTGAGTAACGCGGCACCGTCTACTTGTAGAGTTCGCAGCTGGCCAGGGCAGCCCCTTTGCCGTTAGAGCCTCCTGCAATCAGCACCGATCCGTCGCTCAGAAGAGTGGCTGTGTGCCCGACACGCTGGGTTTCCAGGCTTCCGGCGGCGAGCGACGCTTTCGAGTCCGGGGCATAGAGTTCAGCCGACGACAGAAGTTGCTGCTCGGGAGCGTCGTCACCGGAAAACCGCTGCATTCCGCCAGCAACCAGCACTTCACCACTTGGAAGTAGTGTCGCGGTGTGGGCTTGCCGGGCTTCTAGAAGCTGGCCCGCGCTCAAGAAGGTTCCTGAGGGTGGATCGTAGAACTCCGCCTGAAGAGTGGAGAACAAACCGCTGCGGCCCCCCAGAACCAGCACCTGGCCATTCCTGAGCACAGTAGCGCTGTGCGAGGCGCGGGCAACGGCCATAGATCTGGTCATCCTAAAGGTATTGTTGACTGGATCGAAGACTTCGGCAGAGGACCGCGAGCCCGAGCCCGAGGAACCTATCCCTCCCGCCAGCAGGACCCTCCCGTCGGGCAAGGGACTTGCGGTGTGACCGGCACGCGGAAAATTCATATCTGGGATGGGAGTAAAAGTGTTGCTGGCAGGATCGAACAATTCAGCGCTCGCCAGAGAGGACTGGTTGTCGAAACCACCCGCGATCAGGACTTTTCCGTTGGGCAACAAGGTGGAGGTGAAACCCGAGCGGGGGCGGTTCATGTCGGAGATGCGGCTGAAAGTACCGCTCGCCGGGTCAAAAGCTTCGGCTGTCTTCAGAACAGTTGTGGAATTCTCTCCTCCCGCGATCAGCACTCTTCCGTCCTACAAGAGAACGGCGCGGTGAGCCTCGCGAGCCTGCGTCATGTTGCTTCGTGCAGGGCTGAAGCTGGCGGTGGAAGGATCATATAACTCGGCACTGGCTAAGTCGCCCGAGGCACCCATTCCTCCAGCAAGGAGCACCTTCCCATCGCCCAGCAGCGTAGCGGTGTGGGAAGAGCGAGCGGCGCTCATGCTGGCCGTTGGTAGGAAGTTCCCAGTGCCGGACAGGGGGAGGATGGAAAATGTGGCGAACGGGGGCCTTTGGTCGGGGGGGAAGTCTCCCATGGGGTCTGCAGTTTCCACAAAGACGTAGGCGCTGCCGGGGTTACCCAGCAGTGCTGCGGGGATCACCGCTCTAAGCTGGGTTGTGCTGACGAAGGTCGTGGCCAGAGGTACATTCCCACCGCTTCCCTTCACCGACCAGATCGCCGTGCTCTTCAGGGGACCGTTCGAGAAACCAACTCCCGAAATTGACAATTGGATGTCCGGACTTCCGGCTGGAGCGCTCTTGGGTGCAATCGCAAATGCTGAAGTCGGTGTCGTCGGACTCGATCCCAGGGTCGAACTGCATCCGGCAAGTGCGAGCGACGCAAGCAGGAACAGCAGGGACGCTGCCTTCGTGGTCTTCATATCCTCCTCCTCAATGCTGCGTTCTCCTGGCTGAGCCAGGTGGGGTCACCGGAAACGGGAGCGACTTCGGGGAGAAGGAACGCTGTCTCTCGGGTTCCAGCCTCTACCTGAACCAGCGGGAAAACTAGGCAAAAGGTGTCATTCCGGAGTGGGGCTGTGATAGGCTGACGCACCGATAGTGCGCGTGCCCGAGGTCGGGATGGACCCAGTTTCAGCCCACGAAGTAACCCAGCTGCTACAAGCTTGGGGAGCCGGGGATGAAGAAGCCCTGAAACGACTGATGGAGCTGGTGTACGCGGAACTCCACCGGCTGGCTGCCCATTACATGGCGGCGGAGCCGTCGGGGCACGTCCTGCAAACCACGGCGCTGGTCAACGAGGTTTACGTCCGTCTGGTGGACGTGAAGCACGTGGGCTGGCAGGACCGGGCGCACTTTTTCGCACTCTGCGCGCAACTGATGCGTCGCATCCTGATCGACTTCGCGCGCTCCCGCAACTACCAGAAACGGGGTGGACGCTTTGTGCACGTCGAGTTGCACGAAGCGGCTACGCTCTCCCTGGAGACGGGGCCGGAGATTCTTGCCGTCGACGAGGCGCTGAAGCGACTCGAAGCCGTCGACCCGCGAAAAAGCAAGGTGGTGGAATTGCGCTTTTTCGGTGGGCTCACCGTGGAAGAGACGGCGCAAGTGCTCCAGGTGTCCGTGGAAACGGTCATGCGCGACTGGCGACTATCGAAAGCGTGGTTACTGCGTGAACTGAGCGTCGGGGCGGGCGATGGAAGCTGAGCGCTGGCAACGCATCGAGAAGTTGTATCACTCGTCGCTGGAGCTTCCTCCGGAGCACCGCGCGGAATTCTTGTCCGGAGCTTGTTCCGGCGATGAAGGTCTGCGGCGGGAGGTGGAGTCGCTGCTCCGGCACGGCGAACGGGCGGGAAGCTTCCTGGAGTCTCCAGCAGTTGCCGTGCTCGCACAGGAATTGGCGAAAGCGCCGGCCGCGGAACAGCCCCTGGCGGAAGGCCGCACCCTCTCCCACTACCGGATCCGCGCTCCCGTAGGACGGGGAGGCATGGGAATCGTCTACAAGGCCGAAGATCTGAAGCTTCGGCGCCTGGTGGCTCTCAAGCTCCTGCCCGAAACCTTCTCCCGCAATCCGCAAGCCCTGCGCCGGTTTGAGCGCGAGGCCCAGGCTGCGTCCGCCCTCAATCACCCCAATATTTGTACCGTCTATGAAATCGACGAGGCAGAAGGATTGCACTTCATCGCCATCGAGTTTCTGGACGGGGAGACGCTGAGGGACCGGATTACGCGCGGACGGCTTTCCCCGGCGGAGGTCGTTCCCATCGTCACCCAGATCTGCCGCGCCCTGGAGGCGGCGCACGCAGCCGGAATCATTCATCGGGACATTAAGCCCGCGAACATTTTTCTGACCCGCAGCGGCGTGGTCAAGGTGCTGGATTTCGGCGTGGCGAAACGAATGGGCCTGGAATTGGAGGCGCGCGCCGGGGAAATACTCGGGGAAGAAACCACGGTGGATCGCGCGTTGACCACGACCGGCGCGATGGTGGGCACGGTGGCCTACATGTCGCCGGAACAGACCCGGGGCGAGACGGTTGACTCGCGGACCGACCTGTTCTCGCTGGGCACCGTGCTCTACGAGATGGTGACCGCAACCAGGCCGTTTTCGGGGAGTTCGGTGCGCGAGGTCTTTCGGGCCATTCAAAGCGTCACGCCCGCCCCGCTGGACCAAGTTGCGCCAGACACCCCCCGGGCTCTCAGCAGGATTGTGACCCGAGCCCTGGAGAAAGAGCGCAGGGTTCGCTACCAGAAAGCGGAGGAGCTGCGCCTCGATCTCGAGGCCGTGACAAGCAAGCTGGGGCAGCGAACTGTGCCGCGATGGATGATGGCAGCCCTGACGATTGTGTTTCTCGCCGGAATCGGCTTCGGCGTCTGGAAATGGAAGCGCGGAATCCCCGGCGCCTCACTGATTCGATCCCTGGCAGTGCTGCCTCTCGAGAACATGACGGGCGATCCGGCGCAGGAGTATTTTGCGGATGGAATGACCAACGCTTTGATTACCAACCTCACGAAGGTCGGCTCCTTGCGAGTGATTTCCCGAGGCTCGGCGATGACCTACAAAGGGTCCAAGAAACCCGTCGGTGAGATTGCGCGGGACCTGAAGGTTGACGCGGTGGTGGAAGGGATGGTGCAGCGGTCCGGAAATCGAGTGCGTATCAGCGCCGAGCTGGTCGAGGCACAGAAGGGAGCCAATCTCTGGGCCCAGGATTACGACCGCGACTTGCAGGATATTCTGCGACTCCAAAGCGAGGTAGCCTGGGACATCGTGAAGCAGGTCCAGGCGCAGCTGACACCGGCTCAAAAGCAACGGGTGACCAGCTTCAGCCATTGTGCGCCCAACGCCTACGACCTCTTCCAACAGGGGTTGAACTATTGGTTCAAAGCTGACCCCGAAAACAACGAAATCAGCAAGCAATACTTTGACCAGGCAGTTGCGGCGGATCCGGATTGTGCAGAAGCGTATTTTGGCGTCGGGGCCTACTATGCGATTGCGGCTGACCAGGGGATTATGCCGCCGGGGATAGCCTGGCCGGCAGATCGCAAGGCGACCCAACGAGCTGTCGAACTGGACCCCAATCATGGGCCCGCTTACATGGGGCTGGCAGCCATTAACTTGTTTTATGACTGGAACTGGCCGGAGGCGGAAAAGAAGTTCAAAAAGGCCATCGAACTGAATCCCGGATACTCGGACAATCACAATGAGTATGGTGTCTTCCTGCGTACCATGGGCCGATTTGATGAGGCAATTACCGCCGTCAGACGGGCACAGGACCTTGACCCACTCCAAGTCAGCTTCGTTACCTCACTAGGCTGGACTTACTATTTTGCCCGGCATTGGGAAGATGCTTTGGCTCAGTTCCGGGAGGCCCTCAAGCGAGATCCCCAGTATCTTTCTGCTTACGAAGGAATGGCCAAGTGCTACCTGCAAAAGGGCATGGAAAAGGAGGCCGTTGAGGAACTGGCGGCCGAACTACGCGCGGCCGGGGCCGAGGAAGACGTGGCTGTACTGGAGCGTGCCTACCGTGCCAGCGGACCGGAAGCAGCCCTGAAGGCGCTCTATACCGCCCGGCTGGGGGAGTATCAGGCGGCGGCGCAGACGACGTATGTGTCCCCCATGATATTCGCGAATCTTAATGCCCTGCTCAATGTAAAAGACGAGGCGTTTCGCTGGCTGGAGAAGGCCTACCAGGAGCACGCCAGCAAGATTACCGACCTGAAGATCGATCCCGACTTCGACAATCTGAGGGACGATTCCCGGTTTGCCAGCCTGGTAAATCGCATTGGGCTGCCTTAACAGGTCCCGGCGGGCGGCAAAAGTGGCACCAAGGTCCAAACCCGTCGCTGGCGGACGCGACCCAGCCTGATGCGGGAGGCTCTCCGGTTAATGCGCGCACTGCATCTGGGGCGGCTGGTTAACCTGTGGTTGCCAAGCGTCGGCTGAAGGCAAGACCTGCATGGGCAGCTGTGGACGTGCCCAAGGCGTGCGAAAACTCCAACTGATTCCGACTGACGCACCCACCTTCAAGGCGTGGCCGTTGGTTCCCCAGGGCATGGTCAGCACAGACCCGAAGACGTCCAGCGTGCGCGTGAGGCTATAGCTGACCCCGCCGCCGATGGTGAAGAAATCGACCTTCGAAATGCGGTCATGCTGCCTCCAGAGGGGATTGTCTGCGGTGCGAACCGGATAGTCATTGGGAATGTCCAGCCCCTCGGTCATGACCTGGGAGAGCGCCACGGCGCGTACCGCCACGCGGGGACCGAGAAAATGGCCGAGCTCGCCATTAAAGCGATTCCGGTTGGGGCGAATGCCCATGAATTCCTGCGCAATCGAGTAGGAATACTGGATCTGGAAATAGGTATTGGGCAGGCGAGTCTCGAAACGATGGCCCACGCTAAAGCCCATGCGCACTTCCCAGGCATCACCGCCGACGGCGGAATGGGCAAAGTGCTGGTAGTTCACCATGGGGAAGGTAGCGAGCACAAAAGGGGAAACCATCAACGGGCGGGAGAAGACGTTGTAGCGCAGGCCGATTCCCAAGTCCTGCAGGCTGCCGTGAAAATTCCCGTTGTCGATCGGCAGCAGATGCGGAGTCGTGCCATTGTAGAGGCCCATGCCCACCGGGAACGCCAGCGTGGCGGCAAACCTGTCGGTAATCCCGACGTCCACGCTATTAACTAGGCCAAGAAGAGTAACGTGCCCGGCGTCCACTCGCGAACCATCCCCTAAGGTGTGCTTGGTGGTGTAGAGGTCCTGGAAGACCATGGCATACTCGCCTTCCCCCCGGGGCGGAGTCCAGGCCTGTCCGAAAGCCGGCAGGGAGCAGGCGAAAAAGAAGCCCAAGCGGATCAATCCCTGGGGATGCCACGCGCGCCAACCCACGATCTACCTCCCAATCAGGAGCTCTTGCCCGAGTTCCGCTTTTCGCGCGCCGCCGCTTCGACCCTGCGGTCGTGCAGATCGACCGCTCGGCCTATGGCCAACAGGTAATCACCACTCTTAGCCCCGTCTTTCACCGCGACGCCATATGCCTTCTCGGCAGCGCGGGCGACATCGCGGGCATTGCCGTTCACGAACGGGACGAACACAGTGGCGGGAGCTGCGGCGGCGACTTGTGCCGGTAGATTTCGAGCCTCGGGCCAGCCAGCCAGGACCACATCGAACCGCTCGGTTCTTAGTGCTTCAGCGACTTGCTCAGGAGACTGCGCGACGCGCAGCTGATGCTTACCCTTGGCCATGGCCGAGATCCATTCCGGACGCTTGAACACAGACTCCAGTGGAGATCCGGGCGGCGCGTAGGCAAGAATGGCAGCAGGCCGCGAGGAGGAGAAGCGAAGCGGGCGACCAAGCACCAGTAGCTTATCGCCACAGGCGCCGGCTGACTGAGAACACACTAGAAGCGCTGCGATGCCGAGAGTTGTCAGAAGGGTCCGCATAGATTCCGCCAAGCTGAACCGGTCGAGGAACCCGACTTCTCATCAGGCCCTGGGCCGAGCGACCCCCATCTCGGTGCAGAGACAGAAAAGATTGGGGAAAACCTACACCGTTTCGCCTCTTCCGTCAATCGTTTCATAGGAAAAAGGTTGCCACCAGGGGTTGCCCTCCATCGCCTCCGGCTCAAGCAAGTGCAAGCCTATCTCAGGAACCCTATCCCTATAAGCGGGAAATAGCTGAGAAAACTGCAATCCAGTTTTGCAAAGCGGGTGGAATTGTTGGCTTTCTTGGCGCGCGTCGTGCCCTGCCAGCTGCTGTTCTGTCCGCTTCGACCCTAAGTGACCAGCGTTAGGCCCTGTTCGAGCCTCGGTGGTAGCCGTGCGACACTTGTGGACGGCTTCTCGCGGCGAGGTTCTGTTCAGACCTCACGTCCTCAGTGCGTGGCTCTACGGTTGCGAACAGTACTTGCTTGCAGCACGTCATCAGTAGCAACCTTTGCCATCTGCTGTTGCGTTTTACCTCAACATCGATCCACACGAAAGCTGCAGTGCACGTTGCCAAGCTCTGACTTGGGGAAAGCCGGGCCGGCCAAATCACGCACTGGGCCGGGGTTTTCGACCGTGTATCCGGGCACTTCCCGAAAATGTTTGTGTTGACAAACGGTAGCGCCGGAGTAAACTTCCGACGTTCCCAGCTGCTGTTTCGGCCGTCCGTCAACTGGTTCTTGCTGGCTGGCCATTCCACAGGTGAAATCGAGCGCATTCCCAAGGCGGCTTTGGGCGAAATCCAGCATCGTGGGACCAACGGCCATCTCCCTAGGTTCAGCTTCACACCCGGTCTCTCAGAGGTCAGGACTGCCAACACGACCACGAACCGAACATTCGGGCACATCTGTGGAGGAATTCATGAATGACAAGAAGCAAGAAATTCTCGCGGCCAGTTCAACTCGGGCGCCGCTAGCAGGCGTTTGCCAGATGGCGGCGCTGGTGATTGGGGTGGCTGTTGTGCTGGTCGGAGCAGCCCAGGCACAGGGAAAGCACATCATCGCCAACAACACCCCACCGTCTCTGTCCCAAGCCCAGGACCTGGGCCCGGAAGATGCTGCCAAGTCGATCGGTATTACCGTCTGGATCCGTTCCCTAACCAGGACCGCCGCGAGCGATAAGGCGGTCGAGGAGCTCTACGATCCGGGCTCTGCCAATTACCATAACTGGCTCACCACGCGGCAACTAGACGGGCAAGCCGCGACGGCGGACGAAGCAGCGACGGTGCAGAATTTCCTAACGGCGCACAACCTGGCAGTCTCTGCCGTGGGTGAGGGCAATCACTTCCTGAAGGCCTCGGGGACAGTAGCCGACCTGCAGAACGCCTTCAACGTGAAGATCCACCAGTTCCGAAAGAACGGGCGGGTTTTTTATTCGAACACGGCCGATCCCTCGGTTGACGAACCTGCCGGCAGCCTGGTAGCCGCCGTAGGAGGATTGTCGGAATCCCGCATGCATGCGTATAGCGTCAGGCCGATCGATCCCGACACCGGCGCTCCGCTGCCCGCGGTCCCGCTCAACTCGATCCCCAACGGTTTCTTCTTCTCGGCGCAATGCCTTCGGCCGCCCGAGACAGTTACTTTCACGACTGGCGGCGGACTGCCCACTGCCACCTACTCCGGCAATCGCTACGGGGCCGACATCACCAACACAGCCTTCGGGACGTTGCCCCCCTGTGGTTATCAACCCAGCGAAGTGCAGACCGCGTACGGTCTCGATAAGCTGTACGCGGCCGGTCTCGATGGAACGGGTCAGACCGTGGTCATTGTGGACGCCTACGGCTCGCCTACGATTCAGGCCGACGCCGAGGCGTTTTCCCAACTCTATGGACTGCCGGACCTGACCTCCTCGAACTTCACGGTCTACTATCCCGGAGGCTTGCCCGCGACGCAGGATACGGGCTGGGCCACCGAAACCACGCTGGACGTCGAGTGGTCGCACGCGGTTGCCCCAAACGCCAGCATTGCTCTGGTGATTGCCCCGACCAACAACGACAGTGACCTGCAAGCTGCCCTTCTATTTGCGATCCGCCACCATTTGGGCAACGTGATCTCCAACAGCTATGGGGAGGCAGAGAGTGACGCGCCGCCCGCGCTGCTGAAGACGTGGAACCGGATCATCCGGATGGGGGCGGCCAGAGGCATCTCGGTGAATTTCTCTTCCGGGGACGATGGCGACTCCAACCCCAGCGGGGTCACCGCCGGGCTTCTGCTCTTCGGGGTCAGCACCCCCGCCGATTCACCCTGGGCCACCGCGGTCGGCGGTACCAGTCTTTTCTTGAATCCTGACGACAGCATCAAGTTTCAGACTGGCTGGGGCAATAACCTCACGCGCATCGCCAACGCGCTTCCGGACGGCAGCCCAATAGTGCCTCCTCTTGAGTTGGGCTTCGACTTTGGCTCTGGTGGCGGCACCAGCGACTTCTTTAACAAGCCACGCTATCAGGATGATTTGCGGGGCAGGGGGCGCAAGGTTCCCGATATTTCCTACCTGGCGGACCCCTACACTGGAGCCGAGATCATCTGCGACGGCACCAGTTGCTTTGGAGCACCACCGAACAGCGGATTGTTTTTCGCTGCGTATGGTGGCACCAGTCTGGCCAGTCCGACGTTCTCCGGTCTTTGGGCCATTGCCAACCAGAAGGCACATGAGCCGCTCGGTCAGGCCGCGCGATTACTCTATGATTTGTCTGAACGTGCCATCACCGATATTGTTCCGGTCGGCTCGCATGACAACGTGAGGGGAACGATCACGACAAGTGCGGGAACCACCTTCCTTTCTGTGAAGGACCTGGCCCAACCGCTGGAGACCCGCAAGAAGTTTTACACTGCTCTGTACAATGGCACCTCCACGCGTTGGTATGTCATCACCTTCGGTACCGACACCTCTTTGAACGTGGACGAAGGCTGGGACAACGTCACCGGCTTGGGGACACCGAATGGAAAAAAGTTCGTGGACGAGGTAGCCCGACACCGAAGAAAAGACCATTAACAGGAAGGCAATTGTAGGAGGGGTGCGTCTCGCGACTGACGCCGGGCGCATCCCTTGCTTTTCCCGCGGTTCTTCCCGTCCAATCCTTCCGCGCCATACCCTCTGCCTGATCTTGACTCCGCCCAGCAGCATTCACAACGGTTCCCGCCGCCTCAACTTTGCCCGGTTCAGAGCGCTATGCGCGCTTCAGAGCGCAAGCGAGCCAGTATCGTCTCGCGCGCGTTAACCAAGGCAGTCTTTTGGTCCAGCAACTGGAACGCCCAATGAGCGCCCATCGCCATCGAATAGATCTCAAGCGCGAACCGCTCCGCGATCAGGCTGGTTTGGATGTGTCCGGCTTTCTGACTTTCCTCGATGGCACGGGTCAGGGTGGCTAGCCATTGTTGCATCGCCTCGACGATCGCGGTCCGGACCGGGCCGGGCCGGCTGTCGAACTCGAAGGAAGCTGCCGTGAAAAAGCAGCCCCCGGCAAATACCTTTTCTTCTACGTGGCTGAGCCAGCGGTCACAGAGCTCGCGCACACGAGGCATCCCCGGAGACTTTGCCAATGCGGGGCGGATTACGCGCTCCTTGAAGATCTCGCGCGCCATCCCTACGATGGCCAACTGCAGATCCTGTTTGGAGCCGAAGTGGGCAAACAAGCCGCTCTTGCTCATCTTCAGCTCATCGGCCAGACGGCCGATGGTCAGGCCCTCCAGTCCCTCGAGCGAAGCCAGGTCTACGGCCGCTCGGAGAATGTTCTCGCGTGTGCGCTCGCCTTTGGGGCGCCCTGGTTTCGTCACGACTCGGGTTGTCTTAGGCATAGCCAACGAAGCGGGGGCCGCGCGCGCCGGACAATAATAGCACGAACGTTCGTTTTTATGCTATGGTGTTGCCGGGGGCGCGTATGTTCCCTGTTCTGTTCTTGCTGCTGCTTTTCACGGCGGTCGACGCGAGTTCGGCGGAGGAGATTCCTCTGAGCACCTGCGATGGTTTGCCAGTGGTGCAGGTCAGTGTTTCCGGAATGAAGTTTTCCTTTCTGCTGGACACGGCGGCCACATCCATCCTCAATGCAAAGTCCTTCGCCCACGGCAACCTGCAGAGGCTTTCGGTCACATCCTGGAATGGAACGTCCGAGATCAAGGGTCAGAAGATCACGCTCAGCGAGTTCGTGATCGGCGACCACCACCTGCGGAATCTGACTCTGTCGGCCATCGACCTGTCCGCCATCGGACGCGCCTGTGGCCGCCAGCTCGACGGAGTCCTGGGGATCGACCTCCTCAGCCGATTGGGCGCCGTTGTGGATCTCAGGGACCGTACTGCCCCGCGGCTGCTGCTGAACGCCGCGCGTTGAAGCTGCCAACTGCATCCTCCGCCGCGCTAAGGGCTACGCCGCCCGTGCCGGCACGAGAGCATCGTACTCCCGTTGCGACCCGCTCGGCAGCAGTACCCACAGCGTGTAGACGCCGAGCGCCGTTCCGAACGGAATATTAAACAGCGCGATAAAGGCCAGCACGAGAGCGAGCATGCGGCCCCAGGGTTTGCGTTGCAGCAAGCCCCATCCGGTGATGAATCCGCAAGCCGCCTTGGCCAGCACGATCATCCCAAGCGTGCTAAACAACGAACTGAGGAAACCGACGGGCACGTCCCGAGGCACTCCCTTCATCTCACGCAAGTGCGGAAACAGAGTGCCGCCGAGAATGAACAAGGACAGGCCGCCCACCGCGTTGAGAGCGGAAAGGGCGAACCACAGAATGCCGAGCAAGTGCACATGATGCTCCACTCGGCTCGGGAGGGGTTTGGCGACTGCTACGGGACCGACGATTTGCTTGCCGCACTTGCTACAAAAAGCTTGTCCCGGCTGTACTTCCTGGCCACATCCATTGCAGAACATGACGACCTCCGATGCTTCCTGCTTAGCGCCCAAGCTACCGCATGGGAATGGTGCTGCGGGCCGCCTGCGTCAACGCCCTGCGATCTGTCGAGTAACACTTCCGGGGCCTTAAACTCCGGAGTCAAACAGAATCCGGCTCACAGAACGTTAGCATATGCGGAAAGAGCAGCAGTGATCTCGATCACCCTGCCCTTTACGGTTACGTCGCTCGGAAGATCAGGAAGGAGAATTGGAGGCTCACAACATGGAAACGAGTCTCAACCCAACCAACGAGGTTCTAGTTGAGAGGCGACCGACACACTGACTAGAAATTGACCGAAGACTTTCAACGGAAGCCGCAGCTCACACGCCCTCGTAGAATCAGAGGTCCTCAGCAGGTACGAACGATGACGGCCCGCACATCGTTCGAGAGCGGTGGTAAAGCAGTCGTGGCCACTGCCTGTGTTCTTGGCCTCATTGCGGACTTCCCACTTCGTGGCACGTTGACCTCGCGGTTGCGATACTCCAGGCGCATCGTTCGGCAAGCCGTCTAATATCGCTTAGTTGATATTGCCTATCAGCAAATTTGGCGATGATTTGGTATGATTGGTGGGTTTTGCCTCAGCGAATGACCGCGACCTTCGGCAAAATGTGACAGTCGTGGTCTCTCCTTGGAAGGGGCGGGCTCGCTCTCCCGCCCTTTCTGTCCACCGGTTACGAACGCTCGCAGAGGGATGTAAAGTCGCTCGCTGTAAGATACGCGAGTCTATCTAGTACCCGGACGGATTGTCTATTTCGTGCCGCTCAGCCAGGAGGTTGGAATGTCGTGCAAGTTGTGCCAATCAGAAAACCAGAGCTGGTTTAATAGCGAAATCAATATTCATTTGCCCGGACTCAATAACCTGAGGAATCCGACCGTCTTGGTCTTTCCAGAGATCACGGTCTGTTTGGATTGCGGTTTCACGGAATTTCGACTTGAGGAAACCGAAGTGCGCCGGCTTGCCCAAGGAACTGTCGCAGAAGGTGCTGCTTAGTCCTTAGGCCATGCGCGCATGGCAGCCCGGGCGGGCAGAGGTCGCGCCAGACCTGTCGCATTCTCAACCGGCTGATAGATGGAAGAGATGCAGGCGCAGCAAGGTACGCTGCCGGAGTTTCGCCGGGGTATGCGAAATCCCAGTGCGGGGAATGACTACCTGGTAAGCATCACGATGACGGGGCCCCACGCAGTCAGCAGGATGTTGCCGATCGCGTACGGCACCGTGTACCCGAGTGCTGGCAGCTTGCTTTCGGCTTCATCCTGAATCGCCCGCAGCGCCGCCGTTACCGTTCCCGCGCCCGCGCAGGCGCCGAGCAGGATCACCGGGTTCACCTTCAGCACGTAATGTCCGAAGAGCAGCGCCGCCACGTGTGGTGTCAGGGCAACGAGAAAACCCACCAGGAGAAGGCTCGGTCCGGTGACGCGCAGACCGGTGACGAAGCTGGGCCCCGCGTTCAAGCCAACGACGCCAATGAAGACCGCTAGGCCGACGGTGTCGAAGACCCAGAGTGCCGGTTCGGGGATGCGACCGAAGGTTGGGCGTACGGATCGCAGCCACCCGAACACCAGCCCCATGATCAGAGAGCCACCGCTGGCCGTGAGGCTGAGCGACAGACCGCCAACCCTGACCGACAGCAAACCGATTAACCCACCCACGAGGATTCCGAGGCCGACAAACACCACGTCGGTCTCGCTCGAGGGTCGCTCGATGTAGCCCAGGATCTTCCCTACGCGCTCCACATGCTGTGTAGCACCGGTGATGCGAAGCAGGTCGCCGCGCTGCACGGTGGTCTCCAACGTGAATGGGATTTCTTCCGCACCTCGGATAAGCCTCTGGAGGGCGACGCCGCGGCCGTACTCCTCGGCAAGGGTTGGAAGCGTCTGGTCCACAACGGCGCGGTTTGTCACAACAACATCGGCCGTGGTCACCGGGAAGTCCAACAGTTCGCGGTCCTCGACCTCGACACCAATCGGGAAACCCGCGCTGAGCAGCACGCGGCGGCGGGCCACTACGGCGACGACATCGCCCGCAAGCAGCACGGTATCGGGCGTCCCATCGAGAAACTTGGAGTCGCGGCGGATTCGCTCGACAAACACGCGTTCCGGCACAAAGGACTTTTCCAGATCGGCGATCCGACAACTCGCAAAGATGTCGGCCAGGCGATACGCCCGGATGTCCCACTCCCGGTAGCCCGCGCGCACGCCGGACGGTTCGGTGGGCCTCGCGGACATCTGTGCTTCGAGCTTCCGGCTCTCCGCCTTCAGATCAACTCCCAGCAGCCTCGGCGCCAGACTCGAGAGGAACCAGACGACGAAGCCGGTCCCAACGAGATAGCTCACCGCGTACGCGACCGGGATGTTGTTCACCAGTCTCTGCTTCTCGGCACCCGGCAAATTCAGCCGGGCGATCGTGTCCCCTGCCGTTCCGATGACCGTACTCTCTGTGAAGGCGCCAGCCAGCAGGCCCGCAGCGGTACCGCAGTCATACCCGAGCAACTTCGCCGCCACCACCGTGGCTATCAGGCTCGTTACACACAAGACTACCGTCAGCAACACTTGCGGCATCGCATTCTTCTTGAGCCCCCGGAAGAACTGTGGGCCCACTTTGTAGCCGGTCGCGAACAGAAACAGATCGAAGAACACGATCTTGACGAGGGGATGCACTTCGATGGCGAGTTGGCCGATGAGCACGCCCGCGAGCAGCGTGCCAACGACATTTCCGAGCCTGAACGTCCCAAGCCGCACCCGTCCCAACAGGAATCCGAGCGCGAGGGTCAGGAACACTGCGAGCTCAGGATTCTGTCTGAGCGATGCCACAACATTCCCGATCACGCGCTCCTCCGATTTAAAGCCGGCACTCGAGACCTCCGCACAGCCTACGGGTCAGCTTTACTCCCCCCAGAATCTTGGCCCACTCCGGACTGCTTGAATCAAAGTCTTTCCGGCCAATCTTTGTCAGGACTAACGGGAAGCGGTTGATCGACACCCAAATTGGCGGGGGTGATGGCCGCGAACACGAAGTTCTCAGGAGGAACGGGGCTGCCCGCGAGCCGTCGCAACATGGCCAGTTGGCCGACATGGGTCATAGCATCGGAAAAGGGGCCCTGCAACAGGATTTCAGCCGTGATGCCTTGCAGCTTGGTTCCCCGTTCAAGGTGCTGTGCTAGCTCTGCAAGGGTTTCGTGAAAATGGGCTACAGCCGCAACGAAGTCGTGCAGTACAGGCGCACGGTAAGTACCACCAACAAAGAAAGTTCGAGCATATCCCAGGAGGTCGTCCATGTGGCGAATCAATTCATGAGGCGTACGAACCAGAAGTGGGGGCCTGAACTCCGAGAAGTCCGGTGGCGCGCCACGAAGCGCTTTCTGCGTCCGGTAGGCTAGAGCGGCCAGAAAATGTCTTAATAGAGCCCGCTGCTCATCCATGCTCGGTGTCCCCTTCGGTTGGCACCTCATGGTCGGATACCCTTTGCCTCTGGCGCCGTCCCACAGCCCAACTGCCGACGGGAGCATTGTAGAGATTTTAGTGGGGCCAGAGTCAACAGCTCCAAACCCTCATGAGGGATCTACTTTTGACCGGCGAAGAGGGCCTGCTGATTCAGCCGGAAGTGAAAAAGGCGAATGCGGACTGAAGAGCCCTGCCCTCATTCGAGCCGAGCACGGTCATGGTCAATCCCCGGACCCCGGCCTCCTACTGGACTGGGATTTCTGAGACCCATGCTTTGCTTAGCTGTGTGTTCGCGCGGGCAGTCCTTTCGCTATAATCCGAGCTCATGACCCCCACCACTGTGGATTCTCCGCTGTACCACCGACTCGGCGGTTACGACGTGATTGCGGCTGTTGTGGATGACCTGTTCCAGATGCTCAGAAACGATCCAAAGTTTAGTCGCTTTGCTATGGGCCGCAGCACTGATTCTCAGCAACGGGCGCGGCAGTTGTTCGTAGATCAGCTATGCCAGCTGGCAGGTGGACCGTGTCTCTACATTGGGCGGGACATGAGGACTTCTCACGCTGGTCTTGGCATCACTGAAACTGAATGGGAGATCAACCTAGATTACACTCGACAGGCGCTCAGAAAGCACAGCATCGGTGAGCGGGAAGTGAGTGAAGTCGAAGCCATTTTCCAGCGATACAAAGCCGACATTGTGGAGTCCCCCGCCAAGACCAAGTGATACGGCATCGGCCCTTAGAGCCTCGTCTGATCGCAAGCCTAGCTGACCGGCTGTCCAGCAGCACATGCCCTGGACTTGCCCCGTTCTGTTTATGTGTCTGTCCTTGAGCACTTGACACGCTACCCCATCTCAGTTAGCGGGTCGGCACGCGCAAAATAGCCTCAAGGCAGACGAACGCTCGCAGGCTTGCTCTCCGGGATGAGAATGGTGATGCCATCCAGGTTGGAGGGTGTGAATTTAGTGCCTTCGTACCAGGCAAAGACAAGATTCAAGCTGTACCGCAAAATCTCTCGACCTGCGTTTTCCAATGATTGCGTAATCGTTGCTATCATCAGACTCCAATTTCTTAGATTCGCTATCTGGCAATTAGTTTCAAGAGTATGGCTGTCTTGAGAGTCTGATCTCGAAGCACCGGTCAGGAGTAAAAGCAGTCCGCTACGGATCGAGGCGAGCTGGCTGTAGCATGAGACTGTACATGGAAGAGCAATGAGAGCAGCGAACTCCGTGATGACCAACGGTGGGCGTGGGGCGATCTGGCCACTTGGGCTCGCCGAGCGGGAGCACGCGGTGCGGACTATGGTATGGCTCAAGATCTCCTGTCCCGTTGCCGGCGCAACCGAAGCGGTCCGGCAAGCGTCTTGGCGGCTCCATACCTCAGACAGGTACCGATGTGATTTCGTACAGGTAAGAGTTTCGTCCGGCAGCGTCGGGTCTAGAGCCGACACGAACGCCCCCTAATTTCTCGATCGCTTTTTGTGAACGTACGTTTTGCAGGCCTATGAGAAAAACCACGCGTTTCACGAATCGAAAGGCGTGCTGCAACATGAGCTGTTTCATCTCTCGGTTGTATTTGCCGCCCCAGTGCGATCGCGCCAAAAACGTCCATCCGATCTCCACTTCGCTGGCCTGTGGGTTGTAGGCGTGGAATCGGGACGATCCGATGATTCTGCCCTCCTTGCAGTCGAGAGCGGTTAATGCGCCTCCGGATTCCAGTGATTCACGGAAAAGGGCGCGGAATACCTCGAGCCTGTAGCGATCTCGAGCCGGATGCTGTTCCCAAAGGAGCGGGTCCGACGCAACCGCGAACAGATCGTCCTCGTCATCCGAGCGAAGCGGCCGCAGTTCGACAAGCACGCCTTTTAGCGTGGGCTGAAACTCAAATGGCATCTTCTCAAACCTCGATCACAAGCCTACACCATCCGTGGATGGGCATTTGGGCCCATTGACCCTCTCTTGCACACCAGCGCCGCTGGCTGTCAGGTGGTTCACGAAAAGTAAGAGATATGCGGAATTGCGTCCCGGAGAGCGCAAAATCAGCTCGATTCACGGGCCAAATAATGCGTCCAGGGTTCCGGCGCGCTGCGCCTTGCCGAACCCTCTTGGAACAACTCACGCCGTGACCGAATATTTCTCGAGAGTGTCATCCTCTTCCGCATTGTCCTCCCACGGAGATCCGAGAACATCGCGCAAATCCGCTATGCCACCTTCGACGGCGCTATCGATCAAGTCCTCGAGAAAACTATAATCTCTGTTTTCCAGTTCCGCCTTCCATTCCGCTTCTTCTTCCCAGCTCCATGGCCATTTTGTGCAGTCCATCTTGAGCCTCCTACGTGCAAGTTTTCAACCGAGTGACTCTCGCTTTATTGGAACTCCCGGGATGGTTCAGACGAAGAATGGAACTTGTGCTGCAAAATCACAGTGATCAGTGTCACATTGCCCGGGTCATCTGCGGGATTGGGGATGAATCGCTTTGACAAGTCCGTGGATTCCAGCTGACGCATTCCGGGATATATTTCGGTCAGTCGCCAGAACTAAGCTGTCGATCACGTTGAGTCGCCTGCGAACCCTACCCAGGATTCCGGTTTCGACTCGGGGCTATGCGGCGTGAATCTTCTCCAAGAACCAATCCACCCCGACCCACTGAAAAATCAATTCATGTTCTGGAACTTTAAAGTCGACTCCGCAGCGCGGGCATATGAACTCCCATGGCTCGGCATCGCCTCGTCCGGTGGGGTCTGCCGACCGACAGGCAAGCGCTAATGCACCGCAGTCAGTCATGGGGCAACTGGCTGCCGCGGCAACGGCATGGTCGCGCTCCTCCCAATCACCCAGCATGTTGTCCGTCTTTCAGCCGTGTTCCCATGCGACCTCCAAGGTGTTCCAGCAGAAGAGAGCTCAGGCTGCTACGCCGAAACGACAGCGATACCGTCCGCTAGATTACGACTCGACCGCCTAAAGAAGAGGAGATAACCCACACACTGCTGCGTTTCATGAGTCAGATTGTTTCCGTCTCGAGTGCTGCTTCGTCGTCCGGGCTTGCAACCGGGCTGCCGCATTGCACGGGAGCAGGTTCGCTCCCATGTGCTCTGCGTTACTTCCTGTCACCGCAGTGAATGGCCAGAGCCGGTTAGTCTTGCAAGGCTGCTTTCCAAGTCATATACACCATTTGATTCAGGGGCAGGAGACTGGGTTCAGCACACTTGTAACCTTGTTGTCAAAGAATTGCCTCTAACTTGTGCGTAATGTGCATACTGTTCTCCTTTCACCAGTGGGCAGAGCAGGCGCAACTCGGCGCGTGATATCGGCCGTTCGGCTCAACCATGCCTCCTTTGCCGTACATGTTCTTGGGCCGCGCCCAATCGGGAAGGGAATGATATGGTCCGTTCTCATTGCGGCCCCTCGGCGTCAAATCAAGGAACCTGTAAATGCCCAGGAACTGTTCGCCGCCACGGCCGTATGTCGAGTAAGTGTGAAAAATCTGTTCCTGCTCGCCTTTATAGAAGATGCTGTCGCCAGAAAGGTCTTGGATTCCGGCGGCCCATTGCGGAGCGGGCTGGAAATTGTAGAGAGCGCTGCCGGAAGCCACCTCCTCGGGCTTGAAAGACACGCCGAAGTCGTAATTGAAATCGCTCTGGTAGGACGAAACCCAAGGAAACCGCCAGCCCATTCGCTTACGGACCACTTCAATTTCATCGATCGGCGCTCGGGCCACGGCAACATAAGAGACGTCGTGGTTTTCGAGATGTTCAAGGATGCCTTCCACGTGGTCGACCTCAAGAGAACATCCGACACACTGATGCCTGGCACCCGGTCCCATCATGAAATGTTTGATGAAGAGCTGGCTCCGGCCCTGGAACAGTTGGGCGAGCGTCACTTTTCCCGAGGAACCATCGAAGACGTATTGTTTTTCGATCCGAACCCAGGGCAACGAGCGTTGCTTTGCGGTCATGGCATCGTACTGGCGAGTGAATTCCTTTTCCTCGGCGAGCAATTGCTTGCGAGCGGCAAGCCACTCATCTCGGGAAACGATTTTCGGCCGTATCACGTTCGTCGACATCTTGATTCTTCCTTTCCTTTGAGTTCAGCGGATTTTCTCCTACTCCGTTCTTGCGAGACATTCTCCCGGCCAACGCCGCCAGCCCGCCGGTAGAGACTGCACCGGCTACGACTAGTCCGATGGTCGACAAGCAGAATGGGCACATGGCGTCACCTCTTGGTCAGGTGGCAAAGCTTGAGCGCTAAGCCGCGTCTATAGGGATGACGGGCAAGGTGAATGGATTTCTACTGCGACTCTGAGAAAACTAGCCCCGCTTTTGCAGCAGGAACTCTCTCACGGCAGGGTCTTCGGCCAGGCCGATGGCCCGGTCGTAGGCAGCTGAGGCTTCACCTGTCTTCCCTAGCCGCTGCAGGAGATGAGCGCGCACTGCCCAGTAGGGCTGATAACGAGCGACGGCTTCCGGGTCAATCGCATCCAGAACGGCAAGTCCGGCTGGAGGTCCATTCAATTCGGCGACCGCCGCAGCGTATCCAGCCCGCGTGCCAAAAGCGGGCGCCATACGGATCAGTTGTTCGTAGAACAGCACAATGGCGGCCCAGTTGGTCTGCCTGCTGTGCGCTCGCTCAGCGTGCACGGACTGAATTGCAGCTTCCAGCTGAAACCTGCCGGATCGACCATGCTTGAACGCTTCGGCCAGATGACGTTCCGCCTCTTCCATCAACGGACGCGACCATTGCTTCGGGTCCTGCTCGGACAGAGGAACGTACCGGCCATCGGGCCCCCTTCGCGCAGGGCGTCGTGCCTCACAGTGGAGCATAAGTGCTAACAAACCTTGCACCTCGGCGACGCTGGGCATCAAGTGTAGAAGTACCCGCGAAAGCCAGATTGCTTCCTCGGCCAGATCGCGGCCACGCTGGTCGGTGCCCGCCATGTCATCCCAGCCGATCCCAAACGCGGCGTAGATGGCCTCAAGCACTGCCTCCAGTCTTTCCGGCAATTCACCCTCTTGCGGAATTTCAAACGGGATACCGCTATCGCGGATCTTGGTCTTCGCACGCACCAGCCGCTGCCCCATCGTTTTCGGTGAGAGGAGAAAGGCAGGGGCAATGCGCGCCGCATCCAGGCCCAAGACGGTCTGCAGCATCAGGGGCGTATGCATGGCCGGATCGATCGCCGGGTGGGCACACACGAACAGCAACTTGAGCCGTTCATCCGGAAACTCAGTCGCTAACCTGGTCTCGGGAGAGTTTTCCCTGAGAAGCAGAAGAGTCGGCTCGGCCTCGAAAACCACACGCTGATGACGTAGGAGATCGATGTGCGAATGGCGCGCCGCGGTCAGCAACCATGCCTCGGGATTTTGTGGCACCCCCTGTCGCGGCCAGGCCCTGAGCGCGGCCACCAAGGCCTCGCTGAGGGCATCTTCAGCGGCGGCCACATCCCGTGTGTGAGACGCGAGGTAAGCGACCAGACGGCCGTACGATTCGCGGGCTACGCGCTCGATTGTGCGATGCGCGTTCTCCTGACCACTTTCACTCATCCGGTGACCCTGCGCTTCATGTGTGGCGCGAGCGGACGGACCTCCACAGCCCCGAGCGAGGCTGCGGGGCAACGCGCGGCCCAGTCGAGGGCTGCGTCAAGCGTCGGGAGTTCCAGGATGGTGAATCCGCCCAACTGCTCCTTGGTGTCAGCGTAGGGTCCGTCTTGTACCCAGCGCTTTCCATCCGTAAGCCGCACCGTGGTTCCGGTCTCGGGTACCTCCAAGGGGTCCCCGCCAACATAGATGCCAGCATCGACGAGAGCTTTGTAGTACGCGCGCCAGGCACCTGTGTAGGGATCGACACCGTCGTTCTTTCGTGCGGCAAAGGCTACCGGTGACTCGTAAATGAGCAAGGCGAATTGCATCACGTTTCTCCTTTGGGAAGGGGTTCCATTTACATGTGCCTGAACGTATGACGGATGGGCAGGCCCCAATTCTACAAGTTCAGGCAACGGCCTGACGCGGGCTCCAGCCGCCTAGGCCTTTGGGGGGGGGCCGAGGTGGGAAATGCAGATCCAAGCTTACGGCGATGCCGGGGTCTCAGGGCTTGCCTGAGACAGCCTCGGGATTCCGGCAAAAGCACGCATGTCATGCGCAGGTACGATAATCAGGTCGGGCAGGCGTTCTTTGAGCGCGATCATGCGCAGCAGGTTTTCGCGGTTGGCCTCCGCATCCGTATCGGCCTTCCGGCGGGTGATCCAGGGGCGTTCCTCGTGCTGCGAGATTCCGCTAGCGGGGTGCAGAACCAGACCTGCTAGAACAATTCCCGCATCGTGAACTTTGAATCCGAATGAGGTGACGACGCAAAGTTGCCGCCACTGCCGCGGATCCCCCAGAAGAGGTCGGAGTTATGCTCTGCGCTGGCGGTGAGGAGCCGGCCGTCAGCAGTGACAATGTCCGCAGAGAGCAGATTATCAAGGGCCAGTCCGTGCTTGCGGACCATCCAACCGAGTCCTCCGCCGAGAGTGAGCCCACCCACTCCAGTGGTCCCGACGTAGCCGCCGGCGGCGGCGAGGCCGAAAACCTGGAGTTCGTGATTGACGTCCTGCCAGGTGGCTCCACCTTCGGCGCGCACGGTTCGTGCGGCGGGATTCACGTGGACACTCTTCATGGAGGAGAGGTCGATGACCAAGCCGTCGCAAAGCGAAAAGCCGGCGACGTTGTGGCCGCCCCCGCGAACGGAGGCTGTGAGTTTGTTTTTTTGCGCGAAGTGGACACAGGTGATCACGTCGGCAACGCCGGCGCAGCGGACGATCAGCCCAGGGTGCTTGTCGATCATGGCGTTGTGGATCTTGCGGGCATCGTCATAGCCGGGATCGGTGGGAAGGATAAGTTGTCCGCGGAGGGAAGTACGGAACTCTTGTAGGGCGGCGTCAGAGAGCATAAAGACCTCCACGGGACAGGAAGAAGAACCGGCAGCACAACGGCTGAAGGGAAAACATGCGCCAGAGGAAAGGGGATTGTCAACAAGTGAGGAATAGTGGGCTGCAAACTGACCCACTACGGACGAGGTTGGCGTAGGCTAGGGCGCGAGATAGCAGGTGCACTAGATTCTATCGCCGAAACAAGCTGTTCGGAACTCGAGCGGCAGAAAGGCTAAGTGGACGTTTACCGACAGCCTTCCCCGGTACTAAAATGCCACCGCCAATCAGACACAAATTCCGTTTCTCAATCAGGAGGACCAATGAAGGCAAGAACCCTAATTCTGACGCTAGCACTGTGCTTTGTTGGAGCGGCCGTTTGCTGCGCGCAAGAGGCTCAAATGGGTACCTGGAAACTGAATGAGGCAAAGTCGAAGCTTACCCCCGGGGGATCGAAGAACACCATGGTCGTCTACGAGGCCGCAGGCGACGACGTGAAGGTAACAGTAGATGGCGTCGACAGTGCCGGCAAACCTACGCATAACGAGTGGACGGGCAAGTTCGACGGCAAAGACTACCCGGTCACGGGGGACCCGAACTCAGACATGCGGTCGTATACGAAGATCGACGACCATACGTTGGGGTTAAACGTCAAGCAAGGAGGCAAGGTCACCATGAGCGGTCGCATCGCCGTCGCGGCCGACGGAAAAACTCGCACGGTCACGGTGAGCGGAACCGATGCAAAGGGGAAGAAGGTCAAGAGCACTGCGGTCTACGACAAGCAGTGAACACGGCCTGTGAGAAGGAACGGGCCCGAAGCGAACTTAGTGCGATATAACCAGCAGGGGCCAGCAGACGAGCTGAAACATAGGGGCGGGTGCCTTAGCGCCCCGCCCCTTCCGGGACTCAGTTGGAGGGAACGTCGGCGACGTCCCTGCGTCGCCGGCGCACGTTGCGTGGGACTGTAGCACTCCTGGAAGGAAAGTCAAGGGCCAGTCTTTTCCAATGCATGATGAGCCTGAAGCAGGGGGCTTGTTTCCAATACAAGATGAGCCCGGAGGGGTAAGGCATGCTGACGATGAATGATCAGCGTGCACGAAACGGAAAAGTTAAGCCTGCAACAAATTGAGAAG
>DASPST010000060.1:0-101190 GCA_035623795.1 Terriglobales bacterium
GGAGCGCCTGGGTTTCCTGCCTGGCACGTTGCAGGACAAGATTGACCCGTACCTGCGGCCCCTGTACGACGCGCTCTACGACATGCTCGACCCGGAGAAGGTGGACCGCTATCTGGAAAAGAACGTCATTGAGATTGCGCCCATCGCCTTCATGCGGGGACGGACTTTGAACGACTCGTTCGTGATCCTCGACGAAGCGCAGAACACCACGTCTGAGCAAATGAAGATGTTCGTCACCCGGCTGGGCTTCAACTCGAAGGCCGTCATCACCGGCGACATCACCCAGATCGATCTGCCGAATGCCCGCCGCAGCGGCCTGGTCGAGGCAGTTGACATCCTCAAAGCGGTCGAGGGACTGGCGTTCGTTTACTTCGATGAGGGCGACGTGGTTCGCCACCACTTGGTGCAGCGCATCATCCGCGCTTACGATGACCACAAAACCAGGCTCGCCGAGCCGCAGATGCTGTTGTCGCTCGAAGCTAAGGCCGCGGAGAACAAAACAGCCCCCGCTGCAAAAGCCGTACCCGACGAGGCCCCACCTGTGGAGCAAAACATCATGTCGTTCCCAGGCAACCGCGGCGAGGCATAGAATCTGGTAGCTTGTAAGCGGAGGGCGCAGCCTTGGCCCTCCGGTTTCTTTTATACCGGGCTTGACCGCCCGGCTGCCCTCGAGACCGACATGGACGTCGCGCCGCTGGCTGACCGCCGGCGCCACAATTCGATGGTCATCCTTCGCAAACCGGTCGCCCGGCTCACCGCAGCCGCCCTCGAGCGTTTCCTGACGCGGGCGCGGCGCGCGGTCAAACTGCGAGGGACAGTGAATGTCCTGGTGGCCACCAGCGGCGAACTCCGCATGCTCAACCGCCGTTTTCGCGGCCTGGATAAACCGACCGACGTGCTGTCCTTCGCTCCGCTGCCGGACCAGGACAGCAAATTTGCCGGCGACCTGGCCGTCTCCGCCGACATGGCCGCTCGAAACGCGCGCCTGCTCGGTCACCCACCTGCGGCGGAGGTCAAGCTTCTCGTCCTCCATGGCCTGCTACACCTCGCCGGGTACGACCACGAATCCGACTCGGGCGAAATGGCCCGCAGGGAAGAACGGCTCCGCCAGCAGTTGGGCTTGCCTTCAGCCCTCATCGGACGCGGCCAAGGCGCCAGTCGCCGGCCCGGGCGGGAGCCGCACCGCCCACAAGCCGCGCGCGCCGCCACGGCCGCCCGGAGGCGCCTGCGATGACATACGCCGTCGCGGTCGTCCTTCTTCTCCTCGTGGGGTTGCTGACCCTCGTGTCCTACGTCGACCGGCTCTACGCCGAGATCGGCAAATTCCTCTCGCGCGAGTTCCAGGACAACATTGACACTTTCGAGAAGCTGGTCGAGCCCAGGCTGAAGGTCAGCCGGGCTCGCGCCTCGCTCTCCATGGCCATCCTCGTGCCCCTGATCATGGCGGCCATCGCCTTGCTGGTCGGCTTTGCGCTGTTCCATGACCAAGCCTGGAGCGCCCAGGAAATCCTGCAAGCCACCTTGAGCCTGGTCCTGGTCATCATCCTGTTCAACCGCTTCCTCCCCTTCGTCTTCTTCGCCCGCACCCGAGGTGAATGGCTGAGGCACTGGGCTCTGCTGCTGCGCATCCTGATCTACATGGTTCTACCCATCACCCTGGCGCTCGGCTTTCTGCAGTCGGTGGCCACGTTGACACGGCAGCCTACGGAAGAACAGCCGGAAAGCCCTGCCGAGGCCGTTGACGCCCTGATCGAAGCTGGCCAAGAGGAAGGCATCATCCAGCCCAGCGACCGTGCCCTCATTCAGTCGGTTGTCGAATTCAGCGGCAAGACCGTGCGCGAGGCCATGAAGCCCCGTCCCGACATGCTGGCCGTCCCGGTCAGTACCACCGTGGAGCAACTCATTGAACTCTTGCGTCAGCGCCCGTTCTCGCGCGTCCCCGTATACTGCGACACCATCCACAATATCGTCGGCATCGTCTACGCCCAGGACGTGCTTCAGGTCCCCGATGCCGAAGCCCACACTCGCACTGTCGAATCGCTCATGCGTTCCGACGTGCATTTCGTTCCCGAGAGCAAACTGGGCAGCGATCTGCTCCGCGAGATGCGCCGCAACAACATCCGCATGGCCATCGTGGTTGACGAGTACGGCGGCGTTGCCGGCCTGGTCACCATCGAAGACCTGGTCGAGGAAATCGTCGGCGAGATCGGCGACGAGCACGAAGAAGCCCAGGTCGTGAAGGAGAACGACCACACCTACGTCGTCCCCGGCAACATGGACGTGGACCACCTCGACGAACTTTTCGGCGTCCGCCCTGAGGGCAAGGAAGCCGCTACGGTTGCAGGCTTGGTCAGCGAACTGGCCGGCCGCATCCCGCAAAAGGGTGAGATCATCGAAGACGACGGCCTCCGCTTCGAAGTCCTCGAGTCCACCGACCGCCGAGTGCAGCGCGTGAGAATAACCGCCGTGGAACCGCGACAGATGAAACTGATATGAACCAGGTGTCAGGCTGATTCGCGGTGGAGGACGGCGCCCTGGCCGTCAATGCTTCAGTTGAAAAAGCCGAGGGCAGGCGGATCGTCGCTACACCGAACCTATGTCGCGTACAAGAACGGTGCCCGAAGTCTTAGAAATTATGACGAAGGTCGAATCGACCGCGGTCCTCAGGCGGCGCATGGTCCGGCGAGTCGTGAGCGCCGCGTGTCTTCTGGCGGCTTTGTACGGGCTGCGTGTGCAGGCCGTAATGTGCCTCGTCGCTGCGCTGATGCTGACTTCCGCCGGTACGAGATGGCTTCTAAAGTCGCCGTCTGTCGGACTCCAATGACCCACGGATACCTGCGCCCGCCATGCTACCCACCACTTGCAACCTGAAGCCCTCAGCTCGGAGCCTTAAGCCTTGTTCCATTCCGGTTTCGTGACCATCCTCGGACGCCCCAACGCCGGCAAGTCGACGCTGCTCAACGCCCTCGTCGGCGAGAAACTCGCCATCATCAGCCCCAAGCCCCAGACCACGCGCAACCGCATCCAGGGCATCCTTCACCTGCCCAAGCAGGGAAGCCGCCCCGCCGCTCAGATCATCCTGGTTGACACCCCCGGTGTCCATAAGCCCGACAGTTCGCTCGGCCGCAAGATGATGACCGAGGTCCGGGAGGCGCTCGACGCCTGCGACGTGGTGTTGGTGATCGCCGACGCCGCGCGCCGTCTCGATCCCAGCGATAGCTTCGTCCTCGACCTCGCCCGACAAGCGAGGGCCCGGCAATTGCAGACTCGGCCATCGATGACTCCCGTGTTCCTGCTCCTCAACAAGATCGACCTGATCAAGCCAAAAGACAGGCTCCTCCCCCTCATCGACGAATACCGCAAGCTGCACGACTTCCAGGAAATCATCCCGCTGTCCGCCCTCAAGAAAGACGGGCTCGCTCTGCTGCTTGACAAGCTCGTAGCCGCTTTGCCCGCCGGCCCGCGCTACTTCCCCGAAGGCCAGTTCACCGACCAGCCGATGCGCTTCATGGCAGCGGAAATCGTCCGCGAACAGATTTTGCTCGACACGAAGGAAGAAATCCCCTACGCCACCACCGTCGTCGTCGACCAGTTCGAGGAGAATCCCAAACTCACCCGCATTGCCGCCACCATCCATTGTGAGCGCGAAGGGCAGAAGGCCATCCTGGTGGGCAAAGGTGGCCAAATGCTGAAAAAGGTCGGCACCGCAGCCCGGCTTCGAATCGAGGGTATGCTGGGAACCAAGGTCTTCCTCGAACTGTTCGTCAAAGTCAGCCCCGGCTGGCGCGATTCCCGCGAGTTTGTTGAGCAGTTGGACTGGCGCCGCCAACTGGAGCGTATCTTTGGCCTGGATTAACCGTAACGCAAGCCGCTTTGAGGGGTCCTGACCGGGCCGTTGCGAATTGGCTTCACCGGCCGACCAGCGACCAACGACGCCGAACCCGCGCCCGAGTGCAACGTCCCCTCCCAGTGCACCGTACGTGTTGCCCTCGACCCGTTCTGTATTAAAATCACCCTGCGTCGCCCACTGCCGACCGGCGGAGTCACCCTCATGGCCACCGAATCTCCCACCGGCTGCAACTTTGAAGCCGACAAACTGGTCCTTAAGCTCCGGGTCACGCTGGCGGCGGACCGAAACGCGATCGACGGCGTCGTACAGAGCATCATGGAAGTGGTTCGCCGCACCAACTGCGCCACCGGCAAGGAGGATTCCATCGAATTGGCCTTGAGCGAAGCCCTGGCCAACGCCGTGATTCACGGGGCCAAAGGGGACCCCCAAAAGATTGTCGAGTGTGACGTGGCCTGCGACGAAACTCGCGGCCTGCTCATCGTGGTCCGCGATCCCGGACCGGGTTTTGATCCCGCCGCCATCCCCAACCCCTGTGTGGGGGAGAACATCTTCTCCAACCACGGCCGCGGCATCTTCCTCATCAATCAACTCATGGACGAGGTCCAGTTCCACAAGAACGGGACCGAAATCCACATGGTCAAGCGCTAGCCCGCATCCTAGACACCAGCGCTCCCTGGAGCGCGGCCCCCTGCTAGCGCCTTCCTCTCGCCGGCTGTCCGGCTGGTATCCGGCCTGGTGTTCCCTACTCCTTGGCCGCGATTCCCAGCGCCTTCATCTTCCGGTACAGGTGGCTCCGCTCCAGTCCCAGCATCTCCGCCGTGCGGCTCACGTTGCCGTGATTCTCATCCAGCTTCTTTAGGATGTAGTCCCGCTCATAGGCGTCCCTCGCCTGGTGCAGTGTGGTGTACTCGGTCCCCCCGGAACGCCGGTTGCCGTCCCGGTAAACCAGCGGTGGTAGGTGCTTGCGCTCGAACTTCGTAGTCGTCGGGTTCATGATCACGATGCGCTCGATCACATTGCGCAGCTCACGCACGTTGCCTGGCCAGGCATAGCGCATCAGCGTCGCCACGGCGTCGTCTGTGATCTCTCGCGGCCTCCTCCCATAGGTGGCTGCGAACTCCTTCAGGAAATGCCGCGCCAGCAGCGGAATGTCTTCCCGCCGCTCCCGCAACGGGGGGACAAAAAACGGAATCACGTTCAGTCGGTAGAACAAATCCTCGCGGAAATTGCCCTTGGATATTTCCTCCTCCAGGTCCTTGTTGGTGGAGGCGATCACGCGCACATCCGCCGTGATCGGGTCGTCACTGCCCACCGGCGCGAACCGCTGTTCATCCAGGGTGCGCAGCACCTTGGCCTGGGTCTTCAGGCTCATGTCTCCCACCTCATCGAGGAACAGCGTGCCCCCGTTTGCTTTCTGGAATTTGCCGACTTCCCCGGCCGCGGTTGCGGGGAGGGATCCTTTCTGGTGGCCGAACAATTCGCTTTCGATCAGGTCCTCGGGAATGGCCGCGCAATTCACTTCCACGAACATCTGCTCCTTGCGCAGGCTCCGTGCATGGATAGCGTGGGCTACCAGTTCCTTGCCCGTGCCCGACTCGCCGTAGATCAGGACTCGTCCGTTGGTCGGTGCCATGATCGCCATCTGCTGCCGCAGGGCCTTCATGGGGACGCTCTCCCCCACGATCACGCTCTTGCCTTGCAGTTGCTTCTTCAGCTCGCGATTCTCTTGCCGCAGCCGCTTGGCATCGATCGCATTTTTCAGCAGGATCAGCGTCCGCTCAATCGACAGCGGCTTTTCCAGGAAGTCGTACGCGCCCAGCTTGGTCGCCCGCACCGCCGTCTCGATCCTGCCGTGCCCGGAGATCATGATCACCTCCGGCGGATTCTCCAGTTCCCGGATCTTCTCCAACGTCTCCAGCCCATCCATCCCGGGCAGCCATACGTCCAGCAGCACGACGTCAAACGCCTTCCGCCGCAGAAGGTCCACGCAGGCCTCGCCCCCGCCCGCCTCCGCGGTCTTGAACCCTTCATCCTCCAGCACACCTTTCAGCGATTCGCGGATTCCAGGTTCGTCGTCAACGATGAGGATGTTATGCATGCAGCGGCACGGCCGGCGTCGGAGCCGCCTCCGGAGCTAGCGGCAACTCCACGATAAAGCGCGCTCCTACGGGGTGGTTCTCCTCCACCCGGATGGAGCCGTGGTGATCTTCGATGATCCGGCTCACGATGGCCAGGCCCAGCCCGGTACCGCGCTTCTTGGTCGAAAAATACGGCAGAAAAAGTTTTTCCTTTAACTCTTGGGTTACACCATGGCCAGTGTCGGCGACAACCAGTTCGACTGCGTCCCGGCTGGTTACGAGACTGGTGGAGACTTCGATTTCTCGCACCAGGGCGCCTTCCATCGCTTCAGCCGCGTTGTCCACCAGGTTGGCCAGCGCACGCTTGAGCGCGTCGCTGTCTGCCATCACTTTGGGCAGACCGGGACTCAGCTTGGCATGCACCTGGACGCCGTCCAGTCGCCCGGCGAACATGCTCAGCGCACTCTCCACGATGAGGTTGATGCTGGCCGGTCTGGGCTGCGAGGCCGGGAAACGTGCCAGCGTGGCGAATTCGTCCACCAACTTGCGCACCGTCTCCACCGACCCCTCAATGCTGTTCGCACAGTTCCGGATGATCTCGAGCGAGCCGGCATCGGGTGGCGTGCCCCGTTCCAGATGGCGCCGGATGCGCTCCGCCGAGAGCGCGATCGGGGTCAGCGGGTTCTTGATCTCGTGCGCCACCCGCCGCGCCACCTCCCGCCAGGCCGCCTGTTTCTGCGCTTTCAGTAGGTCGGACAGATCCTCGAAAATCAGGACGTATCCTCCGCGCACGTTCTCATGTTGCAGGGTGGCCACGGTCAGAGCCACGTTCAGCTTTGAGCGGTGCAGCACCATCTCCATCTGGCTGGTGGTAATGCCCATGCGGTCCGCCCGCCGCAACAGCACCAGCAAGTCATCCAGCACTTCGCCGCTGAACACCTCGCGCAACTCTGCCCCGATCATCCCGGAATCCACATCTCCTCTACTGCCCGTGGGATGGAACATCCGCAACAAGGCCTGATTCACGTGCGTGACCCGGTGCTGCGCGTCCAGCGAAAGTACCCCGGTCGGAATGCTCTCCAGGATTGTCTCGATGTGCAGGCGCCGCTGCTGCAGCGCCGTGTTGGCCGCCGTCAGATCCCGGCTGGAAGCCTCGATCTGCAGCCGGCTCGACTCCAGTTCCTCCGCCATGCGATTGAACGAGCGCACCAGATCCCCGATTTCATCGGCTGCCGTAACTTCAACCCGGTAATCCAGCCGGCCGCGCGAAATCTCCTGCGTGGCCTCCGCCAGCGCCACCACTGGGCGCGTTACCAGCTTGGCCAGGAATAGCGCCAGCCAGGTAGTGGCGAACAGCACCATCACCGTAAGCAGCAGCAACAGGCTCATGTAGGTATGGCGCACCAGACGGCGCTGGCGATACAGTTCGAAATAGCGCTTCTGGCTGGCCTCCAGCTGCCGCACGGTCTGCGAGAAGGGTTGGGGCAACGGCATCCCCACCACGATCCAACCACTCTCGCCCACCTTCGCAGCGCCCAGAATGTAATCGGTTTGCTCCCAGGTGAACGGAATCGGTTCAGCTCCCGAGAGACGGTCCAGCAGAACGTTCCCCTCTCCCAATGGCCACGCCACGGGTGCCCGGAATCCCGCCACCTCTTTGCCTTCCAACAAGGCCATCGCAAATCCGCCTTGCAGGGTCGTGTCGTGCCGCTCGAACTCTCTGGCGATGGCGTCAAAGGTCCGGTCAGCGTACGCTCGCTGCGTCTCCGGGTCGTGGGCAATGGAACTTGCTTCCGCGATCGCGTTCTGCCGCGCATAGGTTTGGATCAGCGACGCCATCGCGGCCGTGTCTTCTCGCACCTCCTCCACCGGGCGCGAGAACCACTTATCGATCGACCGGTTCAGGAAGCCGTACGCAAACCAGAACATCACGATCACCGGCAGCACCGAAAGCAGCAGGCCAGTGACCACCACCCGAGTCCGGAACTTCGATCCCAAAACCCCCAGCCGGCGCTCTGCCAGCAACTTCAGCAGGTTCCTCGCCAGCACGAACGTCATCATCGCGAACAGGGCGGAAATGACCACCGTGATCGCCGCGAAAAACAGAAGTTCCCGGTTGGTATCCGGATTCAGAAAAGCTGGCAGGTCAAACGAAGATTGCGAAAGCAGGATCCCAAACAGCAGGGCAATCCCGACTGCCAGTGGAACGATGACTTTCCTCCGGCTGGTGTCTCTTTTCGGGACTCGATCGGGGGTGGACACGGCGCTCCGCCTTACGCATCCTCTGGTGGCGCCGGCATCCAGCCGGCTGGCCTGCCCTGAGCGCAGTCGAAGGCCGAAGGGCATCCTGCCCGCAGGGGACACCCTAAAGACCTCAGACCCAAGACTCACTCTCCCCGCCATTATAGACGCAGCCCGAGTACCTTCCCGGCTTACTGGATGGGTGCGTTACCAAACGGGGAGGGCTCCCGCCAGGGCTCCTCCCTGTGGAACCCTGGCCGATGACTGACGCCCGAGGACTACCGCCAACGACTGCTGACTGACGGTTGCACCTCGAAGATGACGACGGAAGGCCGACGACCAACGACTAACGACCCACGACTGGTTTTCTACCTCCCGGCAGAAATCTCCGCAAAGGGCATTCCTCACATTTCGCCTGTGACTTCAGGCAGAACTCTTTCCCCACCCCCACGATTAGCCCGTGCATCTCGTTGTAAACCTGGGCCAGGGGAGACCGTCGCTTGGTGCTCATGCGCGAGGGCGGGTGAGCTGCGCCACGCAACTCCATCGCCGCCCGCCCCTGGTCCGGATCACGATGCTCGGTCGCCACGGGCGCGAGGGCCCGCTCGAACAACTCCCGGATGGTGTCGTAGGCCGCGGTCGGTTCCAGGATTTGGTGGCGGTGGAGGATGCGTCGGGTGTACGCATCCACAACGAATATCGGATGGTTGCCCGCGTAGAGAAGGATCGAGTCTGCGGTCTCCGGTCCCACCCCGTTCAACGCCAGCAACTCCTCGCGCAACCTCGCGGTGGGCGATGCGAACATTCGTGCCAGCGACCCCTGGTAACGCTCTTCGAGAAAAGCCACAAACGCCTTCAACCGCTGCGCCTTTTGCCGAAAGTACCCCGCCGGACGGATCAGCTGCTCCAATTGTTGGAGCGGCGCCTGCCGAATTCCGTCGACGTGCAAAATGCCGGCCTCGCGCAGTCTCATCATGGCCTTCTCCACGTTGTTCCAGGCGGTGTTCTGGGTGAGGTATGCCCCCACGATCACCTCGAAGCGGCTGCGCGCGGGCCACCAGTGTTGCCGCCCCCAAGCCGCGTACAGGGTCCCGAAGTACCCGCGTATCTGTTCTTCGCGCGACGTCCGCTGCAACGATTTGCCCCTTTCTCGGGCCCTGAGGTTTACCAAAGCCGATCCGGTCGGCTCTTGGCAGAGCACAGCGGCCCGAGCTAGGAGCCTGTCTTGAATCAGGATTCAAGGCTCCGCCATCCCGGATCGCGTGGTTCCCCGGGCCGGCAACCGGGCAGAGTCTGGCGGTTCTGCGCCATCCGGTCAAGTACAACCAAGACAAGCCTATCTCGGCTGACGACGCCAGCCCTAAGAAATACGAAAGTGCATGCTCTTCCGGAGACGAGCCTGCTGTCCACTCACTGCGTTCGGCGCAGAACGCGGCATTTCTCATCGGTCTCTTCCCCGCCAGGCAACGACCCGCAAAGGTCAGGTACCAAAGTTACTGGTGCCACAACCCGTCTGCGTTGACAATTTCTGTCAACGCGAAACACGCTGCCGCTTCTCCCCCTGAAAACCGGCGGTTTCGCGCGAAACACAAGAGCAACTCAACCCTAATTTTTCTGTCGATCCGATAGGAGAGATCGAGGTATGTCGCAACGGCTGGGTGACCTTCTCGTCAAAGAGAAAGTCATCACCCAAGAGCAATTGGCGCAGGCCATCAAGGTCCAGAAGGAAAGCAACTGCCGCCTGGGCTCCGCCCTGGTCAAACTGGGTTTCCTGACCGACGAAGACGTGACCAACTTCCTCTCGCGTCAGTACGGCGTGCCGGCCATCAATCTCTCCTACTTCGAAATTGATCCCGCCGTGGTCAAGCTGATTCCCTTCGAGACCGCTAAGCGCTATCAGATCTTGCCCCTCAGCCGCGTCGGCGCCTCCCTCACCATCGCCATGGTCGATCCCACCAATGTCTTCGCCATGGACGACATCAAGTTCATGACCGGCTTCAACATCGAACCGGTCGTCGCCGCGGAGAGTTCCATCGCCGCCGGCATCGAGAAGGCCTACGGCACCACCAAGGAAGAGGACCTCGAGCAGGTGATGCAGTCGATGACGGAGATGGGCGAGGCCGACGTCGAACTGCAAGCCGAAACGCAGGAAATGGACATCGGCGAGCTCGAGAAAGCCGCCGATGAGGCTCCCATCGTCAAGCTGGTCAACCTGGTGCTCACGGACGCGGTCAAGCGCGGTGCCAGCGACATCCACATGGAACCCTACGAAAAAGAGTTCCGCGTGCGCTTCCGCATTGACGGCGTGCTGCAGAGCATCATGTCGCCGCCGCTCAAGCTCAAGGACGCCATCACTTCGCGCCTGAAGATCATGGCCAAGCTCGACATCAGCGAGAAGCGCCTACCCCAGGACGGTCGCATCATGCTGAAGATGGCGATCGGCGGCAAGAAGAAGCAGCTCGATTTCCGGGTCAGTACCCTGCCCACGCTGTGGGGCGAGAAGATCGTCATGCGGTTGCTGGACAAGGAGAACCTGCGCCTCGACATGACCAAGCTTGGCTTCGAGCCCGAGTCGCTGGTCAAGTTCGAAAAGGCCATCCTCAAACCCTACGGCATGGTGTTGGTCACCGGACCCACCGGTTCAGGCAAGACCAACACGCTCTACTCCTCCATCGCCCGCCTCAATACCCCCGATACCAACATCATGACCGCCGAGGATCCGGTCGAGTTCCAATTGCCGGGTGTCAACCAGGTGCAGATGAAGGAGCAGATCGGCTTGAACTTCGCCGCTGCCCTGCGCGCCTTCCTGCGTCAGGACCCGAACATCATCCTGGTGGGCGAGATCCGCGACTTTGAAACCGCCGAAATCGCGATCAAGGCGGCGCTCACCGGCCACCTGGTGCTCTCCACGCTGCACACCAACGGCGCTCCCGAAACCATTACCCGCCTGATGAACATGGGCATCGAGCCTTTCCTGGTGGCGACCTCGGTGCACCTCATCTGCGCACAGCGCCTGGTGCGCCGCATCTGCAAGGACTGCGCCGAAACGGTCGAGGTGCCTCACCAGACGCTGCTGGAAGAAGGTTATACCGCCGAAGAGGCCAAGACGGTCAAGATCACGAAGGGCAAGGGGTGCGGCGTCTGCAACAACACTGGATACAAGGGGCGCACCGGTTTGTATGAAGTCATGGAAGTGGACGATGAGATCAAGGAACTGGTGTTGGTCGGCGCTTCCGCCGTGGAACTGAAGAAGAAGGCCATCGAGTGCGGCATGCTCACCCTGCGCCGCAGCGGCCTGATCAAGGTCGGCCTGGGCCTGACTACGCTCGAGGAAGTGGCCCGCGAAACGATTCACTGAGACGGAAAGGGAAGGGAAGAACAACTATGGGACTCTCGCTCAGCGATCTGCTCAAGCGAATGCTGGAGATGGGAGGCAGTGACCTCCATATCACCACCAACTCTCCCCCGCAGGTGCGGGTGCATGGACATCTGGTCCCACTCGACCTGCCGCAGCTGACCCCGGCCGAGACCAAGCAGCTCGCCTACAGCGTCATGACCGATTCCCAGAAGCATCGCTTCGAGGAAAATCTCGAGCTGGACTTCTCTTTCGGGCTGAAGGGCCTGGCGCGCTTCCGCGCCAATCTGTTCAACCAGCGCGGTGCCACCGCTGCCGTCTTCCGCGTCATTCCCTTCGAAATCAAATCGTTTACTCAGCTCGGGCTCCCGCCCGTGGTCAGCAAGCTGTGCGACAAGCCTCGTGGCCTGGTGCTGGTCACCGGTCCGACCGGCTCGGGCAAGTCGACCACGCTGGCCGCCATGATCGACAAGGTCAACACCGAGCGGCACGAGCACATCCTCACCATCGAGGACCCCATCGAGTTCGTGCACATGAACAAGAACTGCCTGGTGAACCAGCGCGAGCTGCACGCCGATACCAAGAGCTTCGCTGACGCCCTGCGTGCCGCCCTGCGCGAGGACCCCGACGTGGTGCTCATCGGCGAAATGCGCGACCTGGAAACCATCGAGTCCGCCTTGCGCATCGCCGAAACCGGGCATCTGACCTTCGCCACGCTGCACACCAACTCGGCGTCGTCCACCATCAACCGCATCATCGACGTGTTTCCGGCGCACCAGCAGCCCCAGATCCGCGCCCAGCTCTCGCTGGTGCTGGAGGGCATCATGTGCCAGAGCCTTCTACCCCGTGGCGATAACAAGGGCCGCGTCATGTGCATGGAGATCCTGGTGCCCAATGCGGCTATCCGCAACCTGATCCGCGAGGACAAGATTCACCAAATCTACTCCGCCATGCAATCGGGGCAGGAGAAGTTCGGCATGCAGACTTTCAACCAGTCGCTGGCCACGGCTTACTTCCAGAAGCAGATCACCCTGGAAATGGCCCTGATGCGCTCCAGCAACCAGGACGAACTGCAGGAGATGATCAACCGCGGCGCGGGACTGCTGAACCGTACGACGGCGGGGGGGATGGCGAAGGCGGCCGCCCCAGCCAAGCGGTAAACAAGTTCGGGCTCCGGGCGCGCAGCTCGGGGCCGAAGAGGGAAGTGTCAGGCCTGGAAACGCCAGCGCGCGGGACCAGGGCAGGCAAGCAGCCAAGTTCAGGAGAGGCGAACCATGCCAGTCTTTACATTCTCAGGGAAGTCGGCAACCGGAGAAAAAATTTCCGGGGAACGGCAGGCGGCCAACAAGGACGTACTGATGCAGCAGTTGCGTCGCGAGCGGATCACCCCCGGCGCGGTGCGGGAAAAAGGGAAGGAATTCGCCCTGCCCAAGTTGGGCTCGGGCAAGGTCAGGACCAAGGAGATCGCGGTCTTCTTCCGGCAGTTCTCGGTCATGATTGATGCCGGCCTGCCCTTGGTGCAGTGTCTCGAGATTCTGGCGGCCAACCAGGAAAACCAGACCTTCCAGAAAACGCTGACCGGGGTGCGCACGACGGTCGAGGGGGGCGCCACCCTAGCCAACGCCATGCGCCAGTATCCCGTGGTCTTCGACGACCTGACCACCAACATGGTAGAGGCGGGCGAAACCGGGGGTATTCTCGACGTCATTCTGCAGCGCCTCGCCGCGTACGTCGAGAAAGCGGTGCGTCTGCGTTCAGCCATCAAGTCGGCCCTGATTTACCCGGTCGCGGTGGTCTCGATTGCGGTGCTCATCGTGGGTGCTCTGCTGAAGTGGGTGGTGCCCATCTTCGCCAACCTGTTTACCGGCTTGGGGGTCGCCCTGCCCCTGCCCACGCGTCTGGTTATGGGGCTGAGCGCCTTCGTGGGCCACTTCTGGTGGTTCTTCATCGTGGGCACGGTAGGCCTGGTGTTCGGCATCCGGCAGGTGCGCAAGCACCCGCAGGGCCTGTATGCGACCGACAAAATGCTGTTGCACGCGCCGGTCATCGGAATGCTGCTCAAGAAGATCGCTGTGGCCCGTTTCACCCGTACCCTGGGCACCCTGATCACCTCGGGCGTGCCCATCCTGGAAGGCCTGGCCATCACCGCCCGCACCTCGGGCAACGCCGTGCTGGAAGAAGCGCTGATGAAGGTGCGCAAGGCCATCGAGGAGGGCCGCACCATCGTCGATCCTCTCAAGGAGTGCGGCGTGTTCCCCAACATGGTCACGCAGATGATCGGGGTGGGCGAAGCCACCGGCGCCATGGACAGCATGCTGCAAAAGATCGCCGACTTCTACGAAGAGGAAGTGGACGCCGCGACCCGCGACATGCTGGCCCTGCTGGAGCCCATCATCATCGGCATCTTGGGCGTCACCATCGGCGGTATCGTGATTTCGCTGTACATGCCGCTGTTCGCCATGATCGCCAAGCTGGCTGGTTAGCGAACAACCGCAGGACCAGGGCTGGACCCCGGCATTGTTCCGGTCCCGTTCCCGCCGGTTTTTCGTTTCGCGCCGCAAGCAACACGGGCTCTCCTGTTCTCGGAGAAGGAGTCCAGGCCTCGCACCTGGGTTGGAGCATGCAATCGACTTTCGATGAACGGAACTGGCTGGCCTGGTTGGTGAAGGTCCGCATCATCATCCTCAGCTTCCTGCTGGGAATTCAGTTGGCCGTGGACCGGCTGACGCAGAGCACGCTGCCCATGCGCTTCTTCCTCAGCGTGATGCTGCTCTGGTACGCCATCTCCCTGCTGCACATGCTGTTGCTCGCGCTGTGGCAGGAGCGACTGCTGCAGGCGGCGCTGCAGGTGCTGACCGATTTGGTTTTGGTCACCTTGGTCGTGCACATCACGGGCGGGTGGGACAGTTCCCTGAACTTCCTCTACCCGCTGGTGATCATTGTGGCCTGCATCCTATTGCCGCGGGTCTGGGCCTACCTCACCGCGGCTTTGGCGTTCATCCTGTATGGCGCGGTGCTGGACCTGAACTACTACGCCGTGGTTCACTCCTATGCCTCCACCCATCCCGAGTTGAAGACGCTCGAGGCCATCATTTTCGTCAACCTCTTCGCCTACCTGGCGGTGGCCTATCTGGCGGGCCTGCTCTCGGCAAAACTGCGCCAGGTGGACGTACAGCTCAAAGATGCCAGCGGCGCGCTAGAGAGCTTGCAGGCGCTGCACGAAAACATCATCCAGTCGATGAGCGGCGGGCTCATCACGACCGGCCTGGACGGCCGCATCACCCTGATCAATGCTGCCGCTCAGAGCCTGCTGGAATACGGCGTGGCCGAACTCATGGGCCAGCCCGTGCGCGACCTGTTTCTCGATGCCCTGCCCAACGTCGAACAGGCCCACGGGGAGGTGCGCTTCCAGCCTAGGCATGGTTTCCGCAAGACATTCCGGGTGCGTGTCTCCAGCCTGACCGTGGCCGAGCGCGGGGTGCTGGGCTACGTTTACACCTTCGACGATTTGACCGAAGTGCGCCGCCTGGAGCGCGAAGTTCGCATGCAGGACCGGCTGGCTGCCGTCGGCCGCTTGGCCGCTGCCATCGCCCACGAGATCCGCAATCCCCTGAGTTCGATTGCCGGTTCGGTGAGCATGATGTCCGGCGCCTCGGGGATGACCGACGAGCAGCGGCAGTTGTTGCACATCGTGACCCGCGAATCCGAGCGCCTGAACAACATCATCACGGACTTCCTGGCCTATTCCCGAGGTAAACAGTACCGCTTTAGCCGGGTCAACCTGGTGCCCCTGGTAGAGGACACCCTGACTCTGCTGCAGCGCGGCCTGGTTGCCGAAAACGCCCCCATCCGCATCGAGCGGAACTTCAGGTCGGGTGAGGCCTGGACCTTGGCCGACGGAGACAAGATCAAGCAGGTGTTCTGGAACTTCTGCCAAAACGCAGTGCGGGCGATGAACAACGGGGGTGTCCTGACGGTGACGCTGGAAGCGGCGGGCGAGGACTGGCAGCTCAACTTTGGCGACACCGGCCCGGGCATGAGCCCGCAGCAGACCGAGAAGATTTTCGAGCCGTTCCAGTCGGGCTTCAAAGGCGGCAGCGGGCTGGGGCTGGCCATCGTTTACCAGATCGCGCAGGCTCACGAAGGCAAAGTGTTCTGCCGCTCCCGGCTGGGGGAGGGCACGACGTTCGTCTTGCGGTTGCGGCGCCTCGATTGCACCGCCGGGGAATCGGACGCGACGGCTGCACCGAAATCCCTGCCGGCGCCGGCGTGGGAGAGCGGCGCGGCCGCGGGAGGGAGAGCGCATGGGTAACATTTTGGTGTGTGACGATGAGCGCTCCATTTGCGAAATGCTCGACATCGCGCTCCGCCGCGAGGGCTACAAGGTAGAGGCGGTGCAATCCGGCGAGGCCGCTAAACGCAAAATTGACGGCGCGCTCTACGACCTCATCATCACCGACATCAAGATGCCCCAGACCGACGGCATCGAAGTACTGCGCTACGCACACGGCGCCTCGCCCGAGACCGCGGTCATCCTGATCACCGCAGTCGACGACTATGAAGCCGCGGTCGAAGCGGTCAAGGCGGGCGGCGCCGCCGACTACATCCGCAAGGGCCCCGGCCTGGTCGACGAGATCAAACTAGCCATCAACCGCACCCTGGAGAAGGCGGCGCTCAGCAAGCAGAACTTCGCCTTCCGGCGCGACGCCGCGTCTCGCAACTCGCTCGACAACATCATCGGCGCCGGCAGCGCCATGGAGAAGCTCAAGCACACCATCCGCACCGTGGCCTCGACCAACAGCACCATCCTAATCTACGGCGAATCGGGCACAGGCAAGGAACTGGTGGCGCGCGCCGTGCACGTCTGCTCCCCCCGCGCCACCCAGCCCTTCGTCTCGGTCAACTGCGGCGCCTTCCCGGAAACTCTCTTGGAAAGCGAGCTCTTCGGCTACGTCAAGGGCGCCTTCACCGGCGCCAACCAGAACAAGCGTGGCCTGTTCGAGGTGGCTGACGGCGGTACCATCTTCCTCGATGAGATCGGCGAGATGACCCTGGCCATGCAAGTGAAGCTGCTGCGCGTGCTGCAGGAGCGCACCGTGCGCCCGGTGGGCAGCACAGCCGAGGTCCCCATCGACGTGCGCGTCATCGCCGCCACCAACCGCGACTTGGACAAGCAGGTCGCCGAGAACACTTTCCGGGAAGATCTCTACTACCGGCTGAGCGTAATTCCCATCCGCGTGCCCAGCCTGCGCGAGCGCCAAGAGGACATTCCCCTGCTGGTGAATCACTTCCTCAAGAAGTACGCGCCGGCGGCGGGCAAGAGCATCCTGCGCGTGCACCCGCGCTCGCTCGATGGCCTGTGCCGCTATGACTGGCCCGGCAACGTGCGCCAGCTGGAAAACACGGTGGAGCGCGCGGTCGCGCTGGAAGCCACGGAAGAACTTCACGTCGAACTGCCCGCCGAACGCCCCAAGACCAAGGCCGCCGCAGCCGCAGCCGGTTGGCCCGGCCTCGAGCAGCCTTCCTCGAGCGCGATTCTCCCTGAAGGCCTGGATATGGAACGCTACGTCGCCCAGATCGAACGCTCGCTGCTGCAGGCCGCCTTGAACCAGTCGAATGGCGTGCAGACCAAAGCCGCCGAAATCCTGGGCATCTCGTATCGCTCGTTCCGGCATTTGATGAAGAAGTACGAGTTGTGAGGGGAGCTGCGAGCGATTGGGCCGCGAGCTTTGAGCCACTCTGCTCGGACTTCGGATGTGGGGCCTCAGACGTGCGACCTCAGACCGGGTGTCGTGCGCTGCAAAACGCTGCCCATGGCGTTGGTCGGCTGCAACGTTCGTCATCCGGAGGGCAATTCGGGGCACGCGAAGCGGCCCGGTGACAACCAGGCGACAGCGGGACGATGTATGCCGGGGTAAATCACACCGAGCGGGTCAAGGGCGGATTGAAAAGTGATGAACAGGTTTGCGGGCGTCTACGCCTGCAGTCGTGGACCAAAGCCCGGTAGCTCGAACCTACGACGTCCACGCACCGCTTGGACACGAATTTGGTGTCTGACAGAACTGTCAAGCCTGACTAGCCGTGCATTGTTGCCGCGAGACGCAGGGTCAGGGCAAGGAAAGCCAGTAGGCGTTCTCCAAATGGTTCAATCGAGGGCACGCTGACCGACGGTGCCGACTACGGCTTCTTCAACTGCTGCTTCCATCCCAGAATCCTCGCCTTATTTCCCTCGGCTTCGGCTTCCGGAATCATGCCTTTCATCTGGTAGAGAACCGAAAGGCTGGTGTGGGCGAGAACGTCGTCGGGATCAAGTTCGGTGATGCGCCGGGCGACGACGATGGCTTCGTCCAGGCGGTTCAGTTCCTGCAGGGCGCGGGCTAGCCCGTGCATGGCTTCGGTGAAGGCGGGGTCAGCCGCGAGCGACTCCTGGTATTCGGTGACAGCGGCCTCATGCTGGCCGGCGGCAAAAAGGTCGAGCGCCACGTAGTAGTGGTCTTCGGCCGCCTGGCGAGCCTTCGCGTTGGACATGGCGCGGAAACCGTCCCCCGACCGGATTTGATTCTACGCCATCCGTTGCCGAGCCGGCGCCGGCTCTCAACCCGTCCCCGAGCCAGCCGGGATTGAAGGAACTTCTTGCCTCAGTCGCAGCAGGTAAGCGCAGCAGCGTCGGAAGGGCCTGGAACGGAACCAGGGACCAACCCTGCCGTCCGCCAACACTCGACGAGCGGCCCTGCAGAAGTCTGAATGCCGCGCCGGATGCCGTCCCTGAACGTTGCCCCAAGCTCCTAGTGACCGGTGCGCTTACGCTATACTGGCTGTGCAGTCATGGGTAACGCACTCCGCTTCCTGTGGAACGCGACCCGGGGCCACCGCCTGACGCCCTGGCGCAGCCCATATCTTCTGTGGCGGATCGAAACCTACACCGGCCTCAAAATGACGCAAGTCGGCTTCCTGGAGTTCTGGGAGTTTGCCTGGCGGGAACGGCACAACATCTGGCGTTTTCTCAAGTGGACGGGAGAAATGGAAGGCTACGCTCGTCCCCGGCCCAAGGCTTAGCCGGTTTCCAATTTTCGGTTTCCCTTGTCGAGCGACGGCTCTTGCTGCTATGTAGAACCGACGACCGTCCACCCATTAAGGAGCCAGAGGAGTTAGAGTCGCGTTACTGCGTCTGACTTTAGGGTCCGCATGGGCTTTGCCAGGGAGCCGGGAGTGAATACCACCCACTCTCGCAATTCTCAATCCTTTCAGTGTCCGTTGCCTACGGCCGCGGCTTCGGCCAGCAGGATGTTGACGTCGGTGCCTTTGCCGACGCCCAGCAACTGGGCGGCGGCAGCGCGATTGGCGGCGATTTCCAGGTAGCCCATGCTGCCCAGGATTCCGAAAACCTCGCCGGGGGCGCCTTGGGCATAGGCAGACTTGATCTCGGTGATCTCGCGGTTGCCCACTATGATCTTGAACCTGGCCGGTGCTTCGCCAAACAGCATGGGAGCGTCCGCAGGTGTGATGTTGGTGATGAGGTTGCCAAAGCGGTCGACTTTCAGGACCACGCCGCGCAGGGTGGCCGCATTCACCGTCTTGGGCTTGGGGGCGGAGAAGCGCACGAAGTCAGTGACTTCCTCGCCGAACTTGGTCGTGTCGACGCCTTTGGCCAGATAGGCCGCCAGGGGCGCGAAGATGTCGCGGGCGTGGAAGGTCTGGCTGACGGGCTGCAGGAAATAATGCTCCATGGTGACATGGCGCACGTGGATGCGCTCCTCGCGCTGGTAGATCAGCGACAGCACTCCGTTGTCGGGGGCTACAAACAGGTGCTTCTCCCCGCCGACGATGATCGGTCGGCGCGCCGTGCCCACGCCCGGGTCGACGACCACCAGGTGCACTGTGCCCACCGGGAAATAGGAGTAAGCCTGGCAAATGGTCAGCGCGCCGTCCAGCACGTCAAAAGCTTGCACGGAGTGGCAGATGTCGACGACCTGAGCATCAGGTTCGATGTTCAAGATGACGCCCTTCATGGTTCCCACGAAGTGATCGTTCAGGCCGAAGTCGGTGGTCAGGGTGATGATGGGCTTTCGGGCCACAGGTTCCTCGCGCGCCGGACACACTTCGGCCGGCCTGGATTCTGCCGCAATACCCGACGGTAAACCGAGGCTAGGTAGGCGTCAAGGTACGGAAGTCATGGGGATTGGCAATCTCCAGTTTCTGATTGCCACTTGGTCCGATGCGAGCACCCTCTGAGACCGTCTGAACCAGCACCGTCTTCAGTAAATGTGGATGTTCCCCGAGCCGGTGTGAACGCGGATCTCGGGGCCACCGCCGCGCACCTGGCCGCGGATCTCGCGCGGCGGCCGCTGCACCCGTCCCTGGATGGTGGTGGTAATCGGATGGTCCACCGTGACCGATCCGGAGCCGGTGGAGATATCGACCCTGAAGCCGGCGTCGCCAGGCACGCGCAATTCGACATTTCCGGACCCGGTCCTGAAGCTCCAGTCGTTCGTGGGCTTGCCTTCGGCGCGCACGTCGCCACTTCCGTCCGAGACCCGCAGGCCGCCGTCCACACCCCGCAGTTCGATGTTGCCGGAGCCGGTTTCAACCTGAACGTCACCCGCGCCCTTCTCCTCGACGCGGATGTCGCCGCTGCCGGCGCGCGCTTCGAACGGTCCAGCTACTTCCTCGGCTCGCACATTGCCCGATCCGGTGTGGGAATGAATCTCGCCAGCCAGGTTGCGCAGGCGCACGTCACCGGATCCGGTTTCCACGTCGAGGCCGGCAGTAAGGCCCTCCATGGTCTGGTTTCCGGAGCCGCTCTTGCTGCGGACTTTGGAGTCGACGGGAACCGTGATCTCGTAGTCGATGGCGATGCCGCGTACGTTCACGTATTCGACGCGAATGCTGTTGCTGTCTTGCGTGATGGGTGGAATCTTCTCGATCGCTTCCACATCGCTCTTGCGATCGCCGCTCAGCCCGTGATTCTCTACGCGGATCCTGCCCAGGATGGTGACGCTGCCGGCGGCCCCGGCACGGATGGTGACGTCACCGGAGCGCGACAGCACTTCCAGGTCTGCCGGGCCGCTCACTTGCAACCTGCGTTCAAAACGTCCCTGGTAAGATTCCGCGGCCGCCAGCGAAGTGCCCAACCCCAGCAAGATGGCCAGTGCCCCAATCAGGTTGCGTCTCATAGCATCTCTCCCTCGGGGTGGATTCCGCACGCATCCGATCCATTCGCTGCGCTCTGGACGAACGGAGCGCGTTTTCGCCAAGCGGCGATCCACGACAGAAGAGCACCTTAACCACGACGGCCTCAAGGGGGCTGCCGATGCCGAGCAAAGCTCTGCCCGGGTAACAAGCGGCACCACTGGATAGCCCCCTGAATGGCCTTGGGGAGCTCTCAACAAGTGTCTCCCTATAGGACTCACGCGGTTCGGGGGTAAGGCGCTCGCGTTACGCTTACTGCAGCACTACCTCGTCGCCCTCTTTCAGGCCGCCCAGCAGTTCTGTTTTGGCACCGTTAGAGATCCCGATATTGACCGCGATCTTGCGTTTGCCCTCCTTGGCCTTAGGGTCTGGGATCTCGACCGAGGCCTTCTTGTCCTTGTCGTAGAGGATCGCGCCTTCGGGGATCTGCAACACGTTCTTGTGCTCTTCGAGGATGATCTCGGCGTTGGCGGTCATGGCCGCTTTCAATTCGCCGCCGGGATTGTTGATGGAGACGCGGACCTCGAAAGTGGTGACGTTATCCTTCTCCACTCCCATAGGAGAAATCTTGGTGACCTTGCCGTAGAAGGTCTTGTCCTTGAAGGACTCAACCTTGATGCGGGCGGGCTGGCCGAGGTAGACCTTGCCGATGTCGCTTTCGTCGACCTTGCCCTTCACGTAGACTTCGCTGGTGTCACCCAGCGTCATGACCAACGTGGCCGAGGAACCCAGCACCAGGATGGAGCTGACCGCGTCGCCCACCTCCACGTCGCGCGAGAGCACCAGGCCGTCGATCGGAGAGACGATGGTGGTGTAACTGAGCTGTTCCTCCAGTTGCTTGAGGTTGGCCTCGTCCTGCAGGACTTGGGCCTGGGCCTGTCCGGCCTTGGCGCTCAGAACCTGCACTTGGGCCTTGGCCACGTTCTGCTTGTTAACCGCCAGAACATAATTCTTCTGGGCGTCGTCCAGGGAGGAAGCCGAAACCACACCCTCCTTGGCCATGCCTTCGGCGCGTTCGTAGGCGCGCTGCAGCATGGGCACATCGGGGCCTTCGGCGTCGACCTTGGCGCGCTGCAGGTCGGCCTGCGCGCCTTTCAGGCTGGCCTCGGAGGCTTCAAGCTGGGCGCGGGCCTTGGCCACCTGGGCCTCGATCTCTTCCTTGTCCAGGTCGGCCAGAATCTGGCCCTTCTTCACGCGGTCGCCGTACTCCACGTACAACTTCTTGACGATGCCGCTGGCCTTGGACTTGATCTCCACCTTGGTAATGGGCTCAACCTTACCGGTAGCCACCACGCTCTTGGCCAAGTCCCCACGCTCCACCTTGGCGAGCTTGGAGGGATCGATCTTGGTGCCACCCCGCGTCGCCGCAATCAGGCCGATGACTGCCAGCAGCACGACTGCTACACCGATGATGGCGTAAATAATGCGTCTGCGGCGCCTTTTCCTGCTGTTGCCGTTGCCGTTTCCGTTCACAGCCGCCTCCTGGGCTTAGACGAGCTGAGCTTTGGTTGCCGTCTACAATCGATCTTACGAGGGCGAAAGGGTTTTTGTTCCCGCCTGGATGCTAAGATTCCAAAATATTCGTCCAGGTATTTCCCGAATGGGCAATCAACCGGAGTAGTGCTCATGGCATTAGACCGGGCGGGCAAGGAAAAGAAAGCAGGCAAGTTTGGCTTCGCTGGGCTGGGAGCGCGGGTGTGCACGCCGGAGTCCTCATCGGATTCCTGACTCCTTGTTATGCCCTTTGGAATGTTAGAATTACCTATCCATGATTGCCTTTGTGCTGCTCCGGGTGTTCTTGATTCTGCTCCTGGTGGCAGCCAACGCCTTCTTTGCCGCGGCAGAATTTGCCCTGGTCAGTGTGCGCGATACGCGCATCCAGCAACTCATCGAGGCGAAACGCATTGGCGCGCGCACCGTACTGCGTCTGCACCAGAACCTGGACGAGGTGGTCAATGGTGTGCAGCTGGGGATCACGCTGACCAGCCTCACTTTAGGCTGGGTGGGCGAGCCCATGCTGGCGCGCATCGTGGAACAGTTCCTGGGGCATGTGCCGCATGCTTCGGTGTACGCCCACACCATCGCCATTGTGCTGACGTTGACCGTCATCACTTACCTGCACGTGCTGCTTGGAGAGCTGGTGCCGAAGACGATTGCGCTGCAGCAGTCCGAGCGCGTGGCGCTGGCAGTGGCCGCGCCCATGGATGTATTTCTCACCATCACCCGGCCGTTCCTGTATTTCATGCGCAAGTCAGGGGGCTTCGTGCTGCGGTTGTTCGGATCGCGCGAGATGCGCCGGGGCGCGATCCATTCCCCCGATGAGCTGAAGCTGATCGTCACCGCCAGCCGACAGTTTGGGCAGATCCCGGAGTTCCAGGAAGAGGTCATCCACAACGCACTGGAGCTGGACAGCATCACCGTACGCGCCGTCATGGTACCGCGGCCGGACATCTTTTCGTTGCCTGCCGATCTCACGTTGGAGGAAGCGTTGGCGCGGGTGGTCGAAGAACAACATTCGCGCATTCCGGTGTACGACCCGCAGCGCGGCCGGGAGCACATCATCGGCGTGCTTTACTCCAAGGACCTGATGCGCTGGATGCGACTGCGCCTTTCGCTGAATCCCAGCCAGCCCATGGCCGCGCGCATCGCGAAGATGCAGATCAGTCAGATCATGCGCAATGTGCTGGTGGTGCCTGAGACCAAGGTCCTCACCGACCTGCTGGCAGAGTTCAAGGAGCGCAAGCGGCACCTGGCGGTGGTGGTGGACGAGTTCGGCTCGACCGCAGGTGTGGTCACGGTGGAGGACGTTCTGGAACAACTGGTGGGGGAGATCGAAGACGAGTTCGATAGTCCTCCCGCCACGCCGGAACTGGAAGAAGAGGCGGCGCTGGTGCTGGACGGATCCCTGAACATCCGCGACCTGGAGTCGCAGTACCAGCTGACGCTACCGAGGGATCAGGGTTTTGAGACGCTGGCGGGATTCGTGCTCGCGCGGCTGCAGAAGATTCCCAAGGTGGGCGATTCGTTTGAGTTCGAGGGCCGTCGCTACTCGGTGGAGGAGATGGAGAGCCACCGTATTGCCAAGGTGAAGATCGAGACGCGAGCGCCGGCGCCAATGGAGAAGGCGGGGGATTGAAAGCTTGTGTGCCACGGCCGGTTTGCCCGCGGCGGACCTGGCATCGCTGCCCGGGACTTCTAGCCGAAATCGTTGTCCGCGGTTTGGTTGGACCTTGGGGTGGGTGTAACCGCCTCTGCGTGAGCGGGACTCTGCTCGTGCTTCCAAATCGGCAACGACTGACCATCGACTGATTCATGCTTCGCTCCCTCATCCAGCGCCTGCTGTACACCTTCCCGGTCGTGTGGCTCGTGGTTTCGATTGTCTTTCTGCTGATCCATCTGGTTCCTGGCGACCCCATCCTGCAGATGATGGGGGAAGGGACGCCGGCGGCTGATCTGTCGGCGACTCGTCAGCTTTACGGCTTGGACCTGCCTTTAGGGGAGCAATACCTGCGTTACTGGAAGGGTGTCGTGCATGGGGATCTCGGAGTTTCGATCCGGCTCAATCAGAACGTGACCAAGCTACTGCGAGAGCGCTATCCCCATACGCTGCAGCTCACGCTGGCGGCGCTGCTCATCGCAATTCTGCTTTCCCTGCCCTCGGGGGTGCACTCGGCGCGCACCCGCAACCAGTGGGACGACCGCGTGCTCAGCGTGGTCAGCCTGTTTGGGCTGTCCTTTCCGAATTTTGCGCTGGGGCCGATATTGATTCTCCTGTTTTCCATCAAGCTGGGATGGCTGCCGGTCTCGGGCTCGGGCACGTTCGCAAACCTGGTGTTGCCAGCCATTACCCTGGGCAGCGCGCTAGCCGCCATGCTCACCCGTATGGTGCGGACCTCGATGCTCGAGGAACTCGGCCAGGACTACATCCGCACCGCCCGCGCCAAAGGACTGCCCGAACGCACCGTGATCTACCGGCACGCGCTGCGTAACGCTCTGATCCCGGTCATCACCGTGCTGGGCCTGCAGTTTGGCGCCCTGCTAGCCGGCGCCATCGTCACGGAAACGATCTTTGCCTGGCCGGGAGTCGGCCAGCTCACCATTCAGGCCATCTCGAACCGCGATTACTACCTGGTACAAGGATGCATCCTGGCAATCGGGCTGACCTATGTGGCGGTTAATCTTGTGACGGACGTGGTGTACTCGGTGGTCAATCCGAGAATCAGGCAGTCATGAGCAATGCGCGCCGTCGAACCTCGGATTCGCCGCCCCCCTCAGACAAGAGAAAGCGCCAGATGGCCTGGGTGGGAAGGCAGAACCGAGGGCGTTTTGAGCTGCAAGGTCAGAGCAGGGCAGACGTCAGATGGCAGTTGCTGGACCTGCCGGCCTGCGGCGGAGTCACGGTTAGAGGCCTTTCAATATCGAAATAAATGTCGACCACCCCCATTTCGCTGCCACGCCTGGCCGGTCACAACCCGCTGGCTGCGGTCGGCGTAGTACTGGTAGTGGTATTCGTGGTGTGCGCCCTCTTTGCGCCGCTGCTGGCGCCGTACGACCCGGCGCACATCGATCTGCCCAATCGGCTTGAGCCACCTACACGGGCGCACTGGGCGGGCACCGACGAACTGGGCCGCGATATTCTCTCCCGGCTGATCTTTGGCGCGCGCATTTCGCTGCTGGTGGGCAGCTGCGTGGTGCTGACATCGCTGACCTTGGGCCTAATCATCGGATCGATCGCCGGTTACTACGGCGGGGGCATCGACCGTTTCGTCAACGTGGTGCTGATGAACGCCTTCATGTCGTTTCCCGGCATTTTGATTGCTATCGCGTTCGTGGCCTTCCGTGGGCCCGGTATTTTCAACCTTGTGCTGGCTCTGTCTTTGGGGGGCTGGGTCGGTTACGCGCGCCTGGTGCGCGGGCAGGTGCTGGCGGCGCGGGAGCGGGAGTTCGTAGAGGCTGCCCGCGCCCTGGGAGCGTCGGACGCGCGGATTATCGTCCGGCACCTCCTGCCCAACATCATTCAACCCGTAATCGTGCAGGCGGCCATCGGCATGGCAGGCGCCATCTTGGCCGAGGCCACCATGAGCTTTCTGGGCCTCGGCGTGCCCCCGCCTACGCCCAGTTGGGGATCGATGCTCAATGACGCCCGCGCCCGCCTGTTCGATGCGCAACATCTGGTGATTTGTCCAGCAGTCACCGTGATGCTGGCGGTGCTGTCGTTCAACTTCATCGGGGACGGGTTGCGGGATCTTCTGGATCCGCGGTCGCGGATTGAGGCGGGGTTGTGAGCGATAACGAGCACGCGCCGAAGTGCTGGCTCACCGGCCGGGAGCTTCCAGCAGAACGCTCAGCAGGCGGGCGAGCTGAAGTTTTCGGGCATGATTGGCGGACGGTTCAGGATCGGCGTCGGTGAGGGTGGCCAGTTGGTGGGCGAAGATGCGGGTGGCGGCGTCACGGGGCAGGTAGACGACGTTGGCGGGAAAGACTAATTCCCAGCTATTGTGGTCGTAGCGGGTCAGGGTCCAGCGCTGGCGTTCGGACTGCTGCTTGAGGACGGCATTATTGCCGGCGATCCTTGCCGGCCCGGTGATGCGAACCTCCGCCCAACCGTCGTGATCCTTCAAGTTCACTTTCTCTATTGCAATCCGGTCAAAGATGAAAACCGAGGGAAAGGGGGGCAGCGTGTCCTGCGCCTGCAGCGATGGCGCGATGGCGTGGAAGGTCTCGAGCAGCGCAGCGTTGACCTGAGCGGGCGTAGGGCGAGCCGCCTGCACCACGGCGGTGGTCGGGATGGCGGAGAGGGCGGGCGGAAGTTCAGTGCGGACGCTGGCGGATTCAATGGCGCTGTCGTCGGTCGGAGCAGGGTCGTCAGTCTCTGAAGGCGCGGCTTCGGGCGGGCGCGGGCTGTGCAGTCCCGCAGCTTTCAGACCTGGACTGGGTTTGGAGAGCACAAGCACCCGGGAAGCTTGCAGGTAGCGATAAAAGCGCGGCGTGCCGCGATGCCGCCAGTAGGCAGCATCCCAGGCATCAACTCCGAAGCCGGTGCGCAGCGCGCTGAAGAAAGTGCGCTGGGGTGGGTTGACCACGATGCCAGCGTGCCCAGGCCAGACGATCAGGTCGCCAGGTTGGGGATGCCGCACACGGCGAAATTCAGGAATTCCGGCATAAAGATCGGAGGACCTCTGGTAGCTATAGGGGAATCCTGCTTTGGTGTAGACGTCATGAACGAGATGGGAGCAGTCGGAGCCGGGGCTCGGACGGCGCCCGGAATCGAGGGCGGCGGAAAGGATGGCCAGGCCATCGTCGGGCGTGAGCAAGCGGGGGGTCTCGCCCGTCGGCTGGGCTGCGGGCCGGCTTTGCAGCGCCGATGCTGCGGAAATCAAAGCCCACAACAGCGCCGCGTAAACCAAGGTTGGGATCCGGAGCCGCATAGTCGGTTTGTAACGCCAGTCGGTGGCGTGGCCCAGATCACCGTGGTGCAATGGGCACTCGCGAGAATGCTTAGGTGCGATGCACTAAGGGACAAGACTAGACATAATGTCCGGAGGCGCCCGCACGACCCGAATTAATTCTTAACATGAAGTTGCACCAGCAGGAAATTGTTTCCCGCTGACCAAAGCTTTGGCAAGCCAAGGAAAAGGTCAGGCGGACCCCGATTACCCTCGGCCGGTTGCAGCCTCCCCGAAGACAGACTTGTGATGGCAGGTGCGGAAGCGCTGTGCCCCCCGGGAACCCCATCCGGCCACTTGGTGCGCCGCCACGGTGCAGCCTGCCAAGGCCCGTGAATCTGGGATCGGCGTTTTCTCATCTACCAGGGCATGAATTTTGAACATGCTGTGGATTTTTTGTCTTCCGGGGATTCGGAAGGTGCCGCCGCTGTCCCAGCCCCGGGCTCTGGTGCGGGTGATGATTCGGCGCTGCTCGACGCGTATTCGCGGGTGGTGACGTCGGCAGTGGAGAAGGTCAGCCCCTCGGTGGTGAATATCGAAGTTCATCAATCCGTGACTTCGCGGCGCCGGGGAGAGCCCGGGGACCGGCGCGGTGGAGGCTCAGGCTTCATCTTTACTCCGGACGGCCTGATTCTTACCAATAGCCACGTGGTGCATGATGCAAGCCGCATCGAGGTGACGCTGGGCGACGGGAGAAGGTTCCCGGCGCGCACCATCGGCGATGATCCGGCGACCGACCTGGCCGTGATCCAGATCGATGCGCCGACGGGCAACGGCCCCCGGCTGGTGGCGGCGGCGCTAGGGGATTCGCAGGCGTTGCGGGTGGGACAGCTGGTGATCGCCATCGGGAATCCTTACGGCTTTCAGTCTACGGTGACGGCCGGGGTAGTGAGTGCGCTCGGCCGCTCGCTGCGGTCGTACTCGGGGCGGCTGATCGAGGATGTGGTGCAGACAGATGCATCGCTGAATCCGGGGAATTCGGGTGGACCCCTAGTCGCGTCGGATGGGCGGGTGGTGGGCGTAAATACGGCGACCATCCTGCCTGCACAGGGCATCTGCTTTGCGATCGGGATCAACACGGCAAAGTTCGTAGCCAGCCGGCTGCTGCGCGATGGCCGGATCCGGCGAAGTTATATCGGCGTGACAGCGCAGACAGTGCCGCTGCACCGGCGCTTGGTACGGTACTACGATCTGGCCCGCGAAGCCGGTGCCGTAGTGCTGTCGGTAGAGGACGGAAGTCCGGCGGCACGGGCGGGGTTGCGCGAAGGCGACGTAATTGTCGCACTCGACGGCCATCCCGTGGCCGGGGTCGATGATCTGTACCGGCTGCTGACGGATGTGCCGGCCGGCGGGTGCCCCGAGCTGACTCTGATCCGCGGCACGGAGAGGTTGACGGTTGGGATCGCGCCGGAAGAGACGCGGCCGGCGAGCTAGCGCGCCATTAAAGATATAGCAATGGCTAACTTTCTGCCATAGCGGCTGGAGCCGCATACATGGGCCGAGGCTCGCGACAAGTCCAGAAGCGTGTCCTGATACGATTCTTCGTTCGGCGGCCGGAATCGGCGCCTGGCATCTGACCCGGAATGCTTTTGCCGGCTTTTTCGTCCTGGAGCGCAGTGAGAGTGCTCGGGTTCCTTGGCCTGAGCCACGCCTGCTACCCGAAGGGCGGCCAGGGCAATCTGAGATCACATCGCTTTTGCTCCGGGTGAAACCGGATCTGGCGCACCTGCGGCTTCGCCATCTGCAATGCGCGGGAGGAGCGCCCCGTCCGAGAGGAGGCTTCTGATCGGGTAGTGACCGATTTCTGAATGGGTGGCGTCATTGCCATATCAGGAGCCGTGTGTTAGCGTCCTCTAAAGAAGAAAGGGACAGCGTTGAAGGCTACGATTCCCGCCGGGCTGGATCGCAAGGAACGGGAAGCTTACCAGAGGCTTGATCCGGAACGGCTGCCCAAACACATTGCCATCATCATGGACGGGAACGGCCGCTGGGCCCGGGGGCGCCATTTGCCGCGCGTGGCCGGGCACCAGGCCGGGGTAGCCTCGGTGCGGTCGACGGTAGAAACCGCGGCGCGCGTCGGGATTCCGGCCCTGACTTTGTATGCCTTCTCCGAAGAGAACTGGAAGAAGCGTCCGAAGACGGAGGTCGATTTCTTGATGCGGCTGCTGTGTCGTTATCTGCGCCAGGAACTGCCCACGCTGAACCGGAACAACATTCGGTTGGAGTACATTGGGCGACAGCACGAACTGCCGGTGCTGGTGCAGGAGCAGATGCGGCACACGGCGCAGGCGACAGAGCATAACAGCGGCATGGTGCTGACCCTGGCGCTGAATTACAGCGCACGATCGGAACTGGTGGACGCCTTCCGGGCGCTCGCTGACGCGGCGGCGCGTAATGGCGGGCTCGAACATATGCAAGTGGACGAGGAGGCGGTGGCGCGCAACCTCTACACGCGGAACCTTCCGGACCCGGATCTCGTCATACGCACCAGCGGGGAGATGCGGCTCAGCAATTTCCTGTTGTGGCAGCTGGCCTATGCGGAGATCCACGTTACCTCCACGTTGTGGCCCGACTTCCGCGGGCTGCACCTGCTCGAAAGCATTGCTGAGTACCAGAAGCGCGAGCGGCGCTACGGGGGGCTGAAGGAGGATCATTCCCATCATCGCGCCTCTACGGCCGTGCGGGGCTGAGACGGACTCTCATTGATCAAGCGCCTTGTCACGGCAATGGTTCTCATCCCCATTGTCTTACTGCTGGTGCTGCGGGCGCCGGTCTGGGGGGTGGCGGCGGTGTCCGCGGCGGTAGCGCTCATCACCGTGGCCGAGTTCCTAAAGCTGGCGGAATCGTACGCGGTCCGGCCGCTGCGCGGGGCAACCTACATATTTGTAGGGCTGTTCTTTCTGCTGCTGGTAGTCAGTGGTGGGGGGAAGCCGCTGCTGGCCACGGCGCAGTTCGTAGCGGGAGCGGTGTTCGCGGCGGCCATCGCACCATTTTTGTTCCTGACCATCGCCATGCGCCGGGCTGAGATGGCTTCGGCCTATCCGGCAGCCGCGGCTTCGACCGTCGCCTTCGTATACGTCGCCTTGCCGCTGGGATTGCTGGCACAACTGCGGCAGCAATACGCCGGGGCTTTTCTCCTCCTTTACCTGTTGCTTGTGGTGTGGGCGGGGGATATTTCCGCCTACTTCGTGGGACGATTGCTGGGGCGGCACCGCATGGCGCCGCGCATAAGTCCCATGAAAACCTGGGAAGGTGCGGTCGCATCCTTGCTGGCAGGCCTGGGGGTGGGAGGGGCGCTGTTCTGGTATGCCTCGCCGCTCTGTACGGCTCTGCTGAGCTGGGGACTGATCCAGCGCCGGGACGGGATGTTCGGCCTGGAGCGGCCGGCGCTGGCGCCTATTCTGGTGTTGAGCACGCTGCTGAACGTGGCAGGGCAGCTGGGGGACTTGGTGGAATCGCTGATCAAGCGCGGCGCGGGGGTAAAGGATTCAGGAACGATTTTGCCCGGACACGGCGGGATGCTTGACCGGATCGATGCCCTGCTTTTTGCCACTCCGGTACTGTGGGTGTGGGCTGCATGGCGCATGCTGGGGTGAGTTTCGTGGCTCCCCTGCCAGAGCGGTGAGGCGACAGGATCACGCAGACGGTACAATGGAAATCTCAAAACCGGAATCTGCAAGACTTTTTTGGGAGACTCCGTGTCACAATTGCGGAAACAGTCTTGAAGCCCTGAGATCGCATAGGCAAGCCGAGATGCGAAGAAAAGCAAAGTGGTTGCGACGCTGAACATAACTGCTGGGTGTTCATCAGTCAGGAATTCCGAGTGAAGCGAATCGCCATCCTGGGCTCGACCGGTTCGATCGGGCGCAGCACCCTCAGCATAGTGGAGTCCTACCCCGAGCGTTTCGAGATCGTGGCCCTGGCAGCGGGATCGAATGTGGAGACCGCGCTTGCCCAGACCCGCCGCTGGAGGCCCCGTGTGCTCTCATTGGCTTCGGAGGCGGACGCGGAAGCGATGCGCCAAAAGCTGCGCGGGGAGGGGCTGGGCGAAATCGAGATCGTGCACGGCGCTACCGGGACGGTGCGAGTTTCCACCCACCCGGACGTGGATTTTGTGGTCAGCGCCATCGTGGGAGTGTCTGGGCTCGAGGCCACCTACGAGGCAGTGAAGGCGGGCAAGACCGTCGGGTTGGCCAACAAGGAGTGTCTGGTTGCGGCCGGGGAGCTGATCACTTCGGAGGCGCGACGCCAGGGTAAGCCGCTTCTGCCCATTGACAGCGAACACAACGCGGTGCACCAGTGCCTGCGCTGCGGCCGGATGGAAGAAGTGGAGCGGATCTGGCTGACTGCATCGGGCGGACCGTTTCTCAGGCGGCCAAAGTCTGAATTCGGGTCAATCACCGTGGAGCAGGCCTTGAGCCATCCCACCTGGAAGATGGGGAAGCGGATCACGATTGATTCCGCGACGCTGATGAACAAGGGATTTGAGGTGATCGAGGCGTGCCGGCTGTTCCACCTTAGGCCCCAGCAGGTGGAAGTGATCGTGCACCCGCAATCGACCATCCATTCCCTGGTGGAATTCGTGGATGGCAGCATACTTGCTCAGTTCTCCGTGACCGATATGCGGCTGCCGATTCTGTATGCGCTGAGTTATCCGGAGCGCGTGCGGTCAGACCTGCGCTTTCCGGTCATGAACTTACGACAGCTGGACTTCATCCCTCCGGATATGGGGAAATTTCCTTGCCTGCGGCTGGCCTACGAGGCGGCCGAAGCCGGAGGCGCCAAGTCCGTAGCTTTGAACGCCGCCGATGAGGTGGCGGTAGCTGCTTTTTTAGAGGGCTGTATCCCCTTCGATGAGATTCCCAGGATTATCGAAGAGGTGCTTTCAGCAACGAAAACTGGGAAGATAGAATCTATAGAGCAGGTGCTCGGAGCAGACACCGACGCACGTCGCCTGGCGCGCGAGCGGGTAGAACGGTTGAGCCCTGGCAACACCCCCTTGCCACGGGTCTCCTCCGCGATCTGACCGGGGGAGTCGATACGAAATCATGTCGCATTTTCTAGTTTCGGTGGTAGCCATGGCCGTTGTCCTCGGGATCATGATCCTGATCCACGAGTGGGGACATTACGCGGCGGCAAAGTTTTTCGACGTCCGGGTCGAGGTCTTCTCCATTGGCTTCGGGAAGCGGCTCTTCGGGGTGCGCAAGGGCGAGACCGACTACCGCGTCAGCGCCATCCCGCTGGGTGGCTACGTGAAGATGTCGGGCGAGAACCCGATGGATGAGCGTACAGGCGATCCGGGCGAATTCCTCTCCCACCCGCGCTGGCAGCGTTTCATCATTGCCGTGGCCGGCCCGGTGATGAATATCGTGCTGGCGATCGGGTTGCTGACCGTCGTTTACAAGGTGCACTACGAATACCCTGTCTACCTCGATCAGCCGGTAGTGCTGGGATGGGTGGACAAGGACTCGCCGGCGGGCAAGGCTGGATTGCAGCCCGGGGACCGGGTAACGCGCATCGACGGGATTCACGACCCGACCTGGGAGCAGCTTGATCCCCGGGTCATGCTGAGCCCGAACCAGCCGCTCAGCCTCACGGTGCAGCGAGGCAACCAGAGCCTCGACGTGACCGTTACTCCCGAGGCCCTCGGCGTGTCACAGATGGGTTACGTGGGCTGGGTGCCGGATCAGCCCAACACGGTGACCGATCTCGAACCGGGCATGCCTGCGGAGAAGGCAGGGATTCGAGAAGGCGACGACATCATTGCGCTCGATGGCAAGCCAGTGCCGGCCATCGCGGCCATGATCGAGACCCTCAAGCAGACCAAGAGCAAACCGATTGACGTGACCGTGCGCCGCGACGGGAAGGAATTGACTTTTCGCGTACAGCCCGTGCTGGCCGACGTCGAGGGCCTCAAGGAAGAGCGCTACCGCATCGGGATTCAGAGTCTGCCGGTGAAAGTGACGAGGTTGCCGTTGGCGGCGGCGTTCCAACGGTCGATTGACCAGAACCGCAGGGCTTCGCTGCTGATTCTCGAGCTGGTGCAAAAGATGGTGCAGGGGAAAATTTCCCCGCGCTCGGTCGAGGGGCCGATCCGGATCGGGCAAGCGGCGGGGCAGGCGGCCAGCGAAAAGGGCTGGACGCCACTCATGGAGCTGACGGCGGCCATCAGCCTGAACCTGGGTATCTTCAACCTGCTGCCAATTCCGATTCTCGACGGCGGCGTGATCATGCTCCTGCTGATTGAAGGCGTGATGCGGCGGGATATTAACTTACGGATCAAAGAACGTATCTACCAGGCGGCGTTTGTGTTCCTGGTGTTGTTCGCCGTGATGGTGATCTATAACGACCTGCTGAAGACCCTACCCGGGCTGACCCAGAGACTGCCGTAAAGGGAAAGCGTCGGACCTCGGGATTCGGCGGAGACACGGCTTCACCCTGGTGCAGCCGAAGAAGCGGGCTGAGCGCAGCACCCCGAGAGAAAGCGAATTCGTTCCTGTGCCCCTAGGATACGCTCCGGTGTGTCTGAGGCTCCTGCCCGATCCTGAAGCCGGTTTTCGCGTGTTAAACTAATACTTCCCGATGGCACCAATTCAGCGCCGAAAGACCGTTACAGCTGTGATTGGTGGTGTGCGTGTGGGCAGCGATGCACCGGTAGTGGTGCAATCCATGACCAACACGGACACGGCCGACATCCCTTCGACCGTGCAGCAGGTCGCGGCCCTCGCCCGGGCGGGGTCGGAGCTGGTGCGCGTCACCGTCAACAACGATGATGCGGCGGCTGCGGTTGCTCCCATCGTTGATGAACTCGACAAGCTGGAGATCCGTGTCCCGATCATCGGCGACTTCCACTACAACGGCCACATTCTGCTGACGAAGTATCCCGAGTGCGCGCGGGCGCTGGCCAAGTACCGCATCAATCCCGGCAATGTGAGCGTGGGCAGAAAGAATGACGACAACTTCCGCACCATGATTGAGGTGGCGGTAAGGAACCAGAAGCCAGTGCGCATCGGCGTGAACTGGGGATCGCTCGACCAAGCGCTGCTGACCCGCATGATGGACGAGAATTCGCGGCTGGACGAGCCGAAGGATGCCCGCGCCGTCACCATGGAGGCGATGGTGGTAAGCGCGCTCAACTCGGCGCAGCTGGCTGGGCACTATGGTTTGCGGCCAGACCAGATCATCCTGAGCGCCAAGGTGAGCGGCGTGCAGGATCTGATCGACGTCTACCGGTCGCTGGGCGCGCGCTGCGCTTATCCCCTCCACCTCGGGCTTACTGAGGCGGGTATGGGCGCGAAGGGAATCGTGGCTTCGACCGCGGCTCTGGGCGTGGTGTTGCAAGAAGGCATCGGAGATACAATCCGCGTTTCGCTTACCCCCGCGCCGGGCGGCGACCGCAGCGAAGAGGTGCGGGTGGCGCAACAGATCCTGCAATCCATGGGCATCCGCAGCTTTACCCCGCAGGTGACCGCTTGTCCCGGCTGCGGCCGCACCACCAGCACCTTCTTCCAGGAAATGGCGGAGCAGATCCAGACCTACCTTCGCGACCAGATGCCCATCTGGAAAGACCGCTACCCGGGTGTCGAAGCGATGAAGGTTGCGGTGATGGGCTGCGTGGTCAACGGGCCGGGCGAATCGAAACATGCGAATCTTGGCATCTCCCTGCCGGGTACGTTCGAGGAACCCAAAGCACCGGTGTACGTTGATGGGAGGCTGTTCACGACCCTCAGGGGCGACAAGATCGTAGCGGAGTTTCTGGCGATCCTCGACGATTACGTGGAGTCGCACTACGCGGCTAGAGTTGAGGCCGGGGCGAAGTAGGCTGCGTTTTCGCACGGGAGGCACGGCGGTACAGAGAAGAAATGTCATTCTCCCGGCAATGGGTTAGGCGCCACTGTTTTGTGTAGTTTCACGGCCTTCATGGTGCACGTTTTCTCCGGCGCCCCTCTGGAACCTCAGCGCTCATCTTTAATGGCAGCCTGTCCCATCTGGGGCAAGGACTTTGGTGGCGATCGACCATCCATGCGCAATCCCTCCTCAGATGACCCGATCAGCCCATCGCGAGATCCAAACCACTCCCTGCGCTGCAACTCGATGGGCACGTTGCCGTTTGTCCACAGGAAATCGTTGAACCTTTTGATATCGAACCGGCTGCCTGCCTCCTGTCGCGCGTCCGCCAGAAACTTCGTGATCTGGAGTTTGCCCGCCTGGTAGGAGATCGCCTGCCCCGGCGTGGTGGCGAACATGGCCGCTTCGCTGCGCGCAGTCCTGGCGTCCATGGGCACCATCTTGGCGAGAAAACTCGCGGCCTGGTCGAGGGTGAACTCGCCCAGAGCCAGCTTAACGTCGACTTCCACGCGCAGCGCGCGCAACCGCATGTAGTTGTAGATGATTTCCCGCGTCCGCGGCGAATCGTCGAAGAGCCCCGCGTGGAGCATCATCTCCTCGGCGTAGAACCCCAGGCCTTCGTTGGCGCCGGAGTCGTAGTAGTGCCGGCGAATCGGATCGGAATTGTGCCAGCTGAGCCATAGCTGCAAATAGTGTCCAGGGACACCTTCGTGCACCAGGTCAGGCCGGGGATCGCGGGCGTTAGAGTTGGCGAAGTAGCCGAGATGATCAGAGGGGGGCGGCGTCCAGCGCACGCCGTCCTGGGTGAGGCGGGACGGTCCGGTGAAGTCGTCCAGTTCGCCGAAGTCGCCGAGAGCCGCAAGGTAAGCAGGCAGACCCCGCACCGTGTAGTGGGGAAAGTCGGCGGGCACGGTGAGAATAGACTGTGCGGTCAGAAACTGGCGCACTTGGATCTCCATTTCGTTGGTGCGCCGGAGCTGGTCGTCAAGCGTAGCGAACATTTTCAGTTCCGGCAGGGCGCGGTTGCGGTCGTGCTCCGTCTGTTCGCAGGCGACCGAGCGCGCCCATTCGCTGCGGGCCAGTTCCAGCAGTGCCTCCGGCGTGAAGGGATAGAGCGCTACCTTCTGGAAGAAGTACCTATAGGCTTCGCGCCCGACCGCCGTCTGCTGCTTCGTGGCAAGAAGGTGCTGCTGCAGCCAGGCGCGGTAGGACTCCAACGCCGTGCTGGCCTTGGCGATGGCAGGAGCCAGTTCCTTGCCCTGGTCGGGAGGAAGCAGAGGAGCCACATCGCGCGCCACCACCTGCAGCTCAGCGCGGATATCGGCCAGGGAATCGATAGCCAGTCGAGCAAATGGCGCCGCAGGTTGCTGCAGGTTGGCCTGCGCTTCCTCGAGGATGAGCGGGATGTTTTCGAAGCGTGAAATGAGTTCGTGGCTGCGCACCTCATCGAAGAGCGTCGCCGGCAGCAGGTCTTCTGCGGCCGCGGTAAGAGTTTGGTCAAGGTAGAAGGTGGGGTCGCGCTGCCAGCGGCGGTTGAGGTCAAGCTCCCAATGCACGCGGGCCAGCGCCGACCCCATCAGCTGGTAGTCGACCTGGTGCGGGATCGGTCGGGCGGCGGGGTCAAGCTTCCTCCAGCGTGCTTCGAAGGCGGCGAGGTCGGCCTTCTGCCGGGCTACGGATTGTGCGGACCACGAGCGTCGCAGGCCTCTAGGACGTTCGATTCGCGGGATATCGTCGTTGCTGAACGGCTGGTAAATTGCGCGCCAGGTCCAGAAGTCGTTGGCGAGTTTGTCCAGCGAATCGCCGCGGCTTTCATCAAACGAGTCGCGACTTGGGCAAGTGACGCTCAAACAAAGGGCAGTCAAAAGAGCGAGCAAGGGTTTCATGGGGCCGGCGCTATCGTAACTCAGAACGTGCGCTCGCCCCGAGGAACCTGGAGTGCGCAGGATGGGTGAGGTCGTTTCTCTGTGCCTCTGGGGTGGGGGGAACTCGGCGGTCACCGCTTCTGAAAGATTCCTATTTTGCAGCCGGAGGCACCGAGAAACTCAGACTAGTGCCGTGACCTGCGGTTGTGACCGCGGCGATGCCCTTTTCTCCAGGGAACATCAGCATCCCCGCCCGGCATTCCCTGGTATGAATCTTCACGCGGTCCGGGCACTAGCATCTGGTTGACGGTGCTACGAGGCTGCACGAAGCAGAAGATATGCCGCCACAAACCAGAGGGAGAATCCCGCCAGGTTCAGCGTGACGCGCCACTTTATCTCGTCGATCAGGAAGTTGTATTTCGCATCCATAGCCCACTCTCCTCTTTACTGTTCGTTGGACGCTTCGACGAAGGAAAGGTGAGTGGCCTGCTTCGTCGGCTTACACCGCATGATACGAAGGGAGGCGGCGGGAAGTTCCACAGGGATCGTGGGTGAAGGCGGCCGGGGGGCCGGGCGTGGGCAGGATGCGCTCGCCCTTCGACTGGGCTTAGGAGCGGTGAGCTGCCGGGAGGCTGACGCCGCAGTTAAGCCAGTAATGGCAGATTGGGATCGGCCGCGTCATAGTCAGGGTCGGCGAACTTCTTCAAGTCAGGATAGTTTTCGAGCAGCGCCGGCGGCGCTTTGACTCGCTGGCCCGCCAGCATGGACTTCAGCTCCAGGGCATTGACACCGGCCTTGCCCTGGTAATGGTTGTTGGTGATGACAAAGGTCGTGGTCGCTTTCTCCGCCACGCTCTCGATCCGATCCCGCCAGTTCTCCAGTTCGTTCTCTTTGTACAGGTAGTTGTAGCGGTCGTTGCGGTCATCGGAGTTGAACCACTGCTCGTAATTGCGGCCGTGCAAGCGGACGTAGCCCACCGCCGCGGTGACATGTTCGGTCGGAGCCAGGGACTTGCCGAGCACCGGCTGGTCAATGTTGCAGAAGGCGACGTTCTCGCGGGCAAACTCCGCTAAGGTCTCCGGGTTGTTCCACGTGTCATGGCGAACTTCGACCACGCGCGGGTACTCGTTAAACTGGCGAAGCAGGCGCTCAAGGTATTCGCGGTTCAGGCTGGTGTTCTTGAACGACACTGGAAACTGGATGAGCAGCGCGCCCAGCTTGCCTTCGCCGGCGAGCGCACTGAGACCTTCGCGAGCCAAGGCTTCATCCTCATCGGTGGGTTTAATGCTGGCGGCTGAGGTTGGCTCTATCACCGCTAGGGGCGAATGGGTGAATGAACGGTGCAGCTTGGCGGTGAAGATAAAGCTGGGGTTAACGGCTGAAACTTTTCGCACCCAAAGGCGCGCCAGTTCAGGCTTGATGTGTCCGTAAAACGACGTGTTGATCTCGACCGCGTCAACGAAGTGGGCAAGGTATTCCAGAGGATGCAACTTGCGGCGGGTTACCTCGGGTGGGTAGAAGACGCCTTCCCAGTCCTTGTAGGACCAGCCGGCGGTGCCGACCCGGATCCGGGGTGAGTTTTCCATAGGAAGCAACGACAGGGGACGGCGCGCTGGCTTGAGGGTAGCACAGGGGAGCGCCGCCTTGTAACGCACCCCCAAGGCGTGCTCGCGTTGCCGCCCCTCGGACTCGGCAGTATGATAAGTGTATGAATCTCGGCTTTCCGGAGATGCTGTTTCTGTTTTTTCTGGCCCTGATCATCTTCGGGCCGAAGAAGCTACCCGAGGTCGGACGCCAGATTGGCAAGGCGCTCAACGAATTCAAGCGGGCCTCAAACGAATTCCGGTCACAGATCGAAAGCGAGATCGCCAACCTGGAGCGTGAGACCACGCCAGAGATTCTGCCTCCCAGCAAGCCGCCCCAGGGGGCCGTAGCCAGCGGAACGCTGATCGAAGCGTCAGCGGCACCCGCGAGCCCGGCGGCACCGGAAGCGGCACTGCCAGTTCCGGAATCATCCGCGCCGGCCAGGGCTCCCGATGCCTGAAATCGCCGCCGAAATTCCTGACATGGAACCCGAAGAAGAAAAGGAAACCATGGCCGCCATGGGGTTCCTCGAGCACCTCGAGGAGTTGCGGCGGAGGATCGTTTACTCTCTGCTTGCCGTGGCCGTCGGCTTCCTCGCCTGTTGGGGCTATGCGGAGAGGATTTACGAGTATATGGAGCGTCCGATTATGGACGCGCTGCGCCACAACGGCATGGCCGAGAAGCTGGTTTACCTGAATCCTACCGAGCCCTTCAACCTTTACTTGAAGATCGGCTTTCTCGCGGGGCTGTTCGTGACTTCGCCCTTTGTCCTGTACCAGGTCTGGTTGTTCGTTTCTCCCGGACTTTACCGGCACGAGAAGCGCTACGTGCTGCCCTTCATGTTTTCGACGGTGGCCTTGTTCCTGGCAGGGGGCTATTTCGGTTACAAGTTGGTGTACCCACAGGCGCTGGAGTTCCTGATCGGTTACGGCAAGCAGTTTCAGCCCATGATCACGATCGGGGAATACACGGACCTGTTCCTGGTGATCATCATCGGCATGGGGCTGATCTTTGAGATGCCGATCTTGGTGTTCTTCCTGGCGCTGATGGGAATCGTGAACGCGGGCTGGATGTGGCGCAACTTGCGCTACTCCATCCTGGTGATTTTCATCATTGCCGCCATCGTGACGCCGACCACCGACATTCTGAACATGTGTATTTTTGCTGCACCGATGGTGGCGCTGTACGTGGCGAGCATCGCCATCGCCTGGATTGTCCATCCCAAACAGCGCAAGGCGAGGGCGACGAAGAAGGTCCCTGAGAGGTAACCACCCTGGACACGAAGAAACACAGGGGATCAACCGTGCGCAAAGAGTCTGCATGGTGGCCAGATCGGAGGCCGCCGACCGAAGAGCCCAAGAGTAGACTTCGTTTCTCTCTGTGTCCTCTGCGGTTGGTTGTTGTTCTGTCGATCACGGTGTCGACGGCCTGCTCGCGCGGCCACGAGGACGCGGTTACAGCGCACCCTCCCCAGGTGCCAGCGGCGACCGCGGAACCGACTCGTCCTGCTCCAATTCCTCCAGGGGATATCCCCGCGGCCCCCACGATCCACGCGGCACGGGCCATGCAGTACGTGAAAGAAATCGTGGCTTTCGGGCCACGGCCCATCGGAAGCGTCAATCACAGGAAGCTGGAAGACTATATTTTCGCGCACCTCAAGGGGGACGAAGTCACGGACGACGCCTTCACGGCGGGAACTCCGGAGGGGAAGTTCCCGGTGCGCAACATCATTGCCAAGTTTCCCGGATCCAAGGACGGCATCATCGTGATCGCGGGACACTACGACACACTCTATTCGCAGCGGGACTTTGTGGGCGCGAATGACGGCGGGTCGTCCACCGCGCTCCTGCTCGAACTCGCGAACCAATTGCGGGGCAGAAGACGCGATGGTTATAGCGTGTGGCTGGTCTGGACCGACGGAGAGGAGGCGATGAGGCAGTGGACCGACAGCGACAGCGTCTACGGCGCGCGTCACCTGGCCAGGCAGTGGCAGCAGGACGGGACCCTCAAGAAGATCAAGGCATTTCTGCTGGTAGACATGATCGGCGACGCCGACCTGAACATCGATCGCGATGCGAATTCAGCGCCCTGGCTTGAGGATCTGATCCTGCAGGCGGCGAGCCGCCTGGGATACCAGTCGCATTTCTTCAGCCGAACCGTGCCGATGGAGGATGATCACCTGCCTTTCGTGAAACTGGGCGTGCCATCGGCGGACCTGATCGACTTCGATTACGGTTACGGCAATGTGTTCTGGCACACCCCCCAGGATACCGTGGACAAGCTGAGCCCCAAGAGCCTGGAGATCGTGGGGAATGTGGTGCTGGAGACGGTGTGGATGCTGGATGCGAGATGAATTTTCAACTGCCGATAGGCGATGCGGCATTGCTTCTTGATTCCGCTTGTTGAGTGGCCTGACAACGGCCCGTGAGGATAGGTCGGCGCCCTTTAATCCATCGACAATCGACACTCGAAAATTGACAATGCTACGTGCTTCTCTTCTGGATCCTCTTTAACCTTTTCGTCCTCACGATGCTGGCGCTCGACCTGGGGCTGCTCAACCGATCTGCGCACACGGTCGGTTTCCGGGAGGCGGCGGGCTGGAGCGCTATGTGGATAGGCCTGGCCGCAGCCTTTGCCGTGGTGGAACTCTTCTGGCATGGGCGGACGGCCAGCCTGGAGTTCGTCACCGGCTATGTGATCGAGCTTTCGCTCAGCGTGGATAATCTTTTCGTTTTCTTGGTGATCTTCCGCTACTTCAAAGTGCCGAGCGAACACCAGCACAAGGTATTGTACTGGGGCATCTTGGGGGCGCTCGTCATGCGCGGGGTGTTCATTCTCGCAGGAGTAGGCCTGATTCGGCGATTTTACTGGGTGGTGTACTTGTTCGGGACGCTCTTGATCTACAGCGGGATCAAGCTTCTCCGGCAGGGAGAAGACGAAGTGCGGCCGGAGAGGAATCCGGTACTGCGAGCTTTTCGGCGCTGGATGCCGGTTACCGAAGACTACGTTGGGGGTAAGTTCTGGGTGCGGCAGCCGGGTTTGTATGCGACCCCTCTGGTGGTGGTGCTGCTGATGGTAGAGACCACGGATATCCTGTTCGCCGTGGACTCGATTCCGGCAGTGCTGGCCATCACGTTGAATGCGTTTATCGTCTACACCTCGAACGTGTTCGCTGTCTTGGGATTACGGTCGATGTATTTCGCGCTGGCCGGGGTGATGGACCTGTTCCACTACCTGCACTACGGCTTGTCGGTGGTGCTGATCTTTATCGGGGTGAAGATGCTGCTGTCGCATTATTACAAGATACCGACGGAAGTGGCTTTGGGTGCGGTCGCGGGGGTACTGGCGGTGTCGGTGGTGCTGTCGGTGTTGGTGCCGAAAAGATCAGAATCTTAGACCTCCGCGGGCGCTGCTGACGACACACCGAGTGTGTAGAAAAGAACCGGGAAACGCAGACAGGCCGCAGCAGGAGCGCGTCGGCGTGGGGGCGATACAAGGAACAGGCCAAACGAGAGTTTTCATTTTGTTACGGGGAGGGGACCGCTTTCCCGCGGAGGCGGGCATCAACCCCGGGACCACGGCCGCTGATCGAAATCGGGAAGTGCGGTAGAGCGGATTGCGCGGCGGACCGCGAATCTGAGTGAGCCGGAATCGAGTCGCAATCCTTCTCCAGGCAGGGCAGTGATTCAAGCAGGACAGGGCGTGTCATGCCCGATGAGCGGGACCCTGAAGAAACCGCCCCTGGGCTATGATGAGTGCTCATGATCACGCTGACGGTTGGGGTACAGCCCCGTCCTTATGAGGCGCGCATCGAGCATGGGCTGCTGACGAAGGCCGGCCCGGCTCTGCGTGAGGTCCTGGGTACGGGCCGGCACCTGTTCGTGGCCACCGTAGCGCCCGTGCGGCGGAAATGGGCGCGCACGCTGATGGCGTCGCTCGCGAGTGCGGGGTTCGAGGCCAGGCTGTTGGAGATGCCGGACGGAGAGCGTCACAAGCGCCTGGCTACCGTCGAAATCCTAGCTGAGAAGCTGGTTGCCCTGGGCGCGGATCGCGATGCGGTGCTGCTGGCCTTTGGGGGCGGAGTTACCGGCGATGCCGTCGGGCTGTTGGCATCGTTGTTCATGCGCGGGGTGGAGGTGGTGCAAGTTCCGACTACCCTTCTGGCGCAGGTAGATTCCTCCATCGGCGGCAAGACGGGAGTGAATCTGAAGGCAGGCAAGAATCTGCTGGGGACCTATTACCAGCCTCGCCTGGTTCTCATCGATCCCGCGGTGCTTCTAACGCTGCCGGAGAGGCACTACAGGGCGGGGTTGTACGAGGTGCTGAAGTGCGGGGTGATCGGCAATCCCGGGCTGTTCCGCGAGTTCGAGGAGAAGCGGGACCGCATCTTGGGACGGGACCTGGCAACGCTGGAGCGGCTCATCGCGGAATCGGTGCGCTTGAAAGCCGCGGTGGTGGCAGGGGACGAACGCGAAAACGGACTGCGGCGGGTGCTCAATCTCGGGCATACCGTCGGGCACGCACTGGAGGCCGAGACCGGCTACCGCACCCTGCTGCACGGCGAAGCGGTGGGTTGGGGGATAGTGGCGGCAGCCCAGATTGCAGCGGCCGTAGGCATGCTGGATCAGACCAGCGCGCGGCGCATTGGCGAGGTGACGTTGGCGCTCGGCCGTCTGCCAAGGCTGGAGGTGCGCAGCCGGAGCGTCATCCGGCGCTTGCGGTCCGACAAGAAGACGCGCAACCGGCGAGTCCACTTCGTGCTGCCGACCGAAATTGGAAACGTGGAGGTCGTAGACGACGTGCCCGAGGAAGTTGCACTGCGGGTTGTGGAGCAGATCCGGCGCCGATCGGGGAGGAGCTAGTTGCCGATTGCCGCTTCCCCATGGTCGCGGGGGGATTGCCGGCTAGGGCCCGACGGTAAGTGGGTTTGGTGAACCAGCGGAGCTAGTCGATCGTAATGGATGAGAGGCCGGGAGTAGTGCGCGGCACGCACGCGGACGCGAAAGCCGTGCAGAACATGTTTTCCGCGATTGCGCCCCGCTACGACCTGGTGAACCACCTCCTGTCGTTCAATATGGATCGTCTCTGGTGGTGGCAGGCGGCACGGACGTTTCGCGAGATTCTCTCGCGCCCGGAGGCACGCGTGCTGGACTTGTGCTGCGGCACGGGCTTCATGACATCTGCGCTGTACCAGCGAGCGCGGGGAGACACCCAGGTCGTGGGAGCCGACTTTGCCCATCCCATGTTGCGGCGCGCAGCAGCGCGATCAGAGGGTACACGGCTGCGCTGGGTGGAGGCGGACGCGTTGCATTTGCCCTTTCCAGACGGACACTTTGACCTGATCACCGCCGCCTTCGGCTTCCGCAACCTCGCCGACTACGATGCCGGGCTGCGGGAGATGGTGCGGGTTGTGCGTGTGGGGGGCGAGTGCGGCATTCTCGACTTTGGCGAGCCGAAGGGATTGCTCGGCGGGTTGTACCGGATCTACTTCAGGCGCGTATTGCCGGCGGTGGGCACTGCGATTTCTGGCGTTAAGGGGCCATACGCGTATCTGCCGGTCTCCGTGGAACGGTTTCCTGCGCCCGAAGACGTGATCCGGCAGATGCGGGCGGCAGGTTTTCGGGAAGCCGCGTGGACACCGTACACGTTCGGGGTCGCGGGACTGTACCGAGCAAAAAAGTAATACCAACCGTCGGGAGGGAAGCCCTTCACAATACTCCAGCCACTGCCGGGTATGCTTTCGATGCCGGCGCTCATGGCCATGAGCCACTGACCCTGGCGCAGGTGGTGTCGCGATCGCCGCGCCCGCTGAGCGTTGCCCAGAGCGCTTACTCAGGCGTGCGCAAAGGGAAGGGATGACCGAGATTTCCATGGGGGCGCTTCAATGCGCGGCCAGGCGTTGCGGGGCCGGCCTCACGGATGCCACAGGGGCAAACGCATCGGCAAAGGCATCAGCCACGCTGTACCGGATGACTTTCTCGTAGTCCTCACCGAGGAACTTGCGCAGGCGATCGGTGGTCATGATGTACTGCCCGGTCATATAGGGAAGGGCCTCAGGCGGGATGGCGGAGATCTGGCGATTCCATAGGAAGCGCAGGATCTGGCGCATGGCCCATTTCCCCGGGACGCGGATGAGTTTGGCCTGGGCCATCTGGATGCAGCGCCCGAAGGTGAGGGGCTGACCGCGTCCCGCAACGTTAAGGATGGTCAACCTGCGGGCCTCCGGTTCGCGCTTGAGAATCCAGGCAATCAACCGCGCCATGTCATCGACGTGGATGAACTGGATTTTGTTCTCCAGGTACTTGCGGCCGTACGGCAGCATGCAGGGGAGGCGCCGGCCTTCCTGGCGCATGCGCGCCGCCCGCTTGCTCTTGCCATTTGGCGTTCCACGGAAGGCGCCCACCAGGTAGTTCTCCACGCTCGCACCCGAGAAAATGTGGGGACGAAGAATGTAAACGCTGCATCCACGCAAAGACGGAGAACGTTGCTGCACGACCTCATCGGATTCCTTTTTGTGGATGGCATAAGGCAGCGTGTGCGCCTCCAGGGGGTAGTCCTCGGTGACGGGACCGGGCATGTCCGGACCGTAGGCGGAGACGCTGCTGGGGAAGATGAACTGGCGGACGCCGTGCTCCTCACTGCGATTGGCCTCGGTGATTGCTTCCATGACCCGCGCCGTCCCGGCCACATTGATCTGCCACATCCGGTCCACGTCGAGGACGCCGGTGCGCACCGGGTCAATCACAAAAGCTAGGTGCACGACTGCCTGAGGACGGCATTCCCGAATCAGGTTGCAGAGAATGTGACAGGATTCCTCCAGGCCGAGATCCAGGCGCACGAAGCGCAGAGTGAGGTCGGTTTTGGGGGGAGCGATGTCGACCCCGACGACGGAGAACCCGTCGAGCTGGGGAAGCAGGCGCAGCCCGAGGTTTCCCGACACGCCGGTGACCAGGATGGTTGGACTCGAGATGGTCATCACTGCTGCTTACCGAGGGGGACCATGCGAGCGGGGTCCGGCTCGCCGAAGTAGGCCTGACTCAGACTGGCGTTGACAGAAGCCCGCAACGGCCGCTGCTGGTGGCGCGTGGAAGCGCCCTGTCGGGTACTGCGAATCTCGTCCTTGGCCTTGCAATGCCGGGCTGCCCACCGGGAGTGCACTTTGTAAATGTAATACGCGGTTTGGTCGGAGCACACCCGGGACAGCTCGCCCGGCGTGGGATCGAACGCGGTGGCGTGGTTAAAAGGCAGGTCCCGCCGCACATCGGCCGGGCAGACACCAGGGGGAGCGGAGGTCCTGCCCGCCGTTTCATACGCTTCTTGCTCGGCGAAAGCTTCCCTGGCGCGAGCCACCACCTGGGGCGACGGCAGGACCAGCCTGGGCGATGGGGGCGCTTGAGCCGCGGCCAGATACGAAGGGCGCGGAGTGGATGGGACGGAAACCGGACAGAAAATCCGCATCTTCTGGAATTCCCTCCAAAAGTACGACCGGGGGGTACTCATGGGCATCGTAGCACAGGCGGAAATAGGTCCTGAGCCCGGAATCCGGGAGTACAACGAGGCAGCGTTTTGCGGGGCAGGCGCACAACAGCGATAATCACCGTGCATGGCAGAATCGCCCAGCCTGTATTCGCCGGAAACCATGCGCGCGGAGAAGCGCGCGGTGGCGGGAAATTCCGTGGTGGCGGCGCTGGCGATCACCGGCCTCAAGCTGGTGGTGGGGATCACGACCGGCAGCCTGGGTATCCTCTCCGAAGCGGCGCACTCGGGGTTGGACCTGATCGCCGCAGTGATCACATTTTTTTCCGTGCGGGTGTCGGACAAGCCGGCGGATGCGGATCACCAGTACGGGCACGGGAAAGTGGAAAACTTCTCCGCGTTCCTTGAGACCGGCCTGCTACTGCTGACCTGCGCCTGGATCATCCGCGAGGCGATCAGGCGACTGTTCTTCCGAAGCGTGGAGATCAAGCCTTCGTGGGGGGCATTTCTGGTCATGTTCACCTCGATTGGGGTGGATCTGTGGCGCTCACGGGCGCTGGGCAGAATCGCAGAAAAATATGACAGCCAGGCGCTGGAAGCCGATGCGCTGCACTTCTCGACCGACGTGTGGTCGAGCAGCGTCGTGATTTTAGGGTTGGGGCTGGTCATGGCGGGGGAGCGTTACGGAATCGGCTGGTTACGGGACGCCGATCCGATCGCTGCCCTGTTTGTGGCCGGGATCGTGGTGTACGTGAGCTGGCGGCTGGCGCGGCGAACCATCGACGCTTTGCTGGATGCGGCGCCGACCGGGGTTCGGAGCAGGATCATCGGAGCGGTGGAACAGGTGGAGGGCGTGCTGGAAGTAGATCGGGCGCGCATCCGCCGCGCCGGCAATCACTACTTCGCGGACCTCTCGATCGGCCTGGCGCGGAACGTAACCTTTCAACACTCCGGGCAGGTGGCCGAGGCGGTGAATGCGGCGGTCCACTGTGTCTTGCCGGATGCTGATGTTACCGTGCGCTCGGTGCCGCGGGCGCATCGCACGGAGAATCTTTTCGATCGGATTCGGGCGGTGGCCACGCGGCATAACCTCAACGTGCACGACGTCAGCGTGCAGGATCTGCGCGGGCAATTGCACGTCGAGCAGCACCTGGAGATGGATGAACGGCTGTCGCTGAAGGACGCGCATGACCGGGTTACCGCGCTGGAGGCGGAGATCCGCGAGGACATCCCTGAAATCGCCTCCATTCTGACCCATATCGAGAGCGAACCGGCAACCATCGAACCGGGGGATGAGGTGGTGCGCGACGCAGCGCTGGAACGGCGCCTGAAGGCGGTTGCCGCAGAGTTTCCGGACATTCTCGACATGCACGAGGTGCAGATCAAGCGCGTACGCGGGCGGCTATATGTCTCTTGCCACTGCACGTTGCCGGATGACCTGCCGCTGTCGCGTGTGCACGACGTTCAGACAGACTTGGAGATCCGCTTTAAGCAGCACGCGCCGGAGCTTTTCCGCGTGCTGATCCATCCTGAACCACGCACGGACAATCGGCGATAGGAGTGTGACAACGGTCACCATCGCCGGTTGCCAATCGGGGGTTGGTATGAACCTACAAGCGGAACGACCAAGAGAACCAGGGCATGTGCCCTACGGGTGCTGGGCCCCTGCCCGTGTAACCCGGCATTGCCCGGAGCCATTGGCAATTGCGAATCGAGAATCAGGACGGTGAAGCTCATGATCGAGGCCAAAGCGATCTGGACGGACCAGGTTCGTTTCGTGGGGGAGTCGAGCAGTTCGCATGCGATTGTGGTCGATGGGGATAAGAAATCGGCGAGCAGCCCGATGGAACTGGTTCTGATCGCCCTGTGCGGCTGCACAGGATACGACGTAGCCAGCATCCTGACCAAGAAACGGGAGCCCTTCACCAGCCTGGAAGTCCGTGCGGCGGCGGAGCGCGCCACCCAGCCGCCCGCTGTGTACACCGAGATCAAACTCCTCTACCGCGTAGGCGGCCGGGTGTCACGCAAGGCGCTGGAAGATGCGGTGCGGCTATCCAAGCAGAAGTATTGTTCCGTGTCGGCGATGCTGGAGCGAACCGCGAAGATTACCACCGAGATCGAGTATCTGGAAACCTAGTGTAACGCGGAGCGAAGGGAGATGATCTGAGCTGTCCAGGGAGCGAAACGTGGTCGTGTTCACAACCGTCCGCCCGGTTAGGTCGGAAAGCTGTTTCTGGGCGCGCCCGGCTGCGATTCGAAGCGGGATCCAGCCCGCGCTCATGCGACCCGGGAAGAATTGATCGCGAAGTACGAGCGCACTTCCACGCGAACCCTGGTGATCGGCGATGAAGTCGACCCGGCTCGGCTTGACGAACGCCTTGCCCAACAAATCACATCCCTGGCGAGGGTACTTGTACATTGCCAGCGCGACCTTTCTCTGGGGAATTGCCGCGACGCTGGGGCGAGCCGCGTTTACAGGACGACTGTTTCCGTCGGCATGGGCGCTAGATGCGATCGACCCCCTCATCCTTTCCCAAAGCCGGGTTTCGTTCTCCTTCCTGGCGCTGGGGCCGCTGCTACTGGCACAGCGCGGGCGGGCCCTGCGGGTACCGCCCAGGGACTTCGGCCGCATCTGTCTCCTCGGTGTTCTGGGAGTGGCGGCTTCGAATTACTTCTACTACGTCGCCATCCAGAAGACGAACGTTGCCACCGCCATCATCCTGCAATACACGGCACCGGTGCTGGTGCTGGTGTACATGGTGACGCGCGGGCTGCAGAAGGCCACTGTTTCGCGGGTCTCGGCCGTGCTGCTGGCGGTCCTTGGTTGCACCCTGGTGATCGGCATCGTGGGTAGCGGAGGGTTCCGGCTGAACCCGGCCGGTGTCATCGCCGGCCTGTTCGCCGCCTTCTCGTTTGCCTTCTATAACGTGGGCGGGCACTCGTTGCTGGCGCGCTACGACCGGTGGACCGTGCTGCTCTACACCACATTCAGCGCTGGCGTGTTCTGGCTGGGAGTGAACCCGCCGTGGAAGATCCTGGCCGCCCACTACTCGGCGTTTGCTTGGATCTTCCTGTTGCTGTTCTCGCTGGTCTCGGTGCTGGGGCCGTTTTCCTTTTACTTCGCCGGGTTACAACACCTGGAACCGACGCGTGCCATCGTGGCCAGTTGCCTCGAACCCGTGTTTTCGATCGTCATTGCAGCCGTCGCACTGGGAGAACTGTTGCGGCCCCTGCAGACCCTGGGGATTGTGCTGGTTCTGGCAGCGATTGTGCTGGTCCAATTGCCGGAGCTCCGGGCGGGAGAAGAGGTGGCCGTGGTGGAACCGATAGAGTGAGCGCCGCCAAGGGGCAGAAGTGCGGCAGGCCCAACCCCGGCGCGGCGCATCCGGTCTATTCCAGAGCTTTGCCCTTCGTCTCCGGCAACTGCGTGGCGGCCAGCATTGCGAGAAAGAATCCGGCTCCGCACACGTAGAAGGCAGGTCCAAGCCCGCGCGCCTGCCCGACTTTTCCAATCACAAAGGGAGCAATGGAACTCAGGGTCCGTGCGCCGCTGTAAGTGAAGCCTAGGGCGCGGGCGCGCACGCTGGTGGGGAAGATCTCGCTGCCCAGGATGCCGGAGCCGGAGAAGAAGCCGGTGCCAAAAAACGCCGTCACCGTACCGAGCACAAGCAGAGTCCAAGGCGCGCGGGCGTTGGCGTAAATGGGCACCAGCAGGGCTGCCAGCGCCGTGTACAGCAGGAAAGAACAGCGACGCCCCAGGCGATCGGCGACCCATCCGAAGCTGGCATATCCGGGGAACATGCCAAACAGGTTCAGCACCACGAGCAGTGTGGTCGTGCCCATCACGCCGAAACCCCGCCCGCCCTGCGCCACCGGCAGCGAGAGGTAGGGGGGAATCCAAGTGAAGAGTCCCCACCAGGCGAACATGCCGAAGAAGTTGGCGAACAAAAGAGCGAAGGTGGACCGGGCGTACGGCGGGCGGAAGATGCTCCCTAAGCTGACGGGTTCGTACCTACGGGGGGCCTCGGTCACACTCCTGGGGGCATGGGCCAGCCGGTGATGTTGTTGCCACATCTCCGATTCAGGCACGCGGTTCTGAATCCAGAGCGTGACCAGCGCAGGGAGGATGCCGACGAAAAAAACGAATCGCCAGTTGGCATAGTGCAGCACCAGGCCCGCGACCAACGCCGCCAGGCCATATCCGATGGCCCAGGAACTCTGTACCATGGCAAGAGCCTGGGCGCGCCGCTCGGCTGGCCAGGTTTCCGCCACCAGACTGGCGCCCGTGCTCCATTCTCCTCCCATCCCGAGGCCGAGAAGGAAGCGAAAGGCTGCCAGCATGGCGATGGAGTTTGCCAGCCCGGAGGCGAACGAGCAGAGGGAGTAGGTCAGGATGCTGAGCATCAGGGCCTGCTTGCGCCCCAGGCGGTCCGCCAAGAAGCCAAAGAGCACTCCGCCCAGGCCGGAGGCGAGCAAGGTGAGCGTTCCGAGGAAGCCTCCCAGGGCCTTGCTCATGCCGAGGTCGCGCATGATGTAGGCCAGCAGCAGCGCGTAGAGCATGGTATCGAAGGCATCGAGCATCCAGCCCAGGGCGGCGGCGGCCAGCGTGCGGCGTTGCGCCGCAGTGATGGGTGTGCAACTCGAGCCGGCGCCGGGCATTCGGGAGATTGTCAATTTTCAATGGCCAATTGGCAATTGGAATTCGCGGAAGGGTGTCGACCCTCGGCAGGCAGCGGGTTGTCAGCGGATGTTTTTCAAGCTCAAAGAACCCGAGGCAGCCCGAAGGAGTTTGGTGACGGAAGTTGAAGGATGGAATGGCACAGCCGGCTGCGCTACGTCCCGGTGACCATCCTCACCAGATGAAAATACCGCCGGGCGCGCTTCACGTCACGGGCGATTTGCTCACGCAGGGCTTCAACCGAGGGGAACTTCATTTCATCACGGATGCGATAAAGAAAGAAGATCTCGACCTCGGTATCGGCCGTGACATCGATAGGATGGAAGCCCAGCAGGTGCGATTCGACGGCGAAGGAATCGGCGCCGAAGGTGGGCCGGTTGCCAATGTTGGTGACCGACTCGAAGCACTCGCTGCCCACCCGGGTCTGCGTGATGTAGACGCCGTCCATGGGTACAAGCTCGGGGTAGCGGCTCAGGTTGATGGTGGGGACGGTGTACTTGGAGCCGTAGCCCCGGCCCCGCCCGGCGGTGGAAAGAATGGCGAAGGGGCGGCCGAGAAGGTGGCGGGCGCGGCTGACGCGCCCCGCCTGCAACAGTCGGCGGATGTGGCTGCTGGAGACGGATTCTCGACGGATTGTCATTTCCTCAAACACGTTGACGGCAAAGCCCATCTCGCGGCCAAACTCGCGCAGGGTGTGCACGTTGCCTGCAGCCTTGTGCCCGAAGTGGAAGTTGTAGCCTTCGTGGACTTCGATGGCGTGCAGCTTTTTCCTCAGGATACGGTCCACGAACTGGCGGGGAGTGAGCAGGGAGAGGTCGCGGCCGAAGGGAAGCAGCAGCACGGCATCGAGGCCGGCGGCTTCCAGCAGGTGAAGTTTTTCCGGAGTCGGCGTCAGCAGCTTGAGACCTGAGTCAGGACGCAGGATGCGCACGGGGTGAGGCTCGAAAGCGATGGCCACGGACTTCGCCTTCTGCTGGCGGGCCCGGGCGACGATGTCGGTGAGAACCGCCTGGTGGGCGCGGTGAACCCCGTCGAAATTGCCGACGCTGACCACCGTGGGGCCGAAGTCCGCCGGGATGTCCTCGAGTTTGTGGAACACTTGCATCGTTGGTAAAGGCTAACCGCACCGGGCACGAAGACCAAGAAAAGTCCGCGAAGAATACCCCAACTCAACCCAGCGGACACAGCACAGCACGGAATGCAGATCTCTCCCCGCGCCTTCGATCAGGCGGTTCCTCCGTGTTCCGGTGCGTCCTCTGTATTCCTACAGCTCAAGCGATGTCAAACTCCAATTTCATGCCGTCGTAGGACAAACGCACGCGCGCGGGAAGGGTTGCGTTCGTCGCCTCGTGGGGCAGGTCATGGCAAATGTGGGTGAAGAACACGCGCCGGGCCTGGAGGCGCTCGGCAATGTTGAGCGAATTCTCCACGCTCGAGTGCGTGGGATGAGGCTTGTGGCGTAGTGCGTCGAGGAACAGGACATCCAGGCCCTGCAACTGCGCGAATGACGTCTCCGGGATTTGGCTGAAGTCGGTTAGGTACGCGGCGGAGCCGAAGCGGTAACCGTAGATCTCGGCTTCGCCGTGAATCACAGGGACGGGCTCGAAGCGGGCGCCAAACAACTCGAAGCTGCCTTCGATTGCCCTTAGTTCGACTTTCGCCAGGCCCCCGAACTTGTAATCATCGTCAAAGATGTAGCGAAACATGTTGCGCAGAAACTCGGTCGATTCCGGCCGGGCATAAAGCGGGATGCGCCGGTGATAGCTGAGGGGCCGAAGATCGTCCAGGCCGAGGATGTGATCGGCATGGGTGTGGGTATAGATCACGGCGTCGATCTGACCAATGCGCTCGCGGATGGCCTGCTCGCGGAAATCCGGCCCGCTGTCGATGAGCACGAACTTGCTGTTGTATTCGAGAAGGATGGAGGGCCGGGTGCGGCGGTCGCGTGGGTCGAACGATGTGCACACCGCGCAGGCGCAGCCGATGGTGGGCACGCCCATGGACGTGCCGCTGCCCAGGACGGTGAGCGTAGCCTTCATCGTGCGTCGGTGCTGGTGGCCGGAGCCTGCGGTGGACGCGTCAGGGCGTTGGTAACCTCGACGTAGGCCATGCGCAGTTCGTAGAGGACGTTCTGCAGGAAACTCTCCTCCTGCGAGGCCAGATTGCCCTTGGTCTTCTCTTGCAGCAGCGCAAGCGTATCGATGGTCTGGCGAGCGGCAATGAGGTCGATGCGTGGCTGGCCACCTTGCTCGTGCATGAGGCCGAGTTGCAGCATAGCGGTCATGTAGAGAGAGGCCAGGAAGCGCTCGAAGGTGATCTCCAGGTCCTGGGGTGAGTGGCCCGTGAGTTCGACGCGGGCGTCGAGATTCTTCGCCGATTGCCGGTAGGCATCCGCCTGGGCCTGGACCTCGGCGGCGCTGGGTGGCGCCGGCATGTCCGGTTCTGAGGAGGAAGCGGGGGGGGCTTCAGGAGCGACGGGAGCGGCGGCGGGCTTGGCTCCATTGGGTGGTTCTTCGGGAACACTGCTACGCAGTTCGCCGTCCGCAGTAAACAGGCGGCGGTCGGAGACGGTGAAGCCGGAGTCTTGCTTTTTCTCAGCCATGAATGCCTCACTTCCTAAACACGCCGGAGAAGGGCAGATCGCTGACCGTGGCGCGGACACCGCCGATTTCAACGGTGCGGCCCGGGTCCCCCCACTGCCGCTGGATGTAGCCGAGGGCAACCGTCCGCTCTCCTTCCGGCAAAGGCAGGGAAGTCGCGCTTGTAACCTCACCGATTTCCCTGCCTTGCGCCTGGATTCGCGCCCCGGGAGGCGGCACGGACCCCGCGATCTCAAATCCCGTGAACTTGCGGTGGACGCCGCCCCGGGAGCGGATGCGCTCCACGATCTCCTGACCAACGTAGCATCCCTTGTTGAAGTGGAGCGCCCGCTGCTGTTCGGTTTCCTGGGGAAGGTCACGCCCCCGGATGTCTGGGCCGTAACGCGGGATTCCACGGGCGATACGGTAGAGTTCCAAGGTTTCAAGGCTGACCGTTACGGCGCCGGCTTTCCCCAGCGTATCCCGCAGGGGGCCTAGGTTCGGCGGCGCGAGCCAGATCTCGTAGGACAGTATGTGTTCCCCTTCGCCCCGCACCAGCGTCACTCCGGCGTCCTGCCAGACCCGGTCGAGAACCTGCAAAGGCTCCAATTCGGGAACGTCGAAACCTGCCGCTTGCAAGACATCGACCGACTGAGGTCCTGCTATCCCGACGGCAGCCAGTTTGTCGCTGCCGTTCGCGACCTCGACGTCATCCATGATGATGTAGTGGTCGAAGATGGACATGATCTCTTCCGCCTGGGACGCTTCCGTGTCGACCAGCAAAAATTCGCCCCGGTTGTAGGCGTAGAGGTCGCCGAGGATGTGTCCCTGTGGATTGAGCAGGAAAGCATAGACGCCGTGTCCCACGGCCAGGTCTCGGATGTTGTTGGTGACCATGCCGTTCAGCCAGCGCACACGGTCGGCGCCGGTGAGTAGAATCTTGGCGCGCGAGTTCATGTCGAAGACGCCTGCAGTTGCGGTAAGCGCGCGAAAGCCGTCGCTTACACTGGCGGCACCGGCCGGTGGGTTTCCCCGGCTCAGGTCTGACGGCGACAAATCCGTGCCGCTTGGTGAGGCTGTGGAAGGCATGGTAAGGAACCTCACTAGATTATAGCGGAGGCTGGGAAGCCCGAGCCCCTGGCTGCCCGCGCGGTCTACCGTCCGAATTTTTGCCGGACTCCGGCATGCCTGGACTGAAGACGGCGAAATTTGTGAACGGCAAGCCCAGACGGCGCCGAGCGAGAGCCAGCAGGATCATTGGAGGAATGACAATGACGCTCGCGACTTGGTACCCTCTTTCCTCGTGAGCCGGAAGCGCATCGCCATCATTCCCGGAGACGGAATCGGGCAGGAAGTCATCCCGGAGGCGGTCAAGGTCATGGCCGCGTCGGGCGCGGCGGTTGAGACGGAGAACTTCGACTGGGGCGCCACCCGCTACTTGGGCGACGGAACAACTGTCCCGCGGGATGGCTTCGCCATGCTGGCTCGGGAATTCGACGCGATCCTGGTTGGCGCATTGGGTGATCCCCGGGTTCCCTCCAACGTTCATGCCAAGGAGATCCTGCTGGGGATGCGGTTCAAGATGGACCTCTACGCCAACGTGCGCCCGGTGCGTCTGCTGGACGCGGCGTTGTGCCCTCTGAAAGGAGTGGAGCCCCGGGAAGTGGACTTCGTCGTGATTCGCGAAAACACCGAGGGTGTCTACGGGGATACGGGCGGCGTGTTCAAACAAGCGACTGACGACGAGATTGCCATCCAGGAAGACATCAACACGCGCAAGGGGGTGGAGCGGATTATCCGCTATGCCTTCGAGTTCTGCGAGCGGCACACCAAGCTCGACGGCAGCCCGCGCCGGCGCGTGCTCATGTGCGATAAGTCGAACGCCATGACTCACGCCGGGGGATTGTGGCAGCGCGTGTTCAGGGAGGTGAGCCGCGAGTATCCCCAGATCAAGGCCGAACACATGTACGTGGACGCACTGTGCATGCAGATGGTGCGTGACCCGCGCCTATTCGACGTGATCGTGACCAACAACCTGTTCGGCGACATCGTCACGGACCTGGCGGCCGCCCTGCAGGGTGGGCTGGGGATGGCGGCCAGCGGTAACATTCATCCGGGAAAGACCTCGATGTTCGAGCCGGTCCACGGCTCGGCGCCGACGATCGCGGGGAAGAACACAGCCAATCCCATGGGGGCAATCCTGACGGCGGCGATGATGCTGCATCATCTCGGGCTGAGTGCGGAGGCCGCGAAGATCGAGCCGGCAGTGCTTGAAGCGGTGCGGCAGAAGAAGACCACGCCGGATATTGGCGGGAAGCTGGGGACGCGGGAAGTGGGGGAGTGGGTGGCGGCAAGAGTGGCACGGGGCTGACACCGTCAGCGGCCCGGGTTCCTGTCTTCCCTGGTTCAGTTGAGCCTGGCACTGATCCTTCGCAGCGCTGCTAGCGCCGTCACATATCTGGGATCGACCTCCAACGCCTTGCGGTAGCAGTTCCGGGCCTTCTCCCAGCTGCCCTGGTGTTCGTACACACGACCCAAGTTGAAGTGTGGGTAAGCTCGGGCTTCGTAGCGCTTGGCGGCCATCGCTTTTTGGAACCAGGGGACGGCTTCGTCCCATTTCCCTTGTTCGATCAGGTAAGCCCCGATATCGTTGTAAGGATTCCCGAAATCGGGATCAACCCGGATGGCCTGCAGGCAGTCCTGGATGGCACGTTCGTAATCAGCCAGAAAAGAATACATCCAGCCGCGAAAGGTGTAGGCCTCGGCCGTGGGGAACAACTCGATGGATCGTGTGTAGAGCTCGATGGCCTGCTGGTATTCACCCTGCATCTGGTGTTCGTAAGCCTGACGGAAGCAGTCGGCAGCATCGGCTCTGGGATCAGATGGAGACATTCGGAAACCTGATGGAAAACTTGGAGAAATTCTACCCAAAAATGAAGCGGTTCCTGCGCGGCTCTTGCCTGGCAGCTCTGCTGGCCGCATTCCCACTGCAGGTCGCTTGGGGACAACCAGCGCAGGGTTCTGGCGGCAGCCGTGCGGCATCCAAGAATGAGAAGCCGCAGACCCCTCCGGTCGCGAGCCCGCAAACCTCTCAGAATTCGCCAGCCGCTTCCTCCGCACCTGCCCCGTCCGCGGAAAAACCGCAGACTTCGCTTCCCCCGGAAGCCTCCACCGAGACCAAGATCTCCCCCAAGCAAGCGGAAGAGCTGTTCCACTCGGTAGATGAGATCCTGAGGTTTGCCAGTAAAGACACCGGGCTTCCCATCCATAACGAGGTCAAGCGGAGGCTGGTCGATCGGGACGAGGTCGTGGCCTTCGTCCAGAAGCATATGGCTGAGGACGAGGACGCGCAGCGCCTACGCCGCTCCGAACTCGTCTTGAAGAAATTCGGCCTGTTGCCCCGTGACTTCGATCTCGGCAGGTTCCTAATCGCCTTGCTGCGCGAGCAGGTTGCGGGCTACTACGATCCGAAGACGAAAACCGTGAACCTGCTGGATTGGATTGACCCCGAGCAACAGCGTCCGGTGCTGGCCCACGAACTGACGCATGCTCTACAGGATCAGTCCTTTGACCTCGAGAAATACATGAAGGCCAGCGATAAGGACCTGGCGACCCAGACGAAAGATCCGACTCCGGCGGACATCGCCGACGACGAAGCGGCAGCGGCACGCCAATCGGTGGTCGAGGGGCAGGCGATGGTGGTTCTGCTGGACTACGAACTGTCTCCGACCGGGCAGACCGTTCAGGACTCTCCGCAGATCGTGGCGGCACTCAAGGAAGGAATGCTGGTGGGCACGGCCGATTCGGTTCAGTTTCGCACCGCCCCCCTCTACATTAAGGAGGCGCTGACCTTTCCCTACCGTTACGGAACCGAGTTCGAGGCGGCGCTGCTGAGCAAGGGGGGCAAAGACAAAGCGTACGCTGGAGTATTTCGTGATCCGCCCCGCACCACGCGCCAGATCATGCAACCCGACACCTACCTGGCGGGAGAAAAGATCGAGCCGATGCCCCTGCCAGACTTCAAGAACGACTTTAAGAGTTACCAGCGCTTCGATGTGGGGGCGGTCGGCGAGTTCGATGTAGCCATACTCATCGACCAGTACCAGGGGACGGAAGTCGCGAAGCGTTTATACCCCGAATGGCGCGGCGGCTATTACTACGCGGTGCGTCCCCAGGGTGATCCTGCGGCACCTCTTGGGTTGCTGTACGTCTCGCGCTGGTCAAACCCGGAAAAGGCGGCGGAATTTGCCTGGGCGTACGCCAAGGGACTCGAACGGCGCTACCGGCACGTGGACGAGGTAAAGCCGGAAAGCGTGGAAAACAAGCCCACCGATTACACGGTGGAGACCTTGACCGGCAGGCACGCCTGGTTAACGGAAGAAGGAACGGTAGTCATCGATGTCGAAGGCGACAGGGTGCTGGCCAGCGAGAGCCTGGATCAGGAAACGACCGAGCGGGTGGAACGGGAAGTACTGCCGAAGGGGCACGACAAGCAGCCTGCGACCGTGCAGTGAAACATGCGGGGGATGACGATTCGAGGCAAGATCAGAATTGTCCTCTGCGTGCTCGGCGGTTGGACTGCCGTTCATTTGCTCAGCTTGTCTGCATCGCAGGCGCGCTTCGCGCCTGCGCATGGTAGCGGAACCCGGACGTAGACACGGCACGGCGCGGCGGCTCTTGTATAATCCGAGCTTTGTCATTCCCAGCGGGACAATGGCAGGAGGAGTTTTGTCGCAAGCGGAAATCGGAATCATCGGCGGTAGCGGGCTGTATTCGATGCCGGGCTTGACCGAGGTGCGCGAGGTACGCCAGGAGACACCCTTCGGCGAGCCCTCCGATCCCTATGTTCTCGGGACACTTGAGGGGCGCAAGGTTGCATTTCTGGCCCGGCACGGACGCGGCCACCGAATTCTCCCCACCGAGCTGAATTTCCGCGCCAACATCCACGGGTTCAAGCAACTTGGAGTGGAACGCATACTCTCGGTTTCCGCCGTGGGGTCGCTAAAAGAAGAGCACAAGCCGATGGAGTTCGTCATTCCCGATCAGTTTTTCGACCGGACCCGGCATCGCGTAGATACCTTTTTCGGAAACGGGATCGTGGTTCACATCTCGTTCGCCGATCCGGTTTGCCCCCAGCTGGCGCAAGTGGTCGAGACGGCCTGCAGGAACGCGGGGGTGACGGGCAAGCGGGGTGGAACCTATCTCTGCATGGAGGGTCCCCAGTTTTCCACCCGGGCGGAATCGAATGTCTACCGCAGTTGGGGCATGGATGTGATCGGCATGACCAACCTGCAGGAGGCTAAGCTTGCCCGCGAGGCGGAGACCTGCTACGTCACGGTGGCCATGGTCACCGACTACGACTGCTGGCATCCGCAGCATGATGCGGTCACCGTGGATCAGGTGATCGCCGTGCTCACCAAAAATGCGGAGAATGCAGCAAAGGTGGTGCGGGCGGCCGTGGCTGCGATCCCCGCATCGCGCAATTGCAAGTGCGGTTCAGCGTTGGCGCACGCCATCCAGACCGAGCGCGACAGGATTCCGGCAGCGGCCAAGGAGAAGCTGAAGCTGCTTCTGGGCAAATATCTTTCCTGAGCCAGCGAAGCCGGCCGCGGAGAGGAAAAGCCTCTGGCAGTACGCCGACCTCGCCGCTGGCTGCCGGTTGTTCCACGAAACGACCCACCCCGAATGAGCCACAACCCCATCTGCCGCTGGGACCGCGAGAGCGCATGGGTTGCAGTCCTGGCTGCGTGCGCCTCGCTATTCTCCTTCCTGGCCTATTTCCATGGAAACGACATTCTGCTGTTCGGAGACGCGGTTGCACATATCAACATCGCCCGCAAAGTCTTCGATTCTCGGACACCCGGGCTGCTGCAGTTGGGCACCGTCTGGCTCCCCCTGCCACACTTGCTCATGATTCCATGCCTGGCCAATGACTGGGCCTGGCAAACCGGCGTCGGCGGGTCCATCCCGTCTCTGATTGCCTATGTCTTCGCCACGGTTGGAATCTTCCGGCTGACGCGGAATTCGCTGCGAGCTTCGGAGCGACTCCATCCTTGGGCGCACCGTACGGGGTGGTTCGCCGCTGCGGCTTTGGGAGCGAACCCCAACCTGCTCTACCTGCAGACGACGGCGATGACCGAGTCGCTGTACCTGGCGCTGTTCATCTGGGCGACCGTGCACTTCAGCGAGTTCGCACAGAGCGCCGAGGGCGCAGCGGAGGAGGCGAGCGGATCTCCGGGAACGTCCCTCGGGAAGTGCGGCTTTTGCCTCGCCGGCGCTTGCCTGACGCGCTACGACGGCTGGTTCGTCGCCGTCGCGGCCGCGGGAGCTGCCATTGTGGTGACCCGCCGTGTTCCCGCCCGGCGTAAAGAGCTGCAGCCCATGGTCGTGAAATTCGTTCTGCTGGCTGCGGCGGCTCCGGCCCTCTGGTTTATCTACAACGGCATGGTGTACCGCAATCCTCTGGAGTTCGAGAATGGACCGTACTCGGCGAAAGCCATCGAACGCAAGAGCCTGGTCGCAGGCTTGCCCCCGCATCCGGGCACAGACAACCTGGCCGTAGCTGCGCTCTACGTCCTCAAGGCCGGCGAGTCCAACCTGGCCGAGGCACAATGGCTGCAACGTGCCTGGCTGCTGCTCTCGGTATTGGGCGCAGCCCTGGTGCTGCGTGAAAAGCGAATTTGGCCACTACTGCTGTTGTGGGTGCCTCTGGGTTTCTACATGGCTGCCGTCGCGTATGGAGGCGTGCCCATCTTCACGCCGGCGTGGTGGCCGTTCTCGCTCTATAACGTGCGTTACGGGGTGCAACTGCTTCCGGCACTGGCTGTGTTTTCGGCCTTGGCGATTGCAGGGCTGGCTTCCTTGATGTCTCAGAGACGCGAACAAAACACGATCTTCAGCCTGGCGATGCTTCTGGGGTTGGCCAGCTATGGCCAAGTCTGGGCCAGCCAGCCCGTCAGCTTTCGTGAGGCCTGGGTCAACTCGCGAACGCGGTTGCCACTGGAACACCAGTTGGCGGAAGTGCTCCGGCAGCTGCCCAAACGCTCCACGCTGCTCATGTACCTCGCCCAGCACGTCGGAGCCTTACAGGACGCAGGAATTCCGCTGCGGCAGGTGATCCATGAAGGCAATCATCGAGTATGGGTTCAGCCCACGGATCCCCAGGGATTGTGGGAGAGGGCCCTGGCCGATCCAGCCGGCTATGCCGATTACGTAGTTGCGTTCCCGGACGATCCCGTCTGGCAAGCGGTGCGCGATCGGAACCTTCCCGTTGTGGCACGCGTCGAGGCAGCCGGACAGCAGTCGGCGGCCGTGTACCTTGCCCGCGCCCGACAGCCCTGAAGACCGTAACCATCCCGGTTACCTGGGTTGCCGAGACCGCGGAGGGCCTGCCGATTTCCCGGTGATACAATCCCCTGGCTCCTGCCAGGTGCGAGGATGAGGACGACGTCAGCCCGCGGCTTGACCACTCCCCGGTCTTCTTCACGGTGAGTTACCCTGGGCGCCGTGAAGCAAGTGACTCTCTTGGACATGGCAATTTCCTTTGTCAAGGCCAACGCGTGCGGCAACGACTTTCTGATCATCGATGGTGCGCGTGCTGCCCCGGACATAGCCGAACTGACCCGGCGTCTCTGCGATCGCCGTAACGGCATGGGGGCAGACGGCGTGGAGTGGCTGTTCCCGGCGCAGGATGCCGACATCGACGCGCAGCTTTGGAACGCGGACGGCTCTGAGGCTGAAATCTCTGGAAACGGCACGCGTTGTGTCGCCGCTTATATCTGCGCCGAAAAGGGAAAGGAGCGAGTCGTGATCCGCACGGGCGCTGGTTTGAGAAGCTCTATCCTGACCGCCCGCAGCGGCGCTGCCTACGAGTTTGAAACCGCGATGGGAAGGCCGGAGGTCGCGACCGAGTTGATGCTGCCCACCTCGTTCGGCCAGGCGCGGGGTCTCCCGGTGTCGATGGGGAACCCGCACTACGTAATCTTCGTCGAGAAGTTTGCCCCGAGCTGGCAGAAAGAAGCGGCGGAGGTTCAGAGCAACCCCGTTTTCCCCCAGGGTGTAAATGTGGAGATGGTCGTGGTGCAGGACCGGCACAGTCTGGAAGCGCGCTTCTTTGAGCGCGGTGTGGGCGAGACGCAGTCTTCGGGCACCGGTTCGTGTGCCGCCGCGGTCGCGGCGATCGCGAGCGCACGCTGCCAGTCGCCGGTGCGGGTGCAGGCACCCGGGGGAACGCAAGTGGTGCGCTGGCAGAGCCAGGTGTTGCTCCGGGGATGGGCGCAACTGGTCTGCCGGGGCGAATATTTCGGGTAGCATAGAGCCTTGATGCCAGCCTCCCCTCCGCCATCGCGGATCAAGCCCCGGGCGCTCCGACCGGGCGACACCGTGGGCATCGTTGCTCCCGCCAGTCACATCCAGCGCCCGCTGCTGGAGAAGGGTTGCGAAAGCCTGCGCCAACTGGGGTACCAGCCTTTCTATCTGGATTCGATACTGGAGCAGGAGTTGTACTTTGCCGGATCGCTCGACCGGCGCGTGCGGGAACTGGAGGAGATGTTCGAGCGTGACGAGGTGCGCGGCATTCTGTGCGCGCGTGGCGGCTACGGGACGAACTACCTGCTGCGCAAGCTGGACCCGACGAAGATCATTCCCCATCCCAAGGTATTCATGGGATACAGCGACGTTACGACCTTGCTCACCTGCTTTGCGGACGCTGCCGGATTCGTGACCTTCCACGGGCCCATGGTGACCAAAGACTTTGCCAATCCCGGCGGCGTGGACCTGGCGTCCTGGCAAGCGGCCGTTGGGGGAGCGGCAGAATGGGAAGTGGGAGGCGAGTCGGGCTCGGGAGTGAAGGGGCTGGTCGGGGGTGCTGCCCAGGGAGTTCTGTACGGAGGATGCCTCTCCTTGCTGGTCGCCGCCATGGGCACGCCCCACGACATTCGGACTGACGGAACGATCCTTTTCCTCGAGGACCTCAACGCCAAGCCATATCAGATCGACCGCATGTTGATGCAGTTGAAACTGGGGGGGAAGCTCGACGGGGTGAAGGGAATTGTCTTTGGTGAAATGCTGGACTGCGTGCAAACTCAGAACCAGGGGTATTCGCTCGAGGAGGTCATCCTGCGGATTGTGGGCGAGTTGGGCGTGCCCGTGGCGTTCGGGCTGGGTTCTGGGCATGTCACGCGCTCAAACATTACGTTGCCCATCGGGGTGCGCGCTGCTCTGAACGTGAACGATCGAGGAGTGCGGCTTAAGATCCTGGAGGCGGCGACCCAGGTGGGTTGAAGGAGTCCGATGGCTGACGGCAAGCACATTCACCTGATCGGAATCTGCGGCACGGCGATGGCTTCGCTGGCCGGCATGCTGAAGGAACGTGGCTTTCGCGTGACTGGGTCGGACGCCGCCGCCTATCCCCCCATGTCCGACTTCCTTGCTTCTCTGGGAATTCCCGTGGCCCAGCCGTTCGATGCCGAGAACCTGTCCTTGGGTCCCGATCTGGTGGTTGTGGGGAATGCCATCTCGCGCGGCAATGCCGAACTGGAACGAGTGCTCGATGAACGGATTCCCTTCTGCTCCTTGCCGCAGTTGCTGCACCAGGAGTTTCTGCGCGGGAAAGAAGTGCTGGTGGTAGCCGGCACGCACGGCAAGACCACGACCACCTCGATGCTAGCCTGGATCTTCCACAGCGCCGGCCTCGCCCCGTCGTTCCTGATCGGTGGCATTGCGGAAAATTTTGGCTCAAGCTTTGCCCTGGGGTCGGGGAAGCAGTTCATCCTGGAAGGCGACGAATACGACACGGCTTTCTTCGACAAGGGCCCCAAGTTCCTGCATTACTTTCCGGACACGGTGATCCTCACGTCGGTCGAGTTCGACCACGCGGACATCTACCGGGATCTCGAGGCGGTGGAGACCGCCTTCAAACGGTTGGTGAACTTGGTGCCGCGGCGCGGGCGAATTGTCGCCTTTGATACCGGTGCCAGCGTGGAACGTTGCCTGTCGAAGGCGTTCTGCACGGTGGAACGCTACGGAACCGACCCGGGCTGCACTTGGCGAATCGCCAACTTGCGCCTGGATCCGGGGCGCACTTCGTGGTCGATCCTGCATCATGGGCAGCCGTGGGCCGATTTCGAGTTCGGCCTGGCGGGAGAGTACAACGTGTGGAATGCGACGGCGGCGGCGGCGATGGCCACGGGCTTTGGCATCCAGAAAACGGTCATCGCGGACGCGCTGCGAAGCTTCAAGAGCGTCAGGCGGCGGCTGGAGGTTAAGGCCCAGGTGAACGGCATCACGATCATCGATGACTTTGCGCACCACCCCACCGCGATTGCCGGAACGCTGACTGCGCTGCAGGCCCGCTATCCCGGGGCTCGGCTGTGGGCGATTCTGGAGCCGCGATCGAACACCATGCGCCGGAACGTGCTGCAATCGCAGTTGGCCCACAGCCTGGCGCTGGCCGATGAAGTCGTGATCGCCGGAGTCTTCAAGTCCGAGGCGATTCCCCCGGCGGAGCGGCTCGACCTGATGGCGGTAGGGGCGGAGTTGCAGCGGCGCGGCCGCCGGGCGCGCATCATCTCCGGTGTCGATGGTATCGTCGCAGCGGTGGCGCCGGAATTGCGTTCCGGCGACGTTGTGGCCATCCTTTCCAACGGCGGCTTCGATGGGATCTACGAGAAGCTTCCGGCCAGGCTGCAGGCGCAGGGCACGGGAACCACCGGGCAGCCGGCGAGGAATCCGCGCGAGGCTTCCGCCAAGGCATGAGAGCCGCGCCCAGCTGGCGTGTGCCGGCTCTGGCAGCCATCGCTTGCCTGTTGGCTCCGAGCCTATTGTCTCAAGTCGCTCCGGAGGCAGGCAGCCCCGCCGTCCGCTACACCGTGTCGCTAAAGCATTCTCAGGACCATTTGCTCCACATTCGGATCGAATTGGGCCCGGGAGACAACCAGCGCCAGATCCAACTTCCGGTGTGGAACGCCCTATACCAGATTCGTGACTTTGCCCAGTCCGTGAACTGGGTGAGAGCAAAGGCGCCATCCGGTTCCGCTCTGGAGTTCCGCCAGGTCGACAAGACAACCTGGCGCATCTCTGATGCCCGGGACGGGGCGGTGGTGGAATATGAAATCTTTGCCGATCGGCCCGGCCCCTACGGCGCGCAGGCCAACGAGCATCATGCTTTCTTCAACCTGGCGGAAATCCTGATGTACCCCGTTGGCGGTGGGCAAGCTGCGATGAAGGTGCGCTTCATCGACGTTCCCTGGGACTGGAGGACAGCCACGCCGCTCCGCCAGGCCGGGGACTGGTTCGAGGCGGAGAACTACGACCGGCTGGTGGATTCACCGGTGGAGATGGGCACCTTCGAGGAGTCCGATTTCGACGAAGGGGGCGGCCACTACCGGGTCATCGTCGATGCCGACACGGCGGATTACGACATGTCGAAGCTCGTCCTTCTCGTACGTCGGATTGTCGCGGCTGCAACCGGCTGGCTGAACGACCGTCCGTTCCAGACCTACACCTTCCTCTATCACTTCCCCCGGGGCCAGGGCGACGGGGGCATGGAGCACGCTTATTCGACTGCCATCGACCTCAGTGCGCACAGCCTGCAGGATGATCCGGCGATGCTCGAGGAGATCACCGCCCACGAGTTTTTTCACCTCTGGAACGTGAAGCGCATCCGGCCGCAGTCGCTGGAGCCTGTCGACTACACCCGGGAGAACTACACTCCGACTCTCTGGTTCAGCGAAGGCGTGACCAGCACGGCCGCGGACTTCATCCTGCTGCGGGCTGGCCTGCTGGATGAACCTCGATTCCTCGCGGACCTGGGCGAGCAGATTACCGAACTCGAGCGGCGGCCCGCCCATCTGACCCAGTCTGCGGAGGAATCGAGCCTGGACGCATGGCTGGAAAAGTACCCGTACTACCAGGAGCCGCAGCGCAGCATCTCCTACTACAACAAGGGAGAACTGCTTGGGTTCATGCTGGATCTTGCCCTGGGCAGCGCCAGCCAAGGTAGGGTGTCCCTGCGTGACCTCTTCCAGTGGATGAACCGGCATTACGCCCAGCCAGGCACGTTTTTCCCGGATTCAGCCGGGGTTCGCCAGGCGGCGGAGGCGGTAAGCCACGCCAGCTTTGAAGCCTTCTTCCAGAAATACGTGGCTGGCACGGAAGAGATTCCCTGGGACGACTTTCTGGGAACCGTCGGCCTGCGCGCGGAACGCCGCGTGCTGATTGGAGCAGACCTGGGTTTTATAGCGGCGAGGAATTTCGACGCGCCGCCCTCGGTGCTGCGGGTGCTGCCCGGCAGCGACGCCGAACACGCGGGACTAGCCCTGGGTGACCTCCTTGAGGCGATCGACGGCCGCCCAGCCGAAAGGGACTGGCGTTCGCGCCTGGCTGAGCTTCGCCCGGGGGAAGTGCTGCGGCTGCGCATCCGCAACCGGCAGGGCGAACGGGAGATTCAGTGGAGGTTGGGCCGCGCGGAAATAGTTGAGTTTGTGGTCCGGGATGTAGAGAATGTCACGGGCCAGCACAAGGCTCGTCGTGCCGCCTGGCTGAAAGGCGAAGCTCAAGTCGGGGGAGACCCGAACCCGTGATTCGAACCGTCATCATGCTGGCGTTCTGGGCCGTCGCGCTGCCCTTCGTCGCCCTGGTCGGCTTTCCCTGGACGTTTCTCACCCGCGACATCAGCTTCCTCTACCGCACCTGCATGTGGGGGGCCTGGACCGGCGTTCGCTTGGCCGGCGTACGTGTCGAAACGCTGGGGCTCGAGCGCCTGGACCCGGGTCGGACCTATCTTTTCTTGTCCAACCACGTCTCCAATCTCGATCCGCCCCTTCTGCTGCCCCTGATACCACGGCGCACTTCCGTCATGGCCAAGAAGGAACTGTTCAGTTACCCGATTCTGGGCGAGACCATGAGGATTGGGTCGCTGGTGCCGGTGGACCGCGGAAATCGTGAAGCCGGCATCTCGGCGGTACGGGCCGCCAGCGACGTCATCCGCCGCGGCATTAACATGACGATCTACGTCGAGGGCAAACGCTCGTTCCACGGAAGACTGCTGCCCTTCAAGAAGGGTCCGTTTTACCTGGCGACTGAGTGCGCTGTGCCGGTGGTCCCGGTCACCATCGTTGGGACGCACGAAATCATGCCCAAGGCACGCTTTCGCATACGGCCCGGGAAGGCGACCGTCATCTTCCACGAGCCCATCGAACCCAAGGATTTCGGCAGTCGCGATGGTTTGATGGAGAGGGTCTGGCGGGTGATTAACAGCGGGCTGCCACCGCAATACCAGGGATCGTACCCGGGGCCTGCCCGCACTGTGCCGCAACCCGAATCCGAGACAGCTTCGGGCGAGGAAGGACTAGCGTCCGCTTGAGGCGATGACTCTCCCTACTATCCCTTAACCGCTGTCCGGACCAGCTTCGCGATCTCCGGTAGCTTGCGATACACCGCCGAACAGCGCAGCCACAGTTTGTTGTCGATCGCCGGATAGCCGCTTACCACCGCGCCGGGAGCCACATCGTTCGGAATGCCACTCTGCGCCGTCGCCATTGCGCCGTCGCCAATCTTGCAGTGGCCAGCCACGCCCACCTGGCCCGCGAGGATGACGTTCCTTCCCACATCCGTCGACCCGGCCAGCCCCACCTGGGAGCAGAGCAGGGAATTCTCCCCCACCCGCGAGCCGTGTCCCACCTGCACCAGATTGTCGAGCTTGGCCCCGCGGGCCACGTGCGTGCGGCCAACGCTGGCGCGATCCACGCAGGCGTTCGCTTGCACTTCCACGTCGTCGTCCAGGACCGCCGGGCCCGACTGCACGATTTTGTGCCAGCTTCCCAAGTCGTCCTTGGCGAAGCCGAAGCCATCCGCCCCGACGATCGCGCCATTCTGCAAGATCACGTTGTTGCCCAGGCGGCAGTGTTCGCGCACCACGGCGTGAGCATGGGCGAAGAATCGGTCTCCAATGCGGGCGCCGCGGTAGATGACCACATGCGCCAGAAGCACCGCGTCCGCCCCGATCTCGACATCTTCCTCCACCACCGCGTACGGCCCCAGGTGCGCCCGCGCTCCAATACGCGCCCGGGCATGGACTACCGCCGTCGCATGAATGCCGGGAGCATAGCGCGGTGGCTGGTAAAACAACGCGATGGCCTGCGCGAAGCTGAGGTACGGATTTTTCGCCCGCAGCATCGCCGCCGGAATCGCCGGGAAGTCTTCGGCCACGATTACGGCCGCGGCCCGCGTGGTGCGGGCCGCGGCAGCATACTTGGGGTTGGCGACGAAGGTTACCTGTCCCGCGGAGGCCTCTTCGATCCCCGCGACCCCGGTGATCTCCGTGTCTGGCGAACCATGGTCGAGACGAGTGCCGAGCGCTTGGGAGAGCTGTGCCAGTTTCATAGCAAGTGGCCTGTCGAAGCCAAGTCTGCGATTGTAGCGCTGGGAGGCTTATTCCTCGAACATCGGTACCTGCCGCTGGTCCTCGGCCGCGCGTCGGCGCCGCCGGGCAGCCCCGATGACGGCCAGCACGGTCAACGACACAAGCGCTGTTCGTGGCACAAAAATGCGCTGGGTATTGGAGCGCAGATCCGGCGGATTAATCAGGTAACCCTCGCTCAACTGCAGAGCCAAGTCGCTCGGCATCAGGCCCTCAAGGACCTCGTTGTCCTTGAACTTCAGGCGGACCCACAGACCCTCGGTCCGGGGCCGGCTCGTGAAGGTCTTGCGGGGCAGCGATTCCGAGTCCGCAAAATCGCGCACGAAAAGTACCACCTTGATCTCCTTCAGGTCGATTGCCACCACGTTGCCGGCCGTGTTCAGGAGCTCGAGCTTACCCTCCTGCACAAAATTGGCGGGCGCGACGTAACCCGAGATCGAGTCCCGGTCCATCTTGCGCACGATTACTTTCTTATGGGTCGAGGCCATGGGGCCTGCCTGCTCCGCTCGCCGCAAGCAGTTGGAATCACATATCTTCCCGCTCCGATTCTCGCACCTTTTTGCGCGCGGCGGCCGCTGAGTCCGCAATCTTTGTAGCCAAAAAGTTAACCTTGTGTTATTTTTCTGTAGTTTGCTGCGGCCTGTCTCAAAGAGCCTAACCCTCGTGGATATAGCCACTTACGTTGATGTGGTCGGAGCCATCTGTGCGCCTACGGTGAGCTCTGTGGAAATCCTGTGCAAATCCGCCATGAGGCGGATGGCACGCCTGCGTTCCTAGGTAGGCATGGCAGATTACATTTACACCATGGAGGTCCGGCTGACGCCGGACCAGCAGAAAGCTGCCAATCTTGTTCAGGAGATTGCCCGCGCCGCCGGGATGAACCTCTACCTCACCGGCGGCACCATCCGGGACATTATCAGCGGATTCCCCATTCGCGACTTGGATTTCACCGTGCAGGGCAGCCCCCTCAAATTGCAAAAGGACCTGGAGCGGGCCGGGGCGGTTGTCGCCGGGATCGACGAGGAGGTGAAGACTCTGTTCCTGCAGTTCGCCGGAGGCGTACGCACCGAGATCACCATGGCTCGCACGGAGCGCTACGAGAAGACGGGGAAGCCTCCGGTAATAACGCCGGCAACCATGATCGAGGACCTGCGGCGCCGTGATTTCACCATCAACGCCATGGCCCTTTCCCTGAATCCGGGGTCGCGCGGCCTCCTCATGGATCCCTTCAACGGGGTGGCGGATCTCGAGGCCAAGCTGATCCGCGTCCTGCACAACTACGCCTTCCTGGACGATCCCTCCCGCCTGATCCGGGCTACGCGTTTCGCCGCCCGTTTTCACTGGCCGCTCGAGGAGCGGACCCAGGCTCGCTACGATTCGGCAAAGGAAAACAACTACATCGAGTACATCCGCGACAGGGCCGTCGGATATGAAATCGAGCAACTGGCCTACGAGGACGATCCCCTGCATATCGTGCGCACGCTCGAGAAAGAAGGCTGGCTGAAGGTTCTCAGTCCGCACTGGACCACCGCCAAGATCGACACCAACGGATTAAGCCAGCTGATGAAGACGCGACAGCAGATGAACGACCTGGGCTACCAGCCCGACCCCGCGCCCGCCGTGATGTACTTCCTCACCTCGCGCCTGAGCGACAGGGAAATCGCCGACATTCGCAAGCTCATCCCCCGCGACACGCTTATCGAGGCTTGGAAGGACCTCGAAGACAACGCCAAGGAACTGGCGAGGAGGCTGACAGGCAAAGAGGCAGCCACACCCTCCCGCACATGGCAGGTGCTTTCTGAGGCCCGTCCGGAGATGATCCTGTTTCTGGCAGTGACGGCCCGCCAGCAGGCAGTCCTGCAGAAGATCAAGAATTTCTTCGCCAAGTGGCGGCAGGTGCAGCAGAAGCTCCCTCTTCCGGAAATGATCGAGCTTCACATTACGCCCCAGCTGCCGCAATATCCCAAGATTGCCAATGACGTCTTCCTGATGCTGCTGGATGGCAAATTGCGCTCACGGACCGAGACGCTGAAGTTCCTGAAGCCGCTGGCGCCACCCCCGCCCGCCCCTCCGCCTCCACCCCCGGCCAAACGAGGTCGCGCCGCGAAAGCCGCGGCCGCCGCCGCAGGTGCCGCCCCGGGCGCGGCTTCCGGGGGAGGAAGGAAGAAAGGGAAAAGCGCACCACCTGCACTTCCGCCGCCGCCCGTACCACTAGCTGCCGCTACCTCGGGCGCGAAAGCCAAGATCGTTGCCGCCAGGCCGGCCGCATCTAAGCCTTCGGTCCCCAAGTCAGCCAATCCCAAAAGCGCCCCCAAGCCCCTCCAGCCCGCTCCGAATAAGTCCTACAGCAAGAAGAAGCACTGAGCAGGCTCTCGAGCCGGCCCCTCGGCCGCAAAAGAGGTGCGTGTTATCTCCTCCGTCGCCGTGAGGATGTGACCGTCTTGAGTTCCCTGCCGTTCAGTAGGAGTGGCCGGGGAAAAATGGGGCTATAATGTGTGCATGCGTCGCCCGGCCTTGCTCGCGGCGTTTGTCTTGGTCTGGACGCTGCCGGTGTGCCAGGCGCAGAGAGGCGGCGGGTTTCACGGGTCCGTAGCCCGGACGGGGTTCTCCTCCCGGCCAGCCATGCCGGGAGGCCAAACCGCTTTTGGGCGCTCTCCAGCTGCCGGCCGCTCCTGGAGTGGTGTTCACCCTCCGCCACCCAGTAATTGGCATTTCGGCAACCCGCACCATCAGGTCCACTTTCACATCTCCACCTACCCTTGGTGGTACGGCGGTTATTACGGATATCCCGGGTACTATGGCTACTCCCCGCTGTTCTGGGGTGGGACTTCGGACGCCTCTTATGACTCCGCGGCACAGCAGGATGATCAGCGGCAATTGATGCGGCAGATCGATGATTTGGGAGAGGACGTGACGCGTCTGCAGCAAGAGCGTGACATGGCGAGGCTCCAGCCTCCGCCGGTGCCTCAGCCCCACGCCGACACCGCAGCGAAGGCCACGACTTCCGATTTGCCGACCATCCTGGTCTATCCCGACAAGCACATCGAAGAAGTCAAAAACTACGCCATCGTTGGCGAGATGCTCTGGATCTTTGGCGATCACGTCAAGAAGATTCCCTTGATGGATATCGACCTCGCCGCCACCAGCAAGTTGAATGACGAGCGCGGAGTGTATTTCGAAGTTCCCGGCCGCATCCCCAGCCAGTGAGCCGGACAAAACCAACGTGGCGGCGGCAGCAGCCCAGAACGCTACGTTACAGAATTCCCTTAGGCAGCTAGAATGAGAGGTTAGGCAGGCCGCTAGTCCCCAGCCGCTAGCTTCCAGGTTCTCAAACCATCATGTCCCAATTTGTTCACCTGCACCTGCATACGGATTATTCAATGCTCGACGGCGCCTGCGACGTCGAGAAGCTGGTCAAACGCGTCAAGGAACTGGGCATGCCCGCGGTCGCCATGACCGACCACGGCAACATCTTCGGGGCGGTCCATTTCGTGAACGCGGCCAAGGCCGCCGGCATCAAGCCCATCGTGGGCTGCGAGCTGTACATCTGCAAGAAGGACGATCACAACATCGAGCACACCCCTCCCGAAGGCGACACCTATAACCACCTGCTGGTCCTGGCGGAAAACGAAGAGGGTTACCGCAACCTCACCCGGATCACCTCCGAGGCCTCGCTGCGCGGCTTCTACTACAAGCCCCGCATCAGCAAGAAGTTTCTGGCCGAGCACGCACACGGCTTGATCGGGCTTTCCGCTTGCCTGAAAGGGGAAGTGGCCGAACGCCTGGTGGAAGGCAACTACGACGCCGCCCGGGAAGCGGCGGCCCAATACGGCGACATCTTCGGCACCAAGAACTTCTTTCTTGAAATCCAGGACCAGGGCCTGGAGATGGAACACCGCATCCATCCCGGCTTGTTCCGGCTGCAGAAGGACCTGGACCTGCCCATGGTCGCCACCAACGACAGCCACTACCTGTGCGAGGATGACGCCCACGCCCAGGACGTGATGGTCTGCATTCAGACCGGCAAGTCCATCCGCGACGCGAACCGCATGAAGTTCCAAGGAAGCCAGTTCTTCGTGAAAAGCCACGAGGAGATGGCTCGCGTGTTCCAGCACTCGCCTGAGCTGCTCTCGCGCACCCTGGACATCGCCGAGCGCTGCAACATGCGGCTCGAGAAGGTCAGCAGTCCCTTCCCGCATTTCGACGTGCCCGCCGGCTACACTCTGGACAGCTACTTCGAGCACGTCACCCGGGAAGGCTTTGCCCGGCGCATGGAGGTGCTGCGCGAACTCGAACGGCGGGGCAAACTCAAGCATAGCCGGGCCGATTACGAGCAGCGCCTGGCACGGGAACTGGCCATCATCCAGCAGATGAAGTTTTCCGGCTACTTCCTCATCGTGTGGGATTTCATCCGCTATGCCAAGGAGCACCAGATTCCCGTGGGACCGGGCCGCGGATCGGCCGCCGGGGCCCTGGTGGCCTACTCGCTCGGAATCACCGACGTCGATCCGCTGCAGCACGAATTGCTGTTCGAGCGCTTCCTCAACCCCGAGCGGGTTTCCATGCCGGACATCGACATTGATTTCTGCATGAACCGGCGCGGCGAAGTCATCGACTACGTGACCCGCAGATACGGCCGGGAAAATGTGGCGCAGATCATTACCTTCGGCACCATGGCCGCCAAGGCCGCCATCAAAGACGTCGGCCGTGCCATGGACATGCCCTACAGCGATGTCGACCGCATCGCCAAGATGGTGCCCAACCAGCTCAACATCAAGCTGGCGGAGGCGATCGAGGATGCCCCTTCGCTGCGCGAGGCCTACGAAAAAGATGCGCAGGTCCGTGAGCTTCTGGAGACGGCCAAGAAGCTGGAGGGCCTGGTGCGCAACGCCGGGGTGCACGCCGCCGGTGTCGTGATCGCGCCCCGCCCGCTCACGGAACTGGTGCCGCTGCACAAAACCAAGAACGACGAAATTGTGACCGCCTTCGACATGCTGGCCGTCGAAAAGCTGGGCCTGTTGAAGATGGATTTCCTGGGGCTGACCACCCTCACCATTCTCGACGACACCTTGAAGCTGATCGCCCAGACCCGCAGCGAACAGCTGGAGCTGGCCGGGCTTCCGCTCGAGGACGAAGAAACATACAGGAAAGTCTTCCACAAGGGGCTGACCTCCGGCGTATTCCAATTTGAATCCCACGGCATGCGCGACGTGCTGCGCCGCTACCAGCCCAACTCCATCGAAGACCTGACCGCCCTGAACGCGCTCTACCGGCCCGGTCCGATCCAGGGCGGCATGATCGACGACTTCATCGACCGCAAGCACGGCCGCAAGAAGATCGAGTACGAACTGCCGGAGCTGAAGGAAATCCTCGAAGAGACCCTGGGCGTCATCGTCTACCAGGAACAGGTGATGCAGATCGCCAACCGCCTGGCCGGATACTCACTGGGCGAAGCCGACTTGCTGCGCCGTGCCATGGGTAAGAAGCAACCCGAGGAAATGGCCAAGCAGCGCGAACGCTTCGTCGCCGGCGCGACACAGCGCGGCTACCCGCCCAAGAAGATCGAAAAGATCTTCGACCTGATGGCGCAGTTTGCCGGTTACGGTTTTAATAAGTCCCACTCGGCGGCCTATGCCCTGCTGGCGTATCACACCGCCTATCTGAAAACGCACTATCCCGTGGAATTCATGGCCGCGCTGTTGACCTCCGTGACGGGGAACACGGACGACGTCGTCAAGTACATCAACGAATGCCGGGAGATGGGCATCGCGGTCGAACCGCCCGACATCAACGTCTCGGACGCAAACTTCACCCCGCACGGCAACGCGATCCGCTTCGGCCTGGCAGCCGTGAAGAACGTCGGGCACTACGCGATCGAGTCCATTGGGAACGGCCGCAAGACACTGGGGCGCTACCGCGACATCTTCCAATTCTGCGAGCATGTTGATTTGCGCCTCCTGAACAAGCGAGTGCTGGAGTCGCTGATCAAGAGCGGCGCCATGGATTCTCTCGGCCGGCGTGCCCAGCTCATGGCCCTCATCGATCGCGCCATCGAGCGGGCTCAGAAAGCCCAGCGCGACGCCGAATCCGGGCAGCACGGACTGTTCGGAGTGTTCCACGAGGAAGAACCAGCGGTTACGCAGCCACAGCCGTCCAACGTCCCCGATTGGGACGAGCATCAGCGCCTGGCCGCCGAGAAAGAAATCCTGGGCTTCTTCATCACCGGCCATCCCCTGGAGAAGTACCGGGAAAAACTGGTAGGTCTGAACGCTTTGGGGATCGCCGACGTGGCGGCGATGAAGTCCTCCACCGGCAAGGACGAAACCATCAACACGGCGGGCATCATCAGCAATGTGCGCGTGTTGAAGTCCAAACGCGGCGACTTCTACGCTCAGGCTTCGCTCGAAGATATGTCTGGCGCCATCGACATGATCGTCTTCCCTGAGGCCTATAAGCGCTTGCACAGCGAAGTGAAACTCGAGGTTCCGGTGCTGGTGAAAGCGGGCGTACGGGTGGAGGAAGGCGCAAACCCGAAGCTCACGGTGGCCGACATTCTCCCTCTGGAAGAGGCCAAGGTCCCGTTGCCTCGTTCCTTGCGCATCCGGGTTCCGGCGGAGAGCGCCAGTGACACGACGGTCGACGCTCTGCATTCGCTCTTCACCGAGCGCAAGGGCGAAGCCAAGGTATTGTTTGACGTGGAACGTCGCGGCGAATTCATGGTGGTGATGGAGGCGGAAGGCTATAATGTCCATCCAGATCGCAGCTTTATCGCACGCGTCGAAGAGTTGTGCGGACGGGGTAGTGTGCGCATCATCGATTGAGGCTGGCCACCCATGAAGCGTCCCAAACGGCGGAGCGCCAGCAGGGAAAGCCCAGCGGAACCGGCCCCCTGTGCTGAAACGCAAGTGGTGTCCGGGGCGGACTTCCTGCTTTCCATGGTCGAAACCCACTGGTCTCCAGCCAACGGCGGCGGCAGAAAGTTGAAGACAGCGGTGAAGGCGGAACACGAACTTACCCACATCGAGCGCCAACTGGAACACCTGCAGGCGATACCCGGCCAGACCGAGGAGATCCGCAGCCAGATTCAGCAACTGCGCGACCGTGTCGACACCCTGCGCCGCCAGATGGGCGCCCATCTGGGGGCGTGGGAGAAGGCGGAACTGGCGCGGCATCCGCAGCGCCCCTACACCCTCGACTACGTCGAACGCATCTTCTCCGACTGGAGCGAGATTCACGGCGACCGCGGCTTCGGCGACGATCCGGCCATTGTGTGCGGCATGGCGCGCTTCCATGGTGAAGAGGTCCTGGTGGTCGGACACCAGAAAGCGCGCGATACCAAACAGAAGGTCTATCGCAATTTCGGCATGCCCAACCCCGAGGGCTATCGCAAGGCGCTGCGTGCCATGAGGTTTGCCGAAAAGTTTGGTCGCCCGGTCATCACCTTCGTGGATACTCCCGGGGCGTATCCCGGGCTGGGCGCTGAGGAGCGCGGCCAAGCGGAGGCCATCGCCGTTAACTTGCGCGAGATGGCGCGGCTGCGCGTGCCCATCGTCACGCTCATCACCGGAGAAGGCGGCAGCGGGGGAGCGCTGGCCATCGCCGTGGCGGACCGCGTGCTCATGATGGAAAACGCCATCTATGCGGTGATCTCGCCCGAGGGTTGCGCCTCGATCATGTGGCGCGACGCGACCAAGAAGGAACTGGCGGCGCAGGCCATGCGCCTCACCGCCACCGACTTGAAGGAACTGGGCTGCATCGACGGGATTGTTCCCGAGCCCGAGGGCGGCGCCCACCGCGACCACGAGGCCGCGGCGGCGCTGCTCGACACGGTTCTCCAGCAGCAACTGCGGGAAATTCGAGCCTTCCCCCTCCAAGAATTAATCGCATCACGATATAATAAGTTCCGCAACATGGCGCAGTTCTACCGCGTCGAAGCTTAGAGCCTAAGCCTATCTCATAAGGCGGTTTGGGGCGGGCGGCTCAGCCGTACCGCGCAGGTCACCGAGAATGCGAATGGTCGCCCCCGGAGGGAGCGGACAGTCGCTGCTGGGCTTGATCGTGGGATAACTTGGCAACCGGGTGCGCCCGCCGCGCTGGGGTCTTGTCCCGACGTCTCCCCCGCGTACCTTATAATGGAAAGTTTTCCTGATCCTGGCAGCTGTGTTCCAGAGAGGCAGTTCTTCGTGGGCAATTCACAAGGAAGGATGAGGGATGGCAACCACTGATGTCGCGCTCCGCGAGGCCGCCGGCCCGCCGGAGCAGAAGCCGGTCGTCAACGACATGAGCATCCAGGTGGCGACGGTCAACGGCTCGGGATCGCAGAGCTCCAACAGCGTGCTTTTGCGCAGCATTTTTCAGATGGGGGTTCCGGTTTCGGGCAAGAACCTGTTTCCCTCGAACATCGCCGGGCTGCCCACCTGGTATACGATTCGGGCCAACCGGGATGGCTACATCGCCCGCAAGAAAGAGATCGACTTCCTGATCGCGATGAATGCGGAGACTGCGCAGGAAGACGTCCTGTCGCTCGCGCCGGGAGCAGCCGTGCTCTACGACGAACCGCTGAAGCTCAGCAGCCTGCGCCATGACCTGATTTTCTACTCAGTGCCTTATGACAGGCTGGTGGCCACGGTGTGCCCCGAAGCCAAGTTGCGCAAGCTGGTCAAGAACATGATTTACGTGGGGGTGGCGGCCCAGTTGCTCTCCATCGACATGGCCGAGGTGGAGAAGGCCCTGGGCAAGCAGTTCGCCAAGAAGCCGAAAGCTGCGAACCTGAACCTGGCGGCAGCCAAGGCGGGCTTCGCTTACGCCGCGGCCAGCCTGCAGAAGCAGGACCCGTTTCAGATTGCCCGCATGGACAAGACCAAGGGCATGATCATCATCGACGGCAACTCCGCGGCGGCGCTGGGCTGTATGTTCGCCGGCGTCACCGTGGTGACGTGGTATCCCATCACGCCATCGTCCTCGCTGGTCGAGACCATGATCACCTACATGAAGGAGCACCGCATCGGACCGGACGGCAAGGCCACCTTCGCCATCGTGCAGGCGGAGGATGAACTGGCGGCCATCGGCATGGTGGTTGGTGCGGGCTGGGCGGGAGCTCGCTCGATGACGGCGACGGCAGGGCCGGGCATCTCGCTCATGTCTGAAATCGCGGGGCTCGCTTACTACGCCGAGGTGCCGGGCGTGATCTGGGACATCCAGCGCGTGGGTCCCTCTACCGGGCTACCCACCCGTACCTCGCAGGGCGACATTCTTTCCACGGCGTTCCTCAGTCACGGCGATACCAAGCATATCCTGCTGATTCCGAGTTCGGTGTCCGAGTGTTTCGACATGGCGCAGGACGCGTTCGACCTGGCGGAGCGGTTCCAGACGCTGGTCTTCGTGATGTCGGACCTCGACCTGGGCATGAACAACTGGATGTCGGAGCCGTTCAAGTACCCGGAGACCCCCATCCAGCGCGGCAAGGTGCTGAGCAAGGAAGATCTCGAGCGGCTGGGCAGTTTCGCGCGTTACCAGGACGTGGACGGCGATGGCGTTGGCTATCGCACCCTGCCGGGGACGGATCATCCCTCTGCAGCTTACTTCGCGCGTGGTAGCGGCCACAACGAGAAGTCGCAGTACAGCGAGCGACCCGACGATTTCGAACGCAACATGGAGCGCATCAACCGCAAGTTCGAAACCGCACGTTCGTTCGTGCCGCGCCCCGAAGTGCTTTCGACCGGCAGGTCGAAAATCGGGATCATCGCCTACGGCACCTCGCACTGGGCGATCATCGAGAGCCGCGACCAGCTGCGCAAGGAGTACAACCTCGAGACCGATTATCTCCGGCTCAAAGCCTACCCGTTCACTCGGGAGGTGCACGATTTCGTTCAATCGCACCAACGGGTGTACGTGGTGGAACAGAACCGCGACTCGCAGATGCTCAGCCTGTTGAAACTCGACCTCCGATCCGAACTGGCGACCCGGCTGCGCGGCGTCGCCCACATTCACGGATTACCTGTAGACGCGCGTTCCGTAACCGACGAAATCATGACCATGGAGGGCAAGTAGATGGTGACGACCACCCCGGGAATGCCAGCACCGGCCAGCAATCGCATCGGGCTGTCGGTGCTCGACTACAAAGGTGGCAAGACCACGCTGTGCGCCGGCTGCGGCCACAACGCCATCTCCGAGCGCATCGTGGGCGCAATGTACGAGATGGGAGTGTGGCCGGAGCGGGTCATCAAGATGAGTGGCATCGGATGCTCGTCGAAGAGCCCAGCGTATTTCATGAGCCGCTCGCACAGCTTCAACTCGGTGCACGGCCGCATGCCTTCGGTGACCACCGGGGCCATGCTGGCCAACCGCAATCTGTTGGCGCTGGGGGTCAGCGGCGATGGCGATACGGCCTCGATCGGGATCGGCCAGTTCGTCCACCTGATGCGGCGGAACCTGCCCGTGATCTACATCATCGAGGACAACGGCGTGTACGGGTTGACCAAGGGCCAGTTCTCGGCGACTGCCGACGTAGGCTCGAAGCTCAAGACCGGAGTGGTCAACGACCTGCCGCCGATTGACACCTGTGCGCTGGCCATCGAGCTGGGTGCGACCTTTGTAGGACGCTCATTCTCGGGCGACAAACGACAGCTGCACAGCATGTTGAAGGCAGCCATTGCCCATAACGGCACGGTCATGCTCGATGTGGTTTCCCCCTGTGTGACCTTCAATGATCATGAGGGCTCGACCAAGTCCTACAAGTACATGAAGGATCACGAAGAGCCGTTGCAAGAGATCAACTTCGTCCCGCACTTCGAAGAAATCAACGTCGAGTACGATCCGGGCAGAACCGTCGAAGTTACCATGCACGATGGTTCCCGCCTGCAGTTGCGCAAACTGGAAGAGGACTACGATCCGACCAATAAGATCAACGCCGTGCACCGCCTGATGGAGTCGCGCGAGAAAGGCGAAGTGCTGACGGGAGTCTTCTATGTGAATCCCCACGCGCCCAGCTTTCTCGAACTGCTCAACATGACCGAGCGGCCTCTGGCGAGCTTGCCCGAGTCGGCGGTGCGTCCCAGCCGGGAAGTGCTGGAGCAGTGCATGGAAGAGCTTCGCTAGCAGCCTGCTCGGTCGCCCCAGCGTGGTCGGCCGGAGGCTGGAGCGAGCCCAATCCGGCTCTGACTGCGCGGGTGCTGCTTCTTCCTGCTAGCCAAAGACAGTTTGCGGATTGGAACCAATGGCTAAGTAATGGGGATATCCCGCCCGGGATGCGCTGACAACCCCGCGGTTTGCCGATTTCGGCGGCGAAAAACAGGAGGACTCGTTCTTCCGAAGATTCTGGGTGCACCTCAGGCCACGTGGTCGAGTTCGTGCTGGTTGGCCTCTTCGTGTTCGCCGGTGTGTTCGGGATTCTCGCCCGGCTCGGGGAAATCGGTATCGGCGGCTTTGAGCATAGGGTCCTGATCGCGGTGGCCGAGCTGCCCCTGCAGCGAGTTGTTGCCCTTCTGCGTGCGTTCGTCCTGTTCGAGGGCTCCTTTAAAGCGGTCCTGATCCTGCCGATATGTCATAGGTTCAGAGCTCCTATCCCGGAACTGGCCTTCTGGCTTCACTTTATCCCGGAACGGTCGGTAGGAGAAAGGGGAAAAGCAGATGGCGGGAATCGAAAAATCCAAAGTGGGAATCAAGGCGGGATCGGCCGCGGCCAACAGAGCCCGCCTGGACGGGGGCGAGACGCCCCCCCTTCGGCCGGGCTGTCTCCTCGGGACAGGCGGCGGGCCCTCACCGCCAGCGCTACGCCGAGGTCCTGGGACCTTCGAGTGCACGGGTGTGCCAGGCCTCCCCGTAGAATCGAAAGCATGAGCGCTCCCGGCCCATTGTATCGTCCGTTCGCCCGGCTGGTGAGAATCTCCCTGCTGGCGCGGGAATTCAAAGTGCCGGAAAACAACTCGCTGCTGCGCTGCTTTCAGTACCTGGCCCCGGAGCCGGTCGCCTGCGGCAAATTCTGCTGGAATGAAGACTGCCAGTATTGCCGGGTAAGCTTCCGTTGCGGGGAGGGAGCAGCGGCGCGCGCCGCCCTGGCGTGCAAACTCCTGGTGGAAGATGGAATGTGCGTGGTGGAAGTGACTCCCGAGATCCGGTACTGCCTGCGGACGCTGAACCTCGCATCCGAGTAAGCAGCCCCAGCCGAGTCAGGCGTTTCTCTCCACGGGCAAACTCAATCACCCAAGTCAGGCCCCGAATCTTTGCGCGGCGCGGGCTTTGGCCTTCGCGGCCTCTTCTTCCCGATTCTTCGGAGGCGCGGTGGTTGCGAGAGAGTGGAGGAGGCGCCGGGAGACAAGAGCAACTTCCTCAACGGCAGCCAGGAACGGGGCTTCGTTGGCCTTTGACGGCGTGTTGAAGCCGCTGATCTTCCTCACGAATTGCAGCGCAGCAGCCTGAATCTCCACCTCGGTAACCGGCGGATCGAAATTGAATAGCGTTTTGATATTCCGGCACATATCCCCTGACCTCACGTAGCAGGAGTACGGTGAGATCCGTTCGCGCACTCCTTGACAGACATGGTAGCAGTACCGGTCCCGAGCCTGCCGTTGGCATAAAAAGAGGAGGGCAGCCAGAAGGCCGCCGCTAGATCCCTGCGCGCACCGGGCGGGCAGGTGGAGGTGACGCTTCCAATTCTGCTTGCGGCACACGACGGAGTACGTTTTCATAGGGCTTATGCCCATCACTCGCCGACTGTTCTTCAGCTTGCTTGCGGCGTCGTTCCTCGCCGCAGTTATGCCCGGCGCCTCCAAGGCTGGCGATGGCAACCGTTACCTGCTGTACGTCGGGACTTACACAACCAAGGAGAGCCGGGGGATTTACGCGTACCGCTACGACGCCGGCTCTGGAGCGACCATCCCGCTCGGACTGGCGGCAGAGTCGGAGAACCCGTCGTTCCTGGCCATTCATCCCAACCGGCGCTTTCTATACGCGGTGAACGAGCTGGAACGCTACCGGGGACAAAGCAGCGGAGCGGTAAGCGCCTTTGCTATCGATTCGGCAACCGGCAGGTTGAAACTCCTGAACACGCTGCCCTCGAGCGGCGCAGATCCTTGCTACCTGGCGCTAGACCGGACGGGGAAACACCTGCTGGTGGCCAACTACACTGGCGGGAGCGTGGCCGTCTTTCCCCTGCAGGGCGATGGCAGCCTGGGTGAGGCGTCGGCCTTTGTGCAGCACACCGGGTCGAGCGTAAACCGGGAGCGGCAGGAGGGCCCACATGCCCACTGGATGGAAACGTCGCCGGACAACCGCTTCGCCCTGGCGACGGACCTCGGCCTGGACGAGGTCATCGTCTACCGCTTTGACGCGGCGAAGGGCACAGTGACCCCGAGCGATCCCCCATTTGCGAAGCTGAACGCGGGCGCCGGACCGCGGCACTTCGCCTTTCATCCCAATGGGAACTATGGCTACCTGGTCAACGAGTTGCAGTCCACCGTCACCGTATTTTCCTACCAGGCAGGGGCGTTGCACGAGTTACAGACGGTTTCGACCTTGCCGAGTGACTTTAGGGGGAAGAACGATGCGGCAGAGATCGAGGTGGACCCATCCGGGCGATTTCTGTACACCTCGAATCGCGGCGACGACAGCATCGCGCTGTTCGCCATCGATCCCGCGAAGGGAATGCTGACCGCTGTCGGCTTCACTAACGCGGGCGGGAAGACGCCGCGCAACTTCACCCTCGACCCGACCGGAACGCGCCTGTTCGTCGCCAACCAGGACTCAGGCAACATCGTGGTCTTCGCGATTGACCAGAAAAACGGTCGTCTGATGCCAACCGGACGGGTGCTGACTGTGCCCTCTCCCGTTTGCCTGAAGTTCGTGACGATGGAGTGACCGGGCCGAATAGGAAAAACCGCCACCCCGCCGCGATTTACTCTCCCGATTTGGTCGTGGAGCTGACCCCCAGCTTCTTCAGCCGCTCGCGTGCCTGCACCGCTTCATTCGTCTTGGGGTAGCGCTGGATCAGGTGGCGGAGTTCGGAGACGCCATCGTCGGTTTTTCCCATCTCGATCAGGGCATAGCCCTTCTTGAGTTGAGCGGCGGCCGCCTTGTTGCCGCTGGGGAAGTTCTGCAGGACCTGGTCGTAGTTCTGCACTGCCTGCGCATAGTTGCCGCCACGATATTCCAGTTCAGCCAGATAGAAGTAGGAATTCCCGGCAAGATCCGTGTTGGGATAAAACTTGATGTAGTCGGAGAACTCCTGCGTCGCCAGGTCGTTCTTACCGGCGTTGTAATCGCGCAGGGCATTGGCATAGAGGACGTCGGGTGGAGGTGCGGCGGCGGCCTGGGCCGCAGCCGCCTGCTGCTGGGCGGCCAGCGACTGTTGCGAAGACTGCATATCCTCGAGCTGCTTGCTCACCTTGGACAGGCGCACCTTGAGTTCGTCCAGGGTGTCGTTCAGGGCCTGGATCTGTCCGGAGAGCTGATCGGTGCGACCGGCGGCGTCGCTCTGCTGTTTCTGCAAAGTCGCCTGGAGAGTCGTGACGGCGGCGGTGGCTTTATTGACCGCGTCGGTATTCTGCTCGACCAAGTTCTTCATCACGCCCATGCGCTCGTCGAAGCTCTGCTTCATCTGCGTCATCTGGTCCTGGAGCCCCTGGACCTGGGTCTGAAGCTGAAGAACTTCCTTCTTCTGGGCCACGGCAGGGGACACGGCCGTGCCGAAGGCAACTGCCAGGGCGAGCGTCATCGAAAACACTGGGCTGAACCGCTGAGTTTTCATAGGACCTTCCGTTTTTCACCTCAGTATCCCATACCCGGAGCACGATCCGTGTGGTCTGAGTTGGGCATGGAAGCCACATCGAGACCGAGGGGCACGTTTCGCCGCCCCCACGGCGGCGCACACACCCACGCGTTGGATGCGGGCCGCGAGGGTGGCGGCGACCCGCATCCACCCCGCCGAACGTGTTACTTCGAGTAAACGAAATGGCCGCGCCGGTTCTCCTGCCAGCACGCTTCGTTCGACTCGGTGCAGAACGGCTTCTCCTTGCCGTAGCTGATGGTCTTGATGCGGCCGGCGTTAACGCCCGCCTGCACCAGGGCATCTTTCACCGAGTTGGCGCGCCGGTCACCCAGGGCCAGGTTGTACTCAGTCGAGCCTCGCTCGTCACAGTGCCCCTCCACAATGAACTGGATGTTGGGGTGCGAGCTGAGGAAGGAGGCGTCGCCCTGCACGGCCGCCTGCTGGTCCGCGCGGATGTCGGACTTGTCATAGTCGAAGTAGATGTCCTTCACGTTTTGCGAGAAGAGCTCTTCCTCGGTCGACGAGGGCGGCGGCGGAGGGGGCGGCGGAGCGTTGACGGTCACGCGTGCCGTCGCATCCTGCGTCCCGCCAGCGCCTTTGGCTACCAGGTGGTAGGTGGTGGACTCAGTGGGCGACACTGGTTGCGAACCATTGGGCTGGACCGCGCCAATACCATCGATGCTCACGTCGGTGGCGTTTGTGGTCTCCCAGGTCAGAGTGGTTGACTGCCCCGTCTGGATGGTATTGGGACTGGCCGATAACGAGGCGGTAGGCGCCGGCGGCGGCGGTGGGGGTGGGGGCGGCGGCGGGGCCACCTTCTTCTTGCATGCGCCCAGCATCAGGACTGCAGCCAACATGAACACCAGGGCAATCCACTTCGTCTTCGGGTGCTTCACTGTCTCTCCTCCCTGCCAAAAAGCACGCCCGGTACACGGGCCTGCGGTTGAGACCGGTGGTGCGGGCCAACATCTCCGCAACTACCGGAGAATAAGATCTGTCTTCCGTGGACATCGGTGCGGCTAGCCAACCGCAGTGCCCCGCTGCTCCCCATCCGCGTGCTTTGTGGCGCAGGGCGGCATAGCCGAAGCCATGCTCCCCGGGCCAAATTGAAGCGCGGCGGCCATATCTAGTTACTTCCAACTCCAGTTTGGTTGCGTGTTACGGCCGCCGAAGGTCAACTGCTGGGCCTTGCTGCCATCAGCCAGCATCATCCAGATCTGTTCGCTGCCGGTGCGGCTGGACTGGAAGACGATGTGCCGCCCATCGGGCGACCACGAGGGGAAATCATTCCGCCCGCCGTCGTGGGTCAGCTGCACCCATTGCTTGCTGGCGATGTCCATCAGGTAGATATCGTTGGCCCCCGGCGCCCCGGGCCCATATTTGCGAAACCAGGAGAACGTCAGGAACTGGCCGTTGGGAGACCAGGAGGGCGAAACCGCATAACCCTGATCGGTCAGGCGCTGCTGATTGGTTCCGTCCGTTTCCATGGTGTAAATCTGAGGAAGACCGGTCCGGCCGCTGACGAAGGCCAATTGGGCTCCGGTTTTGCGGTTCCAGCTGGGCGAGACGTCGGGTCCCTTGTCGCTGGTCAGGCGGCGCAGGTTCGCTCCCGCGGCATCCATGATGTAGATGTTGGGCTCTCCCCCGCGCGAGGAGGAGAAGGCCAGCTTGGTCCCGTCCGGCGACCACGAGGGCGAAAGGTTGGTACCGCTGAAAGCCGGGAAGGTGACCAGCCGGCTAAGATCGAACGAATACATCCTGATCTCCCAGCCGTTTTTCTCCAGGGAACTGAAGGCGAGACGTGAGCCATCGGGCGACACGCGGGGGGAGATGGAGATCGAACCCAGGTGAGTGATCTGCCTCTGATTGGAGCCGTCATAGTCCATCCCCCAGAGTTCCTTGTGACCGCTGCGATCGCTGACGAAGTAGATCCTGCTCTCTGCGATGCCGGGAATTCCGCCGCCCAGGCGGAAGATGATCTCGTCGGCAAATTTGTGGGCGATGACGCGGACGGCATCCTTGGTGGCGGCGTCCTGGTATTGCTTGCCCAGAACCTGCGGCGAGCTGACGTTCTTCACATCGAACAGCCAACCCTGAACCGTGACGTTGGCACCCGCTGCCGCCAGATTGCCGAACACTAGCATGGAGGCATTGGGAGGAAGCACATTCCAAGCCTCAAAGTGGACCTCGGGGGGGGCACCGGGAACGTCGAGCGGGTAGAAGCTCTTGGAGACCATGTCGAAAATGCCGGCATTATCCAGGTCGTTCCAGAGCACGGAGTTGAATTCCTGGAGCAGGTCCGTGTTCTTGGGATCGCTGGTACCAGGCTTGAAGTCGGGGACCGCCAGGCGAACCTTTTCCACACCCAGGCCGGTGCCGGTGCGAATCCAGTCCTGGGCTTGGCCGGGCAGAGTGAGGGCGAGCGTCACCAGCAGAAACCAGAGGCAACGCCCCACAAGCGCGATCACGGCGGGTTGGGCAGAGATAGACACCATGCTGTCAGACAGCCCGATCCGACTCATCCTATTCCGAGACGCGGGACTATTTACGTTACTCTCTGCCATGTCCTCTTTCCAAGTGTGAAACTCGCTTACCTCCCGGAGTAGGCGTGCGCGCGCCAAATCACCGCTTGTAGTCAAACCAAAACTCGACCGCAACCTTGTTGCCCGGGTAGTCGGGAGGCAAAGGCCCGAACGTGTCGATGCGCTGAATCGCCCGCACCGCGGAATTGTCGAGCGAGGGCACGCCGCTGGACTGCTCGACCTCGACACTGGTGGGGCGGCCGTCGCGGGTGATGGCGAAGGTGATATACACCCGGTTGGCCTGGGCGATGCGGGGATCCACTTCGTACTTCAACCAGTTCTCCGAAACTTTGCGCTGCACCACCTGGACATACCAGGCATAGCGGGTCCCGAAATCGCCGCCGCCGCCGGTGAAGCCGAACCCGCCCTTGGCGCCGGCGGCGCTGAACGTGCCATAGGGCCCGCTGACCGGGCCGCCCTGGCCGAAGGGGACTTCGTTGCTCTCGGGCTCAGGCTGGGGAGCGGGTTTCTTGCTCGCGCTTAGCGCCGGCTTCTTCTTGTTCTTGGTGTCGGTGTCGGGAATGGGAATGGCCTCGGGCTCCTTTTCCTCGATCTTGGGCTCCGATTTCGACAATCCCTTGGACTCGTTGGCCAGCACGTTCGGTGTGGGCGTCTGGCTGGCGGGCAAAGGGACCGTGCTGACCAGCGATACGCCGATCGCATCCCCGCCACCCCCGGCGCCCCAGTCGCTCCCGCGGCTCCCCGGAAGGATTACGGCCCAGAGCACCACGAAGCAGGCGAAGCCGACGTGCAAAGCTACCGACCAGGCAAGGGGACGGCCAAGATGGCTGTGCTCGAAGAAGATCTCAGTGCCGGCTGCCATGTTGGTCGAGAGGCTGGGTCACGATGCTGACGTTGGTGATGCCGGCCTGTTTGACGGCATCCATGACGGTCGCGAAGGCGCCGAAGGGGACGTCTTCGTCAGCCCGAACGAAGATGAACTGGTGCTGCGGATCGCGGATCTTTTGCCGCAGTCTGGTCGCGATTTCGTTGATGTTGACCGGGTCATTGCCCAGGAACACGCGCTGCTGTTTGTTGATGCTGATGACCAGGCGCTCTTCGGTGATCTCCTTGACGGTGCGGGTCTTGGGCACATTGACTTCAATGCCGGATTGCAGCACGGGAGCCGTGACCATGAAGATGATCAGCAGCACGAAGACCACATCCACCAGCGGGGTGATGTTGATGTCGGAAAGAGAAGTCTGGGTCCGCCCGTTGGAACTGGTAAACGCCATCAGCGCCGCACCCCTGGGGCGTCCATCGCGGCTGCTTGGGCGACGTGTCCGACCGGATGATCGACGGCGTTGAGCAGCTCAAGGGCGAAGTCATCGCCCCGGGCCGCGAAATCGCGGATCGAGCTCCCGATCAGGTTATAGCCGATCACTGCCGGAACGGCGGCCGCGAGCCCGGCGGCGGTGGTGATAAGCGCTTCCGAAATACCGGGAGCCACGGCGCGGAGGGTGGCCGCACCCGCCGTGCCCAAGCCATGGAAAGCGTCAATGATGCCCCACACCGTTCCGAACAGACCGACAAAAGGAGTGACCGCCCCGGTAATCGCGAGCCAGGCGAGGTTGCGCTCGAAGCGTGTCAATTCCTCCGAGGCACCGATCTGCATGGCGCGCTGGATGGCCGCCGGATTTCTTCCGCCCTGCCGTTTGAGCTCCTCATAGCCGTTGTCAAAAATCCCCACCAGGGGACTGGGTCGGAACTGGTCGGCCACGGCGGCCATGTCCTCAAATCGCTGCGCCTTGCGGAAGGCGCGCAGAAAGCGTCCGCTCTGCACCCGCGCCCGGCGCAACAGGCTCCATTTGGACAGCATGATGGCCCAGGACAGGACACTGAAGGCCAGGAGGATCAAGAGAACGCTCTTGGCGACCGGGCCGGTTTCACTGACCAGTTCAACAATTTCGCCGCCCACAAAGACGGCCAACAGATATACATTCGCCATTGGGGATGTGCGGACGCCGCAGCGCCAGACGACCTCCAGCCTTGGATTTTCACCTGCGAAGAGCGCGGTTTCATTATATGCCTCGCAGGTTAAGGTTCCGGACTGCCGATCGGACAAGTTTTCCACGGTACCAAGGTTGCTATCAAGCCGCAGGCATCGCGCCTCAGGTCACGCGTGGCGAGGAGCTTGGAGCCGCCGGCTTCTTGGGCGACGGCAGCATCCTGCCCGGCAGATCGCGCCATCTTGTCCCGGCCGTCGTAGCCTCGCCTGCGGGGTTCCGCCAAAGCTCCGGTGGCGAGCCGCCGCCCGCCCCTCGTACCTGATCTTTCGTGTTATGCTGCGCTCAAACTGGCCATCCCAGGACACCCGGTGCTCGTCGAACTGCGACTGGAGAACTACGCCGTCATCGATAACCTGGCGGTGGAATTCGCCCCCGGTCTGAATCTGCTGACCGGGGAAACAGGTGCCGGAAAATCCATTCTCATAGATGCCCTCACGCTTCTGCTGGGCGAGAAGGCCTCCAGCGATATGATCCGCTCCGGCGCGGAGCGCTCCGTCCTCTCGGCGTTGTTTGAGATGCAGGACAGCCCGGCGAAGACGGTCGCCGGCATTCTCCGAGACAACGGGCTGGATACGGAGCAGGATACGGTAATCCTACGGCGCGAGATTGCCCCGGGGGGAAAGGGGCGGGTGTTCGTCAACAACCAGCCTGCAACCGTGTCCGTGCTGCGGCTGCTGGGACCCCACCTGGCCACGGTCCACGCACAAAACCAGACGCTGGCATTGTTCGATGGTCCCATGCGCCTGGCCCTGCTGGACGCGTTTGCCGGCTCGCAGCTGGCCCTCGTCAGCGAAGCGTTTGCGCAGTGGAGCAGCATCCGTGCACGGATGGATGATCTCAAGCGCAACGAACCGGACCGCCTGCGCCTGCTCGACCTCTGGAGCTACCAGAGACAAGAGATCGAGCAGGCCAGGCTACAGCCTGGCGAGGACGAGCGGTTGGAGAGTGAGAAACGGGTTCTGGCCAACGCAGAAAGGATCTACAACGCCGCCATGAACGCGTTCGACCTGCTCTACGAGGGAGACGCCTCGACGGCAGCGACTCTGCGGTCGGCGCGCAAGCAGATCGAAGAACTCGCGCGCTACCAGCCCAAGTTCCGGGAGGCCCTGGCGACCCTGGAATCGGCCCTGATCAGCGTGGAAGACGTGGGCGTGACGGTGCGTGACTACGCGGGAGCGATTCAGGCGTCTCCGGAGCATCTGGCCGAGGTCGAAGACCGCCTGGCCCAACTGGACCGGCTGAAGCGCAAGTACGGGCCCGCGCTCGTGGATGTCTTGAACTTCGCCGCCGAGGCGTCGCGCAAACTCTCCGAGATGGAAAACCAGGACGAGGTCCTGCGCCGCCTGCAGGGGGAACTCGCGGGCGCGGCCGCTGAATACCTGGGGTCGGCGCGCGCGCTATCAAAGAAACGTCGCGACGCGGCGCGCAAGCTGGAAACCCTGGTGGAGGCAGCGACCAACGATCTGGCCATGAAGGCAACCTTCCGGATTGAAGTCTCGGGAACTGAGCAAGAGGGGAACTGGTCTGCTTCCGGATTCGACCAGGTCGCTTACCGGATCTCGGCCAATCCCGGAGAACCGTTGGGGCCCCTGGAGCGCATCGCTTCGGGAGGCGAACTGGCGCGGGTGATGCTTGCGCTGAAAGCGAGCGTGGAGACGGGCGGAGCCACCCCGGGGAAGAAAACTTCAGGTCGGTCGCGGACCCTGGTCTTCGACGAAATCGACACGGGCATTGGCGGCCGGGCGGCCGAGGCCGTGGGCAGGAAGCTTAAGGAGTTGGCCGGATCGAACCAGGTGCTCTGCGTCACCCACCTTCCCCAGATCGCCACCTTTGCCGACCATCACTGCCTGATCGAGAAGCTGGCGGTCGGCGGCCGAGCCCGAACCTCGGTGCGCCCCATCACCGGCTTCGAGCGCACCCAGGAGATCGCCCGGATGTTGAGCGGTGCCAAGGTCACCGAGAGCTCTCTCAGACATGCTGAACAGATGCTCAAAGCCGGTAAACAGTTCAGCACCGAAGTGTCCGAAAGATAGCCCGGGTTGGCGGTTAATCCCTGCCGTTTCTATGGCTTACGTTGACCAAAAAGGTACCTTTCAGGTATTCTGGATATAGTTTTCTTGGGAAGCATGTACTCTAATTTCTGAGGGTGCTGAGGATTACGGTGTCTGTGAGGCGAGAAGGCAAAACTGTGCTTCTCTTGAAGCCCCGTGGCTTTTGCGCCGGCGTTGTCCGGGCGATCGACATCGTGCGTATTGCGCTGGAGGCGTTTGGACCGCCGATCTACGTCCGCAAGGAAATTGTTCATAACCGCTTCGTAGTGGAAGAATTGCAAGCCAAGGGCGCGATTTTCGTCGACAGCGTGGACGAGGTGCCGCCAGGGGAGCGGGTTATCTACAGCGCTCACGGTGTCTCGCCTGAAGTTCGAGAAGCCAGCCAGCAACGCCAATTACGGGTGATCGACGCGACTTGTCCGCTGGTCACCAAGGTTCACGTAGAGGCGGTGAAGTTCGCCAAGGAAGGTTACTCGCTGATCCTCATCGGCCATCGCGATCACGACGAGGTCATCGGCACGTTGGGGGAGGCTCCTTCGGTGACGCAGGTGGTGGGATCCCCCTCGCAAGTGGCGGCGCTGACAGTGCCGGACCCGGACCGAGTGGCTTACCTAACGCAGACGACGCTCTCCTTGGATGAGACCAAGGATGTTATCGCAGCCTTGAAGAAGAGATTTCCGAACATCAAGGGACCCGCCGCCCAGGATATCTGCTATGCCACTGAAAACCGGCAGGTTGCGGTAAAGCAAGTGGCCTCGGAAGCAGACCTGCTCCTGGTCGTGGGCTCGGAAAACAGCTCCAACTCCAACCGCCTCGTGGAAGTTGCCCGCAACCTTCGGACGAATGCGCATCTAATTGATAGTTACAAGAACATTAAGCCGGAATGGCTGGAGGACGTGAGGACCATAGCCCTCACAGCTGGAGCTTCGGCGCCCGAATGCCTGGTCGAGGAAGTAGTGAAGTTTCTGGCTGACAAAGGTTTTGGGAACGTTCAGGAACTGGAAGTCATGCCGGAAAACGTACGCTTTGGTCTTCCGCCGGAGATTGTGGAGGCCATTGCTAGCGCTCCCGCGGGCGTAAGCGCGGACTAGATGGAGTGAAGCGAGAGTATGGACGAAACCTCCCCCCGACTTCCCACGATGTCGGCTCCGCAGCTGCGCTTCGGAAGGATTGACGACTTGTCCAGCCGGGTTGCGGCTGCGACTGATGCGGCCCGACGATTTCTCTTTTCCCAACAACACGAAGACGGGTACTGGTGCGGCGAACTGGAAGCAGACACCACGCTGGAGTCCGATTACATCCTGCTGCACACGCTGCTGGGAACGGCCGATCCCGCGCTCATTGAGAAGGCGGCGCGCTACATCCTCGAGCACCAGAACGAAGACGGAGGCTGGAGTATCTACGCCGGCGGGCCTTCGAATGTCAGCGCTTCGGTGAAAGCTTATTTTGGGCTCAAGCTGGCGGGTTACGCGGCCGGCCATCCAGCCCTGGAACTTGCCCGTAAGCGGATTCTCGAACTCGGCGGCGTGACCGAAGTCAACACTTTCACCAAGATCTACCTGTGCTTCTTCGGGCAGTATGACTATGATGCGGTACCGGCCATTCCGCCGGAGATCGTTCTGTTCCCCAACTGGTTCTGGTTCAACATCTACGAGATTTCATCCTGGTCGCGGGCGATCCTGGTGCCACTTTCCATCTGCTACGCGAAAAAGCCCTTCAAGAAGATTCCGGAGGAGATGGGGGTCGAAGAGCTGTTCGTGGGCGGGCGCGACAGGTCGCGTATGCACCTGCACTGGAACAAGCAGCTGATTTCCTGGCGTAATTTCTTCCTGGTGCTGGATCGCATGGCGCACTGGTCCGAGCGGGTACACATCCGCCCGTTGCGTTCCATCGCCCTGAAACGGGCCGAGAACTGGATGCTCGAACGCTTCGAGATGAGTGATGGCCTGGGAGCCATCTTCCCGTCCATCATGAACGCGATTATCGCCTTGCGCTGCCTGGGCTACTCAACCGACGACCCGCAGGTGATCCGCGCCCTGGATGAATTCGAGAAGCTGGGCATCAAGGAGGAAGAAACCTTCCGTATGCAGCCCTGCGTCTCCCCGGTGTGGGATACAGCCTATGCCCTGTTCACCCTCGCTGAGGCTGGAGTTCCGGCCCAGGATGCGCGCATGGTGAAATGCGCCGACTGGATTCTGCAGAAGCAGGTGCGCACAGCGGGGGACTGGAAGGTCAAAAATCCGCAGGGGCAGCCGGGCGGCTGGTACTTCGAGTTCAACAACGAGTTTTACCCCGATGTGGATGACACCGCGCAAGTATGTCTGGCGCTGAGCCGGGTGGAACACCCCAACGGGCGGTACCAGCGGGAGTCGGTGCAACGCGCCATCCATTGGGTGCTCTCTATGCAGTGCCGCAACGGCGGGTGGGCATCGTTTGACAAGGACAACAACCGGATGGTTTTCCAGTATGTCCCGTTCGCGGACCACAACGCGATGCTCGACCCCGCGACGGTGGACATCACAGGTCGCGTGCTGGAGATGCTTGCCACCTACGGGTATGACAGAAGCCATCCGGCGGTGAAGAAAGCGATCGAGTTCCTGCGCCGGGAACAGCAGCCGGATGGATCGTGGTTTGGCCGCTGGGGTGTGAACTACATCTATGGAACCACGCTGGCGCTGCGCGGTCTGGAAGCGATCGGCGTGGACGAGCACGAGCCCTACGTCCAGCAGGCGGCGGAGTGGCTGCGGATGGTGCAGAATGCCGACGGGGGCTGGGGCGAGACTTGCGCTTCCTACGACGACCCCAACCGGAAGGGTCAGGGCGAGAGCACGGCTTCGCAAACTGCCTGGGCTGTACTTGGCCTGTTAGCGGCAAACGACTTGCGCAGCGATTCAGTGGCGCGGGGCATCGCCTACCTGTTGCGTACCCAGAAAAAGGACGGTTCCTGGGAGGAGCCGTATTGCACCGGCACCGGGTTTCCGCAGGTCTTCTACCTGAAGTACCACATGTACCGGCAGTACTTCCCGCTGCTGGCGCTGACCACCTATGCCAAGATCGTTGCCGGCGAGAGGGTCAACTCGGCTCAGTCCGAAAGATAACCAATTGCCCGCCGGCGTTCGGGTCCTCGTACGAGAACCCGCCGTTTGCCGGTGGCTTCGGTCGGAAATGGCCGCGCGTTGAGAATGGCTTGTGAAAGCGTTCGTGACAGGCGCAACCGGATTTTTAGGCGCGCACGTTGCCCGCACGCTCGCCGCCCAGGGCGCGGACCTGTGGTTGCTGGTTCGGCCCACCAGCGATCTGAGAAATCTCGAGGGGCTCAACGCGGAACGAGTGACCGGAGACTTGCGGGATCCGGCATCGCTCCAGCGGGCGATGGCGGGATGCGATACGGTCTTTCATGTGGCGGCGGATTATCGGCTGTGGGTGCCCGATCCCGAGCAGATGTATCGCTCGAATGTGGAAGGGACCCGGAACCTGCTCGCCGCCGCTCGCCAGGCCCGAGTCCGCAGGGTTGTTTACACCTCGAGCGTGGCCACGATGGGGTTCAGATCGAATGGACAGCCCGCGGACGAGGAGTCGCCGGTATCGCTGGCAGACATGATTGGGCCTTACAAGCGCTCCAAGTTCATGGCAGAGCAAGTAGCCCTGGAGGCGGGGCGCGCCGGACAGGACGTAGTCGTTGTGAATCCGAGTACCCCGGTGGGGGAGATGGACATCAAGCCCACGCCCACGGGACGGATCGTGGTGGACTTTCTCAAGCAGAAGTTTCCCGCTTACGTGGACACGGGCTTGAACCTGGTCGATGTTGCCGAATGTGCCCGCGGCCATGTTCTGGCACTCGAAAAGGGGAAAAGCGGCGAGCGCTACATTCTGGGCGGCGAGAACCTCACGCTGAAGCAGTTGTTGGACTGCCTGGCTGCCATCACGGGTCTGCCTTCACCCCGAATCAGGCTCCCGCATTTCGTGGCCCTGGGTGCCGCCGTGGTCGATGAAATGGTAACGGGAAGACTCCTGGGGCATGAACCGCGGGCAACCGTGGACACGGTACGTATGGGGCGGAAGAAGATGTTCGTCTCCTCGGCCAAGGCGGAACGCGAACTGGGCTGGAAGATCGTCCCGGTCGAGGACGCATTGCGACGCGCCGCAGAATGGTTTCGGGCCAAAGGATATGCCTGAAGTGGCGATCGTGGCTGCGCTGGAGCGGGAAGTGCGGCCGCTGATCCGGAACTGGAGGAGTCGCGTACGCGAGCACGGCGGCCGCAGCTTCCGCTTCTTTGAAAAGGGGAATGCGGTGCTGGTGTGCGGGGGCATGGGGCCGGAAGCGGCTCGCCGCGCGACGGAAGCGATCATCGTGCTCTACTGCCCCTCGATCGTGGAGTCGGTGGGGTTCGCCGGAGCTTTGCAGGAAAGTCAACGCGCCGGAGACCTGTTGGAACCGCGGCAGGTGATCGACGCCGGCGACGGCAGCAGGATAGAAACTGGCGTCGGAACCGGCGTCCTGGTGAGTTTCAGGTCGGTAGCCGGACGGGAGCAAAAAGCGAACCTGGCACGGGCTTACGGGGCGCAGGCGGTGGACATGGAGGCGGCAGCGGTGGCCAAGGGCTCACAGGCGCACGGGTTGCGCTTCCGCGCGCTGAAAGTGATTTCCGACGAAGCCGGCCTCACCCTGCCATCGATGGAGGGCTTCGTGGGCACCAATGGCGAATTCCGGGCGGTGGGGTTTGCGGCCCACGCCGCGACGCACCCCGGACTGTGGGCGCCGCTGATTCGACTGGCCCGTAATTGCGCGAAGGCGTCGCGTGTTTTGTGCGCGCGTCTGGAACAGAGGATGGGAACAGAGGCGGGTGAGGCGAGGGCTTGGGAGTTGCGCGAATGACCAATCCGCGCCCGCTTCGACGGTGCAGGACCGAGGGCAGAACGATTTGAGCATAAGGGTAGATCAGCCGGTAACCGTGGAAGAACGCGCTGGGGCGATCCCGGCCACGATGCAGGCGGCGGTGTACCGCGGCAAGAATGACGTTCGCCTGGAGACCGTGCCCGTTCCCGCTATCGGCCGTGGTGAGATGCTGGTGCGAGTCGACACCTGCGGTATCTGCGGCACCGATCTGAAGAAGATTGCGACGGGTTCCCACTCCGCCCCGCGCATCTTCGGGCACGAGACCGCGGGCATGGTGGCCGCGGTGGGCGAGGGAGTGACGAAGTTTCACCCGGGCGACCGCGTCATCGTGTTTCATCATATTCCCTGCCGGGATTGCTATTACTGCCAACACCAGACCTTCGCGCAGTGTACGACCTACAAACGCGTGGGCTGCACGGCCGGGTTCGAGCCCAGTGGTGGCGGGTTCTCCGAGTACGTGCGAGTCATGGATTGGATCGTCGCCCGGGGAGCCGTGCGCATTCCCGACGAGGTCTCCTTCGAGCAGGCATGCTTTGTCGAACCGGTGAACACCTGCATGAAGGGAGTGGCCACGCTGCGCCTGCGGCCGGAGGAAACCGTGCTGGTGATTGGGCAGGGCCCCATTGGTGTGATCTTGAGTGTGCTGGCCAGGCGGACTGGCGCTCGGGTAATCACTTCCGATTTGTATCGCGAGAGGCTTAAAATAGCAGAAAGCTTGGGTTTGGATATAACGATTGATGCTTCGCGCACCGACGTTAGGGTTTGTGTGCGCGAGCTGACGGAAGGCCGCGGGGCCGACGCTGTCATCCTGGCCGTCGGGTCCAACGGCCTCATCCGGCCGGCAATGGATGCCACGCGTCCCGGAGGCCGGGTGTTGTTGTTTGCCCAGACCGTGCATGGCGAAGTGGTGGTCGATCCAGCGTCCATATGCGTGGACGAGAAGGCCCTGTTGGGATCGTACAGCGCCTCCGTGGACCTGCAGGAAGAGTCGGTAAAGTTCGTGATGAAGCGCGAGATGGAACTGGAGCGGCTCATCAGTCACCGCTTCCCGCTCTCCCGCAGCCTGGAGGCACTCCACCTGGCCGCGCATCCGCGGCCCGACTCGATGAAGGTGGTAATCCAGCCGGGGAGAGCTGGGGAAGGACACGGGCAGTGAACGGCAAAATGACAGCGGCCGTCCTCTACGGAAAGGAGGACGTCAAGATCGAGCTGGTGCCGATTCCCCGCGTGGGGGAAGGGGAAGTGCTGATCAAGGTGCAAGTGGCGCTGACCTGCGGCACCGACCTGAAGGTGTACCAGCGGGGCTACCACGCGCGCATGATCGTGCCGCCCGCGCTGTTCGGCCACGAGCTGGCCGGCGTGATCGAAGAGGTCGGCTGCGGAGTGCGGGGCTTCAGAAAAGGCATGCGGGTCGTGGCCCTGAACTCGGCGCCGTGCGGCATGTGCTTTTATTGCTCCAAGCACCAGGAAAATCTCTGCGAGGACCTGCTGTTCAACAACGGTGCATACGCCGAGTACATCCGCGTGCCTCGCCGCATCGTCGAAACCAACATGTTGGCGATCCCGCCGCACGTCAGCTTTGAGGATGCGGCCATGACCGAACCGCTGGCCTGCGTACTGCGGGGATTGCACGAGACCCGGGTGGAGATCGGCGACACGGTGGCAGTCATCGGCGGCGGTCCCATCGGGTTGATGTTTGTCCAGGTGGCGAAGGCGATCGGTTGTACGGTCATCGCCGTGGTGAAGCGGGATTCCCAGGTGGCCCTGGCCAAGCGCAAAGGCGCGCACGAAGTGGTGCAGATCACGCAAGTCAAAGATCCCATCGAGGCAGTGCGAGCCCTGACTCGCGAACAGCGCGGCGCGGACGTGGTGGTGGAAGCGGTGGGTCGTCCCGAGGCCTGGGAGTGGGCGGTTCAGATGGTGCGCAAGGGCGGTGCGGTGAATTTCTTCGGCGGTTGCGCCAGCGGCACCAAGGTTCAGCTGGACACCAACCGGCTGCATTATTCGGAGATTTCCCTGAAGGCCACGTTTCATCACACGCCGGAAACCGTGCGGCGGGCCTTCGGTCTGATCGCGGAACGGAAGGTGCGGGGCACGGATTACATCACGGGAGAGGCGCCGCTGTCGCGGCTGCACGACGTGCTGCGCCACATGCTCAACCGCAACGGCGACATCAAGACTGCGATTATTCCGGGGCACTGAGCGTTCCGATCTCGACCGGGCAGAGACTCGCGATGACACTTATCGCCAACAGCGAACCCCGGCCGGTGTCCACCTCCAAGACGCCTGGCTGGAGCCGTCTCCCAGCGGAGTACGCCATCCCTGCCCTCCCGCCTCCGCTCGACCAGGCACAGGAGTATTGCCGGCGCCTGGCCCGAAGCCACTACGAAAATTTTTCCGTGGCCACGTGGTTTCTTCCCGAGCGACTGCGCCAGCACTTCTGCAACGTCTACGCCTATTGCCGGATCGCCGATGACCTGGGAGACGAGACTGGCGACGCCCCCGCCTCGTTCGAGCTTCTGGATCAATGGGAGGCAGAACTGGCAGCCTGCTACTCCGGCCGTCCGCGTCATCCGGTGTTCGTGGCGCTCGCGGAGACCGTGCGGACCTTCGATATTCCGCGGCACGAGTTTTCGGATCTGCTCAAAGCTTTCCGCCAGGACCAAACCGTGACCCGGTACGAGACGTTCGACCATCTGCTGGGTTACTGCCGCTATTCTGCGAACCCGGTGGGGCACCTCGTGCTGTACGTGTGCGGCTATCGCGACCCCGAGCGGCAGTCTCTTTCCGACTTCACCTGCACGGCGCTGCAGTTGGCAAATTTCTGGCAGGACGTGTCGCTCGATTACGGCAAGGGCCGCATTTACCTGCCTCTGGAGGACCTGCGGCGCTTCGGAGTCAGTCAGGAGGACTTGGCACAGTCCCGCAACACTCCCGCTTTCCGCAACCTCATGCGGTTCGAGGTGCAGCGGGCAAGGGAGTGGTTCGAACAAGGCCGGCCTCTGGTGGGAAAGGTCGACAAGGAACTGGCGATCGATCTGGGACTGTTCTCCCGGGGCGGCCAGCAGATCCTGGACGCCATTGAACACCAGGGGTACGCCGTTCTCGGGCACAGGCCCCAGATTTCGCGGGCGCGCAAACTGGCCTTGGTGGCCCGTGCAGCCCTGGAGAAGCTGCGATGAGCACCGCCGTGCAACCGGCCGCCTCGCCTTTCGTGCCCTCGGCTTCGCAATTGGCGATGGCCTATTCGGTCTGCCGCGGCATCGCACGGACGGAAGCGAAGAACTTTTACTACGCCTTCCTGGCCTTGCCGCGGCGCAAGCGCGAGGCCTTGTCCGCGGTCTACGCCTTCATGCGGCGGTGCGATGATCTCTCCGACGATCCCGGCACCCTGCTGGATGAGCGCCGGGCGCGCCTGCTAGCCTGGCTCCAGGCGCTTCATCGGGCGCAGTCCGGCTACCCGACAGACGATCCCGTTCTGCTGGCGCTAATGGACACGCAGCGCTGCTACAACATCCCTGGGGAACTCCTGGATCAGCTCGCCTTCGGCACTTTGATGGATGTTTCCAGCGTGGCCCCGGGAGAGGCCGGGTTGGCCGTCGAATATCAGACTTTCGAAGAACTCTACGGCTACTGCTATCGGGTGGCGTCGGTGGTCGGCCTGGTGTGCATCAAGATTTTCGGATATCGCAATCCCGCGGCCGAAGGCCTCGCGGAACGTACCGGGATCGCGTTTCAGCTGACCAACATCATTCGTGACGTGAAGGAAGACGCTGCCATGGGTCGGATCTACCTGCCCCAGGAAGATCTCCAGCGGTTTCAACTCTCGGCGGCGGAACTCCAGGGCAATCCGGATCGTACGCGTCTGCGCTCGTTGCTGGCGGCGGAAGCAGACCGGGCGCGAGAGTTCTATCGCTCCGCTCAGGAACTGATTCCGATGGTCGACGAAGACAGTCAGCCGTCGCTTTGGGTGCTGGTGACCATTTACCAGCGTCTGTTGGAGAAGATCGCGTCGCGTCAGTACGACGTCTACCGCCAAAAAGTCTCCTTGACATTCCGGGAAAAGCTGACCGTCCTGGGGAAGGGATTCCTCGATCGCCTGTTGTGATGAAGCCGTTATGGACACAACCTCCCTCAGTCGGCGTCGTTGGAGGCGGGCTGGCTGGACTGGCTGCCGGGTGCGCCCTGGCAGCAGTGGGTTTTCGTGTCACCCTGTATGAGCGGCGGCCGTACCTGGGGGGGCGGGCCTCCTCGTACCAACACCCGGGAACCGGGGAGATCGTGGACAACTGCCAGCATGTGTTGCTGGGATGCTGCACCAACCTGGTGGATTTCTACAAGCGAACCGGGGTTGCGGACAAGATTCGGTGGTATGACCAGCTGACTTTTCTCGAGCCCGGCGGACGTGCCTCCGAGATCGGGAGTTGCTCACTGCCCGCCCCCTTGCACACCGTGCCCGCGTTTCTGCGTGCGGCGTGCCTGGAACTGACCGACAAGCTGGCCATCACTCGCGCCATGCTGGCACTGGCTCCGGCGGCGCCGCGGGACAAGGGGGAGTCGTTCTTGAGCTGGCTGCGGCGCCATGGGCAGACTGAGCGCTCGATCGAGCGGTTCTGGAAGACCGTGCTGGTCAGTGCACTCAATGAGAGCATCGACCGGGTCTCGGTGCCATACGCGGCGCAGGTGGTGCGCGAGTCATTCCTGAAGTCTCCGGCGGCCGCCCTGATGGGCGTCCCCACCGTTCCATTGACTGAGCTTTACGGGGCTGCGGGGTCCTACCTGCAACAGCGGCAGGGTCAAATCCAGTTAAGGACGTCTGCCGAGTCGTTCCGGACCGAGCTCTCGCACGTGAAGCTGACCGCGGGTGGACGCGACGAGACCTTCGACTACATCGTGCTGGCGCTGCCCTTCGACGGGCTGGCGCGTCTTCTGCCCGACACTTCAGCCTCTCAGCCTCTGCGGCAGGCTCTGGCCAGTTTTGCGCCGTCACCCATCACGGGAATTCATCTCTGGTTCGACCGTCAGATCTCGGACCTGGATCATGCCGTCCTGCTGGATCGAACCATCCAGTGGATGTTTCACAAGTCGAAGTTCCAACAGCGCGAAGGCAACGGGCACGGCAGTTATCTTGAGTTGGTGGTGAGTTCGTCGAAGACGCTGGTCGACAAATCCAAGGAAGAGATCGTGGCCCTGGCGGTCGAGGAGCTGCGCGACTTCTTTCCCGCTGCCCGGGAGGCCCGGCTGCTGAAATCAACTGTCGTCAAAGAGGTCCACGCCACCTACTCGCCCCAGCCCGGAATCGATCTGCACCGGCCGCATGCCCAAACCGTCTGGCCGCGGGTGTTTCTCGCCGGGGACTGGACCGCCACGGGATGGCCCGCGACGATGGAAGGCGCGGTGCGCAGCGGGTACCTGGCGGCGCAATCGCTCGCCAGAGTGGCCGGATTACGCGAGGCGCAGTTCCTGGTCCCCGACCTGCCCGCGACGGGCTTCATGCGGCTTTTTGGATAGCGCCTAAAACCAGGCGACAGCCACATCGGTCTGCTCGAGGGCGATCGACTTCTCTCCTTGGAAGAAGACCCGCCACACGGGCCGACTGCGGTCGATGTCGCCCACTACGACGAAGCCGCCGGGACAGCCGTAGTTAATGCGCATGCCGGCAATCGGCGCCGTGGCCCCGGTCAAGAGAGTGCAGCGCTGTCCGTTGACCAGTTCCAGGGCCCAGGGCAAGGTGTCGTCCCGACTGACATTCTTACGCGGTTCCGTGGGCAAGGGCTGGGTGAGCGTCAGCAGGATGACATCGCCGCTCCAGGGGCCACCCACCGGGCATGCGAGTTGCTTGCTGTCGCCCGGGATGCTCTGGTAGCAGGGATCATGGATGGTGTTTCCGGCGTTGCAGCGCCAGGCGTCGGGACGGCTGGGGGAAGCCGCCGACGGGGCAAAACAGCTGCCCTCTCCTTTCTCGGTGACTGCCATGCCGATGCTGAGTCCGCCGCGGCCGAAGGGTGTCAGCAGCTTGATCTGGGTCCGTTTTGGCGAGGACGGAGGATTCGCTGCAAGCAGGCAAGAGGTTCCGAGCGCAACCAGGCCGATCATCAGGCTGCTCAACCTAGACCTTGGGACTGTCACGCTGGACTCCGCGTGATCGTGAGCAGAAGGTCCGAGAATTTCTTAGAGTTCATTGCGCTCCTCCAAGAAAATGTGACCTGGGAACCGGTTCGGTCATTTGCTCTGCTGACTTGCCACCAGAAGCTGGTTATCGACGCTGAAGACACCGGGCACGGAGTTGGCCTGGATGCCGGCAATCTGCTTGTCCGCGGCGCTGTCCACCACACCGTACAAGGTTACCCGACCGTTATTGACCACAATGCGAATGGGCTTTTGCGGATCGATCGCGTATTTCTGCAAGCTGGGATGCCCGTAGATGGCGCGATACAGCAACAGGCGCAGGTCGTCGTCGAAGGTCGACGTGGGTGCCACCTCGATGTTGTCGATGACGTCCTTGACCCCGGGGGTGGTCTCGGCGATCGCCAGGGCCGAGTCCCGGGCGGGATAATCGCGCACGTTGCCGGACAGGGTTACCACGCCATCCTTGACTTCCAGGCCGATGGCGTTGAATACATTTCCGTAACCTACCCGGTCGTAACGCAGCTGGTCCGCCAGCCTCTGGCGAAGCTGCTCGTCCGGCACGTTGCTCTGCACGGTGACGTGATTGCGGACTCCGTCCACGTTCTTGATTCGAGAAACCTTCTTCTCGAGATTCACCTTGTCGATGTAGAGATTGACGGTACCCGTGAGGGTGACGATCTGATCGTCGGTCGTGGCCTTAACGCCCTGAAATTCCTTCTTGTTCTGGATATATTTCTCGACCTCTTTCTGTATCTGCTCGTCATATCGTCCCGCCCCCTGAGCTGCTTGGGGAACCACCGAGGGCAGTGCCAGGACGAGGAAGAAGGCGATGGGAACACGCAGGCGACGCATGATTGCCTCCCCATGGGCGCATAGCCCCAGAAAAGATTCCCCAGAACTCGTGGGCTAAGAGGATACCCGAAACGGGAAACCTTCCGCCAGTTGTTCGGGCGGCGCGTGTCAAGACTCCTTAGAAATGTCCCCATCGTTAACTCGTTAGAAATGTCCCCTTTTGGGGGGTTGATGTTGGTTGTTGTTGTCGTTGGAATGCGCACTGAAGCGAAGCCCTGTTCTTTAGGGCGAAGCGGAAGTGCGCATTCCAACGAGCGGCCCAGTGCTCCCTGTCTTCGGAACCCAAGGCTTCATGTTC